>JBKPSH010000001.1:0-45926 GCA_046734955.1 Acidobacteriota bacterium
CTGGACGGTATCCGAAAACGATCCGATCACCGCACCGCTCTATAACTTCGGCAAAGGCAGTCAAGCGCTCTATCGTGGGCCCCAGGGCCAGAAGCAGATGGCAGTTTCCGTGCGTTGCGTCAGGGAGTGACCGCTCAAAAGAATTCGGGCCCGCAGATCCAATCGTAGTGGAACGCACTCGACGGTGAGGCCGCAATTACTCCTGCCTAGCGTTCGGCCGTGTCCTGATCGAGTGGCACCGGCCGCCCTGTCGGGTCCTCCTCGCTGCAGTCGAAGTGGTGCCGCGCAAAAGCGCGGCCCGATCCTGTCTTCAGATAGCGCTCGAACCGCACGGCAGTTTCCTCATCGCGGAACTCAATCGCGACATGAAGGTCCCACGGACGGCATGGTGCGGTATGGCGACACTCGCCGGCATTGTGGGCCGCCAATCTGGAACGGACGTCGGAGGTTACGCCGACGTAGAACGCTGACTTCACACCACGAGTCTTGAGAACGTAGACAAACCGCCTGCCAACAGGCATGACGAGCAGGAGGCAAGCAAAATGCCACGACGACATGCCGCGAATCGCGTGGCCTATGGCGGCGCGACTCGGACACGTGCGCAGTTCCAGCAGTGGTCCGCGATGGCTCAGTGATGAATTTCTCCGATCGTGCTGAGGCCCGCCTTCGCCTTTGGGCTTCGGCGAAGTCACGCGAGAGCGAAGGCTGGTGAGCCCCATTTCGCGAGTTGGAAAGGAGTTCGTGCGGCAACGCTTGATTGGTCCCGGTGCCCGGCCGTCGAGAGCATCCCAGGCAAAATTGGTGGCGCTTGGGTCTTCGAGGGCACGCGCTTGCCTGTGGCCAACGATCATCGAGAACCTCGAACGCCTCGATGCCGTATACGACTGCGTCTTCGACATTCCCGGCGGCAACCGGCGGTACGTGCTCGAACGTCAGCTTCTTTCCCTTGCCGCAGATCGCGCAGATTCCCTTATTCTTGGCCACAATGCGCTATCGTGGAAACGCCAACACGACCGGTGAGGCCCGCCTTCGCCCGTTTGGGCTTCGGCGCGGCAGCCTTCGCTTGGCTTGCCGAGCCGAAGCTCACGCTTCGGCGAAGTCACGCGTGAGCGAAGGCTGGTGAGCCGCGAAGGAATCGAACCTTCAACCCGCAGATTAAGAGTCGCTTCACGCAGTCAGAATGACGCCAGTTTCTAATGATTTTCTCTGCGAGGTTTGCAGAATGCGGCAAGGCGCGGCACATCACGGCATCCTATGCGCATCCGTAGATCTTGAAACCTTGAAATTCGTTTCAAGTTCCGGACTGTGCGAATGACGGCGCTCAGTGAGCTTCAATTGAACGTGCTGCCGACCGTTGCGATCGAGGACGTCGTACCGGTATCGACGCTCGTCCAATCTGAGTAGGCAGAAACCGAGCTGCGTTTGCCGCGTTTCATTAACGACCTGCAACTCCTCGATACATCGCAGACGATCGTCATCAGGCGAACGCGGCGACCGCCCGAAGACGGCGCCCCCAAGAGATCGCCACACGGCTGACAGGCAGTTGTCGCCCCGCACGAATTGGACTCTCCGACGAGACACTGACTTCAGAATTCGGGCAATTGCCAACGAGGTTCTCCGCTCTGTTTCATAACCCCCGGCGCCATCACGGCCTATATTTGGTTGACCTGGGCTATTCAAACGAGACGGCGCGGCATTTGAATGGCACTGCACAGCGAGGGGGACTCAATGCCTGGACATTATCGTGACGAAGCAATCGGCCGCATTCCCGGCAATGAGACACCGGTCGCGGTCGCGCATCCAGTCGTATTGGCCGGCTCCTGCTTCGTGCTTGGGCTAATCACCGGGCTGTTCCTGAAGGGTGCGGGCAAACGTATGTACCAGCGCACACGGGGACGGCTGTGGCATGGCGATTACGAACGAACCGTCACGTACGATGAAAATCTTCCAGATTCACTCAGTCGGCGAGAACCGGCTCCCCAGGCGGGACGCCCACGCTACGGTGGCACGGGTGCGATTGGTGTCTCCCCGGCCGCAGTGGTGCCTCCGCAGTCGACAACAACCAAGCGATGAGGCTGAGTCATGGCGGCTCGCGGCCATGTAACTGACTTCCGCGCGACAAAGGACTCAACCGTGTCGCGGTCAATACGAGGGATGCCGTAATCTCACAGGACGTAGCCAACGATCCCCGTTATCTGACAGCATTCGCGACGACAGGTTCCGAGGCAATCTTCCCGGTGCTCGCGGATTCCGGATTGGTCATTGGCACGATCGACGTCGAGCGTGATCGCCCCCACCCATTTTCGCCAGAGGACGAATAGTTTCTCCACTCTTGCTCGATAGCGTTGAGAGGTTTGTGGCGCACTCTGCCGAAAGAGATTCCGGCTTAACGTGCTGTTGCCGCCGGCACACTGCCCTCCTCTCCGACACGCCGATCGGTAAAAGCGCAAGTCTCCGCGGCCGTCTACGTTTCACCACGGGCTGCTAGTCCTGACTGGAGGCAGTTAAAGCCACCGCACGACTCAAAAGGTGCCGCCTCGGTTGACCAAGTTCCCATCGGTGGACCGGCACTTCCGAGAGCAATTTGCCCTTGACTGTCGTCACCCCAGGTGTGCGGCTGTCCGTTCCGTCCACCGCACGGGTGACGTGGACAATGCGCAAGATGTCGATGCGGTATGGCGCCGTTCAACGCAATTTTGCCCTTGGAGTCGAGTTCCGCGACACGTACATTTAAAGACTACTTAGTTTTTGGATCCTGCGTTCGGACGTTCGAACGCAGGTTCGGGTTCACGAGACCAGAGAACACGAACGTCGCTGAACGTTGCCGGCGTCTAGTGATCCAGATGCCGGCGGACCCCAGGAGCATCAGTCCCCAGGTTCCAGGTTCAGGCGTCGGCGTGGACGTGGGCGTCCCGCCGACAAACGTGCCGTTCACGAAAGCCTCAGTGGCGTTGCCTTGCTCGTCCGTCACGGGACGGAAGTTGAGAGTCCAGCTGCCACCCGGCAGCGAGACAAAGAATTCTCTGAACGTCTCGCCTTCGCCGACAAATCCCATGGCGCCCCCGTTCAAACCGCCTGCGTCGTCAAAGAACGACGAATTGAAGAGATTGAGGTCGCTGCTGGGATCGTAGGCAACGCCACCGACAACCGCACGGCCGAAGGTGGAGAGGAAGATCTGCGTCAGGTTGATGGGCGTTCCAGGAGGAATCGCACGACCGGAGCACCAATCGAAGCAGGCCATCCCTCCTACACCTTCGATGTCCACACCGATACCCGTGAACTGGAAGCGGATGTTGTCACCGCCTCCTGCGTTCGGCCGCATGAACATCGTCGCGTAGGTGACCTCGACCGAAATCGGCTCGGCGTGGGCGCGAGACGCGTCGAAGGCGAAGAGCGCTGCCAAGACCAGAAGGTATCTCATCGTCTCCCCCTTTTGGGCAGGAACATTCTCAAATGTGAGGCACGGCGCATCCGACCGCGCCGAAAGGTGCAGCAATGCGCTGGTAAGCAAGCGGGGGGACCTCGTCAGTTGTTTGTGCGATTGAGCCGCTAGATGTTCGGCCGGATTGGAGGTCCTGGACCGAGCAGTCGCGACAAAGCGGAAACGCGCAGAGTTGCATCAGTTGCGCTCCGCGACGTCCGAGCATCGGGGCGTGATGTGCAAGCGATCATCAACGTCAATCTAGCCGAGGCTCTCTGGCCCGGTAAGTCGCCGCTGGGACGAAGGCTGACCGAGCCTATCCACCTGTGCACGAGGGTTGGCAGCGAGTCTGCTCTCATCGCGTTGATCGAACATCGCGACCTGCACCATGGCGAGCGTCCGTGATCGTCTCCCAGCGCAAGGACCTGCTCGTTCCACTCGGTGATGACCTCGGCACGTGCGGGCGCCGTCACCGAGAAACCGACGACGAGCGCGCGACCGACTAGTTGGGACATACCTCTGAGACAGTTCATGCCCGCAGGGCGTTGGCCGAAATCCGCGAGTCTCCGAACTTCCAAGAGCGCTGAAAGGAACCAGACGGCGTACGCCTACAGAGGTAGAGACGTCGAGGCTGCGGCGACGTCACGCTCGTTCTGTTACACGGAAGTGATAGTCGCTGTATTCGAAAAAGAGGAGAATCGCATGAACAATCGCAACACGGTGCAACACCAGATCACGCGTCGGATCAGGCGCATCGCCTGCATCAGCGCTCTCGGGACGGCTTTCATGATCGCGGTTCCGCAAGCCGCTCACGCGCAGAGTCTCACGCCGCCACCAGTGCCCGACAGATTTCAAGACGCGCTCGATGGAAATGAGGCGTTTCTCATCGGCCACGCCTTCGGCACCCAGGATTACGTGTGCGCCGCATCGGGTGCTGGCGTTGCCTTTGTGTTGACTACGCCCGAGGCCGTGTTGTTCGACAACGCAGCACGGCGCGTCGTCAACCACTACTTCAGCCCCAACCCCTTAGAGGGCGGCACGATACGCGCGACGTGGCAGAGCACGCGGAACTCGAGCATCTTCTGGGGCAAGGCGGACATTGTCGCCACATCCGTCACGGATCCTGGCTTTGTCGCCCCGGACGCCATCGCTTGGGTCCTTTTAAGTCGGGCTGGCGTTCTCGAGGGATCAGGAAACGGTGACAATCTCGCACAGGCCACGTTCGTTGAACGAGTGAACACTGTGGGCGGGCTGGCACCGTCCATCGGCTGCAACTCGCCGACCGACATCGGGCACAAGGCGTTTGTGCCTTACGAAGCTGATTACGTGTTCTTTAGAAATCCCACCGCGACAACCGCGGTGTCCGAACGCAATTAGGTCGGAGGCGCGAACGACTTGTCGTTCGCGCCATTTTTCCTCGCGCGAATCACCAATCGCCCGCCAAACACCCGATAAACGGTGGCCGAGAGGCCGAAGGTGGTGTGTGGATCCGGAGAGCCCGGCACGCATGCGCGACAGCGTTACCGCCGGCACGTTTCGACTGAGCCGCCATGGCCTTTATCCTTCAGCGAGCGATCAAGGCGCCGAGTGGGATGAGGGGACCCACGGGGATGTACTCGTGGTCGACCAGGTTTTGCTTCGACAACGGCATCGCGTCGATGGCGGCGTGAGCTTCTTCGACGGTTCTTGCGTCGATCAACAAGATCACACCTTTCCCGTCGCCCCTCGCGTACCACTGGCGGATTTTGCCGTCGAGATAGCGTCTCACCGTTGCCCGGACTTCGGCCGGCGGCGGGTCACTCCTTCCTTGGCGTCAGGATGACTATCACTTCGGTTGTCTTGCGAGCCCTTAGCGCGCTCTGGCCGCGTGCCTATCGATGTCCTGAATCAACGCTTCAATCGAGCTGCCACGCCCGGCCGCGTACGCCCGATCCCACCGCTCGGCGCCGAGGCGCGCGCGGGCATCTCGCTCTGCGTACTCCCGGAGGTCACGCACGGACTCGTCGACCACCGTGGCGCCCGTGCGGTCGGTGACGGCGTCTCGCGCACCGATGATCCGCGCCACCCAGGCATCATCGCCCTTGAGTGCGGCGGCGGCAGCCAGCGGGACCGTTATGTACACGAACGTAGACTGATCTTTGAGTTCCCGCATGCGTGTGAGGTTCGACGACGTCATGTTCGACGTCAAGGATGCCCCGTTCATTGTCGTCGGGGTCGTTCGCGATTCGAAGTTCAATGATCTGCGCGAAGCGTCGGTCCGTCCGATGATCTGGGCACCGTTGCGGCAGGCTCCGCAGGCGATTACTTCCATCATGGTGCGGGCCGAATCAGGCTACGAGAACGCGATCGCACAGGTGCTGCGCCAGAACATTACATCGGCCGATCCCGCGTACATGGTGCGGCGTGTCGTCACACTGACCGATCGCGTGAATCAGACGCTCGCACGAGAGCGGCTGCTGCTCCGCCTTGCGATCGGCTTCGGTATTGCCGCCATGCTGCTCGCGTCCGTGGGGCTCTACGGCTCCCTCGCCCATGCCGTGGCACGCCGGACGCGCGAGATTGGTGTGCGCCTGGCGTGCGGCGCCGAACCACGCAAGATGATTGCGATGGTGCTGCGCGAGGCAACGATCGTGGCCGCTATCGGACTGGCGATTGGCCTGCCGTTGGCGATCGGCGTGGGGAAGACGCTGCGCGCATTCCTATTCGGCGTCCAGCCCGGTGATGCCATCACCCTCACGGCGAGCTGCATGGTGCTGACGATGGTGGCGCTCCTCGCCGCCTATGTCCCCGCGCGGCGCGCCAGCCGCATCGATCCTATTGCGGTGCTTCGCGAGGACTGACCGCGCTCGGAACTCTCGATCTCGAATCATTTCGATCTGTGCACTGGCACGCGTCGGTCTCGATTCATCTTCATCGAGAGCAACATCACTGACCCCTGCGCCGTGACCGATGCCAACAGGCAAAAGCTTGGCGATCGACACGTGGCTGAGGCGTACAGCCTTGGGGCTTGCACGCCGCAGCCATCGAATAAAGCCGACGCGGAGCCAAAATTTCGCGAGTTGGAACCAGATATCGAGCTGGCTTAGGCAGCTTCGCGGCCTGCAACGAGCTACATAGGCGCGAAGGCGGCAGACGTTTACGAACATGCGCGTGAATCCATCGGTCGATTCGACTTTTGCTTTTTGCGACCTGTTAGTTTTATAACAGACAACAATCACGAACGTGCTCCGCGCCTTCACTCGGCGGGCCGTATCGTAGACAATTCCCCCACTGCGGAAGAGCAGGTTTCTGGCGGCGGTTCTGCGCTCGGTCTCGGAATCAAACGACTCTGAGCTCGCCGATGCGGACCGGACGGACATTCACGGCAAGGAATCCGGAGGCCTCACGATGGAATGGATGTGGCGCGACATTCGGCAGGCGCTTCGAGTGATGTCCGAACACAAGGCATTCAGTGCCGGAGTGTTGCTTACGCTCGCGCTAGGCATTGGCGCGAACACGGCCATGTTCTCGATCGTCCACGGCGTCTTACTCCGGCCGTTGTCGTACGAGGAACCCGCGCAGCTCGTGCGTCTGTTTGAGGAGCATCCGGGCGGCATCCCGGCGTCGTGGGCCCGCACGCTTCTCAGCGACTTCACGCGAGATGCTTGGGTGCCGGCTTCGAGGACGATCGAGGAGACTGCGACCTTCAGCAACAGTTTCAGGTTCTCCATCGGCCGCGAAAACCCCGTGCGGGTGCCAGGTGCGATCGTGTCGCCGTCGCTGTTCCGCGTCCTGCGCGTGCAGCCTGCCGTGGGGCGGTTCTTCCGGGATGATGACGCGATGGAAGGTGCGGGCGCTGTCGTCGTGCTCGGATACGGCCTGTGGATGGATCTCTACGCCGCGACTCCAGCGGCGATTGGACAGACGCTATTTCTGAACGAAAGGCCGCACCTCATTGTTGGTGTCGCGCCACAGCACTTCGCTTTTCCGGACGCCGATGCCGCCTTCTGGCTGCCGGAGCGAGTGGCTACGAATGTGGCCGATCCGAGAGCGCGCCGGATCCGCATGCTGCGCGCGATTGCCTGCGGCCTGGCATCACGCCCCAACAGGCCGCTGCGGAAGGGACGGCGGCCGCGCGCAGCGTCACCCATCCCCCGAACATCGATCGGATACTGGGCAAAGGTGACCCTGTGGAGGTCCGCGTCCGCCCACTCGTCGACGAGACGACGAAGAACGTCCGTCCCGCCCTCCTTCTGCTGATGGCCGGAGTGGCGCTGGTGCTCTTCGTGGCCTGCGCGAACGTAACGAACCTGCTGCTAGCGCGCGGGCACGCACGTCAACGCGAGATGGCCGTGCGTGCCGCGCTCGGCGCGTCGCAGAAGCGGCTGGTGCAGCAGCTCATTTGCGAGAGCGTCGTGTTCGCGATCGCGGGCGGCCTGCTCGGTCTGTTCGTCGCGCGGGTGCTCGTTGGTCTGCTGCCGATGGTCGCGCCCGCAAATTTCCCGAGGCTGGAGTCCATCCGCGTCGACTGGCGGGTGCTGACGTTCGCTCTGATGGCGTCGCTGTTCGCCGGTATTCTCGCGGGCGTGCTGCCGGCCCTGCGCGTCGGGCGGCCGGGACTCGACACGGTCCTTCGTGTCGGCGATCGACGTACAGTGGCCGGCTCTGGGCACGTGCTGCGCGCGAGTCTGCTCGTCGTGGAAGCCGCGCTCGCGGTCCTCCTGATTGTCAGCGCTGGGCTGCTCGTGCGGAGCTTCATCCGCCTCGTCAACGTCGACGGCGGATTCGATCCGTCACACGTGCTGGTGACGCAAGTCTATTTGCCCGACGCCAACCAGCGACCGGCGCGCCCATCAGCGTTCTTCGAACGGCTCGTACCCCGCCTCACGCAAGTTCCAGGCGTCGTGGCGGTCGGCGTGGCGAACATGGCGCCATTCGGCACGGAATCCTACGCGACAGCGCTCGAGCTCCCGGATCCAGGTTCTGACGGCGCGCCCAGGCACGCGGCCGCGACGAGCTGGGTGGTGACGCCGCGTTACGCAACGGCTGTCGGCCTGCGTGTCACCAGCGGCCGATTCCTCGAGCCAGATGACGTTGACGGACCGATGGATACCTAGGTCGTCAACGAGGCGTTCGTGCGCGAATACCTGCACAACGGAAAACCGCCAGTCGGGCGACGATGGCTCCGCGCGAAAGAGGCGAAGCTCACGGAGATTGTCGGTGTCGTCGCGAACGTGTTGAAAGATGGTCTCGATCGCCGCCCCGAGCCCGAAGTGTACCGAGCAGCCTCATTGACAAGGTCCACGCTGGTGCCGTACGCGTCTCTGGTCGTGCGAACGAAGGGCGATCCGCTCGCGATGGCGTCTGAGCTGCGGCGGCTGGCGCAGGAGTCGGATCCGCGCGTTGGCCTCGACGGCCTCGGGAGTCTGTCCGGCAAACTCGCTGCGTCTGTCGCGCAGCCCCGCTTCGCGGCGTGGCTGCTGACGCTGTTCGCGGGCCTCGCCCTAGCCGTAGCTGCGACCGGTCTCTATGGCGTGCTGTCATACAACGTCAGCGAACGTCGCCGCGAGATCGGAATACGGGCTGCACTTGGCGCAACGCGCGGCCGGCTCATGCGGCTCGTGCTGCGTCAGGGCCTGGGCTTCACGCTCGCCGGTCTCGCGATTGGCTTGATGGCGGCTGCCGCGACATCCCGCCTGCTCTCCACGCTGCTCTTTGGCGTCACCCCATTCGACAGCGTCGCGTTCACCGTCGCGCCGGTGGTGCTGATCGTGGTCGCATTGGTTGCGTGCCTGGTGCCCGCGTGGCGTGCCGCTGTCACTGATCCAGCCGTGGCACTACGGGCGGAGTAGAGGGACCGGTTCGGGCGACGTTGATAGAAGATGAGCCGCGAAGGAATCGAACCTTCAACCCGCAGATTAAGAGTCTGCTGCTCTGCCAATTGAGCTAGCGGCCCATGTCAGGAGAGACGCGCCGCACAACCGTCGATCCGATTGCACGGGCAAAACGAAATTATACCACGCTGAACGGAGTGAACGTCGCTGCCACCCAATGCTACCAACAGCCCTGACCTGTCCGTGTTAATCCGTGTTCTTCCGTGGCTGATCGTGATGGTGTGCGCTGTCCGTATTCTTCCGTGGCTCAGCGAGACTCGGGCGAGAGGATCCAGCGAAGCCGCACGCGTTCACTCGCCGCGCGCGGCAGCGCCGACACGTCGAGGTGCACGCGAATCGGTCGCCGATCGCGCGGCTGCAGCGTGCTCATGCGATCGATCAACAGTCCTTCCGACGCACGCAGCAGTTCGCTTAACAGGCGCGGACGATTGTCGGTGATGAACGCCGGAAGATTGCGTCCGCGTAGTCCGCGTGCCGACAGGTTCAACATCCGCGCGGCTTCCGCACTGATCTCCTGGATGTCGCCGAGAACATCGGTGATGACCCATGCCTCACCGATCGCGGGACTCGGTTCCGTCTTGCGTTTCAGCAGCGTTTCGATCGTGCGAATGAGTTGTTCCGGTGCGATCGGTTCGAGCAGGAACGCGTCAGCGCCAACGGCGAACGCATCCCGCCGCGCCTGGGCTGTGCGGTAGACAGAAGTGACCATCACAACCGGCAGTGTCGGTGCGGCGCGTTTGACCGCTTCACACACGCTGAAGCCATCACCATCAGGGAGCTTCACGTCGAGCAGCAGCAGGGATGACTCCGGGGCGCGTTCGATCGCTCCAGCGGCACAGTCGACCTCATCGACACCGAAGCCGGCCTTCTGAAGAATGCGCGTGCGGAGGAATCGTGCCGGCGCGTGATCGTCGACGTTCAATACGGGTCGCATATCCATAGAAGTCCCCAAAGTCATTCTCCGCTCGGTCGAGTTTACCGTCTCTGTCCACGATTTTCCAACGGGAACGGCGCGGTGTAGTTCAGGTGAGTGCCCGAATGAGAATAGAAGGTGTGCGCGCCCGGCCTCCGCCTTCGCGACGCACGTTTGACGATCGTCGACGGCGAGACTGCTCCGCGCCCGGGGGGACACTCAAAAGGTTGCACGATACCGTTTCAAGGAATCGCCGCCTAATCGCACCAACTCCCGAGTTAAGACCGGCCAAGCGTCGAGTCCGCAGTATCGCTCGTGATTATCGCGGAAGTGCTCCACTTGCCGCGGCGCATGTCCGATAGTGTTGGGGCACCCGCTTTCGCAAGACGAGCGTCGAACTCGGCCAACTCCGATCCGCGGAGATCTCGCAGCATCTCGATGACATCTGACGCGGCCTCGCGAATTCCATGTAGCGCTAACGCCGGAGGCTCCGCCGACATGCGGTCCGCAACAGCGGCTGGGTGTTCTTCTGGTGAGAGCGGTAAGGTGGCGACGACGTCTTCGAAACCGACCGCGGCAAATGTCCTCAGCTGTGTGAATTCCAGTTGCTGATCGGCCGTCAGAGGTTTTCGCATTTTTGCGGTGCGCTCGTTGGCACGCCGGCGCGACGTGCATCGCGTGTTTCGATACGATTACTTTGAGCTCGTAGGCCCGGCCCGCCTTCGCCGCTCCGCGGCTAAGCGCGCGCGGGCGCCGCGACTTCGCATGCGCGTGCGAACCGTAGCTCACGCCCACGTTCGCAAGCGTGAGCGAAGGTTCGCGCCCGGCAGGATTCGAACCTGCGGCCTTTGGCTCCGGAGGCCAACGCTCTATCCAGCTGAGCTACGGGCGCATATTGGCGATCCGCGGCCTGAGACGGTCGCTGCGCTCTAGGCTGCGCTCTAGAAGGATACTCGATTCACCGAACGGCGTCTGGGCTCAACGGCTCGGACGCCGTTTTTGTCCTCCGCTGTTTGAGTCGCCGTCGCCAACTGGCTTCGGCGTGAGGAACCAGAGCCATGATTCGCTCTCTCTGGAGCGAAGGAGCGCAATGATTTCCATTTCAATTGGCGCCCTCTCACGCGGTCGAACCGTTAGCGTCATGGCGATTGGGCAATGGTCTCGCGCGAGAGTCTGCAGGAGCGCAAAGTGTCGGGGGAGCCGCAGTCTATCAGATCAACCTCTTCGAGTTCGGCGTGCTCGTTTTGGAGTACGACGGTTCGCTGTAGAACGCGGTCGCGCGCTCACCGTTTCGTATCCTACGCGCTGCTCCCCAATCTGCATGATGTCATCGAGCGTCTTTCCGAATTGAGTGCACGCGTCTTTCAACTTCCGGAGATGGACGAGCACAGCGTCTTGTGGAGGTCGGTCAGCGGTCGACGTTTGCCCCGGCCCAAGGATTCCGCGTAGCCGTTGCACTTCGCGCTGATACTCGCGGGCATGCCTCAGCATCGCCTCCACTTCAGCCAGCAAGTCGAATCCGCGCGCCTCCAAGATATTGTGCTCGCTCTCGCTCAGGCGTAGCGGTAGCCGGACGGGCGGTTTTTTCATAACGCGCGCTCCGCGTTCAATATGAATGCCTCATTATCGCCGAAGGCTGCGATCGATTTGACGAGGTCAGTCGCATTGCACGGTTTTGCACGACTCAATTTTCGAGGGAGGCAGAGCAATGCCGCATACGGAACAGCAACTGGAACCAAATCTAAAACCACTGAGTGAAGTCACCGATTACAAGGTCGAGAAAGGCGATCCGGACCCGCGCGGTTATGCAGTCATTGGTCCCGACGGTCGGCAAATCGGCCGCGTGGACGACCTCATCATCGATACGGCGGCGATGAAAGTTCGATACCTCGTGGTCACCAAAAGTGGCAGCGAAAGACAGACCTCGCAAAGTAGCGACTGCATTCTTATGCCGGTGCAAGACGTGGAGGTCCGCAGCAGTTCCGAACAGGTGGTCGCGCCTCGATTCACCGGAAGCGAGCGCAGCTGGACTCGGACCTCAACGGCACTTGACAAGGACCGTGCGCGGTTGACCCGGTCGGAGGAGGAGCTGGAAGTTGGCAAACGCGAGGTTGCCAAGGGTGAGGCGCGCATCGGGAAGCACGTCGAAACTGAGCACGTATCGCAGCCCGTCACGAAGCGGCACGAGGAAGCCGTGATCGAACGTCGCCCGGTTGAAGCCGGTGCACGCGCGGATGCGTCAATATCGGAAGATGAAGTCCGAATTCCGCTGAAGGAGGACGAACTCGTCGTGAATAAGCGGCCGGTGGTAAAGGAAGAACTCGTTGTCGGTAAGCGCGTCGTGGAAGAACGTGACACGGTCGAAGCGGACCTGCGCCGCGAAGAGTTCGACATCGAGAATACCGGTAAGACCGAACCGCGCGAGCGGGACAAACGATACGAGCGCTGACGCGCACGTAGTGTGATAAATCGGAGGGTTCACATGGCCGATATCGACGTCGTGAAAAAGGGTTCGAACACGTGGCTTTGGGTGGTCTTGGTCTTGGCTGCTGTCGCGTTCGTTCTGTGGTTTGCGCTCGCCCGGAATCACGCGCCGCAGACGGGATTCAGAATCGAGCCTGGCGTGGAATCATTTGCGGTAGTTGGCGCCTCCATGACCTAACAGCGTGAGTGAGCGTGAGTAAACTTGCACTTGCAATTGTTCTTGTGGCGGCCGTTCTGCTCCTGATTAAGATTGGCCGCCGAATTTTCCCCCGCATGTGATGCCTAAGCCGAGCGTCATTCGCGCGGGAGTTTCACCTTCCGCCACGCACGTTTCACGGTATCGAGTTCCGCCTGCATTTGCGCAATGCGCCGGAATTGCAAATCGAGGTCGCGTCTGTGCTGTTCGAGCTCTTGCTCGATCAGTCGCAGCCGTTCGGAGGACTTGCCACCACCATTGGTCGCCTTGCCGTGTCGAGTAGAGCGTTTGGCCACGTATGGATTCTAATGCCCCAGCTCGACCGTAGCAAATTTCGATTCAATTAGGGATGGAAGGACCGTCCTGCCTGCCGCTCTGAGCGTGCTCGGGACGTTGTATTGGCGCGCCCGGAGGGATTTGAACCCCCGACCTACGGGTTCGAAGCCCGGCGCTCTATCCAACTGAGCTACGGGCGCACACAAAACATCGCGAACGCACGCGAGACGGAATCTGCGACTGCAGAACCCCGATCATAACGATCCTTTGCGCGCAGGCGCAAGGACGCTCGCCACCGAAAACCGGTAGCCGAGCCGACGGCGCGGTGCTACGATCGCGGGAAAACCGGCGCTCGCCCATTCGTGGGGAAAGGAGCACCATGAGCAACTACCGGTTTTCCGATGTCGGCGTTCGTCGCTTCCTCGCCGCAGCTGCCTTCCTCGTCTGCTGCACACCTGTTGCTTCTCAGTCGCAACTCGACCCGGCAATCGGGAACTGGCAACTCAATCTCGCCAAGTCGAAATATGCGCCCGGGACCGCACCGGCGAATCTTCGCGTGACAGTCGAAGCCGCTGGCCAGGGTGTGAGAGTGAGTGCCACCACGGTGCGGCAGAACGGGCAGAAGATCGAGGTTTTTTACACAGCGTATCTCGACGGCAAGGATTATCCGGTGACCGGATCACCGGACTACGACACCGTATCGCTCGTCCGCAAGGGCAACATGGTCGAGGGGACGCGAAAGAAAGCCGGAAAGGTTGTGCAGACCTATCAGCGCGTCGTCTCCGAGGACAGAAGAACGATGACGGTAGCGACAACCGGAAGAGACGCGGCGGGTAACACGCTGAATAGTGTTGCGGTCTTCGAGCGGCGCTGACGGCTACGCTTCAGAAAGTGGATTCGTCGCGAAGCACAAATCCTCGACGACGCGGCCACCGATCAGGTGTTGCTGGATGATGCGCTCGGCGTTCTCAGGTGTGACGTTGCGATACCACGTACCCTCCGGATACACGACGCATATCGGTCCATTGCTGCAGATTCGCAAGCACTGACATTTCGTCCGGTAGAAGGGCCCATCCGCTCCCGTAATGTTGAGCTCTTTCATGCGTCCCTTGAGATACACCCACGTCCGCTCGCCACTTTCGAGGTCTGTGCAATCCGGCCCGAGACAAATGAACAAGTGACGCGTCAGCCGTCCAACACCAAAAGCCCGAGCTGCCTCTTCCGGTGAATCCGTTCGCTTCGCCATTCAATCGATGATATCGCAGGCGTGGCACCCGCTTTGCTGGGCTCGCGTCGTACACGAAAGGAGCGTCCATGGCGAGAAAAGACATGGGTCGGACGAGCCAGAATTCGTCACGTGACGACGACTGGATGGAACCGGACGATCGTGTTCGCGGCCGCGCCGACGAGATGGAGGATGCGTCGCGCGACGAAGACTTCGAGGATACCGACGATCTCGGCGAAGAGGACGAAGACGAGGGTAGTTTCTGACGAGAAGTTCCCCGTGCGCCGCCGTGATCTTCGATGTGGACGGAACGCTGGTCGACAGCAATGACGCGCACGCACGCGCGTGGATTCAAGCATTCGCCGAGCACGCGATCACGGTGACGTACGAGCCGGTCCGGCGGGCGATCGGCATGGGCGGCGACAAGCTCATGCCGCTCGTCGCCGGCATTGAAGAAGATTCGCCCCAGGGAAAGAAAATTACCGAACGACGCAAACAGATCTTCAAAGAGATCTGGCTGCCGCGTCTGCAGCCGTTCGCCGGCGCGCGCGACCTCGTCGAGCGGCTCTCGCATGAGGGCGTCACGCTTGCCATCGCCAGTTCCGCTACGGAAGAGGAATTGCACTCACTCCTCAACGCGGCACAGGTTGCCGATCTCATTCCCACCCGCACATCGTCGGATGACGCGGATCGATCGAAGCCGGACCCGGATATCGTGGCCGCCGCGATCAAGCGCGCTGGGTGCCCGAAGAACGCGACGGTGATGATTGGTGATACGCCGTACGATGTCGAAGCGGCTACGCGCGCGGGGATTCAGATGATCGCGCTGACGTGCGGTGGATGGACGCGCGAGGATCTGAAAGGCGCCGTGGCGGTCTACGCGGATCCAGCGGATCTGCTGGAGAAGTATGAGTCGTCGCTGCTCTCAAACGGATCCCGGATCCCGGACAACGGATCCCGGATTGCGGATAGCGGCTCTCGGCGTTAGAGTTTGTTCTTGTACTTCTTAAACACACTCTCGAGATTCGCGGGCTTCGATTTGCGCAGCCGCGCCCAGAGATCGCCGATCTCGCGAAAGCGTGCGGGAGCGGTCTTGATCGTGAAGTCTTTCGGATCCACGCCTGCGTGCACTTCATCCCACGTCAACGGCGTCGAGACGCCGGCGAAGTCGCTGGCGCGTGCACTATAAGCGGTCGCGAGCGTCTTCCCGAGAATGTTCTGCAAGAAATCAACATAGACCGTGCCGCGCGGGCGGGCGCGAACAGTCCGCTCAACCGTGGCGACCTTGGGATGATGGGACGCCACGAACGTCGCAACAATCTGGCAAAAAATCTGACCTGATTCATACGCGGTGTCAGGCGGGAGCGGGACGTAGATATGAAGTCCGCTCGATCCCGACGTCTTCGGTACACCGGCGACACCGAGCGCCTCGAGCTCATCGTGCACCCAGCGTGCGACGTCGAGCACACGTGAGAACGGTGCATCATCGTCTGGATCGAGATCGATGGCTGCGTAGTCGGCATCGAGCGGCGACTGCACGCGCGAGAACCATGGATCCTGCGAGATGGCGGCGATCTGCGTCATGTAGAGGAGCGTGATCAGTGAGCCTCCGATGAAACGCTGCTCATCACCTTCAACGATCGGATCGATGTTGTCGGCAATCGTCTCGATGCGCACTCCCGGCGGCGGTTGCTCGAGACGCTTGCGCTGCTGATAGAACGCCATGCCGGTCACGCCGTTCGGAAAGCGCTTCATCACGAGTGGCCGATCCGCGACGGCAGGCAGAATGAACGGCGATACTTCGACGTAATAGCGAAGCAGATCACCTTTCGTTAGTTTTCCCTGCGGCCAAAAGACCTTTGCCGGGTTGCTGATGCCAAGACGTCCGCCATCGGGAAGCTCGATGGTGCCGTCGCGGCGCGCCTCCTCCAGCGCCTGAAGCTGATCGATGACATGCGATAACGCCGGATCGAGTTTGCGCGCGGTTTGCTGGTTTGGTTTGCCCCTGGTTTGCCCCCGGTTTGACCTCCGTTTGACCCCGCTCTGACCCCGGTCTGGCGCCTTCACGGGTTCCTCACGGTGAACATCGCTCGCTCGTTTGTCATCACGCAGGCCCAGATAGACGGGATGGCGGAGTTTGGCATCGGCGGTCCACTCAGTAAATCGTACTTGCGCGACGAGGTCGGGCCTCGCCCAGTGCGGCTGCTCGTTCGTCTTCGGCTGGGTGGAAAAAGGCGAGCGAGGGATCTCGCGCGCCTTCAAAAGCTTCGACACTCGTTCGAGTTCTGCCTGATCGAACCCTGTCCCGGTGTGTCCGACATAGGTCAGCGCACCGGTGGTCTCGTCATGCACGCCGAGCAGCAGCGCGCCAAAGTACGCCCGCGTGTGCCGAGGCTCCGTCCATCCGCCGACGACGAATTCCTGTTCGTGGACGACCTTGCGTTTGCGCCAGGTCGGGCTGCGGCGTCCTGACTGATACGGG
This sequence comes from Acidobacteriota bacterium, assembly GCA_046734955.1. Taxonomy (GTDB): domain Bacteria; phylum Acidobacteriota; class Vicinamibacteria; order Vicinamibacterales; family 2-12-FULL-66-21; genus JALZOC01. The sequence continues at coordinate 16,871 of JBKPSH010000001.1, forward strand.
CCCGCGGCTTCCTTGACGATCAATCCTTCCCAGCCTTCCTTTCGCGCGCGCGCGTCGAGCGTGGTCCCATCGTCTGAGACCTGCTCGCTGATGCGAAGCGTGCCGGACAGATGAGGCCGAAGGTGGGCGTCGAGTCGTGCACGACGTTCGGTCAATGGCAAACCGCGAACGTCGTCGTCACCGTCGCGAAGGAGATCGAACGCGATCAGCGCGACCGGCTGCGCTTTGTCGATCTGCTCGACCTCGCGCGCGCCGGTGAGATGAATGCGGCCCTGCAACCGCTGAAATCCTGCGGGATTGTTTTTCTTGTCGAGGGCAACAATCTCCGCGTCCAGGAGCAATGGTGCGCGAAGCGGCCGACGTAGCGGTTCGATCGCGCGTACGAGTGACGGAAACTGCGACGTTTTGTCGTTGCCGAGCCGCGACCAGAGATGAACGCCGCCCGGATCATCTTTTGGAGGCACATGGACCAGGGCGCGGATGCCGTCGTATTTCGGTTCGTAGATGAGGCCGCGGCCTTTCAGCGGAGGTTCCGCGAGTGTTGCCAGCATCGGCCGGACGGTAGCGGGGTTTTCACGCCATTTCATGCTGCACTAAGACTAACAGGTGCACGTCACTGCACACCTTGACGCGGCCGTCTTGTGTCCCTTTGTCCCTTTCCTTTTCCCTTTTCCCTTGTCCCTTTTCCCTTTCTGGTGAGTAACCGATAATCTGTTCTGCGCTCGTCAGGGCGCGAAATGAAGGCGCGAGCGAGCGCAGCGAAGCGTGTAAGGGGTCCGGGGCGAAGCCCCCGGAAGGAGAAAAGATGGCTGCCAGACCGACGTGGAAAGGGTTCATGAAGATCAGCCTGGTCAACATTCCCGTGCGGGTGTTTCCCGCGACGGATTCGGCGGCCACGATCAGCTTCAACCAGCTCCACGCCGAGTGCCAGACGCGCATTCAGCAAAAGCGCTGGTGTCCACATTGTCAGCGTGAAGTTCCACTCTCCGAGATCGCCAAGGGCTACGAATTCGAGAAGGGACGCTACGTCGTCATGAACGAAGACGACATCGCCAAGGTGCGCCCCGAATCGACGCGCGTGATCGACCTGGTGCAGTTCGCGGACGCCGCCAGCATCGATCCGATCTACTTCGAGCGGCCGTACTATCTCGCACCCGACGGCGCGATGGCGACCGAAGCGTTTGCGGTGATGCGCGAAGGGATGAAAGGGAAGGCGGGTATCGGAAAACTCGCACTGTATGGCCGCGAGTATCTGGTCGCGGTGCAGCCGCGCGACCGCGGCATGGTGATGTACACCATGCGCCACGCGAATGAAGTGCGGAGCATGGAGAACATCGAAGAGCTCGACAACGTTCCGTTGAAGATCAAGCCGGAGGAGATCAAGCTCGCGAAGCAGGTCATCGAGAACTTCGAAGCTGAACTCAATTTGACCGAGTTCCGTGACGAGTATCAGGAAGAACTGCAGCGGATCATCGATGCGAAGATTGCCGGCGAGGAGGTGGTCGCGCCCGCCGAAGAGGCGCCGCCGAAGGTCGTCAACCTGATGGACGCGCTTCGTCAGAGTCTCGATCGCGTGAGCACCGGCAAGAAGAAGTCAGCGAAAGCGGAAATCGAAAAACCGGCGAAAGTGGCGCCAAAGAAACGCGCCGCCCGCTAACTCTGCGCCGTGTACTGATCAAAGATCTGTTGACGGACCCACTGCGCCGTTGATCCAGCGCCGCAGCGAACGCGAACCTGTACCGGTCCGCGATCTCCGTGGATTTCGACCCGCCACTCTCCAGGACGCGCCTCGGACGTGACGGTCACCACTGCGCCGATGACCCCAAGTTCCCGCAAAGTGGCCACCGCAATTCGCTCGACATCGGTCTGATTCACAGGCCCCCCGAGGATACCGCGAATGGAAGAGGTAGAGATTGTCCGCGACTCTTCGCCGCACGTCAATCATCAAGGACCCACCGTTTCCGTGACATCCGATGCGGGAACGGCTCTGAACGTCAACGCGATCGTCCCTACCCGGATCTCATTACCGTCGGAGAGCGCGCTTGCAGTGTCAATGCGGGCGCCGTTCAGGAGCGTTCCATTCTTGCTGCCGAGGTCCTCGAGAGTCGCGACCCCGTTCTCAATGTGAATGCGCGCGTGAAGCCGGGAAACACTCGGAGAATCGATCTGAACGGTGGCGTCCGGCGCACGGCCAATGATGTTGTTCCCGTCCATCAGGAAAAATCGCCGCTCATCCAGAGCCAGATAGAACCTGGATCGAGCGCCGCCAGGAGCGCGGTCGTCGACCGTCACGTCACCGACGAACCGGTAGCCGATTCGATGAACGGTACGGATGTAGAGCGGCGTCTCTGCGGGGTCGCCGAGGTTCCGGCGAATCTCCGCAACGAGGCCGGCGATGTTCGTCTCCTGCACGAACGTCGCCGGCCACAGGCGCTCCTGAAGTTCTGTTTTCGATACGACGTTCGGACGGCTCGCCAGTAGCACGGTCAGAAGCTCGTACGCTTTCGGCGAAAGATGAAGCTCACCGCCCGGTGAGAGCAGCTGCCGTGTGCTGTCGTTGAGCGTGAAGTCGCCGAAGCGATAAATCACGTTGCCTCTTTGCGTGCTTAGTGGCGCTGAATGAGTTCATCCAGCACCACAATGTCGGCGTCCCCCTCGCCGACCGCTGCGAGGATGAACCGTCCGTTCGGCGACCACGACACTCGCCGGGCGATGAACGTCGCTCGATCGCCGAAATCCGTGACCTGCCGCCATTCACGCGTGCGGGTTGAAAGAGCCCAGATGTTGGTCGTGTCGCCATCGGTGAGCGGCATCGCCAGCCATTCACCATCCGGCGACAACGCCGGATTGACGATCTGCCAACTCGGCACTCGCGACGCCGGTATGTGCGCGAGCGAGCGCGATGGACCATCCTCGGGCGTTGCGGCGAGTATTTCGAATTCAGGCCGGCCGTCGAGCAGCGGTCGTTCGACCATGTAATAGAGCGTTGTGTCGTACAAGCCGATGACGTTGCGGATTGCCTCGGACCGAACTCTTATCGGTGATCCACCAGACGACGAGATCTTGTAAAGCGGCCCGGCGGACGACTCGGCGTAGTAAATCCACTGGCTGTCAGGGGACCATGCCACGCCAAGGCCCTGCTTCGCGACGTTTCGTTGATCGGTGCCGTCCGGATTGATCAGCCACACACCGAAGTCGAACCCGATGCGCCCTTTCGACGACACGAAGGCGATCGAGCGCCCATCCGGCGACCACACCGGCACGCCGACAGCAACGTTGGGTTGGTCCTCGAACGTGATTTGACGAAGCGGCGGATTGCGCACCGAAGACACCCACAAGTTGCTGTGTCCGCCGCTGTCTGAAAGAAAGGCGATTTCATCGCCGTCGGGCGAGCTGGTCGGCGTCAACACCTGCCCCGTCTGTCGGGTAATCTGCGTCGCCTGGCGAACGTTCTCCGACGGCAGACCCTCGAACGGGAATCTCCACAAATCGAAGTGCATCCGCATCATCGCCGCCGAAAGAAGGCCGGACGAATGGACGTCGGGCTGTTCATACCATGCTTCGGCAGGCGAGATCTGACGGGGAAGGCCACCATCCAATTTCACTTCCCACAGCGTCATCGGCGGCAGATAGGGAATCGTGCTTCCGCCGCTCGAGCTGTAAACAATGGCGGAACTATCCGGAAGCCACGTGAGTCCGCGAATGATGTTCCGTTCGTTTGTCAGTTTGCGTGCTTCACCACCGGTTAGCGGAACGACGAAGATGTCGTATCGGAGGCCGTCTCCTTCTTGAAACGCGATCCATTTGCCGTCTGGAGACCATCTGGGATGGAGATGGTACTCGCTTACCGCTTGCGTGACGACTTGCACGCCGCTCCCGTCGAGTGACGCTGTGACCAGCTGCGTCTTCCCCGCATTCAGCGTGAAACACGCGAGCTTGCCGCTCTGGCCGATGTCGGCATCGCCGATGCAGTTCATCACGTGGCGCGGGGACCCACCGAGAGTCGGGATGCGCCAGATCTCTCCCTGCACCTGGTCCGCGCGAGCCGGTGAGAAGTAGACAAGTGAATTTCCGTCAGGCACCCAGCGAGGAGAACGATGGTCCGCGGCGTCGCTGGTGATCGGTGACGGCGACCCTCCGGCAAGCAGTCGGAGGTAGATCTGCCGTTGTCCCTTCACGCTGCCCGTGAAGGCGACGTATTTTCGATCTGGCGAGATCGAGGGGGACTCTTCGATCCCTGCCAAGTCCGTCACGCGATGCACACGATGTGTCATCGTTTGCACTGTCAGCGCCGGCGCGCGGGAATTGCCGGCGAGGTAACCCAACACCGCGGCGGTAACAAGTCCAGCAAGCAGCACCGATGCGAATGCGATCCGCTTCGCGGCGCGACGACTGACGATTCGCGGTGTCGCCGCCGACTGGTAAGCGTCATCGGGCAGGGCATTCAGAGCGAAAACCAGATCACGAATGTCCTGAAATCGCGCGCCCGGAGCTTTTTCCAGACAGTGGCGGACGACCTGTTCGAGCGAGCGCCCGGCGGGAACGACGCCGGCGAATTCCGGCGGTTCGTCATGGAGAATCGCGTTCAGCGTTTCCGGCGCGGTGCCGCGGCGGAACGGCGCGTAACCAGCCAGCATTTCATACAGCACCACGCCCAGACTGAAGACGTCGGATCGATGATCGGTTCGAAGTCCGCGCGCCTGCTCCGGCGACATGTAGACCGCGGTTCCAAGCACCGGCGCAAGCGGCACGCCCTCGAGCGTGACGGTCGGGTCACCCGACTGATCGATCATCTTCGCCAGACCGAAGTCGAGAATCTTGACGCGCCCCTCCCTGGTAATGAACAGATTGTCGGGTTTGATATCGCGATGGATCACGCCGCGGTCGTGGCCGGCGGCCAGCCCGCTTGCAATCTGAATCGCGTAGTCGACGGCTTTCCGTGGTGGCAGCGGCCGCCCGTTCATCTGCTGGCGGAGCGTTTCGCCTTCGAGCAGTTCGGTGACGATGAAGGGGATGCCTTCGTGGACGCCGACGTCGTGGACCGCGAGAATGTTCGAGTGATTAAGGCTCGCCGCGGCGCGCGCTTCACGTTCGAACCGCCGCTGACGATCGGGATCGTTCGAAAACGCTGATGGCAGCGTTTTGATCGCCACATCGCGGCCCAGTTGCGGATCATGGGCGCGATAGACGTCGCCCATTCCGCCGGCCCCGATCCGTCCGCGGACCTCGAATCGGCCCAATCGCTGGCCCACCGAGACGGTCATGAGCGGAGTATAACAATGGCGGTCGGCGCGATTTCTATAGAACTCCAACGGATTCCCCATGATTTCCGGCGTGGCGCGCCCTACGCTTCAGCAAATGTCAATTGGAGGTGCGCCATGACTCGTCGTATCAGCGTCGCCGCAGTGGCAGCCTTGCTCCTGCTTCCTCCCTTCGCGCAGGCGGATGTCGTCCACGACTGGAACACGATCATGCTGACCACGATCAGTGGCCAGAACCCATTCGCGCAGGCGCGCTTTGGCGCCATCACCCAGCTGGCGGTGTTCGAGGCCGTCAACGCATGCACGCACCAGTACGAGCCTTACCTGGGTACCGTCGTGGCGCCCGCTGGTGCATCCGCGGAAGCGGCAGCGATTGCTGCGGCTTACAGGGTCCTGAAGACGTACTTTTCCGGAGCGTCCAACCTCGACACGGCGCGGGCGGTCTCGCTCAGCGCGATTCCCGACGGACAGCCGAAGACTGACGGCATCGCGGTCGGCGAAGCGGCTGCCGATGCGATCATCAAACTTCGCGCGAATGATGGGTCCACGCCACCCCAGACATTCCTTCCGGCGACAACCGATCCAGGCGTGTGGCAGCCAACACCGCCGGCGTTCGGCCCCGGCATTCTGCTGCACTGGCGAAATGTGGCGCCGTTCGGCATCAGGAGCAGCGATCAATTTCGTCTTCGCCCGCCGCCCGCTCTGACGAGTGAGAAATATCGAAAGGCGTACGACGAAGTGAAGAGTGTCGGAGAGATCAACAGCACGACACGTCCAAAGGACCGCGCCGATGTGGTGCAGTTCTACGCGCTCACTCCACCAACCCAGGTGTTTGATCGTGCGGCGCAGCAGGTGAGCGCGGCGCAGAAACGATCACTGTCAGAAAACGCGCGCGCGTTTGCGCTCATCAACATGGCGATCGCCGATGCGTTGGTCGCGGTGTTCGACACCAAGTACTTCTACGTGTTCTGGCGGCCGGTGACGGCGATCCGCGCCGGCGAAACCGACGGCAATCCCAACACGGAGGGGGACGTCAACTGGACGCCCTTCGTGACGACGCCATCGTTTCCGGGCTACGCATCAGCCCACGCGGCGGGGTGCGGTGCTGCGCGAAAAGTGGCCGAGATCCTGTTTGGCGCCGGCGGCCACACGATTACGTTATCCAATCCTGCGCTGCCGGGTGTCGTGCTCAACTATACGACGTTCCATGATCTCACTCAGGATGTGGATGACGCCCGCGTTTACGGTGGTATTCACTTCCGCTTCGATCAGAGAGAGGGGAACCGACTCGGACGGCAGGTTGGCGAATACGTGTACGAGCACAACCTTGGACCTCGCGACTAAACGGCAGTTTCGAACTTTGGTACCTGGGCAGTAACGACGGAATGAGGCATATAATGCTGCCTCCCAAGGCAATCCATACACCTCGTCGATCTGATTAAAAAAGGGCGTGTCAGATGGCATGTCACGATCGGCCCCACTCAGCACGTCGGCTCCCAATGGGTTTTTCCATCGTGGTGGCCGTTCTCTTCACGCTGTTGCCCCGGGCGAGCGCTGCCCAAAGTTTGACCGGCGCGCTGGTCGGCACCGTCAAAGATGAACAGGGTGGCGCCGTTCCCGGGGCGACCGTGCGTGTGTCATCGCCGGCCCTGATCGGCGGTTCGCTCGCACTCGCGACCAACGAGAGAGGCGTGCTGCGGTTTCCCGTGCTACCGCCGGGAACCTACGCGATCGACGTGGAGCGGCAAGGATTCACTCCTTACCACGAAGACGACATCGTGATTGGGGCGAGCACGACGCTCGAGCGCACGGTCGTCCTGAAAATTCAGGGCATCGCGCAGTCCGTCGTGGTCGAGGGATCGGGGTCGCGCATCGAGGCGAGAAGCAGCGGCCTGGAGTCGCGATTCGATGAGGAGTACCTGAGAGCGATCCCGACGCGCCGATTCAGTATGTTCGATTCGATCAGGGCGGCTCCGGGTATTTCACCGACGTCGCCGTCGAGCGGCACCAACAACACTGTGTCCGCGTTTGGGTCCGGCGGTAACGAAAACCTGTTTCTCATCGACGGCACGAACTTTACGTGCCCATGCGCCGGTGTGTCGCGCGCGGAGCCGAGCGTAGATGTCATCCACGAAGTGCAGGTCCAGTCGATTGGTGTGTCGGCGGAGTACGGAAATATCCAGGGCACGGTCTTCAACGTCGTCACGCGACAGGGAAGCAATCGTTTTCAATACGACGCTTCCTACTATGGACAGGCCGCGTCCCTGACCAGCCAACCGATTCTGCGCCCGGTCGCCGGGCGATCGTCACCGAGTGGTTACGAGCGTATTCGCTATCGTGACTTCACCACCGATCTCGGCGGGCCGATTCTGCGCGACCGGATCTGGTTCTTCACCGGTTATCAGTATTTGCGCGACTACGACAGCCAGCCGGGCGCTGATCCCTCCTTGCCACGGAAGTACGAGCAGAACAAGATTTTTACCAAGCTGACGTGGAAACTAACCCCGAGCACGCAATTGATGCAGAGCGTGCACAGTGAACATTGGGTCAACCCGGATCGTCCCACTGCCGTCACGCCATTCGAGGCGACCGTCCGGCCGGATACGTCCGTCGTCGCGATCACATTCGGCGACCTGACGCACACGTTTTCACCGCGCACGCTCTTGAACGCGCGCGCCGGGCGATTTGTCTACGACCGCATCGACGATCCCAGCACCGGCAGCACGTCGACACCAAGTCACTTCGACCGCGTCACCGGCATCACGACAGGCGGTCCGCCAAGTTTCGGCGCGCTGACGCTCATTCGCACGACCGCGAAGGCGACGCTGACTCAGTATTGGCCGGGCTTCCTCGGCGCCGATCACGACTTCAAGGTCGGAACTCAGATCGAGCGCGGCGAACATTACCAACCCGCGATCATTCCCGGCGGCACCAGATATATCGACAACAACCGTCAACCGTTCCAGTCCGTCTCGGCAGACCCATCCATCAGCGGCGGAGTATTCATAACCGCGGCGGGCTTCGCGACAGACTCGATGACGATTGGCCAGCGAGTCACCGTCAATGCTGGTCTGCGTTTCGATCACAGCCGCGCGATCAGCCAGGATGTGAATGCCGTCGATGCTGCCGGCCACCAGACCGACGCCCTCGTTCACGGATTGGGGACTTTGTATACCTGGAATGTACTGTCGCCACGCCTCGGGGTAACGGCCAGATTGACCGCTGATGGACGGACCATCCTGCGGGCCAGTTACGGGCGGTTTAACCAGGGTGTTCTGACGGGTGAGATCAGTCCGATTCATCCGGGCGTCACGCCGGTCACGACCAAAGCGTTCGATCCGGCCACCGGTGGCTACACCACGCTTGTTTCCGTCGTCGATCCGAAGATCAATCTGTTGATCGACTCAGCGACGCGAACGCCAAAGACCGATGAGTATTCGATCGGCGTCGATCGCGAGTTGCGCCACCGCCTATCGGGCGCTATTGCATACATTCACAAGAGCGGCGACGACTTCATCGCCTGGACCGACATTGCCGGGCAGTACCGCGAAGAGACGCGCATGCTCGCGAATGGCCAGGCGCTGCCGGTGTTCGTTCTCACGAGCCCCGCGGCGAGCCGGCGCTTCCTGCTCACCAATCCGGCTGGCTATTCGCTCACGTATAACGGTCTTGTGATGGCGATCGAGAAACGCTATGCCAACCGATGGCAGGCGCGCGGTTCATACACGTTCTCGAAGGCGGACGGGCTGCAAGTATCGAGTGGAGCATCGGCCGGAGATCCGCAGGTCAGCACTGTCGCCCCTGCGTTCCCCAGCGCGACGGCGTTCGGTCGCGATCCAAACAGCCTGACGAATGCGCGTGGACTGTTACCAAACGATCGTCCGCATGCATTTCGACTCACGAGTTCGGTGACGGCGCGCTGGGGCATTGCCATCGCCGGAAATCTTCAATATTTCAGCGGCAAGCCGTGGGCCGCCACGACGCAGATGTCGCTGCCGCAAGGCGATCAGCGCATCCTGATTGAAACACGCGGATCGCGTCGCCTCTCGTCGCAGACATTGCTGGACATGCGCGTGTCGAAGATGCTTCCTCTGGGAGCAACCACGCGTGTGGAACTGTTGTTCGACCTCCTGAACGCACTCAACAGCACGGCTGAGGAGAGCCTCGCGACCGACAACTTGTTCAGTCCCACCTTCGGTCAGCCGACGGTGTTCGTGGACCCGCGGCGGGCAATGGTGAGCGTGCGACTGAATCTCGGACAGTGACGAGAGAAGGCAAAAGGCTCGAGGATTTCAACCATCCCTTATCGCGCCTCACGCGGCAGCATCGCGGCAAACCTGCTCCCGGAATCGCTGTCCAGGACGAGAAAACGGGGCAGTGCCATCAGCCGCTCACGCGGCGTCACGGTCCGACGATCGAGAGTGAACCCCGCCACATACCCTGACTGACTCGCGGTCGCGATCAGTTCGTCGTCATAGATGCCGAACGGCCAGGCAAGCGTGTTCGCATCGACGCCAAGCTTGTCTCGCAGCACCGTCTTGGGTTTGTTGAACTGCATCGTCACAAAGGTTCGATACGCGTCCGCCGAGAGCCGGCGTTTCTCGGTCTTGAAGTTGGGATGCCAGTAGGTGTGCGACTGAATGTCGATCAGGCCGGTGCGGGAGAGCTCACCGAGCTGCTCCCACTTCATCGCGTACGACGCGTTTGAGATCGCCGACGGATAGATAAAGAGCGTGACCGGTACATGGTACTCGCGGATGAGCGGAAGCGCGTCGGTGAACACCGACGCGTGCCCGTCATCGATCGTGATGACGACCGCGCGAGCCGGAGGCGCCGGCCCTTTGCCGAGGAGATGGTTGACGAGTGTTTTCAGCGGGACGACCGGATATTGGTGTTCCTTCAAGTACTCGAGCTGCGTACGGAAGGTGGCTGTCCTTACGGTCATCGAGTCATGCACCGCGGGACCGAAGCGGTGGTAGACCAGGATCGACGCTTCGACCGGCGCCGGCGCTCTCTGCTGGTGAGCCGCTGATCCTGTTGGCAGAAGAAGGAGGGCAATCACGAATGCGGCGACGGCAGCCACGCGGGACAGAGATGGTCGAGTCATCATTTCGGCTATCGCTTATGGCTTCTGAAGCCGCTCCCAGTCGGCGTGCTTATGCTTCTGGCCAATCGTCGGAATGAAGCTGACCACGATCATTGCGATTCGCCAGAGCAGATAGAACGCGAGGGCGAGAAGTGGCAGCAGTCCGGCAATCCCGACGATCCCACCGAGGAGCTGGAAGACGACTCTGACGGTTGTCACTGTGTATTCAACGGACGCAGTATGGGCGACGAGTTTGCCACCTGGCAAGTTCGAAGACGCCGGGCGGTGCTAGGGACGACGCGGGCGCAACGCAACTCTAGATTGTCAATCGTTGTTGGACCGCCGTGCGCGTACGGGATGACGTGATGGAATTCGAGCAGGGCCGTTTTGCCTAGTGTCACTGTCAATGGCGAACCGACTCCGCATAGATGAACCAACACACACCAGCACGACGCCGCACGCGAACCAAATGACGACGGCCTCACTCACGCCGAACGCTTGTCCGTAGTATCTGAAGGGACGCCCGACAAATTCTATTGGCGCGCGCCTTTATGCTTTGGTAGTGCGGCCGCGTCTGGCCAGGCACTCGACAACGGCCCGGACCAGCGCTTCCGGCATCACCGGTTTGTGCAGCACGCACGCGACGTTCAAACTTCGTGTCCGTTCCGGCGGCAATGCCGTCACGACTACGACCGGAATGTGTGTCGCCCGCAACTGCGTCATCTCGTGCTGAACTTCGAAGCCGCTAATCAGCGGAAGGTGGAGATCCAGAACGACCAGATCGGGTCGGTCGGCTTCGATGGCGCGTAAGGCGGTCAGGCCGTCAGAGGCTTGCGTGACCTGAAAGCCTGCGGTCCGTAGGGCGATCTTGTAGAGTCCACGCAGATCATCGTTGTCTTCTACAACAAGGACCCGCTCGACCGGCACGGCGAGAATCCTAACAGACTTCCTTCCACACCTATCTCAGCCGTGCGCCGTTACATGGGTTGGACCTCGATGCCGCGAACGACGGTCGCGGCTACTGTTTCTGCCGCGACTGGCGTCGCGGCCGCTCCTCTGCGACGCTTTGTCGATGACGCGCGCGCGACTCCTCGAGGTGCGTGGTCAGAATTTCGCAGAGTTCCTCAGCCGCTCGGCGCAGCTCCTCGGCCTCCCCGCACAGCGCGCGCAGGCGTTCAACGTCAGTGTTGTCGAACGCGCGGCTTCTCTTTGGCATCGGACAGCAGCAGTATAGGACGATTTCAACGCACCGGCGATTGACCGGGCCAAGTTGCAGTCCACGTCAGTTATCGGGGGCATCTCCCTTACGACGGATCATGCGACGCTCTGGTATTGACCATGTGGCGCCGCATCCTTCGCAACGGAAATATACCGCCATGCCCGTCAGCACCGCCCGCTTTACGTGTCCGCCGTGGCAGTCCGGACAGTGTAGTTTTTCGCTTTCAGGCTTCGGAACGCGAATCGGTTCGTCCATGCGGTAACAGAGGCGGATCGAATCCCAGCGATAAATTGCCACATTTTGTCTAGCGCTGCAATTTAGTTATTTAAAGAAATTTGTATTGAAAGAAATCCGGATCGCCATCACACACTGGAATCGCGGGCTGTGTGATGGGTGGGCTGTCAACCTATTAGGGTTTGGGGTGCCTACCCGCGGCGACGCCGCAGGATGTGGCGCTGAAGGACCTGATGCCACAGGGTATGGTGATCCCCGCTGGTTTAGCGCCGCTCCGGTACCGCCACGCCGTTCCCGGTCGCGTCCAGCCTGACGACGATCCCCCTAACCGGATTATCGTCGCCGTCGAGGAAGCGCGCGCAGAAGTCCGTTGCTCCGCCCGCGTTGACGATTGCGGCGCGGACGACGTTCGGTCCTTTCTTCAGCATCACCCTCTTCGACACGCCATCGTCGATGACCGTCTGCCGGTCGTTGTAGATGCCGATCACTTCCTGTCCATTGAGCCACCAGATCGACGCCGCGTTCGACCCGATCGCCAAACGCACGTTGGGCATGTCCCGTGGCGCGTCCACCACGGCGACGGCCCAGAACAGGACGTTGGAGGTGGGTTTGTTCAAGGCGTACGCGAAGTGGTAGAGGTTGACGTTGTAGGCGAGCGTATCGACGGCGTGCCATTTCAGAGGCTCGTCCCCGATGGTGACGGTGTCACCCTCATGCGGTATCACGGTGAACTGGTTCGGAAAGTACTCCTTCTTCACCACCGCCTGCACGGCACTGTCGGTGAGTTGCGGGGCCACACGAATCGGCTCGAGGATGAGCCAACGCTGAAGGAATCCCGCGGCGTCTGGCGGCTTGGACCCTGAACTCGGACGCGCCAGAGAGGGTGCGGGACCGCGCGCTGCCGCCGGCTGTTGCGCCGCGCCAGCCAGGATCGCCGACGCACCGAGGACGGCGAGGGCGGTGAGCGTTGGCAGAGATGCGGGGCGGAGCGTCTTCATACCTGCTGTTGCGCTCCCGATCAGGGCGTCACGATCAACCAGCGCTCGCGATCGCTGCCCGGCCGGAATTTCGCAAGCGTCGGCGAGCTGCTGCCGACAGCCGACAGCGCCAGCGGTTCCTTCGAATTCGGGATCGCCTTCGGCATCAGCCGATACGTGCCGTCGGTGAGTTGATCGATGCGCCACAGTTGTTCAGCGGCGCCGGTGAAGGCCGGCAGCACGACCAGCTCGGACTCCGGCGTCGCTGCGAGCACGCGGTCGGTGCCTGCAATTGTGATTTTGAAAAACGGCGATCCGGGATAACCGCCACTTTCGGAAACCGGCGTGATCGTCCACTTCTGTTGCGCCTGCACCATGTAAGGCGCCAGGCGCACATCAACTGGGCCACCGGGCCAGTTGCCGCTCACTTGTGCTGCGTCTTGCGACGCGATGGGTGTCACAGCCGGCGAGCTGCCCGAGTCGCTGCGACCTCCGGAAACAGCGCTGCCGCGACCTCCTCGGCCGCGGCCGCCGCCGACCGGCACTCCTTGTACCGCCATTTCGAGCGCCGTACCGGTCCGCGCGGACTGGATCTCGTACGTCCCGGACATCACGTTATCGCCGGCGACCGGCCAACCATCGCGCCAGAGCAGAGGCCGGATGTCGAGCACGCTGGCACCGCCGCGATCGAGGTCAGACTCGTAGTGACAGGAGAATTTCTGCACGCCATCCCCGAGATCGAGCAGCCCGAAATGTCCCGGGCCGATATGACGGCCGCTCGAGCCGGCAAATAGTTTCCCGCCGCCCTGGATCATGTCGACGCCCATGTTGTCGACGAACGGGCCGGTTACCTTCTTCGATCGGCCCATGCGAATGTTGTAGCTGGAATTCCCGCCGGCGCAGCACGAGCCGTGCGTGACCAGCAGGTAGTACCAGCCCTCGTGAAAGATCATGATCGACGCTTCGGAATTGATCGCGATGTTGACCGGCGTTCGTTCGGGGTGCAGCCGTTTCCCGGTTTTCGGATCGAGTTCGACGAGCCGGATGTAGCCGAAGTACGAGCCGTACGTGAGCCAGAGCGTTCCATTCGTTGGATCGCGAAGGACGCCCGGATCGATCGCGTTGCTATCTTCGACGCCGTCGGACCAGACGACCGGTCCGCCATCCTCCCACTTGTAGTCCGGCGAATCGGGATCGAGGGTCTTTCCAATCAGCAGGCCGATCGCCGCCTTCGGCTGGGTCCCGGGGGCTGCATAGTACAGGAAGTAACGGTTGTCTACCCGAATGACGTCCGGCGCCCAACTGTTGTTGCCGCCGCGTGCGATGACGTCCGGTCCAGGGCGGCCGCCAGCCACGGCCTGCATGACCGAACCGGCACGCCGCCACGTCCATCCGTCGTTCGAGACGAAGGCGGGTAATCCGTTGCCGGTGGCATAGACGTAGAACTTCCCGTCGGCCTGGATGACGGTCGACGGATCGTGCATCCCCGGCGCGCCATCGAGGGCGAACGCCGGCGCGACGAGCAGGACCATCAGGGCGACAACACAGCGCGACTTCATGAAGACTCGTTTGGCCACACCTTGCCGTTCCTGCACTCCAGGAATTCGGGCAGGTACGGCACCGGGCGCTCGCCCTGGTTGTACTCCATCAGCACCTGGCCGGGGAACGCCATCATCGTCTGCATGTGCCCCGCGGTCGCAATCGGACCGGTGAAGTGAGGCACGACGCGGTGCGCCCTCCATCGGCGGCCGCGAATTCGAAATGACTCGCATGCGTCAGTGTTTCGCCGAGTCGAATGACAGCGTTCGGCTGAAGAACGGCATCACATTCTCTTGAAAGCGAACGGCGACATGGCTCGTGTGCGTACCGGAGTAGATCTCGAAGTCGTGCTTGATCCCGTAGTTGGTCAGCACATCGTGCAGCTTGCCGGTCTCGACCTTCAGATTGTCCTGGTCACCAACGTCGATGGCGATCGCGCGGTACTGTCGCAGGTTCGGGATGTACTGATCGATGAAGGCGAGCGGCGCGTTGGCCGTCCACCTGGCCAGCACTGACTGCTGATTCGAGCCGATCGGCAAGTCAAGATAAAGCGGCGGATTGTTCGGATTTGGCGACCACGCTGCCGCCGAGGCCAGCTGCGCGCGAAGCCCGAAGGGCAGCTTGGCGGAATCCTCCGCTGTCTTGACGGCAGCCAGCGCCTCCTCGTTTGCTGGATTCGCGGAACCCGCACCGCGTGCAGAAAGACAGCACGGGCTCATGATGTAGAGACTGCCGAATACATCCGGATGCTTCATGCCGATGCGGCTGGCACCGTAACCGCCCATCGAGTGGCCGACGAGCCCGCGGCTGTTGCGATTGGGAATCGTCCGGTAGTGCGCGTCGATGTAGGACACGACGTCACGGGCGATGAAGTTCTCGAAGTCGCCGGTCGTCGCCGAAGTCGAGTACATCGACCCGTTGTGCACCGTCTTGGAGTCGGGCAGCACGACGATCATCTCGTTCGCACCACGAGCGAAGGCGCCTTCAATCGTCTGCGGGACGTGGATCTCCTGCGACCATTGTTCCGCGCCGATCGAATAGCCATGAAGCGCGTACACCACCGGGTAGCGCCGGCTTCGTTCGCGTCCGTAGCCGGGCGGCAGAAAGACAAGGACGGTGCGATCCACCGCATCCCCTTCGAGATTGCCTTCGAGCGCCTTGCCGTGAATCGTGATGCGCTCGAGGATGGCCGGCCGCGCCCCTGGGACAACCTCGGGCACCGTGGTCTTGACCTGGCCAAAGCCGGCGCTCGACGCCAATACGACGACGAACGCCATCGCCGTCACTCGCTGCGCTGTCATTGATCTCTCCAAGCCTTCTTGCGGCGTTCGCCGCGAAATGCCGCACCGCTTGCTTGTATGATGTGCGCGAGAGTACTGGACCTCGAGACGTTCGATCAAGCGCTGAATGTAGCCGGGATCGTCGCAGTGGAGTCGCCCATGACCGCCAGATGGCCGTTACCGTTCGTGCTCGTGCTCGGTTTGACCATGACCCGCGCCGCGAGTCCCACCGTCACGATCGAGACAGCCTCGCCGTCGGGCAAGGTCAGTCCACTCTTCTACGGGCTGATGACCGAGGAGATCAATCACGCCTACGATGGCGGCCTCTACGCGGAGCTCGTGCGCAACCGCGCCTTCCTCGACGATGCTGCCACGGCCGCGCATTGGTCGCTCGTCCAAGCCGACGGGTCGACTGCGACGATGGCACTCGATCCAAACGAACCGCTCAATACAACCATCGCAACGAGTCTGCGACTGAACGTCACACAGGCGTCGGCCGGCCACTCAGCGGGTATTACCAACGAGGGCTACTGGGGCATTCCCGTCAAGGCCAACACTCGCTACCGTGCATCCTTCTACGCGAAGGCCGCGCCCGGATTCGCTGGGCCAATCGCCGTCTCGATCCAGAGTGATGACGGCGCGACGACCTACGCGTCCAAGAGCGTCACGGGCCTGACGTCGGACTGGAAGCGCTACGAATTGACGCTTCAGACCGACAAAGTGACACCCACGGTAAAGGCGCGGTACGCCCTGACGGTTGAGCGCCCCGGCACGGTCTGGTTCAGCCTGGTGTCGCTCTTCCCACCGACGTTCAAAGATCAAGCGAACGGATTTCGTCCAGACATCATGCAGATGATGGTCGACATGAAGCCGAAGTTCCTTCGGTTCCCCGGCGGCAACTACCTCGAAGGCGATCAGATCGCCGATCGGTTCGAGTGGAAGAAGACGATCGGTCCGCTGTCAGAGCGCCACGGCCACATGGCGCCGTGGGGTTATCGCTCGACCGACGGTCTTGGCCTCCACGAGTTCCTGCTCTGGTGCGAGGACATGAATGCCGAACCGTTGCTGGCGGTGTACGCGGGCTACTCGCTCAAGGGGGTGCACGTGAATCCGGGGGCGGATCTCGAACCATACGTGCAGGACGCGCTCGACGAGATCGAATACGTGACCGGTCCGGCCACGTCAAAATGGGGCACGCTGCGCGCGAAGGCCGGCCATCCCGCACCGTTCAAGATGACCTACGTCGAAGTAGGCAACGAGGACTGGTTCGACAAGTCAGGTTCCTACGATCAGCGCTTCGCGCAATTCAACGCAGCGATCAAGGCGCGGTATCCGCAGCTCAAAGTGATCTCGACGGTCGGTTTCGAGCAGCCGGACAATCTGCGCGTCCACAGTGTCAAACCGGACGTGCTCGACGAGCATTACTACCGGACCGTCGAGGTGTTTCTGAAAATGGCGCGCGGGCAGTACGAAAAGTACGATCGTCGCGGACCGGAGATCTTCGTTGGCGAGTGGGCGGCGTATGAGACACCGTTTGAGCCGTGGAACGCTCGCTCGCGAGGCGAGCCGCCGACGCCGAACTTGCGCGCCGCCATCGGCGACGCGGCATTCATGACCCAGATGGAGAAGAACTCCGACATCGTGGTGATGAACTGTTACGCGCCGATGTTCGTCAACGTCAACCCTGGGGCGAGGCAATGGCGGCCGAACCTGATTGGCTACGACGGGCTGCGCGTCTTCGGTTCACCGAGCTACTACGCGATCAAGATGTTCAGCACCAATCTGGGAGACGAGATCCTGAAGACGACGGCGAGCGACACCGAAGTGTTGACGTCGGTGACGCGTGACAGCAAGTCGGGCACGATCTACGCCAAGCTGGTAAACGCGTCCGATGAAGACGCGCCGATCCAGATCACCCTTACGGGAACGGCCTCGATCGCCTCAACTGCAACGGCATTGACACTGTCGGCCGATCCGCAAGCGACCAACGCGATCGAGACGCCCGAGCGCGTCGTTCCGGTCACGTCGACGGTCAACGGGGTGAAGTCGGGCTTCACTTACACCGTCCCGAAGCACGGCATCGTCGTCTTGACGATGCGCGGCCACTGACGCGCAGCCGATGTGGGAAGAGCGGTGGCATCCGCTGCGCGAGGAATGGGTCATCGTCGCGGCGCACCGGCAAACGCGGCCGTGGTCAGGTGCCGAAGTCACGGGTCACGCGCTGAAACCGCCGGCCTACGATCCGACGTGCTACCTGTGCCCTGGAAACTCGAGGGTCGGCGGAGCCGCCAATCCGGCATATGCCGGCACATTCGTGTTCGACAACGATCATCCATGTGTGGGCGTCAATGCGCCCCGTGATTTGGCGCCTCCGGTCGGCATCTATCGCAACCGCGCGGCTACTGGCGTCGCACGCGTCGTGTGCTACAGCCCGAGGCACGACCTCACGTTGGCCCAGCTCGATGTTGACGGCGTCGATGCGCTGCTCGCAACCTGGCAGCAGCAGATGCGCGAGCTGGCGACGCATCCAGAGGTGAAGTTCGTCCTGATCTTCGAGAACAAAGGAGAGGTCGTCGGCGTCAGTAACCCGCACCCGCATTGTCAGATCTACGCGACCAACTTCACCTTCAAGTACATCGAGAAGGAACTCAAAGTGGGCCGTCGCCACCTCGAGGAGACGGGGCGCGCGCTGTTCCAGGACATTCTTTCCGCCGAACGACAGGATGGACGACGGATCGTCGCGGAGCATGGAAGCGCGATTGCGTTCGTCCCGTACTTTGCGCGGTACGCCTACGAGACCTACGTCGCGCCGTCGCAGAGCGTGCCGACGATAGCCGGACTGAATGACAAAGAGCGCCGGGATCTCGCAATCGTCCTCCGCGACGTGGTCATCCGGTTCGACAATCTCTGGCGGATGCCGTTTCCCTACGTCATGGCGCTCCACCAGGCGCCGCTGAAGGAGGAGGTCAGGGGATTTCACTTCCACATTGAGTTTCATCCGCCGCTGCGGCGGCCCAACCTGCTCAAGTACCTGGCCGGTCCTGAAATCGGCGGCGGAAACTTCCTCAGCGACACGTCGCCGGAAGAGAAGGCCGCCGAGTTGGCGGCTGCCGGCGGTCCGCACTATCTTTCGGCTCCGGCCTGAGTCGAAGTATGACCACTGCTCTCCCCGTGCACCCACTGCTGGAAGCAATCCAGGCCCTGCATCGACGCATTCGAGACGACGTCGTCCGCACGTGCGAAGCGGCAGCCGTGGCGACGCTCTCAGGCGTTGCGACCGAAGCAGAGGGGGACACGATCTACGCGATCGACCGCGTGGCCGAACACGAGCTCGTCGCAGAGATCGCCAGAACGATCGCCACTTGGGACGAGCCGGTGCTGCTGGTGGCGGAGGGGCTGCCTGGCGGCGAGGTCGTCGTCCCGGAAGGGGCCGATCGAAAGATCGCGCGATGGGTCATGATCGTCGACCCGATCGATGGGACGCGGGGTGTGATGTATCAGAAACGTCCCGCGTGGATCCTGACCGGCGTCGCGCACGGTCCGGGACCGTGCACATTGGCAGATATCGAACTCGCCGTGCAAACGGAGATTCCGCTCGTCAAGCAACACCTGTCGGACGAGCTGTGGGC
The DNA here is from genome assembly GCA_046734955.1 of Acidobacteriota bacterium. GTDB lineage: Bacteria > Acidobacteriota > Vicinamibacteria > Vicinamibacterales > 2-12-FULL-66-21 > JALZOC01. The sequence goes on from JBKPSH010000001.1 coordinate 36,096, forward strand.
CGTTCGAGGGGAGGGAGCTTTTGCCGTGCGCGTCAACCGGTTAACCGGCGATATCGCTCCTTTGGTTCTCCATCCGTCGACGGCGACGACCCTGGCACACGGCTTTGCGATGATCTCGCGATTCTTTCCGGGCAGTCGAGCCGAGCTCGCAGCGATAGATGACGAAGTGATCGCAGCGGTGAGTGGGCCTCCAACGCCCGGCAAGGCGCAGTCGTTCGAAGACCAGTACATCTCGAGCGGCGGCCAGCTCTATGAGTTGATCGCAGGCCACGATCGCTTCGTCGCCGATCTCCGACCGCTGGTCGAGCGCCGCCGTGCCGGTGGGGCTGCGCTTTGCTGTCACCCGTACGATCTCTGCACGGAACTGATCGCGCGCGAGATGGGCGTTGTGGTGACCGACGAGCAGGGACAAGCGCTGCGCGCGCCACTCGACGTGACATCTGACGTGAGCTGGATTGGGTATGCGAACGCCGCTCTGAAGACACTCGTCGAGCCACACCTTCAACGCGCGCTCACCCGGCGAGGACTGATCGCCGGCGAGGCCTGATCGATTGAAGGGCGCGCTTCATCCGCGGTCAGCGATCCCCGAGGGTGTTCCCGACCTTGAACGATTTGCCGCCGACGTCGCGGCTCGAGTGAATGCCGGTGCATGGCCGGCGAACGTGGTCATCAGCAGCACCGATTCGGTGTTCCTGGCTCGTGCGCCCGGGCGGCTTGACGTCATGGGCGGCATCGCCGATTACTCGGGCGCTCTCGTTCTGCAGTGGCCGATTCGCGAGGCCACGCGCGTCGCCCTCGTGCCGTGGCCCGAACGCCGGCTCGCGATCACGTCGATTGGACACGGCGGCGTCGACCGACATTGTGACGTGCCGCTGGATTTGATCGCCGATCCACAAAAACCATACGAAGAGGTGCGTGCATGGTTTGCCGCCGACCCGGCGCGCCACTGGGCCGCCTACGTCGCCGGCGTTTTCCACGTGCTGTCGCGTGAACACGGCGTGCGGTTTCTCAACGGGGCAGCCATTCTGATCGAGTCCGATGTCCCGGAGGGCAAGGGTGTCAGTTCCTCAGCGGCAATCGAGGCTGCGACGATGGAGGCGGTGGTTGAAGCGTGGGGCGTGACGATCGAGACGAAGATGCGGGCGGTTCGCTGTCAACAGGTCGAGAACCTGATCGTCGGCGCACCGTGTGGCGTGATGGACCAGATGGCCTCGACCTGCGGCGAGGCCGGCAGTCTCATGGCCTTGCTCTGTCAGCCCGCAGAGTTCCAGGGTAGCGTGCGCATGCCCGATGGATTGGGCCTGTGGGGAATCGATTCGGGAATCAGGCACGCGGTGACCGGCGCGGATTACGGAGCGGTGCGCATCGGTGCGTTCATGGGTTACCGCATCCTTGCGGGGCTCGCCGGTCTGCGCGTAACGAGCGGCGCTCGCAAGGGGCACGTGCAGGTCGACGATCCGCGTTGGGGCGGCTATCTTGCCAACGTCGGTAGCGAGACGTTTCGTCGATTCGAGCAGGACATCCCCGAGACCCTCGATGGTGCGACATTCCTGACACGCTACGATGGCACGACCGACCCGGTGACGACTGTCGATCCCGCGCGCCGTTATGCCGTCCGGACACCCACCGCGCACCCGATCTACGAGCACGAACGCGTGACGGAGTGGGCACGCCTGTTGACCGTCTCGCCGTCTGCGACGACGACACCTGATGCCGCGCGACTCGGAGCACTGATGTACGAGTCGCATGCGAGCTATTCCGCGTGTGGTCTCGGTTCTGATGGCACCGATCGACTGATTTCGCTCTCGCGCGCGACCGGTCCGGCGCGTGGGATCCACGGCGCCAAGATCACCGGCGGCGGAAGCGGCGGCACGGTCGCGCTCCTCGCGGACGCGTCTGCTGGGGATGCGGTTCGCGACATTGCGGTCCGCTATTGTGAGGAGACCGGGCGTCAGGCTCATGTGTTTGAAGGCACTTCTCCGGGTGCGGCGCGCACCGGCGCGATTCGTCTCGGTCGGGAATGATCATGACCGGCAGGTATCAATGCATATTCTCGTAACCGGTGGCGCCGGATACATCGGCAGCCACACGGCAAAGCTCCTCGCGGCGGCGGGGCACGAACCCGTGATCTTCGACGACCTGACCCAAGGACATGAATGGGCCGTGAAGTGGGGCGCGCTCGATCGCGGCAGCTTGTCCGATCCCGCGCGGCTCGCGGAAGTCTTCGCGCGCCGCAAGATAGACGCCGTCGTGCACTTCGCAGCGAACGCGCTCGTCGGCGAGTCGATGAGCAATCCAGCGAAGTACTTCCAGAACAACACCGTCGGATCTCTGAACCTGCTCAACGCGATGCGCGAGGCGGGCGTCGGGATCATTGTCTTTTCTTCGACCTGCGCCACTTACGGCGATCCTGTTCGCGTGCCGATCGACGAGACGCACCCGCAGTCGCCGGTCAATCCGTATGGCGAGTCGAAGCTGATGGTCGAGAAGATCCTGCGCTGGTACGGCGATAGCTATGGACTCCGTTGGATGGCGCTTCGCTACTTCAATGCCGCCGGCGCCGACCCGGACGGCGAGATCGGCGAGGACCACGATCCCGAGTCGCACCTGATCCCGCTCGTCATCGGCGCCGCGCTCGGGACCCGGCCGCCAGTGAAGATCTTCGGAACGGACTATCCGACGCCCGACGGCACTGCGGTTCGAGACTACGTCCACGTGATGGACCTCGCCGATGCGCATCTGCGTGCGATCGAATGCCTCCGCACGGGTACGTCGAGCCAGGCGATCAATCTTGGTACAGGCCGCGGCCATTCCGTTAAAGAGGTCATCGATACGGTGGCCCGTGCCGGCGGCGCGGGCGTGCCAGCGATCGAGTCACCGCGCCGTCCAGGGGACCCGCCAGAACTGGTCGCAGCGCCCACTCGCGCGCGCGACGTGCTCGGCTGGACGTGCCGGTATCCGGACATCGAGACCATCGTCCGACACGCATGGGCGTGGCATGAGAAGCGCAGGTAGGCACGCCCTCTTCATGATTCGGGCTAAGATCCGCGCTTCGTGCAACCGTCGTCAGCGCACGAAGGACGAATGAAAAAAGACATCGCGATCTTCCTGCTGCTCGTCGTGCTGTGCGCGATCGTAACGGCGCTCAACCCGCGGTTCCTGTCCCCGGCCAACCTTCAGAATACGGCACGGCTGATTGGGGCATTCGGTATCTTCAGCCTCGGCCTCGGCCTGGTGATCATCACCGGTGGCATCGACTTGTCGGTCGGATCGTCGTTCGCGCTGCTCGGCGTCCTCCTGAGCATGATGTTGACCGAATGGCATCTCCCATGGCCGCTCGCCGTCGTGGCGATCATCGGGCTTGGCGCCCTCCTCGGCGCCGTTCACGGTCTGCTGATCACGCGGCTCCGGCTTCAGCCGTTCGTGGTCACGCTCTGCGGGCTGCTGGTGTATCGCGGGCTAGCGCGGTTCATTGCCGACGACGAGACGAAGGGCTTTGGCGACGCCGCTGGGTTCCACACGTTGCAGCACCTGACCACCGGTAGTCTCTTCGGTGTGCCGACGCCGTTCGTGGCCATGGCAATCATCGGCGTGGTGATGTGGGTGGTGCTGCACCGATCGGTGTACGGACGTCACCTCTTCGCGACCGGCCGCAACGAAGTCGCATCGCGATTTTCAGGGATCGACGTGCGGCGCGTCGTCGTCAGCACCTACGTGATCCTCGGAGTCCTCACCGGCATCTCCGCCATCATCTTTGCGTTTTATACCAACTCGATCTCACCATCCTCGCACGGCAGCTTCTTCGAGCTGTACGGCATCGCCGCGGCCGTGCTGGGCGGGTGCAGCTTGCGAGGTGGGGAAGGCTCGATCATCGGCATCCTGCTCGGGACCACGCTGCTTCAAGTGCTGCAGAACCTGGTCAACCTGCTGGGGATCCCAAGCTCGCTCAATTTCGCCGTGATGGGCGGCGTCATCCTCGTCGGCGTCGTCGGCGATCAAATTCTGCAGCGGCGCGCCGCTCAGATCAGTTTTTGATACCTTGTCCTGTCGCCCTGTCGTGTCGTCTTCATCATGAGGAGAGTCGAATGCGCCTGAAGACAGCTGCCGCCCTCACCTGCGCGGCCGTGATCGTTCTGGCCGGCTGCAGCCGGAAAGGTTCGTCCACCCACACGCTCGCGTTCATCACCAACAATGCGTCCGACTTCTGGACGATCGCGAGGAAGGGCACGGAAAAAGCGGACGCGGAACGGGCCGACATCACCGTCGAGTTCCGCCTCGGCGACGGTACTGCCGCGGGTCAGAAGCGAATCGTCGAGGATCTTCTGGCCAAAGGTGTGGATGGCATCGCCATCAGTCCGGTCGATCCGGCCAACCAGACGGCCATGCTCGACGACGCGGCGCAAAGGACGCTGGTCTTCACACACGACAGCGATGCGCCGTCCAGTAAGCGCGAATGCTACGTCGGCACGGACAATGTTGCGGCCGGCCGGCAGGCCGGCGAACTGATCAAGTCGGTTCTCCCCAACGGCGGGAAGATCATGCTTTTCGTCGGGCAGATCGATGCACGCAATGCGCAGGAGCGACTGCAGGGCATCAAGGAGACCATCGCGGGCACCAAGATCGAGATTCTCGACGTCCGAACTGACGACACCGATCGCGTGCGCGCGAAGGCGAACGTCGCGGAGACTCTCGTGGCGCATCCCGATGTCGCCGCCCTGGTCGGTCTGTGGAGCTACAACGGCCCGGCGATTCTCAATGCGGTCCGCGACGCCAACAAGATCGGACAAGTGCCGATCATCACCTTTGACGAGGAAGATGAGACCCTCACCGGCGTCAAATCGGGCGCGATTGCTGGCACCGTGGTGCAGCAGCCGTTCGAGTTCGGCTACCAGGCGATGACCCTGATGGCGAAAGTCCTGGCGGGCGACAAGTCGGGTATTCCTTCAACTCATCAAGTATTCATCCCAACGAGAGTACTGCGCCAGAACGACGTCGACGAATTCCGGAAGAAGCTGAGTGAACTCCGCGGCCGCTGACGAATTGATCTGTCGGCCACCGGCCATGGACGTGCCCGTTCTCCAGCTTCGAAACATTCAGAAGCGCTTCCTCGGAGTGCATGCGCTCAAGGGCGTGTCTCTCGACGTACACCCGGGCGAGGTCGTCGCGTTGCTCGGTGAAAACGGCGCTGGCAAATCCACGCTGATGAAGATCGCCTCGGGCATCGAACAGCCCGACTCGGGGGAAGTGCTCATCGATGGCGCGCCGGTCGTCGTGCGCGACGTCCATACGGCGACGTCACACGGCATCGCCTTCATCCATCAGGAACTGAATCTCCTCGACAATCTTGATGTCGCCGGCAACGTCCTGCTCGGCCGCGAGCCGACGGGCTGGGGATCCCTTCGGCTCGTCAATCGGCGGAAGATGCGGGCGATTGTGCAGCCGTACCTCGCTCAGCTCGGCCTCGCGATCTCCGCAGACACCGCCGTTGGCGGCCTGTCGATCGCGCAGCAGCAGCTCGTCGAAATCGCGAAAGCGCTTTCGCTGAAGGCACGCGTGCTGATCATGGACGAGCCGACGTCGAGTCTCACGCTGGCCGAAACGGCGCGGCTGCACGAGATCGTCGCCGGCCTTCGCGCCGATGGTGTGGGAGTGGTCTACATCTCTCACCGTCTTGGCGAAGTCCGTGCAGTTGCCGACCGTGCGGTCGTCCTTCGCGACGGCGCGAACGTCGGCACGGTGGCGCGCGACGAACTGACCCACGACAACATGGTGCGGCTGATGGTCGGCCGCGACATCGTCCCTGACGTGCACTCGCTCGGCAGCGTCCGCGGCGATGAGTGTTTCAGGATCGACGGGCTCCGTACCACGCGCTACCCGCAACAAACGGTCTCGTTCACGGTCAGCCGCGGTGAAATTCTTGGCATCGCCGGTCTCATCGGCGCGGGGCGGTCTGAAGTCGCGCAGGCGATTTTCGGAGTTGAGCGGCCGCTCGCCGGACGAGTTCTCCTCGACGGGTCGTCGATTGAGATCGCCGATCCGGCGGCGGCGATTCGCCAGGGGTTGTTCCTCGTCCCTGAGGATCGACGGACAGCAGGCCTCGTCGTGGACTTCTCCGTGCGCGAGAACGTCACGCTTCCCGCGTTGCACCGATACGCGACGCGCGGGCTCCTGTCGGTGGCGAAGGAACGGATCGGTGCCAGTGCCATCTGCAATCAGTTGCACGTCAAGGCGTCGTCGGTGGAAATCAAGACTGCGAATTTGAGCGGCGGCAATCAGCAGAAGGTCGTGCTGGCGAAGTGGCTCGCGCTTGGTCCGAAAGTGTTGATGGTCGATGAACCGACCCGCGGCATTGACGTCGGCGCCAAAGCGGAAATCTATACGCTCCTCCGCGGCCTCGCGCAGGCGGGCGTGGCCATCGTCATGATCAGCAGCGATATGGAAGAGATTCTCAACATGAGCGACCGGGTCGCCGTGATGCACGAGGGTGCGATTACCGGCACGCTCGGGCGGGAAGAGTGCACCGAGGAGCGGATCATGACGCTCGCTGTTGGCTGACGGCCGGCCGACGTCGCAGCCGAAGATCGCCGCATCGTCAATGCTCGTGCACCGGTCGCAGTAGGAGCCCTCCGGTTGGCGGAAGATCTTCAACGTACCCCGAAAACGTCACGCGAACCTCGGCGCTTCCGGTCATGCCGCTACGCCAGGCGGTCACGACGACGTCGAGTCCGCTTCGCGGTCCTGGATTCGTCTGGACGGATTCATCAGCGACGATCATGGTCCTCTCGTGTCCCGTGGACCATTCGAGCCCGCCGAAGATGCCATGGCTGATCAAGATGACCTTGTGGACGTCTTCGAAGCTGCATCCGTCGTCGGCTGGAGTCGCGAAGTCGAGCAACAGCCGTTGTCCGGCGGGTTGGAACGTGACCGCCGATACATCTTCAATGACGAAGCGCTTCCCGGCTGGAATCGGCAACCGTGCGAGGTTGGCATTCACGTCGGGACGAAGTTCCAGGTTCACACTCATTTGAAATGAGCGTGTTGTAGCTTGACCATAGGCGACACTGGTCGCCCCCAAAAGAATGATCGAGAAAAGAAATAGTGATGCGCGTGCTGTCCTATCCATGACTCTTTCCCTTCTGTTTCAGTTGCGGGTCCATTCACGAGGCGCGTCTCACTTCCGTCCCCACACGAGTGACATGCGGGGCGCGACGATCAGCACATCGGGGTTCGCTACCGCATCCTGCATATCGCGGAGCGTCCGCTGCAACTGCTCACCAGTGATGATGCGGGCGTCGATGAACGCCGGGCCGGCCTCCTCGACGCTCCATTTGAGAAAGAGCCGGTTCGACCCGCGCGCGATCGCGGGCTGGTGAATGCGGATATCCACATCGGAGAACCCCGCGCGAATGACGGTGTGAAAGAGGTTGCGCTCGAGCGAGTAGTCGAGCCCGCGTACGCGAGCAAACCGGCCGAAGAGATCCGCGAATGCGTTCATTGCCGAACGGGGAATGCTCCCCGCCGACGTCAGATCGCCGTCTTCGACGACAATCGTGCCGCCCGGTTTCAGGACCCTCCGCATCTCGCGAAGACAGGCCAACGGATCCGGCAGGTGGAGTAGCAGGAAACGGCAGTAGACCAGGTCGTACGAGTCGCGCGGCAACGGCGTTTGCGTCGCATCGGCTCGAACGAACGCAACGTTCTCGATGCGCGCTTCGTCGCACCACGCGCGGGCTTCGGCCAGTTGCGCCTCGTCAACATCGACACCCGTCACCCGCCCGGCAGGTCCTACGATCTCTGCGAGCATGCGGGTCACGGCGCCAACGCCACAACCGAAGTCGGCCACCGACATTCCCTTTCGCAGGCCAGCCTCGAGGAGGACTCGACGGCCAACCGGCGAGTAGATGTCGTGCAGCATGTGCAAACGGCGCACGGCGCGTGCACCCGTCGCGAGCGCATACGGATTTGTCTCGGCCCCACCAATCATTGCCATAGCTGTCGTTCCTTTCGTGTTCGCAGCCATGCACGGAGCGCCGTCACTCTCGTCCGGACAAACTGCCGGACCCAAGCGAGCTTCGCTCACGTGCATGCAGGTTTGTTCCTCATGACCTTGATTCAGGAGAGCGGCGTCAGATAGCCCAGCACCGTCGCTGTGCAGAATGTGCTGTTGTTGGTGCTGGTCCTGAGGACTTGAAGCGTGAGCGTGCCGTCGTCGATCAGAGCCGAAACCGGCACGGCACCCGATGAGATCTCCTGTCCCGGGAAGTTAAGAAGGGGGATCGAGGTCATTGGAAGGAACGTCAGAATCACCCCATCGTGCACGAGCTGGGCTCGCTCGTAATTCTCGGTCTCCGATCTGCATGACGCCGAGAAGTGCTCGACGACGAGGCGCTGTCCCGCAGGAACCGTGTAGGTGCCGATCGTGCCGAGACCGATACTGACCGGAATTGTCGCGTTGAAGCTCGCGTATACCGGCCGCTTCGCTGGTCCCTTGACCGGGATCGCCTGCAACTCGCTGTTTCCGACCGTCACCGTCGGAACGTTGACGACATTGACGTTGGTCGGGCTTTGCGCGGCGGCGCTTGGTGGACCGCCCTTCGGCCCCTGTGCGTGCAGCGTCAGGACAGCTGCCGTGGCGATCGCGATCGCGGCACCGACAGCGGATCTCAGGTTGATGGACTTCATCGCTTCTCTCCTGTTTCGATTCAGTCGAGCGCTGCGTGAATCGCGCGGTCGCTGAACACGCGATGAAGATACGGAGTCTCGGGGCTGGCGTCCCCGCTTACGTGGGTAGGAATGTTGGGGCCCCGCGAGCGAGGGCGCGTGCGAGGGAGTGACTAGACGAGGCGATTGATCAGGGCTTTCGCGACCGCTTCGGAACGCGAGTGGACCTGCAGTTTGTCGTAGATGCTGCGCACGTGGAAGTTCACGGTGTTCACGGAGACGCCCAGCTCCGTGGCGGCCGTCTTGTAGTTGTGGCCATCGACAAACAGCTTGAGCAGGCGTGTCTCGTGTGGTGTGAGATGGTACTCAGCCCGCTCCGGCGGACGAATTTCGCGGAACAGGGCAATCACGCGCCGCGCGACTTCCGGCGACATTGGAGCACCGCCGGTGACGACTTCCCTGACGCTCTCGAGCAGGCGCGCCGGTGGCGTGTTCTTGAGCAAGTAGCCGCACGCCCCCGCGCACATCGCATTGAAAATTCGTTCGTCATCGTCATACACCGTCAGCATCAGCACGAGCAGATCGGGAAACCGTTGCTTCAGTGTCCGTACTCCGTCGATGCCATTCATACCTGGCAGACCTATATCCGAGAGAACGACGTCGGGAACAGCGCCGGGAATTTTTTCGAGTGCTTCCTCCATTGACCGATACCCGCCCGTGCATGTGTAGCCCGGAGTGCCAGTCACGAGTAGACATAATGAATCGCGAATGTCCCGCTCGTCTTCGATGATCGCGACGCGGATGTTCGGTCGCGAACCAGACGCGGGGGAAACCTCGGGGGATTGTGGCCGGATAGGCATCGATCGTGTTCTTTACCCTTTCACTCTACGTCGGCCGCGGTGGGGCTGTCCCCACATATTCATGCGGGGGTACCGTCGGCACGGATTCCGCGACGGTCGAAGGCGGGTGATCGACGAATGGAATAGCGAAAATGAGCGTCGTACCTGTGCCGGGCCGTGACTGCAGGTCCAGATGGCCGCCCAGCGCTTCGGTCCGCTCGCGCATGCTCCGAAGGCCGTGTCCTGCGGCGATGCTTGAAGGATCGAAGCCGCGACCGTTGTCGCTGACCCTCAGCGTCAATGCCCGTTCATCGGCACGGAACTCCAAGTC
>JBKPSH010000002.1:0-61681 GCA_046734955.1 Acidobacteriota bacterium
CGTCGTGAGCTTCCTCGCTGCTGAATGAGACGGAGCGTCCCAGGCGCGCGGCGAGATCGGTGCACACCGCTCGGACGCTGAGCTCTTCGGGGCCGGCGATATTCAAGACAACCGGAGGAGCCGCCGCATGCGACAGCGACGCAAGGGCCATGGCGTTTGCGTCGGCCTGCCAAATCGCATTGAAGTACCCCATCGTCAGATCGATCGTCTCGCTGGCGACGACACGCCTGGCGAGATCCGCGATGATGCCGTACCGCATTTCGACGGCATAGTTCAACCTGAGGATCGTGGCTCGTATACCGAGCGTGCTGCTGAAGTATTCGAACATGCGCTCGCGGCCGAGGCAACTCATCGCGTACTCGCCGACGGGCTGCGGAACGTCGGTCTCTTTCGATCCGCCGCAGCCGACGGCAGTCAGGCCGTAGACATTGCCGGTTGAAAACACCGCGATTCGACTCGACTTGAATCGCCGCGCCACGAGCGCCGGGACATGAGTGTTCATCGCCCATGTCAACGACTCGAAGCCAGTCGATCCGAACTTGCGGCCGGCCATAAAAATCACGTTCGGCGCGTCAGGCAGCCGCTCGATGTCTGCTTCATCCAGGAGATCGCACCGCAGTGTCTCAATTCCCGCTTCTTCCAGCATTTGCTGCTGAGACGGATCGGAAAACCTTGCGACGCCGATGACGCGACGCGGCATCGCGAGCCGATTGGATGCTCGCTTCGCCATCATCGCCAGCGTCGGCCCCATTTTGCCGGCGACGCCGAGGACGAGGATGTCACCGTCGAGGTGGCGCAGGGCGTCGACGAGGTAGTCAGGCGGATCGCTCAGGAGATCGTCGAGCTGTCGAACGTCCGCGATGGAACGAGGAAGCGCAGTCGGCATCGTCTCGTGCAATGATATGCCGCATAAAAAGGGAAAAGGGAAAAGGCAAGGTCACGGGTGACGATGCAGCGGGAAAGCCTCGACGTTGAAGTCCGGGACATGGAGCACGCCGACATCGAGGCGGCACTGCGACTCTGCCGGCTTGCCGGGTGGGACCAGGTGCATCGCGATTGGCGGCGATTTCTGGATGGACCCGACTCGAGCGTTCGTGCGGCCGTGCACGGATCTGACGTGATGGCGACGATCGCGACAATCCGCTACGGAACTCAATTCGGTTGGATAGGAATGGTCCTCGTCGATCCTGCGGCACAGGGACGCGGCATCGGGTCGGTGATGGTGCAAGAAGCTGTCGACAGTCTCGGTGACATGACATCGGTGAGACTCGATGCAACCCCCGCGGGGCGCATCGTGTATCAGAAGCACGGCTTCGCCGACGAGTGCACGCTGACACGCATGGAAGCCATATCGGTCAAGGTCGATCACCCGCCGCGCACGATCGTGCGTGCCATGACTCGCGGCGAACTGCCGGCGGTCGTCGCCATGGATCGTTCGGTATTCGGAGCGCCGCGCAGCAATCTTCTCGAGTGGATGTACGACGGTGCGCCAGAATTTGCCTTCGTCGCCGAGCGGCACGGCAATCTGTGCGGTTATCTGTTCGGACGCCACGGTCATCAGTACGAGCATCTCGGACCCCTGGTGACCGACGATCTCACCGTCGCGATGAACATGATGAAGGCCTGCCTCGCGCGTCATCGTGATCAGGCGTTCGTGATGGATACGCCGGACCACAACGACGCGTGGATGCGGTTTCTGGAGAACTGCGGCTTCCGGCCGCAGCGTCCGTTCGTTCGGATGTATCGCGGCCGGCCGGGGCCATTCGGTGTACTGCGCCACCAATTCGCCGTGCTTGGCCCCGAGTTCGGATAACCGTCAATGCGAGCACCGCACACAAAGGTCGTCGTCTTCGCGCTCGCCGGTCTGTTCGCAGTCGCTCCACGAGCGACCGAGCGGTTTTTCGCCCAAGGACCTGCTACCGCAACGACGGCGCCGTGGGTCGAACCGGACTTTCCATTCTTTTCGTCTGTCGTCGATGCGAGGAAGGCGGGCGCTGGATTTCCCGCGAACAATCTGACGCCGCGAGGCATTGTTGTGCGAGTCGCACCAGAGACGTGGGCCGCGTTCGATGTCGATCTCCTCCGAGTCGCTGCCATCTGGCACGGAACGGGTGTGACCCCCATCGCGCTGGCACCGGGCTCGTATAACAAACCCGATCGCAAAACCCCCGGTGGGCAGTCGCAGTTGCCGGAGCCCGATGGCTCGGTGTGGCTGGCAAACGGAATCTACCCGGGCTGGCAAATCGGCGACCGCGTGTCTCTCATCGATCCGCGCGAGCCCGCGCCCAGCCCGGAAGAAGTCGGGCGCGGTCCAGTTCCCGACACCGTCGGGAGATTCAACGCTATTCGACAGGTCTCCAACGGAGTCGTCCTCGAGTACACAGTGGACGGTGCGCTGGTGCAGGAGCACATGGAGGAATCGCACACGAACGATTCATGGACGTTCGCGCGCGAATTTCACGTCGCGCCTTCGCAACAGCCGATGTGGCTGGTGCTGGGGACGACAGCCGCCAACGTTTTGGTTGCTGCGCAGGGCGCCGGCGTTTCTGTTCAACAAACATCTGTCGCCCAAGGAGACGGCAGGATAACGGTGTGGTCGACCCGTGTTCCGGCCCATCCGCAGCCGGTGAGTTTCGTCGCGACGTTCACGCATGGCGTTGCCGCCGCGCTTGTCCCGTCTCCCATGCGCCTCGCCCCTGCGCCTCGTCGATGGGCACATGAAGTCGCAACGACGATTACCCCTTCGACCTCTACGGACGCCTTTGTTGTCGATGATATTGGTCTGCCGGTCGATAACCCATGGCACCGCAGCGTGCGACCGGGGGACATTCAATTCTTGAAAGACGGCACCGCCGCTTTGGTGACGATCGATGGTGATGTGTGGCTCGCTCGTGGACTTGCCGAAGGCTCACGCGTTGCAACGTGGAGACGGTTCGCATCCGGCCTGCATGAACCACTGACGCTGGCGATCCGAGACGAACAGATCTACGTGTTCGATCGCAATGGTATCTGGCGGCTGCGCGACACCAATGGCGACGGGGAAGCGGACGTGCACGAGTTGTTCTCCAACGCGTTCGCGCAGACGGCCGACATGCGCGAGTTTCCGAGCATGATTCGTCTCGCGCCCGGCGGTGAGTTCGTGATCGCAAAGGGCGGCCAGGAAGCGACGACTTTCGGAAAGCACAACGGCAGCGTGTTGCGGATTTCCGCAGACGGCCGCCGCGCGACCGTCCTCGGATATGGATTCCGGCAACCGAATATCGGCGTCAACATCCGCACTGGTCTCGTCACGGCCACCGATCAGCAGGGCAACTACATTCCCAGCACGCCGATCCACATCGTCCGCGACGCGCAGTTCTATGGGTTCCTCAGCGACAAGAAACCGCGCGAAGTGTATCCGGCGCCGATCGCGGAACCGGTAACCTGGATACCGCACGCAGCGAGCGCGTCGGCCATGTCTCTGGTCTGGCTCTTCGGTGCGCGACTCGGACCGTTGAATGACGCGCTGGTCTACATCGGGTTCAACAACCCGGAACTCTTCCGCGTGATGCTCAACGATCGCACGGAAAAGCCGCAGGCATCCGTCGTCAGCATCACGAGAGCGTTCGATTTTCCACCGCTGCATGGGTCGGTGAATCCAACCGACGGGGCGCTTTACATCACCGGCTTTCAGATTCTCGGGTGGGGCACCACAGCGACGCGCCTGGCTGGCCTGGGTCGGGTGCGATACACCGGCGCACCTGCGACCGTGCCGCGCGACATTGTCCCGATGGAGCAGGGCGTCCTGCTTCGTTTCGACGTCACCCTCGATCGTTCGACAGCGACCAATCCTGACAGCTATTCACTCGGGACCTGGTCTTACAAGCGCACGTATCAATACGGCTCGCCGCAGTTCAAGGCGGATGGAACGACCGGAATCGATGTGCTGATGCCTAGCAGCGCGTATCTTTCGACCGACGCACGTTCGGTGTTCGTTGGAGTTCCGGGAATGTCTCCCGTGATGCAAATGCGCGTGGGATGGTCGCTGGCGACGTCTGGCGGCATGAAATTCCAGGACACGGCCTATTTCACTCCGTACGAACTTCCGAAGTTCTCACCACGCGCGGAGGGATTTGGCGATATACAAGTCGATTTGACGCCGCGGGCAAAGCCGGTGAACGCGGATGCGCCGGTTAGCATTGAAGAAGGACAACGGCTGTATAAAGCTTACGGATGCATCGCGTGCCATGCGATTGGTGATTCCTCACTCACCAAACTAGGCCCCACGTGGAAGGGGTTGTATGGCAGCGAACGCAGGTTCGCAGGCGGTGTCGTGCGCGTGACGGCCGACGAGGCTTATTTGCGGCAGTCGATTCTCGATCCGGGTGCAAAGATCGTCGAGGGATATGAACGCGGTGAGGTCAGCATGCCGAGCTACGCGGGCGTGCTCTCCGATGCGCAGGTTCAGTCGCTCATTGTGTTTATCACGAGCTTGAAATAGGTTCTGCGTTGGTGAATCCATGCTGAAGCGACTCCTGTTCATCACTGCGATTCTTGTCAGCGTTGGCGTGGCGACCGTCAACGTCCAGCGAGCTCCGCATATCGTCTTCATGATCGGCGAGGACGAATACCACACCTGGGACACGCTTCCTGATTTTGCGAAGCGCGAGCTCGAACCGCGTGGCTACCGAATCACAACCATTCAGGCCGATCCGTCCGACAAGAATCGCTTTCCGGGTCTCGTCGAGGCGCTGCAGTCAGCCGATCTGCTGTTCCTCAGCGTACGTCGCCGCACTCCGCCAGCGGACCAACTGGACGCGGTTCGCGCACACCTGAATGCAGGTAAGCCGCTGGTGGGAATTCGCACGGCGTGTCACGCGTTTGCTCTCCGTCCGACCGATCCGGCCGCCGGTCCTAATCAATCGGTGTGGCAGGCGTTCGATCCTCAAGTGCTCGGAGGGCATTATACGAACCATTATCCCGATGGGCCGAAGACAACCGTCACAATCGCACCTGGCGGGGGAAATCACCGGATCCTGAAAGGACTAACGGTGTCGAAACTTGTCGGCGCCGGTTCACTTTACAAGGTGAGTCCGCTCGAACCGGACACGACTCCGCTGCTGATTGGCGCGATTCCGGATCAGCAGCCGGAACCAATTGCCTGGACACACCGTTTCGGTGAGAAGCGTGCGCGCGTGTTCTTTACCTCATTCGGGCACCCTGACGATTTCACGAACGCGGAGTTCCGCCGACTGCTCGTCAACGGAATTGCCTGGGCACTGGGCCGCTGATCTTTCCCTTTTTCTTGAACGCGTCGACTCGAAAAAAGCGCTCCAGAAAACGACGTGATTCCCCGTGACGGCCAGTCTTTTTACGAAACGCGGTTGCGCAAGACCTGCGCCGCCGCAACGATCGTGCGCATTTTCGAGGAGGCAGTCTCTGGATTATTGACCGGTCGGCCGGAGAACGTGCCGAATCCGCAGTCGGGATTCAGAAAGATTCGCGTCGCCGGATAGAAGAGAAGCGCGTTGTCGACAGCGTGGATGATGCTGTCGCTCGATTCGACTGTGTCTGTCCGCGGGTTGACGACCCCGAGACCGAGTTCTTTGCCGCCAAAAGCCAGTACGGCGCCTGCACGCTCGGTTGCATATTCGAGCACGAGTTGCTGTACATTCAGACGTTCAAGATAGGGCGCGAGAGATAAGTAGCTGCCGGTGAGGAGTGTTGATTCGTCGCGGCTCCAGTTGCCTCGGCACACGTGCACACCAGTCCTCATCGAGGCGAACCCATCAACGACGCGGTTGATTAAAGATACGGCGAACTCGAGTTCTTCGGCGGGATCGTTCCGCGCCGCAAGAGCCGCGCACATGAACGTGCGGGTGCGCCCGGAAGCCAACGTCAACTCGGTGAGCACCGGTTCGTCCAACTGCACGAAGTCGACGCGTCCGGCGTTCAGATCGCCGAGCTCGTCGCGGAGGATGCCGAGCACGTCCTCCGCGAGGTCCTCTTTCGTTGGATAGAACTGGCGTGAAAGCTCCGGGACGTACATCGCGCGCGTCAGAAGATACGGTCCTGGCAATGTGATCTTGACCGGTCGATCGGTGTGAGCCCGCGTGAATCGGAGGTCGGTCACTGCCAATGGCTCGCGTCGCGCGATTCTCCCGACGCAAACCGGACTGCTGATGGAGTAGGCGGGAACGTCGAGCGTCTGCAGGAGCCGCTCGAACCCGGCTTTGTCTTCGACGACATCGAGCATTTCAGCGAGCGTCATCAGCCGAACGCCTTCGAGTTTGTCCGCGACGAAAGAGTAGAAGTTGTCGCGGCGGAGCTCGCCGTCGGTCAGGATGTCGCAGCCGATTTGTTCCTGCAGACGGAGCAGGTCGATGATCGCCCGGTCGGTGATCGAGTCGAACTGTTGCCGATCGATGCGTCCGCGAAGCAGCTGCCGCCTGGCTTCGCGCACTTCGGCCGACCGCGGCCAGCTGCCAACGGACGTGACGGGAAAGAGGGGAAGCGCCTTCACGCCTGACCGGCTTCGCGATCAAAGTAGCGTTCGGCCTCCACCGCGGCTGCCAACGCGCCGAATCCACTCGTGCGCCCCGGAAGCCAGGCCTTCAGTCCCTCGAGGTCCATCATTTCGCGGTGTTCGGGAACGTCGTAACGCATCGCAAACAGCGCGTCGAGCCAGCGCCGCTCGTCCGTCGGATCGAAATCCTGCCGAACGGTGAAGACGCAGTGATCGAAACGCGATGTGTGCGCCACGATCCTGAACGCCTGTGGATCGATCGTGCCATCGCGACTCCACGTGTCCCAGTTGAGATCGAGCATCGCGCATGCCGCGGCCTCGCCGCGCTGAAGGCTGCGGAATGCCTCCAGCTCACCACCGACGTGATCGCCGTGCTTGCCAACCAGGACGTCGAACCGCAGAACGGCGAGATCGGCGTCGGGATTGACGCCTTCGTGTCGCAACAGGCCGAGCGGAATGAGCGTCGCCTGCGGTGAGTCCGACGCGCCGGTCGCGAGCGCGCGGCCTCGCAAGTCACGAACCGTCTGTACCGGGCCGTTGGCACGCGCGACCAGGTACGACACGCGATCGCGATCGGTATCGCGCATGGCGATTGCGCGGCACTGGTTTGCGGAGCGCCGTTGCGAGTCCAGCCAGGCGAGCGGCGAGTTCCATGCAATATCGATCGTGCCGTCGATGAGCGCTGCGACCTGAAGGCTGTAGGTACTGTAGAACGAGACGTCGATCGGCGAGCGCTGAGACTCGAAAAAGTTGCGAATGATCTCCCAGATCACCGAAACCTTGGGATCGTACATGACGGCTCCGACGCGAAGCGGACGCGGCATTAGAACAGCTCCAGTCCGCACAGCGCGCGACCGATGAACTCGTAGGCCTGATCCGTCGTCGGAGCCATGATCACTGGAGCACGCGCGTCGCGAAACAGGCGTTCGATCCCATGGGCGCCCCCGAATGCGGCCCCTCCGCATGTTCGCATCGCCATGTCGGTGACGCTGACCGCCGCCTCCGTCGCCGCGGCCTTCACTTCGAGCACCAGGAGTTGAGTATTCGCGTCCGGCGTCTCGAGCGAGTCGAGGACGGCGTTCAGATGCGCACGGGCACGATCCGTTTCGACCCGCATCTGGGCGACTCGCGCCCGCAGTGTCGGCAACTGCGATAGAGATGCGTTCGTGTCCTCGAATCGCGCGTGTGTGACATGCCGGATGGTTGCCTGGACCGCAGCTTCCGCGATGCCGATGCCGACGGCTGCTGACCCCACCTGAAACGCTGGAAGCGCAACACCGAGCATCATGTCGAGCCCTTTACCCGGAGCACTGAGCGCGCGGTCCTCGCCGAGAGCAACGTTGTCGAGCGTCATCGGTGCGCTGGCGTTTCCGCGCATGCCCACGCCCTTCCAGGCGCCTGAGACCTTCACGCCTTCATCGCCGCGGCGGACGAGATACAGCGTGCTCTCGAGCGGTTGCGTCGCGTTCGCGGCAAGGGTCGAGACGACGTAGCTGTCGGCATGGCCTGCCGATGTTACGAACGACTTGTGTGCGGTCAGACGCATGTGGCCGTTGCTGGCAGCCGCGCGGCTGATTGGAGCCCAGAAGTGACTCCGCGATCCCGTTTCGCTGAAGGCAAGCGTGCTGAGATGTTTGCCCTGGGCGACGGCGCGAAGTTCGGCTTCCGTTTTCTCGGGCGCCGCGAGGTAGCACGCAACGCCGCAGAGATGCATCAAGTAGATCATGGCGGTGGACGAACAGTGCTGCGCGATGACGTCGAGCACGGCGGCACACGTTCGTAGACTTTCTCCTCGCCCCCCGAGCGCAACCGGTACGGTCAATCCAAGGAATCCAGCTTTCGCGAGAGCGGCGATGGCCTTTTCGGGAAACGCCGCGTCGCGATCGATCCGCGCCGCCTCCGGACCGATCTCCGCCACAGCAATCGCGATAGCTTCCGACACAATGCGTTGTTGTTTCTCGTCGAGGTGATACATTGCAGTTTCCATTCACGCGGTCAAAACCAACTCGGTTGTCAAACGTGCCGCTGCAGCGAGCAAGGCGATGAGCGGTAACTTGTCGCCAACGGTGTCGAACAGCTCGCGTACAGCCCGCTGGTCCGCACATGAGGCAAACACTTTGATGTGAACGTGGCGGATCACCGGCTGTCCTGGTTCTCCAATCACTTCGAGATATGCCAGCGCGTGGTCGAGATCCGCCGTAACCACGGCTTCGATTGCGTCGATTTCGAGCCGTCGCCTCTCGGCGAAGACGCGCAATCCGTTAACGATTTCACTGCCGGCAGCGCCAAGCGCGTACTCGATCGCGGCGATTCGTGGCGCGGCTTCGTCGAACTCTATCGGTCTGCCCACGGCGAACTGCTGGCGCCGAACGGCGACGCGCGCGACGTCGCCGGCGCCTGCGGTGACTCTTAGCGTGATGACGAACTCGTCCATCTATTTCTGATCCGGGGGCTTCGCCCCCCGCGGACCCCCTTCATGCTCTCTCGCGTCTTACTTCAGACCCCTTTGCGTCGACCGGTCGATCTGTCGACGCGAAGCGGGACGCTTCGCCAACGGCGCCCGTGCGCGCCTAGAGCTTTGAAACTGGTCTAAGAATTGGGTCGGCGCCACGCGCCAGCGGAAGGGCTTATCAGGTGTAGCCAGGGATGGAGCGGTGGATGGTCGACATCTTCGATGTGAGACGCTGGCCCTGTAACGATGACAGCATGACCATCGCGCGTCAAGCGCCGATGTCTGACGATACTTCTGTGTTGTATTCTCCCGCCTGTGCTTCCCGGATCCAGGCAGACGCGCTCGCCCACGATCCCGCTGCTTTTCGGATTGATCATTACCCTCGCCGCCGTGGTGACCTACTCGTGGTACATCACGGGCCAGATTGCCGGACTGCGTCAGTTGCAGTCCGGTCTCACGGACCGCAATCGGAAGGACTCGCTGCAGCTTCTTCGGATTCAGAACGATCTCAACTCTGTCGGGCTGGCCATGCGCGACATGCTCGACGGCGGACAGCCGTATCCGCTGACGGCGTGGTCGGCGCAGTTCCAACGGTTGCGCGCGGACCTGGACGATGCCGTGCGTCGCGAGGCGGAGGCGGCGCCGGTCGGCCGCACCAGCGACCAACAGCAGTTTCTCGCTGATTCGTTTCAGCAGTTCTGGACCGCCGTCGATCAGATGCTTGATCTGGCGCGTGCTGGAAAGGACAACGAAGCGCGCGATCAGATCAGAGTGTCGCTGCAGGCACGCCAGGCGGCACTGAACACCGCGGTCGCGAGGCTGCTGGTCGAAAACAACGAGATTGAGGAACAGACGGCGCAGCGCGTGGCGGCGATCTATCAACGCGTTCAGCGCAATGTCTACTGGTTCCTCACAGCGACACTCATCGCGATCGCGCTGACGAGCGCCTACCTGATTCGCTCAAATCGGCGGCTGTTCGCCGAACTTGCATCGCTCTCAGAGCAGCGTCACGAACTGGCGCAGAAGCTGATCGCAACCCGCGAGGCCACGCTCAGGCACATCGCGCGTGAGTTGCACGACGAATTCGGCCAGGTGCTGACGGCGATGGGATCGATGCTCGAACGCGCAAGAAAACACGCGCCGGAAGGGTCGCCGCTGAAAACCGACCTGCGCGAAATCGCCGAGGTCGCCCAGAGCATGCTGACCCACGTGCGCAGCCTCTCGCAGACACTTCACCCGTCGATCCTGGAACAGGCTGGTCTCGAAGGCACGATCGACTGGTATCTCTCGACGGTAGAGCGGCAGACCGGGGTCACCGTGTTCTACGAGCGCGAGGGACCGCCAATCGCGATCGACGGCACCACTGCCATTCACGTGTATCGAGTCATGCAGGAGGCGTTGACCAACGTTGCCAAGCATTCCGGAGCGAAGGAAGCGTGGGTGCGATTGCGATCGAAGAGTGACATGATCGAGCTGGACGTGGAAGATCACGGGAAGGGGACCGCCCCGGCCGACAATCGCCGCGGTCTTGGCATCATCGCCATGCGAGAAAGGGCCGAGATGCTGGGCGGCTCGCTCGAATTCCTGCAACCAGCGGACGGAGGCACACTCGTCCGGCTGAGGGTTCCGCTTGAAGGTAAGGACGCACATGGCGAATAAAATCACCGTTCTCCTGGCCGACGACCACACGCTCGTGCGTCGAGGCTTTCGGCGCCTGCTGGAGGATGATCCCGCGATCAGTGTCGTCGGCGAGGCGAGCGACGGCGATGAGGCAGTCACCCTGGCCGCATCGTTGAAACCGCACGTGGTGGTGATGGATTGTGCGATGCCGGGAACATCCGGCCTCGTTGCGACGAAGCAGATTCTGCAACGGGCGCCCGAGACGGCCGTCTTGATGCTGAGCATGCACAGCGAAGGGACGCTCGTTCGTCAGGCACTGGATTCGGGCGCGCGGGGATACGTCCTGAAAGACGCGCTCGATCTGGATCTCGCGGCAGCCGTCAAGAAAGCAGCGGCGGGTGAGACAGTGCTCGATCCGAAACTGTCACGGCCTGCGGCACTCAAGGGCGAGCGGGATCACGGGCTGTCGGCGCGCGAGTTGGAAGTGCTGCAACTGATCTGCGACGGCATGTCGAATCGTGCGATCGCAACAAAGCTGGGCCTCAGCGTGAACACGGTCGCCGTGCACCGCGCCAACATCATGAAGGCGCTCGGTGTTCACAAGACCGCCGAACTCGTGGTGTACGCCATCCAGAATGGGTTGGTGAACGTCCTGTGAACCGCCGCGACTTCCTGCGGCACGCCTCGCTTTCCCCGTTACTGGCAAGGTATGTAATTGACAGTCCTTTACGGCTGGTTGACGTGACCGCCACGGCTGGCATCCAGTTTCAGCACAACAACGGCGCGTACGGCGGCAAGCTGCTGCCTGAAACACTCGGCGCAGGCTGCGCCTTTCTCGATTACGACGGCGACGGCTGGCAGGACATCGTGCTGGTGAACGGAACCGATTGGCCTGGGCACAAGCGCAAGACATCGACACTGAAGCTCTATCGAAATAATCACAACGGCACGTTCTCGGACGTGACGAAGACCGCCGGACTCGACGTGGAAATGTACGGAATGGGCGTCGCGGTTGGTGACTTCAACAACGACGGGTTTCCTGACTTGCTCGTCACCGCCGTCGGCCAGAATCGTTTGTTTCGAAATAGCGGCAAAGGATCGTTCATCGACATCACGCGAACGAGCGGGCTCGCCGGCCGCTCCGCATTCAGCACGTCCGCGCTCTGGTTTGACTTCGATCGTGATGGACTCCTCGATCTGTTCGTCTGCAATTACGTGCGGTGGTCGATCGACCACGATGTGTGGTGCAGCAACGACGGGAAACAGAAATCGTATTGCACGCCCGAAGCCTACCGTGGCGACACCTGCTGGCTCTTTCGAAACCGCGGCGACGGATCGTTCGAAGATGTGACGGCAAGCAGCGGTCTCTTCGATACCAGCTCAAAATCCCTTGGCGCCGCAATCCTTGATGTCGACAACGACGGCTGGCTGGACCTATTCATCGCGAACGATACTCAGCCTAATAAGCTCTATCGCAACCAGCGCAACGGCACGTTCAAAGAAATTGGGGTCCAAAGCGGTGTCGCGTTCAGCACCGAGGGCAAAGCGCGGGCCGGAATGGGCGTCGATGCGGCATATCTGGGGACCGCGCTCCTTCCAACACTTGCGACGACCAATTTCGACAACGAAATGATTGGGTTGTACCGACCCACCGGGCCCGGCGCCTATGAAGATGTCGCGACCAGAACCGGCATCGGCGCGCCTTCACGGACGACGCTCGGATTCGGGTGCCTGTTTGCTGACATCAATCTCGACGGAAGCCAGGACCTGATCGTGACGAACGGTCACATCGACGAAACGGTGCGCAACATCCACGGCCACGTCGGCTACGCACAGTCGCCCCATCTGTTTCTGAACGACGGCACCGGCCGTTTTCAGGACGTCGCTGCTGCCGCCGGAGAGGCGTTCGCGGCGCCGAAAGTCGGCCGCGGTCTGGCCTGCGGCGATTTCGATCGCGACGGCGACGTCGATCTCCTCATGACGACCAATGGCGGTCCCGCGCTGCTTTTTCGCAACGATCACCTGGGTGGTAATCGATCGATTCGACTACAGCTGATCGGGACGAAATCCAACCGCGACGCGATCGGTGCGACAGTTCGTGTGTTTCATGACGGCACGTTTCAAACACGCGTGGTGAAGAGCGGCTCGAGTTATCTATCGCAGTCGGAGCTGCCCGTTACATTCGGCGTCGGCCGGCGCGACAAGGTGGACCGCATCGTCGTCGCGTGGCCAAGCGGCCGGGTCGAAGAATTCAAGGATGCCGCCGCAGGTAGGGCGTATCGCTGCACTGAAGGGCAGGGGCTGCTCCAGGAGTGACAAACAATGGTCCTGAATCGATTGTTCAGAGTCGCGTGTTTCTGTTGCCTTATGGTCGCGACCGGATTCGCGTTTCAGAGTTCTCCGGCGAATCGTCCTTGGCCACCGGGAGTTCAGAAGGTCGCCAACGAATCGCCGGTGCTTTCGCCCGCCGATGCGCTCAAGACATTCTTCATGCCGCCGGGCTATCACGTGGAGCTCGTGGCGAGCGAACCGCTCGTGCACGATCCAACAGCGATCGACTGGGATCTTGCAGGACGACTATGGGTCGTCGAGATGACCGGGTTCGTCCGCGATCTTCAGACGAAAGAACCAAACCTGGATCCGATCGGCAATGTCGCCGTGCTCGAAGATACCAACCATGACGGTGTCATGGACAAACGCACCGTCTTTGCCGACGGGTTGATTCTGCCGCGCGCCGTCAAGGTCCTCGACATGGGGGTGCTCGTCGGTGAGCCCGGTAGCGTATGGCTGATGCGCGACACGAATGGCGATCTGAAGGCGGACACGAAAGAGCTCGTGACGCATGACTATGGGCGCCTCGAAGGAAGTGTCGAGGGCAACGCCAACAGCTTTTTATGGGGACTTGACAACAGGATTCATACATCGGAGGCCGAGGTATACCTGCGCGTCAAGGACCGAAAGGTCGACGTGCAGCCGACGCTGGCGCGAGGCGAATGGGGTGCGACGCAGGACGACGTCGGAAGAATTTATCGAAACACGAACGAGTCGGCGCTGCACGTGGATTTCGTGCCGACGCCGTACTACGCGCGCAATCCCGCGCTGCTTCGCACGCGGGGAAGTTACGACTCGCTCGCGGATGAAAACAACGATCTCAACACGGTCTGGCCGGTGCGGCCGAATCCAGGGACCAATCGCGCATATCAAACCGGCATCGATCGTCCTGACGGCACGCTGGCAAAGTTCACCGCGGTCTGTGCGCCGCTGGTGTACCGCGGGGACCGGTTGCCACGCGAGTTGTATGGCAACGTCTTCGTCGCCGAGCCCGCTGGAAACCTCGTTGGCCGCATCGTTCTTACGGACGACGGCACCACGCTGCGGGCGCGTAAAGCGTACGACAACGCGGATTTTCTCGCATCCACTGACGAACGCTTTCGTCCCGTCTACATCTCGAACGCCCCAGATGGCGCGCTCTACATCGTCGACATGTATCGCGGAATCATTCAGGATCGGGCGTCGACAACCGTCTACCTTCGCGATCACATCATCGCGCGCAAACTCGATCAACCCACCGGTCTCGGACGAATCTATCGCGTCGTTCACGAGACGACGAAGCTCGATACCACGGCGCCGTTCGCAAATGCCACACCGGCGCAACTGGTTCAAGCGCTTTCGCATCCGAACGGATGGCGCCGCGACACGGCGCAGCGACTGCTCGTCGAGCGCTACGCCAGATCGGCGGTTCCTGCGCTCGTGAAACTTGCTGAATCGTCGACCGACTTCCGGGCGCGGCTTCATGCGTTGTGGACGCTGGACGGCATCGACAGTCTGGAACCCGCGAGTGTGATCAAGGCCCTTGGGGATTCGTCGAAGGAAGTTCGGGTTTCAGCAGTGCGGCTGGCCGAGCGATGGCTGGGAGCACCGAATCATCCGATTCAAGCGGAGATACTCAAGCGGCTCGACGATCCTGACTGGTCAGTGCAGCAGCAACTTGCGGCATCGCTGGGGTCGCTTCCTATGGGATCGCGTGAGAGCGCAATAGCAACACTGCTGGATCGGCATGCAGACGATCCGGTCGTGATGGATGCCGCGCTCAGCAGCGTGCGTGGCACCGAGACCATCGTGCTCGACAAACTGCTGGCAATGTCCGGCCAGACAACGCAGCGGGAGACCGCAATTACCATGCTGGCGGGAACGATGGTTCGCGCGGGACAGGATGCGACGGTTCAAAAACTGTTTGCATGGCTGGGCGACGAATCACAGCCGCAGTGGCAGCGGTCAGCCGTCCTCCGCGGAGCAGAAATCGCGGTACTGGGCAGCCCGATGCCGGGCACGCCTGCTCCACGGCGTCCGGCGGCGAATGGTTCAAACCTTCCGTGTCCAACCTGTCCGGGTGGCCGCGCCGGCCCTGGTGGCGGATACGCCTTCGAACGCCCAGCGGCAGCAAACACCGGCACTGGCCGCGGTGGCGGCCGCAGCGTGCGGCTGAACGCGGAGCCAACAGCGCTGTCGGCGATGACGACTCGGACTGACGAGTTCGCCGCGCGCGTGAGCCGCGTGCTGAGTCGTGTGGAATGGCCGGACAAGGCAGGTGCCAGTGCGCCAGTCACACCGCTTACCGCTGAAGAGCAACAGCGTTTTGACGCGGGCCGGGAAGTGTACAGGAACATTTGTCAGGCATGTCATCAACCAGATGGGCGTGGACTGGAGAAGATGGCGCCAAGCTTGATCGGTTCGACGCTTGCGTTGGCGTCGCCCGACATTCCAGCGCGAATTCTGCTGAACGGAAAAGAAGGACCGGTTGGATTGATGCCGCCGGTTGGATCGGTGTTGACCGACGATCAGATCGCCGGCGTGCTGACCTACATCCGTCGTGAGTGGGGACAGACCGGCTCGCCCGTCGATCCAGCCACAGTCAAGACAATGCGCGACGCTAACGCTGGACGAACGCGACCGTGGACACACGCGGAACTGCTTGCGCTCGCGACGAGCAAAAATCAGTAGCGGTGCAGGGCGCGGTCTTCAGACCGCGCCACAGGACAGGGGAATCATATGAAACGCGTCGCACTCGCACTGCTGATCGTTGCACTCGCCGCCGCCCTCACCAACGCCCAACCCAAGACGGCCAAACCGCTCGACATCTGGGTCGTTGACGTCGAGGGTGGAAAGGCGGCGCTGTACGTGACGCCGACGGGCCAGACCGCCATTATCGACACCGGATTTCCGGGAGCCAGAGATCTCGATCGCATCATGGCGGCGATCACCGATGCCGGCGTGAAACAGATCGACTACCTCATCTCGACGCACTATCACGTCGATCACATCGGCAATGTCGTAGAACTCGCCAGCCGGATTCCAATTGGGACATTTGTCGATCATGGACCGACGGTTGAAGGCCCAGATGTCCCGCAGGTCGCAGCAGGTCCTGACGGCATTCCCGTCACAAAGGCGAGAGAACAGATCGAAGGCTTCCAGGCTAAGTATGCGGACCTCTATGGAAAGGCGAAGCATCTCGTCGTCAAGCCGGGCGATCGCGTTCCTATCACTGGTGTCGACTGGCGAATCGTGACGGCCGCCGGGCGGGTGCTGAAGAATCCTCCGCTTCCAGGAGGCGGTAAAGCGAACCCCTACTGTTCGGGCTTCACACCGATGGCGGAAGCAACCGGGCTCAACGATCCAGACGATGCGCAGTCGGTCGGGAGTGTGATCGTGCTCGGTCAGTTCCGCGCCCTCGACTTCGGCGATATGTGGCGCACGAAAGAACTCGAACTCATGTGTCCGACGAATCCGATCGGCACCGTCGATCTCTATTTCGCGAGCAGCCACGGAGCGATCGCATCCGGGTCGTTACCGTTCGTGCATGCGATTCAACCACGAGTCGCGATTGTGCAGAATGGCACGCGTAAGGGGGCCGCACCGGAACCGCTGCAGACGATCCTGTCGTCGCCTGGATTAGAGGGGCTGTGGCAGATGCATTGGTCGTACAACGCGCTCCTCGAACAGAACAGTCCGGCGTTGTACATCGCGAATGTCGACGACGCGCCAACGATTGCGGGTGTATTGACGACGCCCGCGGCGGGGCGAGGGCGAGGGAATGCGACGCACACACCTGCTTACTGGCTCAAGGTGTCAGCCCATCCTGATGGGGCCTTCACGATTACTAACCCCCGTAATGGGTTCAGCAAAACATACGGCGCTAAGGAAAAGTAGGCGAGAGTTATAGACCTCGTGACGCGTTGAGTACGATCCTCTTTCCGTGTTTGCGGTCCTCGATCGTCATCGTGCCATTGTCGAGTTCGACACCGTCCACCTGCGCGAAGCCCTCCGGCACCCGCGTGTAGAACATAATGAAACTCGAAGTGATCTTCGATTGCGCCGGAAGCCAGCGATACGTCGGCGTGTCGAACATCGCATTGGTCTGAATGACGTCCCGCCTCGGCAGATCGAAAGGCTGGACGGCGAACTCCATTCCGCGGTACGAACGACGGCCTTCACCTGGATATGAGTCCCAAATCTGGATCCAAGGATATTCCTCGCGGCGAAAGACATAACCAAGCAACGCCTGACGGTCCGGATGGAGAGCGGTGACGTACGCGAGTTGTCGCGACGGATCCATCAGCGACGTCGTTTGATCCATCACCGGAGTAACGGTGGGAGAGATGCGCATATCGACGAGCGTGCCTGCGACGGTCGGCACCATCGGCCACTTGAATTCCTTGAAGTCCGCCAGATTATGGTGATCCGGTGGGTCGACGGCTTCGGATTCATACGAACGTGTCATCGCTCGCGTCGCCGACATGTCGGTGACGGTTTTTCCTTGCTCGAGGAAAGCTCCGCTGATCGTCGCATGCTCGCCCCAGTTGATCGGCCGGTCGAATGCAAGCAGGCTTTCCAGTTCGCTCTCGATGTAGATCACGCTTTCGCTGTCCACCATGCGCAACGTGCGGCGGAAGTTTTCATGGACCAGCGGCAACGAGGCGCTGAACTGAACTGTCAGCGTCCCGTTCTCCTTGCCTGACGACACGACGTCCCAGGGCACGCGGTGCGCTTCACCATGACCCGGCAGGCCTGCCGCTTCTTCTTCCTTCGAGACCGGGCCGAATCCGTCGACGCAGACGAAGTGGCCCAGCCCTTCGAACGGATTCAGCTGGCCGGAGTCATCCTTCATCACCAGCCGCACCATCGCGCCGCCGACAGCGCGAAGGGCGAGCGACAGTTTGTCGTTGGAGAGACCGATGACT
Organism: Acidobacteriota bacterium; assembly: GCA_046734955.1. Taxonomy (GTDB): domain Bacteria; phylum Acidobacteriota; class Vicinamibacteria; order Vicinamibacterales; family 2-12-FULL-66-21; genus JALZOC01. The sequence continues at coordinate 17,816 of JBKPSH010000002.1, forward strand.
GGCCGGCCGTCGACCGTGCTGCGCTCGACGGCCTCCTGCGGCCGGGCACCGACGACGATGGCAGCCGTGACAGCCGCTACCGCCACGAACAGGGCGAAACGTACTCTTGACAGAGGTCTCACGCGCGACGAATCTTAGCGCGTGCGCATGCGATTCGTCTCGACAATCATCATCGTGGCGGTGGCCGCGGTCGGTATGTTCGTCCCCCTTGCCGCCCAGAACCACGGAATAACACGGATTAACACGAGCCACGGAAGGACACGGATTAACACGGAAGGGATGCCGGATCCCGGACCCACCTTCGCTAAAGCTCCGGCGGGCACGCAACGGATCTCGGATTATGACCTCGTCATCGCAAATGGCCGGGTTGTCGATCCGGAATCGGGGCTCGACGCCGTCCGCCATCTCGGCGTGCGGGCCGGGAAGGTCGTCACTCTCTCTGAAACCCCGTTGGCCGGACAGCAGCAGATCGACGCCAAAGGTCTGGTCGTCGCCCCAGGGTTCATCGATCTCCATTCACATGGACAGACCGAAGAAACGTATCGATGTCAGGCTCTCGACGGCGTGACGACTGCGTTCGAGCTCGAAGTAGGAACCGGTGACATCGACCGGTGGTATGCCGAGCGTGAGCCTGGACGATTGATCAATTACGGCGTGAGCATCGGGCATATTCCGGTTCGGATCGCGGTGATGCACGATCCAAGTCCGTTTCTCCCCAGCGGCGATGCGGCACACAAGGTCGCGTCGCCGAGTGAAATTGCGGAGATGGCACGGCGGATCGACGAAGGGTTCCGCAAGGGCGCGGTCAGTATGGGACTTGGGCCGTCCTACACGGCCGCCGCGACGCAGTGGGAAGTTCTGGAGATGTTCCGCGTTGCCGGACGCCACCATGCGTCGGTGCACGTGCACATCCGCGGCGGAATGCCCGGCCTCGAGGAAGTGATCGCCGGCACGGCGCTCACCGGCGCGCCCTTGCATATCGTCCACATCAACAGCTCTGGCCTCGGGCAAACACGCGAGATGCTGCAGGTGGTTACCGAAGCGCAAGCGCGGGGACTCGACGTCACCACCGAGGCGTATCCGTACTCCGCGGGCATGACGGAGATCCAGTCGGCAAACTACGACGCCTGGGAACAGTGGCCGGCTGAGCGTTTTGCGACGCTCGAATGGCCGCAGACCGGTGAACGACTGACGCGCGATACATTTATCAAGTATCGCAAGATTGGCGGGCCGGTGATCGGCCACTCGAACACCGACGACATGGTGGCGGTGGCCATCAACAGTCCGCTGACCGCGATTGCCAGCGATGCTTACATGCTCGATGGGATTGGTCATCCGCGGACATCCGGCACGTACTCGCGTGTGCTTGGACACTACGTTCGCGAAGTGCACTCGCTGTCGCTGATGGATGCCTTGCGCAAGATGACGTTGATGCCGGCGCGGCGGCTGGAAGCGCGAGTGCCGGCAATGCGCAACAAGGGTCGCATTCGCCTCGGCGCTGATGCGGATCTGACGATCTTCGATCCCGCTCGGATCGTCGACCGGGCGACCTATCGCGAGCCGTCATTGCCGCCGGAGGGGATCCAATATGTCATCGTGAATGGCACGCCGATCGTGCGCGCGGGAACGCTGGTGAAGGGCGTCACGCCGGGCCGCGGCGTCCGCGCGCCGATTAACTAACGCTCTTTCGACACATCGTAGCCGGCGAACTCCGCCTGGTAGGTATTGCCCTTGTATTCCATGTCCTGCTTGATGCCGATCTCCGACGTGTAATACGCGTAGACGACTCGACCCTTCAGCTCTTTGAAGAATTGCTCTTCCGGCTTCTCAGGCTTGCTCTCGTTTTGTGCCATCCGCGTGAGAACCGACAAACGCTGCTCGGACGATGATTTCATGAACGACGCACCGTTCATATCGTTCGCGAGCCGATCGACGAGAGCAAGACCCGCGCGCCAGTCAGTCCTGTCTTTGTCCTCCCACGCTTCGGCAAGTTGGCTGTCGATGAAAGCCGCGACCTTCGCCGCTTTCGCACCAGCGGAATGGTCGTCGGTGGGAATGATCATTTCACTCAGTTCATCGAGCATCGCGAACTCGCTGTCGGTGAGAAAGCCACCGACTCGGGCCTGCGCCTCGACACGGCCGATTCCCAGCGATACCGCGGCGGTCGCAGCGGCACCGAGCTTGATGACATCGCGGCGAGACAGTTCGTTGTCGTGATCGCTCATTACAGGTTCCCCTTCCTGAACTCTGTCGCCAGGTAATCGCACGAGCGCCACGCAAGCGCCATGATCGTCCATGTCGGGTTCTGACAGGACGCGCTGACATGACTGCTGCCGTCCATGACGAAGAGATTTTTGACGTCGTGGCTCTGCTGAAATTGATTGAGCACCGACTTCTTCGAATCGGTTCCCATCCTCGCGGTGCCCAGCTCGTGAATCGACCAGCCTTCGGTCAGCATGTTTCGATTCACATCAAGAATCTCGAAGCCGGCCGCCTCGAACATCTCTTGCGCCGCATTCGCCATGTCCTGGCACATCTTCTTTTCGTTGTCGCCGAACTTGTAGTGAAAGCGGATCGTCGGGATGCCCCAGCGGTCCTTCAGAGCGGGATCGAGGTCGACATGGTTTTCAAACCGCGGCAGGACCTCGCCAAAGCCGCCCATGCTGATGTACGCGCCGGCGCGATCGCGGACCGATTTCTTGAAGCCCGCACCAAAGCCAGCCGCTTCGGTTGCGTGCTCCGGAAAGATCGTCGTCCCCGCTCCACCCTCGAACCCATATCCACGAATGAAGTTCGGATTCTTCTCCTTGAGATTTCTGAAACGCGGGACATAGAAATTCCCGGGACGGCCATCGTCCAACGTTCGCGGCTGGCCGATCCGATCCTTGACGAGCCCGGTGACGCCTGGTCCCATCACGTGCTCACAGAAATTGTGTCCGACGTGTCCGCTGGAATTGCCGATGCCGTTCGGATGCGTCGCCGACTTCGATAGAAGCATCAGCCGCGCGGATTCAAGCGTCGACGCCGCGAGAACGACGACCCGTGCGCGCGCTTCATAACTGCGGCCGCTATCCGTATCGACGAAGGCGACGCCGCGCGCTTTGCCGGTTTTTGGATCGACGAGAACCTCACGCGCCGTCGCGTTCGTCCTCAATGTGAGATGCCCGGTATCCATCGCCGGATAAATGAGGCCGGTCGGCGAGTCGAAGGCGGCGTGAATATCGCACCCGCCGGCACGCCGGCTGCACGCACCACGACCGAAACACTTGCTCCGGTATTTGTTGTGTTTCAGGCCGTCGGTCGTGACTCCCGCGCGATATGGCGTGAGCACGCGATCCATCTTCTTGAGCGTGTTGCGCAGAGTGACTTCCGCCGCCGCAAGTGTGTTCGGCCGCTGAAAGAGACTGTCCGGCAACTGCGGCAGGTTCTCCTTCACGCCCGAGATTCCGAGATACAGGTCGACCTTGTCGTAGTAGGGCGCGATATCGGCGTAGGCGATCGGCCAGTCTTCACCGTAGCCGTCATGGCTCTTCGCCTTGAAGTCGTAGTCCGACAATCGCAGCGCGAGACGTCCCCAGATGTTCGTCTTTCCACCGAGCAGCCGGGCGCGGACCCACGCGTAGTTGGTGCCCGAATACGGATTATCTTTCTCATCGACAACGATGTTCTTGCTGTAGTCGCTGCCGCCCCAGCCCTGCACATACGAATAAACGTGGCGGAACGATGAACCAGCCGCGTAGGGCGGCTGGCGAACCGTGTACTCGTTCAGTGAGAGCGCGTGAGAGCTGGGCGGCATGACACCACGTCGCGGGTGTTCGTACGGCCACTCCATCGATTTCAGCTCACTGTTGATGTCCAGCTTCTTGCCCGCCTCGAGCATCAAGACTTTCATCCCGTGCGACGTGAGCACATGGGCCGCCATTCCCCCCGCGGCGCCCGAGCCGACGACGATCGCGTCATATGTGGTCTGAAGATCAACTTCGGGCGTGGCCGCTTGTCTGATACGGATGAAAGCCATGATGTCTATTCCACTAGCGCAAAACTATAAAGAACGTTTCCCGCCGTCAACGCCACGTACTGACGGCCATTGATCGCATAGCTAATTGGCGAGGCGGCATGATTGCCATTCGTCTGATAGTGCCAGAGATACTTTCCACTCTTCGCATCGAGCGCAATCAGATTACCGTCGCGCGACGAGGCGAATACGACGCCCCCGGCGGTGGCGAGCACGCCGTTGGCGAGCGACCCCTGAAAAAGTTTGAAGTCCCACACCGTCTTTCCAGTTTCCGGATCGAGCGCCTTGATACCCGCGTTCGGCGCCGGATCGTTCGGTCCGCGTGCGGGAAGGGGACGTGCCGGACCCTCGCCGAGATATTCGCGTCCTTTCTGCGCCGCCTGAGGCGCACTGACATACACCGCGCCCGCTTCCGAGTACTCGAGATAAAACAATCCGGTGATTGGACTGTAAGATGGCGCGCCGAAGTTCGTCGCGCCACCCGCCGTGGGATAGACGAGAAAGCTGCCTTCAGGACTCGAGTTCGATCCCGGGATCGGTTTCGGCCGGCCCTTCGCATCGAAGCCGCTGTTCCACGTCTGGTGGATGAACGGCGTGCCAGCGAGGAATTCGCCGGTCGTGCGGTCGAGCACATAGAAATGTCCATTTCGGTCGGCGTGCAACAGCAGCTTGCGTTGTCGGCCGTGCCACATGCGATCGACGAGCATCATGTCTTCTGTCGAGTCCCAGTCATGGCCGTCGTTCGGCGTGAACTGGAAGTGCCATTTGCGCTGACCCGTATCGGGATCAAGTGCGACGACCGAATCGGTGAAGAGATTGTCGCCGTCACCACGAACCGATCGATCGGTCATCGCGGCCGGATTGCCGATCGGCCAATACAATGTGTTGAGTTCCGGATCGTAGGTGCCAGTCAACCATGTGCCGCCGCCTCCTGTTTTCCAGCTGTCTCCTTTCCACGTGTCGTTACCGAACTCGCCTGGTGCGGGAACGGTATAGAAACGCCATAGATGCTTGCCCATGACGTCATACGCATCCAGGAATCCTCGAAGGGCGTACTCGCCACCAGCATGCCCGACGATGATTTTGTCTTTGACGATAAGCGGCGGGCTCGTGATGTTGAAGCCCTCCATCGTGTCCGCCACCTGAACTTCCCACAACAGGAGTCCCGTCCGCGCGTCGATGCAGAGCAGCGCCGCATCGTTGGTTCCGACAAACAGTCGATGGCCGAGAATGGCGACCCCACGATTGACGACATCGGTCTCACCCGGGTTGCGAACTTTCTGCGGTCGCACGAATCGCCAGATCTGCCGGCCGGTCCGGGCATCGATTGCAGTTACTGTTCGGGGGCTGCCACCGCTCGTCCCATACATGACGCCGTCGACAACGAGAGGCGTACTCTCGCTCACGGTGTCTCCTGGCACCGGCGCCGACCACGCGGCGCGCAACTGCGCGACGTTTGCCGGAGTGATATTTGAAAGGGGAGAGTAGTGGGTCCCCTGATAGTCACCCCAGTACATCAACCAGTTGTGCGGCTCTGCTTTCGATTTGAGAAGCCGCTCGTACGTGACGCCCCCTGGAACCGGTGCGGCCTGTGCCGTCCTGGTGGTATCGCGGCCGCGTAGCGTCAGCAGATATGCCACGAGGTTGCTGACATCTGCGTCTGCGAGCCGGGTCTTGTAGTCCGTCGGATGAAGCGATTTCTCATCGCTCGTGACGGATGCCAGCTCGCGCTTATCGAACAGGTGAAGTTGTCCCGAGAGATCCGTCATCTGAAGCGAAAACGTGTCTTCGTTGCGGCGCACTCCTTTGATCACGCGACCGTCGGTCGTCTTCACGATGACCGTTCGTGGAGCGTTACCTCGCGAGCCACGGTTTGTGGTCTGAGCCGCTGGATTGTTCGGATCGATGATCTTCAGTCGCAGTGCCGCGGCCGAAAGCGATCCGGCGCCGGAGAGATCAGGTCCGACGTTGCCACCTCGCGCATTCACCTCATGACAGGTCGCGCACCCCGCGGCTCCGAAGAAGAGTGATTCGCCTGCTGACGGATCTCCATTTACGACCGAAGACGTCGTCGAACCGGAAGATTGGAGCGTCCGCAGATACGCGACGAGGCGCCACGTGTCGGTGTCGCTCAGCGCCGGAAAACCGGCCATCTGCGTACCCGGCACACCTCTGCGAATCGATCTGAAGAGATCCGCATCCGCGTTTCCATGCTGCAGTGCCGTCGTCGCGAGGGCAGGGCCGCGGTCGCTTCCTTGTCCCGCAGGACCGTGGCACGACTGACAGGTCTGCGCGTACAGGTCGCGTCCGGCCGCGATCGCCGCCGGATCGTTGCCAAATGGGTTGGCGGTTTGCGGTGGCGTCTGCCCGCCGCGCACCATAGCGCCCGTGAGTGCGCAGCCTCCGAGCACAATCAGGGCGATTGGGGTTCGCATTGAGTTTCCGTGCAGATTAGACCGATTTTGCGGCTGAAACTCAATGGTGCGCGTGTTCGGCGCCGATGTTCCGAACGCTGAAGGCAGGGCTAAAGCCGTGCGCTACGAGTTCCGTCACCTGTAGCGCAGCCCTTTAGGGGCTGCCTTATCAAAGCGTCTGCGGCGTCGCGATCGTCTCCTCATCGAACTCCGACCGGTCTTCGCGAAGCCGCCACGTGCGCGCCTCCGCCGGCTCGCCACCGCGCACTGACAAGATCAGGTATTGCAGGTTCGGCCACGCGTGCGCGAGATCAAACGCCGATGGAACCGCTGGATGGTTCGGATGTGAATGATAGAAGCCGATCAGCGTACGGCCGGTCTCGCTGGCGCGCCTCTCGGCCGCGAGATACTCATCCGGGCCAATCAGAAACCGGCGTCGCCGTTCATCATTCGTCGTGTTCGACAGGGCAAGCGCCTCGAGAACCTGACCGGACTCTTCACCAATCAGCGCTCCGCAACACTCATCCGGGTAGGCGGCCGCCCCATGCCCCTTAATCGCCGCAAACACATCGTCGGGGATCATCAGCGTGCCTTCTAATTCGGCGGTTGCGCTGTCCGAGCCGGTCCAGATTGTCGATTCCACCTCGTCGCCTCCATTCCAGAATGGTTCTGACAGATAGCGATCGCCTCTGTCGGGAAAGATCATCACGATCACCGCGCGGTCGACTTCCTCGGCGACGCGGAGACTCACCGCGAGCGCCGCGCCTGCCGATGGTCCCACCAGGAGACCTTCGCGCTTTGCGAGGCGACGCACGAGTGCGTGCGCCTCTTCGGTTGAGACCGATTCGTCGCGATCGGCGACGGTCGGGTCATAGATCGCCGGCACGATCGCCGACGCCATGTGCTTCAGGCCCTCGAGTCCATGAAGCGCAGATTCCGGTTGGACCGAAATCAACTGAACCGACGGACGCCACTCGCGCAGGCGGCGGCCCGTTCCGACGAATGTCCCACCCGTGCCCAAACCCGCAACGAAGTGGGTGAGTCGTCCAGCGGTCTGCTCAATGAGTTCGGGACCCGTCGTCTCGTAGTGCGCGCGCCAGTTCGCCGGATTGCTGTACTGATCGGGATAGAAGTAGCGGTCGGGATCGCGCTCGTACAGGCGGCGCGCCTCTCGAATTGCGCCGTCGCTCCCATCCATCGGATCAGTGAAGATGAGTTCGGCGCCGTAGATCTGGAGCAACTGCTTGCGTTCGGCGGTGACGTTCGACGGCACGCACAATGTCACGCGGTAGCCTCGCGCCGCGCCGATCATCGCGTAGGAGATCCCGGTGTTTCCAGAGGTCGCGTCGAGGAGGATGCGATCAGTTCGAAGGGCGCCCGAGCGCTCACCCTCGCGGATCATCGCCAGCGCGGCGCGATCCTTGACCGAGCCGCCGGGATTGTAGCCCTCGAGTTTCGCGTAGAGCTCGATGCCGGACCGGGGCTCGAAGCCGCGCAGCCGCATCAGCGGCGTGCGCCCTACGAGCGCCGACGGCGTCGAAATCTCCCCAAGCGATTCGTCGATCATGAGCTCCCGCAAAATAAAAAAAGGCCCGGATATCTCCGGGCCTTTGTGGTGTCAGCGGTGGTGAGAGTCGTTATGACTACATTCTGTTCACCCACGCAGAGAACGGCACCAGGCCCTGACAGGGCCGACAACAGGCGCACCTCGTTCCGCACATGGGTGACATCACCCTTAGGTTAACCCACGAAGCTCAAGGGGTCAAATCCCCGCGAACCGGCCGCGTGTCGCACGGGCCTTGCAGGCGGGCTCAGGCGGAGGGTTTATGCGCATTGTTGGCATCGCGCTCATCGTGATAGGCCTGATTTCGCTGGCCCTCGGTGGCATTAATTACACAACCAAGGAAAAGGTGGTCGATATTGGCCCGATTGAGGCAACGGCAGAGCGCCATAAGACCATTCCCCTACCGCCACTCCTGGGCGGTCTGGCGCTCACCGGCGGGGTCGTCCTGCTGGTTGTTGGATCAAAGAAGAGGTAGCTCACTGACCATAGGTGGGCTGGCACCTTTCGCGGAAAGGTGCCAGCCACCTTTTACGTTTTTACCAACCGAAGCGGACGCCTAAACGGGCCTGGCGTTCGCCATACGCGCTCGTCACTTCGGCGAATCCGTTCAAGTTGCGGACGGTGCCGTCAGGATTGAGCTGCAGGTTCGACACGTTCCCGCCAGGGTTGTTGAAGTGTCCCGTGTTGAGGAGATTGAACACCTCGAACCTGACCGTCACGTCCGCCTTGTGCGGCAGCGGGATTTGACGGAACAGGCCAAAGTCCCAGTTGGCGTAGCCAGGACCGCGGACCGCGCCCCAAGGCGCAGTGCCGAACCGCGCCTCGGTGACCGGCTTGAACGCCAGCGGATCGAAGTACGCGTTGCCGCGACCGATGCCGCCGAGGATCTCCACGTCCGACTTCACCTGATCGGCGCGCTGGGAACTCTCCGGCGCGTTCAGCGATGTGCCCGACGCCGTGATGTCGAAGGGCAGACCGCTCCAGAAGCTAATCAGGTTATTGACCTGCCACCCGCCGAGAATCGCCGCCGCCACGCCGTCATTGAGCCACGGCTTGCCCGGACCGAATGGAAGCTCCGTGACGTTGGTGATGTTCAGATTATGCGTCCGGTCGAACGGACTGATTGCGGTGTTCAGGTAGTAGTACTCGGGAATCATGATGCGCGGCGCACCGTCGCTGTCGGGCGAACCTGCGATCCCGGTCGACTTCGACAGCGTGTAGCTGACGCCCAACTGGATCCCATTGGCGAATCGACGGTCCAGACGAGTCTGAAGGGCGTCGTACTTCGTATCGCCGATTGGCGCAACCAGACGCGTCTGCGCGGTACGACCGAATTTCTTGTTCAACTGACGGCCGGCCTGGCCTCCGCCAATCGGCGACCAGTTCAATTCGAGGAACCCGAGCTGGTCGATCTGACGAGTGCCGACGTAGGCGGCCTCGCCAACGAAGCCCCACTTGAGTTCCTTCTGGACCGCGCCGTTGAACGACTTGATGTAACCGCGATTGAAGTCCTTTGGAATCGTGATCGCGGTCACGTTCCCCTCGATCGGAATGATGCCGTTGCCGAGAGGTGGCGCCACAATCGGGGGGACGCCGTCAGCGGTTCGGCCCGCCCACCCGAACGACGCGTTCGGAGCCTGGACGACGAGGTTCGCGAGGACCGGATAATTCGTCCGCATCGGCCGCGCCAGTGAATACGGATCGTTCGTGATACCAAACCCTCCGCGGAAGACGAGCGACGACGACGCGCGGAACGTCGCGCCAACGCGTGGCGCGAACAGGCCCTTCTCGGCTGAGATGCCAAGATCGGTCGGCACGGATCCGACGCCGCCGACTTCCATCATGTTCGTGTCGGGGTTGTAGCGTTCGAGCCCTCGATCGGATCGGGTCGGAACCGGGAAGTATTCGTAACGCGTGCCATACGAAATGGTCAGACGATTAGTGGCTTGCCATTGATCGCGCGCGTAGAAGCTGTAGCTCTGCATCCGCGTCGTGTACGGGGCCACCGTCTCATTCAGTCGCCCGAGTTGATCTGGCAGGCCAAGCAGGAATGCGCCCCAGGCATTGAAACTGTTGCTCGACGGTCCTCCGGGTAGCAGGGTCGGGCCGCCACGGAACCGGAAGCCACCGCGGGCACCGAAGTTGTCGCCCGCACTCAGTTCCGGCTGCGTGTGGTTCAATCCCTGGTAATAAATGTCGGTGCCGAACCGGAGGTTGTGCTCGCCCTTCATCCAGTTCAAGTTGAGGACCGTCTGATACTGATCGTCCTTCCGGATATACGGCATGTACAGCTCAGTGATCCCGACATCCTGATACGTGTCGAAGTCGAAGACCGGCATACCGCCCTCGAAGGCGCGCGGCCCGTTCAGTCCTGAAAGGCCGAACAGACTTTGTCCCTTGTTCTGGCCAATGTCGGTATGCTCGACCGATACGGACTGTCGCACGTAGCCAAAGTGCGCGTCGGCCACGAGTTTCGGGGAGAAGACGTAGGTGGCACCGGCGGAGAAATTGTACGTGCCTCCTGTACCCGTCCCTGGGTTTCCGCCGCCGATCGGCATGCCCTGCAGCTGATCGCCGTAGACCGTCTCATTGAAGGTCCAGAAATCCAGCTGGCTGTACCGGCCAAAAATATTCAGCTTCGACGAGGCATTCCAGTTCACCTTCGTATCAAGCGTCCAGCGGTTGAAATTGAAGGGCGCCTTGACGAAGTAGTTGTTGGTCAGCGGCACCGAACCGTCAGCGTTTCGAAGGTTCGGCAGCGGCATCATGCCAATCAGCTTGAGCGCGGTCGCATCGATCCGTTCCATCGGAATGATGTTTCCGGGAAACGCTGTTCGTCCGACGCCATTGGCATCGCCAGTCGCGGGGTCGTAAATGGGGGTCGACGACGCTGACAAATCGCCACGCCGCAAGGGATCCGTCGGCACTGAAATGGTCCGTGTCGCAAACTGGTGATCGCGAGTGTTCTCGTAGCTACCGAAAAAGAACACCTTGTTGCGCTGAATCGGTCCGCCGAGTGTCGCGCCAAACTGGTGATAGCTCCAGTCGCCCTTCGTTGTCCCGGCGGGCGTGAAGTAGTTGTTCGCCCGCATTTGCTCATTGGTGTAGTACTCGAACGCAGCCCCTTTGAACTGATTCGTCCCGCTCTTGATCTGCACGTTGATCGCCGACCCCCCGGCGAGTCCTTGTTCAGCGTCGAAGCTGTTGGTGACGACGTTCACCGTCTCCAGCGACTCGAGCGCGGGGACGTACGCGGCGACGTGAGGAAGCCAAATGTTGGTCGTGCTGACGCCATCGATACGCGTGTTGTTGGAGCTGCGGCTTGCGCCGTTGACGTTGAACACCATCGCGCGCGAGGGGTTCGACGGAATCGAATGCGCATCCGCCGGCGGCGTGAATCCAGGAATGACTTTGAACAGCTGCTGATAGTTGCGGCCAAGCGGCACCGGCAGGTTCTCGAGCTCCTGCGCCTTGAGTTCCGCACGAACTTCCGCCTTGTCGGTCTGCAGTACCGGCGATTCGGCAGAGACTTGAACGTTCTCGGTAAGCTGTCCGATGTCGAGTTTGACGTCGACTCGCGCGACCGAGTTCAGCGTCACCGGCACGGTGCGAGTAAAGGTTCGAAAGCCGGTCATCTTCACCGACACGGTGTATGTGCCCGACGGCACCGCGGTGAAGTTGTACACGCCAGCCGCGTCGGTCACGAGTTCGCGTGTCAGCTTCGTCTCGGTCTGTTCGATTGTCACGGTCGCACCTGGCATCGCGGCGCCGCTGGAGTCGGTGACGGAGCCGACAATCGATCCATAAAGAACTTGTGCGTAGAGCGGGCGCGCGACGAGAGCGCACGCGAGGAGGAAGACGACGGAGCAAACGACGCGGACGCGACACACACCTGTCAGCGGCATAGCGCACTCCTGGAGAGTGGTTAAAACGATCAGTCGATCAGTGGGATTCCTTTCCCGGCCGCGGCTACCGTAGACCCTGGATGGAGTGTTGTCAAGCACCGTCAGGGGCGGCAGCTGATCCCGCAACGGAAGAGTCCCGGTGGACTTGCCACCCGAACAACACGGATTAGCTAACCACGAAAAACCCGGATTCGCTAGCTACCGAAAAACACGGATCAACACCGATCACGAGCTGTCCCGGTCACCCACATATTCGTGTTCACCCGTGTTCATGCGTGGCTTTGTTTTCGGTGTTCCTCCGTGGTATCAACGCGCATGGCCACGATGCAACGACGTGATTTTCTTGCGGCTGCCGCCGCATTCCCGCTCGCTTCCGTGGCCGCACAGCGGTCAGCGCCCACTGGCGCGCGCGCAATTCGACTGGGCGGCCCCATCTTCCTTAAGTCCGCTGATCCGGGCGAGCTGGCGCGAGAGCATCGACGACTCGGATACAGCGCCGCCTACTGTCCCGCCGCGACGGTCGACGATACCGATCGGATCCGTGCGATTCGTTCGGCTTTCGCCGCTCAGCGCGTCGCGATCGCTGAGGTCGGCGCATGGCGAAACATGCTCGACCCCGATCCGCAGAAGCGGTCTGACAACCTTACATACGTCACCGATCGAATGGCGCTTGCCGAAGCCATCGAGGCGCGATGCTGCGTAGACATTGCCGGCTCCTTCAATCCGACCGTCTGGTATGGCGCCGATCCGAAAAACCTGTCGCAGGACTTCTTCGATGCGACGGTCGAGAACTGTCGCAAAGTGATTGACGCGATCAAACCGCGAGCGACGAAGTTCTCAATCGAGATGATGGGATGGAGTCTGCCCGACGGTCCCGACTCATATCTGAAGCTGATTCGCGCGGTTGACCGGCCCGCATTTGCGGTTCACATGGACGTCTGCAACGGCATCAACTCTCCAATCCGCTTTTACAAAAACGCGGAGTTCATCGCGGAGTGCTTTGCCAAACTTGGAAAGTGGATCGTGTCCTGTCATGCGAAGGACCTGGCATGGATTCCCGAGTACAACGTGCATTTCCGTGAGGTCGTGCCCGGCAAGGGGCAGATTGACTATGCCGAGTACCTGCGGCAACTGTCCCGCCTGCCGATCGATGCGCCGTTGATGCTCGAACACCTGCAGACGCCCGAGGAGTACACCGAGGGGCGCGACTACATTCGCATGGTGGGAGAGCGAATCGGGGTTCAATTCAGTTAATCACCAATCACTGATCACTTATCGTGAATCGCTCATCCTTGAATCGTCGAATCCTTGAATCGTCGAATCCTTGAATCGTCGAATCGGGAGTCCGATTCCAGGATCCGCGGATTCGAGGATTTGAGGATTCGAGGATCAGGGATTCCCGATCAGTGAATCACCAATCACTGATCACTGATCGTGAATCGCTCATCCTCGAATCGTCGAATCGGCAGTCCGCTTCCAGGATGCGCGGAGTCGTGGATGCGAGGATCGGTGATTCGCGATCAGTGAATCACCAATCACTGATCACTCTAATCGGCGAATGGTATGGTCCGGCGACCTGGGTAACACAACTGTCCGGCGACATGGGTAACACTTTTTGCCAGGAATACCACAAGGAGGTGCGATGCCCTGGCGAGAAAGGTCGCCCATGGATGAACGCTTGCAATTCGTTGCCGATCACACGCGGCAGGTGTGGAGCATGACGGAGCTGTGTGATCGATACGGTGTGAGCCGCAAAACGGGTACAAAATGGATCGATCGATACGTGCGACAGGGCGCGGCGCCGGACAAATCTGTTACCTAGGTCGCCGGTCGAACAATCCCCTGATCCCTGGATCTTTGAATCCGCGAATGCTCGAACCGTGGAATCGGGAGTCCGATTCCAGGATTCGTGGATTCGTGGATTCGAGGATTCGAGGATTCGAGGATTCGAGGATCAGTGATTCGCGATCAGTGATCAGTGATTAGCGATTCTCGGAGGAGGAAGTTCATGAGTGCAACGTTCATTCGTTCAGCACTGGTTCCGTCGCTGGCCGCGGTGTTGATCGCAGGGTCGATCACGTCGACCGCGCTCACTGCGCAACAGCCGCCGGCGCCGCAGGTCCGGCCCGGAGGCGGCGTCTATCCGGAAACGCAGCCGGACGATAACAGCGGCTTCGTTTCGATCTTCGATGGCAAGACGCTCAACGGATGGGACGGCGACACGCAGTTCTGGAGAGTCGAGAACGGCGAAATCGTCGGCGAGACGACGCCTGAGAAGGTGATGAAACAAAACAGCTTCCTGATCTGGCGGGGCGGGACGGTCAAAGATTTCGAGCTCAAGGTCGAGTTCCGGATGAACGGCACGAACAGCGGCATTCAATATCGGAGCTCGGAGCTGCCGAATGTCGGAAAGTGGGTCTTGAAGGGATATCAGGCGGACCTGGACTTCACGGAAGGATATCTCGGCAACGTCCACGACGAGCGCGGCCGCGCGCCGACTGGCGAAGGGCACGTCGTCCTGTCACGCCGCGGCGAAATCACTCGTATTGTCGATGGGCCGAAGTACAAAGTGATCGGCACGATCGGTGATCCGACGTTTCTCCGCGGTGTCATGAACGTCAACGGGTGGAATCAGTACCACATCATCGCCAGAGGGCCGGTGCTGATGCAGCTCGTCAACGGTCAATTGATGGCCATTGCCATCGACGAAGATGCGAAGCATGCAGCGCCGGAAGGGCTGCTCGGATTCCAGATGCATACGGGTCCGCCATTCAAGATGGAGTATCGCAACGTGATGTATCGGAAGATTCAGTAGCTGCCGATGGTTGATTGCTGATTGCTGATTGCTGATTGCTGATTGCTGATTGCTGATTGTCGATTGAGATTGTTGATTGTCGATTTGGCGCTTGCGACATCGCTCGTCGTGCCCGTCGCGATCTGCGATGCGCAGGACACTGCCTCGGGCGCGAAGCACACCTACGCGCGCGCCATTGAGCTCGAATCGAAAGGGAATCATCCCGCGGCGCTTGCGCTCCTGTGGGAAGCTGGCGGCCTTGCGCCGCGCGATCCGGAGATTCAGACCGCGCTCGGTGAAGCGCTCGAGCGCATCGGGGCGCTCGACGCGGCGATCGCCGCCTACCGCGCCGCCCTTCAGGGCAACCCGCAGTTCCGGAAAGCATCAAACGATCTGATCCTCGCACTGGTGAAGGCAGGAAAGGGGGCGGAGGCTGTTCAGCGTGCGCGGGATCTGGTGTCGCAGGCTCCCAATGATCCCGACCGGCACTTCACGCTCGGACTCGCACAGTCGGAACAGAACATTGAAGATGCGATGACGAGTTTCCATCGCGCGCTCGAGATCGATCCGCGCCACGCGCTCGCGCGCTATAACCTCGCGCTCGCGTTGAACCGCACCGACCGCACGGCGGAAGCCATCGACGAGATGAAGAAGACGCTGGCGATCGACTCTCGGGCTGAGACGCATTACATGCTGGGAGTCATGTACTCGCGGCAGGGAGAATTCGATGCGGCGGCGCGAGAACTGAAAGCGGCGATCGCCTCAGATCCACGATCGGCCGAGGCGCACACGGCGCTCGCGACCGTCTTTCGCGCGCAGAGAGCCTGGGAGGATGCGGAACGCGAGCTGCGGCGGGCGCTTGCGATCAATGCGGATCCGGCAACCCACTACGCGCTCGCGCAGGTATTGCAGCAGCGCGGAGACGCCGCCGGCGCAACCGCGATCCTCGCCGAAGCCGAGCGATTACGACATCGGCGCGAGCAGGATCAGCAGGCCAGCGTCCTGACGGCCGTCGGCACCGCGAAGTTCGATGCAGGAGACTTCACCGGAGCACTGGAACTGTTCCGCCGCGCTGTCGCGGCGAGTGGCGAATACGCCCCGGCGCATTACCAAATGGGCCGCGCTCTTCAGCGCCTCGGTCGCGAGCAGGAGGCGAGGGACGCATTCGCGCGCGCGGCCGCACTCAATCCAAGCCTGGCGACGCCGAAGTAAGTCGCCCACCTGTTCTGTCAGGCAAAACCCTCGAGATCGGTCCGTTTTCCACTGCCACACACTTGTCACAACGCCCAGCGGCGGTATAACTTAAGCGCTACAGTGCGGCGGAATTGGCAGTGATTCTGACTGGACTGTTTTGCCGCCGACGCCGCGGACGCCGGCCTACTTGACTTGTTCGTTTGCAGCTTCGCGTTGGAGGACACCGAATGATGAGATTGAGGGGTTATCAGGCCCTGGTGGGCGTGGCCATTCTGCTGGGACTGACCAGCGGCGTCGCCGCCCAGGAGTTCCGGGCCACTGTGAAGGGTCAGGTGGTCGATTCGAGCCAGGGCGCGTTGCCTGGAGCGACCGTCAACCTTCGCAATCAGGAAACAAACGAAGTTGCCACAGCGACGACGAATAACGACGGCAACTATACGATCCCGTTCCTTCGTCCGGGTCTGTACACCCTGACGGTTGAGATGAGCGGGTTCCAGACATACACCCGCAAGGACATGCGGCTCGAAATCAGCCAGGTCGCCACCGTCAATGCGCAGCTCGGCGTTGGTGGTGTATCGGAGACCGTGAACGTCGCGGCTGAATCGCCTCTGCTGGAAACCAGTAAAGCCGATCGTGGAACGGTGATCGACCAGGCGCGTATTGCGGAACTGCCGCTGCAGTCGCGCAGCCCGATGGCCCTTGCGACGCTGGTCGCGGGCGTCAACTACAACGCGCAAGCGATTTATCTCCGTCCCTTCGACAACGGCGCGCTCGCCGACTGGTCGATGAACGGCGGACAGAACCGCAATAACGAATTCCTCCTCGACGGCGCGCCGAATAATGCGAACCAGTCCGGGAACAACATCGCTTATGTGCCACCGGCCGATGCGGTCCAGGAGTTCAAGATGCAGACGAACTCCTACGATGCGCAGTACGGGCGCACTGCGGGCGGCGTCGTGAATATGTCGCTGAAGTCAGGCACCAACGCATTTCACGGCACGGCCTACGAGTACTACCGCCGTAAGTGGCTCGACGCGAACTCATTCCTGCTCAACTCTCGCAGCACGCCGAAGGTCGACCACTATCTCGATCAGTATGGATTCGAGATCGATGGCCCGGTGAAGATCCCTGGTCTCTACAACGGGACCAACAAGACGTTCTTCATGTTTAATGGCGAGAGATATCGCGAAGGCACGCCGGCAGCGCAGTTCAGCACGGTGCCAACCGTCGCGATGAAGAACGGAGACTTCAGCGGTCTCGTTAACGCTCAGGGCCAGCTGATCACGATTTACGATCCGGCAACCGGGCACGACGTGAACGGCGTATGGACACGCGATCCGTTCCCTGGCAACAAGATTCCGGCTGATCGGATCAGCCCCGCGGCGCGGGTGTTGGCGCAGTACTTCCCGGATCCGAATTGTTCAACACCCGGGGTCGCGCCATGGAACTCGAACCTCTGCTACAACGAGCACTTCAACCAGGACAAGTTCTGGAACTGGGTTGGCAAAGTCGACCACAATTTCAGTCAGAATGACCGCGTGTTCTTTCGCTACGGGAAGAACAAGCGGAATGAAATACGAAACACCAGCGCGATTCGTAGTGGCCCCGCCCAAATGGGTCAGTTGCCGCTTGACCGCCACAACGATGCCGTTGTCGCCGACTGGGTGCACATCCTGGGTGGCGGCACGGTGTTCAACGTGCGAGGCAGCTTCACCTATTACTTCGAGGGCAGCCAGGGCACTCCCAATTTCGGTTTCGATTCGACGGCGTTTGGTTGGCCCGCGAGTATCGTGTCCCAGTTCCCCGCCGCGCAGGTCGGCGGACTGTTCCCGGTGATCACGTTTGACGAAAGCTCGCCGTCGCAGTTCGTGCAGCTGGCGCGCGGCTTCGGGCCGAACGAAAACAAGATCTACACCATCCAGCCGAACATCACGCTGACGCGCGGCAACCACAACGTGCGCAGCGGCCTCGATACGCGTTTCACGAACGTGTACAACACGAACTACGGCAACGCCGGTGGGCAGATTGATTTCAGCCGTCAGTTCACGCGTCAGACGCTGAATAGCACGAGCACTCTCGAAGGTAACTCGTTCGCGTCGCTCCTGTTGGGCGCCCCCTCAGGCGGCAACGTGCCGGTCAACCTGTTCCCCCACTTTCAGTGGACGTTCGTTGCACCATGGATCCAGGACGACTGGCGTATCAATGGCAAGTTGACCGTGAACCTTGGCTTCCGCTGGGACTTCAACAGCCCGGTTCACGAAGAACAGGATCGGCTCAACTACATCTTCGATCCGACGATTCAGAATCCGATTTCCGCGAAAGTCGGCCAACCGGTCGCAGGCGGATTGACCTTTCTGAACAATAGCGGTGTGAACACGCCGTACAAGTACGACAAGAACAACTGGCAGGGGCGCGCGGGAATGGCGTACCAGATCAACGAGAAGACCGTGTTCCGCGCGGGTTACGGAAAGTATTACTTGAATCCGTACAATCAAGGACAGACCCAGGGATACAGTCTGTCGACGCAGCTGATCGCCTCGAACGACGGGGGGCGAAATCCGACCTACGCTCTCGGAAACCCGTTCCCGAATGGCATCCAACAGCCAACGGGAAGTTCGTTGGGTCCACTGACGTTCCTCGGCCGCGACCTGACGTACGTGAATCCGAGCTTCGTCACGCCAAGCGTTGACCAATTCTCGGCGGGAGTTCAACGCGAGCTGCCGTGGCGGGTTGTGCTGGAAGCCAGCTATGTCGGAAGCCGCAGCCACGACATCGAAGGAAACATTTCGAACAATCCTGGTGGCGTCAATGAACCTTCCGCGGCCTTCCAGGCGCAGTGCGACGTGACCCAAGGCGGCAGCCGTTCGTTCTGCGATCAATTGCTGACGAATCCGTACTTCAACGTTCCAGGGTTTGAAGGCACGACGCGTTTCACCAACGCAACGCTGTCTCGATTCGAACTGTCGCGGCCGTTTCCCGCGTTCGGGCGGATCTCCCAGAATGTGAACAACATCGGCAAGATGTGGTACGACTCCTTGCAGCTGGTTGCCAACAAGCGGTGGAGCAAGGGCGTCACCATGGCGCTCAATTACACCTGGGTCCCACGATGGACCGAGGACGGCGCCAACACCACCACCGGTATCGGCAACGCGTATGTCGACGACGTCTCGTTGCTGAAGAACCGCGGTCCGTACTTCTCGCAACGCAAACATCGCCTCACCGCGTCTGGTGTGTGGCAGATGCCGGGACAGGATCGGAAAGATGTGATTGGCTACGTCCTCGGCGGCTGGTCGGTCGCGCCGATGTTCGTGTTCCAGTCCGGTCAGCCGTGGGATATGCCCGGAAACGTCGACCTCGCGCCGGGCGTCAATCTCAAGGACATCGCGCTCCCCGGCAAAAAGGAAACGGTACAAACCGCGACCGGCAACGTCGGAGTCCTGTACGGTGTCAAGCCGTGTGTGGGCAATTACAACGCGACGACCGGCAAGTACGATCTGCAGTCGTATTCCGTCGCGTACGGCTGCACCGAGCCGTACTTCCTCATACGCCAGGCGTTCCAGCGACGTACGACGATGTTCCGGTATGACGAATTCCGCAAGCCGATCTACTGGGAGCTCGACATGAACCTCGCGAAGACCGTCCGGATCACCGACAAAACCCGGTTCCAGCTTCGGTTCGAGGCCTTCAACCTGCTGAACAGCCCGATGTATGACGAACTGCAGTACACGCAGGACACGTCGTCAGCCGACTTCGGACGCATTAACCGCAATACGAGGGGTCAGTCGAACTTCCAGCGCGCATTCCAGCTGGGATTCAAGTTCATGTACTAAGCGTTGTTGGCGGGGTCTGAAGACCCCGCGCTACACCTGAAACAGTGACCGGGGAATGTGGGCCGGGGTCGTCGGACCCCGGCTTTTTTTGTTCACCTACAATAATTACCGTGTATCTCCGCGCCGCGTTGTGTGCCTTTACCGCATTCCTCGCGCTCCAGGCGTCCGCCCGCACGATCCCGATCACATGGCAGGACGTCGCGCCGGTTCAACAGCGCCTCGAGGCGCGCGGCATCACCGCGGCGACGTTCCCGTCGTACGTGGAGCGGCTCCGCGCAGACAACGCGCGGCGCGTTCGCGAAGGCGATCTCGATCACCTGATCTTCTACGCGTTGCAGTCGACACACTTCACGAAGCTCCCGCCGATTGAACCAGCGCTCAGCGCAAAGGCGTTCGTCGAAAACGGAACCCGCATCCCACCCGATGTTCAACCTCGGATCCGAGCGCTCCTGAACGCGATTGAGTCCCGGTCGGAAGATCCGCGGCTGATATATTTCCGTGCCCTGGTGCACTCGACGTTTGCTAACGAGAACGAACGCGAACACGCCCTTCTCGACGAGTATCGCCGAGCGATGAAGTTCGTCTACGAGAAGGAATTCGTCGCGCAGCGCCAGGGTGCTGATGCCGTGGCGGATTTGTATCGTGCCCGGGGCCTGAGCACCGACACGGCTGTGGAGGCGGGCTACGTCGTTTACAACGGCCTGGGAATAATCAGGTCCCTCGAGCCGGCGCGCCAGATCCGGCGCGTGCTCATTGTCGGGCCGGGACTGGATCTCGCGCCGCGCACATCTCTCGTCGAAACCGGTGCACCCGAAAGCTATCAACCATGGGCCGTGGTCGATGCGCTCCTCTCGTTGGGCCTGTCGAGGCTTGAGAATCTTGTCGTGGTCGGCGCCGACATCAACCCGCGAGTTGTCGCTCGCATCAACCAAGAACGCACGGCCCCGCCGATCTTGGCGCTCCTGAGCGGCATTGTGGAATCGCCGACTGTCCGCATCACTGACGAATATCGCGATTACTTCATGCGACTCGGCAGGGAAATCCGAGATGGATCAATCGTCAATACGCCGAGTGTGTCGGGACATCTCTCCACGTCCCTACGCGTTCGTCCTGAGATAACGCAGTCGGTGTCCGCGGTCCAACTCGACGTTGTCGTCGAACGGCTTCCAATTTCGGCGTTCGATCTGATCATCGCCACCAACATCCTTCCGTACTTCGACGACACACAGCTGTCGCTCGCGATCAGCAACGTCGCCGCGATGCTGGCGCCTGACGGCATCTTTCTGCACAACGAGCCACGGCCTGTGCTCGGCGACATTACTGAGGCCGTCGGACTGCACTTCGAGCAGTTGCGTCGCGTGACGATTGCGTCGGTATCGGGCGGTGTGGCGCCGCTCACCGATGTCGTCATGTTGCATCGGAAGAGCGTGAAATGACGGCGTCGCTGCCCGCTACTCGCTGCTGGCTGCTCGCCGCTGCCGCATCGATCGTGTTCGGAGCGTTGGAAGGCGAGCCGCATGTGCTAGCCAGCGCCGATCTCGGCTTCTCGTTCACCAACATTGCCGCAAAAGCCGGACTCTCGGCGCGCACCATCTACGGCAAACAAGGTACAAACACTTATCTGTTGGAAACGACCGGCACAGGCGTTGCGGCATTTGATTACGACGGCGACGGGTGGCTCGACATCTTTCAGGTGAATGGCACGACCCTGGACGGTTTTCCCAAAGGGCAGGAGCCAACGAATCACCTTTACCGCAACAAGCATGACGGCACGTTCGAGGACGTGACGGCGCGCGCCGGGCTCGTCGCGAGTGGATGGGGCCAGGGGGTCTGCACCGGCGATTACGACAACGACGGTGACGAGGATCTCTTCGTCACCTACTGGGGCCAGAACAAGCTGTATCGCAATCGCGGTAACGGCGCCTTCGACGACGTGACGGCAGCGGCGAATCTGACGTATCCAAGGACGCGCTGGAGTACGAGCTGCGCGTTTCTCGACTACGACCGCGACGGCCGCCTCGATCTGGTCGTCGCGAACTACATCGATCTCGATCTCTCTACCACGCCACTGCCATCGTCCGGCTTGTGCCGATACAAGGGGCTCGCAGTCGCGTGCGGACCACCAGGGCTTCCTGGCGGCAAGAATTTCCTGTATCACAACAGCGGCGATGGAACGTTTGCGGATGTTTCGCAAAAGTCCGGCGTTTCGACCACCAAGAGCACCTACGCGCTCGGAGTGGCGACGCTGGACTTCGACGGCGATGGCTGGATCGACGTCTACGTCGCCAACGATTCGAACCCAAGCACGCTCTATCGCAACAATCACGACGGCACGTTCACTGACGTCGGCATCACTGCCGGATGTGCGCTGAGCCAGGACGGTAGATCGCAATCAGGGATGGGCATTGCGATCGGTGATTACGACCGCAACGGAACGATGGACATCTTCAAGACCAACTTCGCCGGCGACACGTCCACGCTATATGCGAACACGGGTCAAGCGGGATGTGAAGACCGGACGTTCGCGAGCGGCATCGGTGTCAACACTCGATGGCTTGGCTGGGGCACCGGGTTTATCGATCTCGACAACGATGGCTGGCTGGATCTATTCCTGGTCAACGGCCATGTGTACCCGGAAGTTGATGCGCTGAAGTCGGAAGCGGCGTACAAGCAACCAAAGGTGGTCTATCGCAATCTCCGCAACGGCCGCTTCGCGGACGTGACCGCGCAGCTTGGTCCACCCGTCACGATTGAGAAGGCCTCGCGCGGTGCCGCCTTCGCTGATTTCGACAACGACGGCGACATGGACGTGGTTGTCAACAACGTCCACGACACGCCGGATCTGTTTCGTCTCGATCAAACGGTGAAGCACCATTGGATCACGCTGAAACTGGTCGGCACGAAATCCAACCGCAGCGCGATTGGCGCGCTCGTTCGGGTGATTTCCTCGGAAGGAGAACAGCGGCAGGAAGTTCGCGGAGGCGGCAGTTACTACTCGCAGAGCGATCTGCGGCTTCAGTTCGGGCTAGGAGACGCGAAAGATGTGGATCGAGTGATCGTCAAGTGGCCGAACGGGGGAGAGGAAACCTGGAATTCGCTCGCGGCCGATCGTTTACGCACGCTGACTGAGGGGTATGCCGGGCGGTAAAAAAAAGGGGTCGATCGTTGACGATCGACCCCCAAATCAACAACCCTACTGGCAGTAGACATCGATGAAAACCGTGTCAGACACCCAGTTGTTATCCGCAAGGACACTCACTGTCTGCGGCCCCTTCTTACTCTGTAACAGCCCCGCAACGTACACGGCACCCACGGTGCACCCTGCCTGATTGGCAATCGTGATCTTATGCGTGCCATCCTCGACCGCCTCGACGTGCGCTTCATGGTGAATATCGAGGGAGAGATCCTCGTAGGACCACTTGCGGTTTGATCCGCCGAGCGTGTCGGTCCACGTGATTCCCAGTCCGTCAAGAATGTTTCCGTTGGGGCCGAAGAACCGGGTATCGATCTCGCGGATCGATCCGCGAACCTTATAGTTATCCGTCTTGCTGTCGGCCGGCACGAAGCCATGCTTTGCGCCCTGTCCCCTCCTTGTGCAGTCGACGGTGTCGAGTTCATTTATGCAGAGATAGTCGCCAAGCTTTGTCGCCCAGACCTTATACTCGCCGCCCGGATTTGGTGTGTCGTTATACGGCATCAACTGAACGGTGATCGCGCCATGATCCACGTCCTGACCGGTCACATGTCCGCATGTCGACGGTGCGGTGCTTACGATGATCCCGCCCGCTACAGTGAACAACCGACATCTTGCCGGATCGGTCGACAACAGCGTCTTGCCGCTCGGATCGGTGACCTGGAAGACGTACACCGCATCGTCCAGTCCGGCCGCTGTCTGCGGAGCGCCGGGGCCCGGACCGCCATCGAGATAAACGGCCTCCTTGCTTGGATAGATGTTGTAATTAACCTCGGTCCCGTCGGCGACGGTCGTGAAGATCGCGCCCGTTGGCGCGCTCGCAGCAACCGTGGCGAGGGTCAGCGCCACGAATGCAGCTACCGCGACCCCGCAAATGAACTTCCTCATAATGCTCCTCCCTGCAAACCGGCGCGAACGCCTTCGCGCTGAAATTGATTACGAGCAATATATGAGCGAAGTAAGGAATTAGATCGGGCCTGAAGTACCGTTCAGCAAAAAATACTTTTACCGATCGGCAGACTTCCTCGGTAGTCAACGCCGCAGGAGACGGCAGTCGCCCTGACATCGTACTAATCGTACGAGTGGCACCGAATTGACATGGTACGAGTGTTCGTCCGCCGGGAAAGTGGGTTTACCGATCGACGTTCTCGAGCATCCACAGCTCGCCCGACGTCTCGGTAGTCGGTAGGAACAATCGATCGGCAGAAACCGCAAACTGCATTCGGGAGAGTTGTGTGGCGAGCGTTTGCTTGGGGCTGTCGAATGACGTTACACGAAAGAAATCCGCGATCGGCGTTCCGGTCTCCGGATCGAAGTGGCGGCCCCACACATTCCAAAGTCCGCGGCGATTTGACGCGAAATAAAATGGTACGGCCGTCTGGAGACCAGTGCGGCTTGTCGTCGTACGCCTTGCCATTCGCTCCAGCTGTCGTTCAATCGTCGTTCAAGGATGGATTGTCGTTTGGCTTCAACGACACGATCAGCCTTGCCGATCATCAGAGCACGGCCGCACGGCTGCAGCACAATGCTGACGGCACTTACGACATCAGATCCGATCAGGCGCAAGCCGACGAGCTCCGCGGGACGTTCGTCGCGAACCGTCACAACTTCAAAGGGAACTTCGTGTGGGATCTTCCCGATTTGCAGGCGAGCGGATCGGCAACCAGAGCCATCGGTCTCGTGTTGAACGACTGGCAGTTGTCTGGAGTCTGGACCGCCGCAACCGGCACCGCGTATAGCGTCGGATTCAGTTACCAGAACGGCGGCAGCTCGGTAAACCTGACGGGATCACCAGCTACGCCGCGCGCATTCGAATCGTCGGCGATCAGGGAAGCGGCTGCGCCAGCAATCCGCTGCAGCAGTTCAACACCGCAGCGTTCCAGGGACCACTCCCTGGAAGTCTCGGTCTCGAGTCCGGCGCCGATTATCTCCGCGGCTGCTTCTCGAGCGTGCTGGATCTGGCGATTGCGCGTAATATCAGGCTCGGCGGTTCGCGGAATGTTCAGTTCCGCGCCGACATTTTCAACGCGCCGAACTCGGCTATCATCTCGGGTCGGAACACGACGATGAACTTGGCGAGCCCGAGCGATCCGGTGACGGCGACGAACCTGCCGTATGATGCCAGCAGAAACGTCATCGCGTCACGATCGCTGCCGCGCAATGCCGGCTTTGGCGTTGCGAATGCGTACCAGAATCCGCGCACCATACAGATGCAGCTTCGATTCTCTTTCTGAGCCACGGAACAACACGGACTAACACGGATTGATGCGTATACACACGGTCATAGCAGTCGCAATGATTGCCGTGCCGGCTGCGATGCCCGCACAAACGCAGCCGGCAAAACTACGGATCACGGATCCCGGACAACGGATCCCGGCGAGTTTTGCTTCGCAAAATTCTCCGACCGGAACCCAACAAACGGAGCAACCTCAGGCCGCACGCGGCGGCGCTGCGCAAGGGCGGGGGGGTGGCCAGGGACAGGGGCGCGGACCGAATTTTCCGCAGCAACAACGGGTCCTCGCTGACGCCGCAGTGATCGCGAGAGGTAAGGGTCTGTACCAGTCGAACTGTGCCGCCTGTCACGGCATCGATCTGCGTGGTGGTCAACAAGGAGGACCGAACCTGCTGCGCTCGCAAACGCTCTTGAGCGACAAGGCAGGGGAACTTGTCATTCCGATTGTCCGCGCCGGCCGTCCAACTCCGCCTGCCGGCATGCCGCCGATGCCTGCGTTTCCCTTTCCTGACGACGACATCAAAGCGATCGCCGAGTATCTGCACAGTGTTCTGAAGGAGGCGGGACGGCAGGGGCGTCCCCCCGTCGACGAAACGGTGCCGCCGGAGAAGGTCCTCGTCGGCAACGCCACGGCGGGCCAGGCGTTTTTCAGTACGAAGTGCGGCAGCTGTCATTCGACCACAGGCGACCTCCAGCACATTGCATCTCGTGCCGCCGATCCACGTGAGTTGCAGAACCTGTGGCTCTCCGGCGGCGGCGGTGGTCGCGGAGGACGCGGGCGCGGCGGCAACGAAGGACGTCCGGCGATGGCGGTCGTCACCACCGCATCAGGCGCGCGCGCCGAGGGCCGTCTCGCGCGCATCGACGACTTCATCGTCTCGATCGTGCAGGACGATGGGACCAGACGGACGTTTGTGCGGAACGGTACTGAACCCAAGGTCGACGTGAAGGATCCGTCGGCAGCGCATCGCGCGCTCGTTCCCACGCTTGCCGATTCCGACATGCACAACGTGACGGCATACTTGTGGACCATTAAATAGCTATCAGCCGTCAGCCGTCAGCTTTCAGCGAGTTCTCGCGTTGACAGCTGCTGACCGCTGATGGCTGATAGCTGATAGCTGAAACCAATGAAGCGTCTTCTCGTTCCGATCTTGTTTCTTATTCCGGTCGTGCTCATTGCACAAGCGCCGCAGACTCAGCCGACGTCGTCTCCCGGGGGGCTGGATCCCGCCACCATCCTGAAACCGTTGGCTGAATCATGGCCGACGTATTCGGGCGACTACACAGGACGCCGCTACAGCTCGCTCAATCAAATCAACCAGACGACGTTGAAGAGTCTCGGACTGGCGTGGGTGTCGAGAGGCTTCGTTCAGGGAGCTGGTCCGACGGGCCGCGGTCCAGGCAACGTTGGCGCGGGTGGAGGTGGTGGAGGACGCGGTGGCGGTCCCGATGTCCCGCTCATTGTCGCTGGTGAAGGCAGCGGCGATTACAACGCCGGCGGCGCCGCACAGATTCGCGGGTCGATCCTCACCGTCGATGGCATCCTCTATGCGACGTCGCCCGACAATCTCTGGGCCGTCGATGCGCGTGACGGGACGATCCTCTGGCAGTTCTACTGGAAGACGCGTGGCGGAACGCACACCGGCCATCGTGGCGTCGGCATGTGGCGCAACTACCTCTTCATGGAGACGCACGACGACTTCCTGATCAAAATCGATGCGCGCACCGGAAAAGAAGTCTGGCATGTCGAGATCGCGCCGTTCGATCAGCAGTACTTCTCGTCGATGGCGCCGATCATCATCGGCGATCACGTGATCGTTGGAACAGGAAACGATCTCGACGCGCCCGGATATCTGCAGTCGTACGATCCGGAAACCGGCAAGCGTCAATGGATTTTCTATACCGTGCCGATGAATGCCGGCGATCCCGGGGTTGAGACCTGGCCAAGTCTCGACGCCGCGCGCCACGGCGGCGGGCAACCGTGGGTGCCGGGCGCCTACGATCCCGAGACAAACCTCTACATCTTCGGGACTGGCAATCCAACCCCGGCATACACGCCCGCGGGGCGCGGAGTCGGAAGCGGGTTGTTCACGTGTTCACTGATCGCGGTGAACGTCGACACCGGCAAGATGGCGTGGTACTACCAGACGTCGCCGCGGGACATGCACGACTGGGACTCGACGCAGACGCCGGTGCTCTTCGAGATGCGAATCAACGGACGCCTGCGAAAGCTTGTGTCCACCGGCGCGCGCAACGGCTACTTCTTTACGCTGGACCGCACCAACGGCGAGTACATCGCGAGCGGAAAATTCAGTCCGGCGGCAAACTGGGCAACCGGCCTCGACGAGCACGGCAGGCCGATGCTGAATCCCGAGAAGGTCGCAACGATTGGCGGGGCAATCGTCAGCAGCAGTGCAACGAATTGGCCGCCGCCGGCGTACTCACCGGACACGGGGCTGTTTTACCTGCCCGAGAACAACAGCCTGTCGGTGCGCTACCTGATCGATGCCGATCCGCGAGGGTCGATGGGCCTGGGCGGAACAATGGGTGGAGGAGGCGTCTCGACCGGCGGATCGATCACCGCGATGGATCCCGCGACCGCAAGAATCGCCTGGCGGCACGAGCTGCCTGGTGGCGGTGGCGCAAGTGGAATGTTGACGACGGCCGGGCGACTACTGTTCGCAGGTGATGGCGCCGGCAACATCGTTGCCCTCGATCCGGCGAACGGGAGAGCACTCTGGCACTCGCGCATCGGCGCGGTCTCGAATGCACCGCAGACATACATGCTCGACGGAAAGCAGTACCTGCTCGTGGCGGCTGGCGACATGCTCGCCGCGTTCGCGATCAACGGACCGCAGTAGAGGAGTGAATCATGTCTTATACGAGACGGGAGTTCGGGAAGCTTGCGCTGGCTGGACTGCCGGCGGCAGCGGTACTCGGAAACAGCGAGTCGCTCTTCGGCGCGTTCGCGCCTTCGCCGCTGGCTGCGCTTTCGGGCTTCGGCGCCGCAAGCGCGCAGGCGAAGCCGAACTCGGTGTTCAACGGTGTGCAGATAGGCACCATCACTTATAGCTATCGCAGCATGCCGGATCAGAGCGCCGAAGCCACCCTCAAGTACGTTCTCGACTCTGGGATCAGTGCCATCGAGTTGATGGGCGGCCCGGTTGAGAGCTTCGCCGGTGCGCCATCATCAGGCCGCGGCGGCGGTGCGGGTCGCGGTCCCGCAGGACCAGGCGCACCGGGTGGCGCGCCACCGGATGCGGCTGGTGGCCGGCGCGGTGGACGCGGAGCGGTCGATCCGGCGAACTTGCCGCCGGGCGCGAAGATGGGCAGCTGGAACGGCACGACCTGCGTGATTCAGCCTGAAGGTGGCGCCCGTGGCGCTGGAGGACCGGCCGGTGGTGGCGGTGGACGCGGCCGTGGCGAGCAGACGCCCGAGCAGCAGGCCGCACAACAGGAAGCCGCGGCGAAGGTCAAGGCGTGGCGCACGTCCGTTTCGATGGACAAGTTCAAACAGCTTCGCAAGATGTACAACGACGCCGGCGTGACGATCTACGCCTGGAAGCAGCTCAGTCCGAATATGTCAGACGAGGAATTCGAGTACATCTTCAACGTTGCCGAAGCGCTCGGATGCACGCACACGACGCTCGAGTTGCCGACCGACGAAGCGCAATTGAAGCGGATCGGCGAGTTCGCGATGAAGAAGAAGATCTACGCTGCCTACCACACCCATGCGCAGGGCAGCATGACGGCGTTCGACCAGGCGTTCGCGATCTCGAAGGGCAACATGGCGAACGTCGACTTCGGGCACTGGGTCGCCGCGGGCAACGTCGGCGGCACGCCGATGCAGTTCCTGCAGAAGTACCACGACCGCATCTCGAGCTTCCATCTGAAGGATCGAACGACGCCGGAGCACTGCTCGCTGAATCTCCCGTGGGGCACTGGTGAGACGCCGATCAAAGACATCCTTCAGATGGTGAGCAAGAACAAGTGGAAGATCCCCGCGTCGATCGAGCTCGAATACCAGATTCCAGAGGGCTCCGATGCGGTGAAGGAAACCAGGAAGTGCGTCGACTTCTGCCGCAACGCACTGAACGGCGGATCATCGACCGCTGCTAGCCGCTAAAGGGGTCAGACCGGGGTCAGAGCAAGATCAACCTGGCGTTTGACCCCGGTTTGACCGACAACTCTTGCGCGAGGACAGCAATGAAACAGAGCACAAGTCGAACGTGGTTTGTTGGAGTCGCCGTGTTCATCGTGCTCGCGACAGGTTTGGTGACCATCGCGCAAACACCAGCTCCGGCACCGGCGCCACAGGCACCCACTGCGCAGGCGCCGCCGCAGGGCACCGGAGGTCAGACGCCATCAGACGCGGCGCAGGGACGCGGCGGCCGCGGACGTGGCGGGCCGGAGTTCCTCGCTGGCGGACCACAAGCAGACGACCCCGCGTACGCGAACGTTGATTTTTCGAAGAAGCCGGCGGTGCCGGCATTGACGCCGGACAAGGAACTGGAAAAGTTGATCCTGCAGCCGGGTTACCGCCTGGAACTCGTGCTCTCCGATCCAATCATTCAGGAACCAACAGCGATTGCGTTCGATGGCAACGGACGCATGTTCGTCCTCGAAGATCGGGGCTACATGCAGGACGCCGACGCGACCGGTGAACACGAGCCAAATGGCCGCGTATCGCTGCACGTCGATACCGACAACGACGGCACCTACGACACGCACACCGTGTTTGTCGACAACCTCGTCTTCCCGCGCTTCCTCCTTCCATTCGGTCCGAACGCGCTTCTCACCAAAGAATCCCACTCGCAGGAAGTCTGGAAGTACACCGATACGAATGGTGATGGCGTTGCGGATAAGAAAGAGCTGTTCGACACCGGATACGGGCGGTATGGCAACGTCGAACACGAAGAAAGCTTTTTCATCTACGCGATGGACAACTGGCTCTACAGCACCGTGAATGCGTTCCGCGCGCGGTGGACTTCGCACGGCGTCGTCAAGGAGCCGACCGGTTCGAACGGCGCGCAGTGGGGCGCGTCGCAGGACGACGACGGGAAGCTGTGGTTCCAGGGGGGCGCCAGCGGCCTGCCGTCGTACTGGCAGTTCCCAATCCTCTACGGCAATTTTGGCGGCGGCCGTGGCAGCAGCGAAATGGATCCGGATCTCGGGATTCCGTGGGGCGCGCCGGTTCGCGTCGCGGACATGCAGGGCGGTCTCAGCGTCACGCGCATGCCGGATGGATCGCTCCGCAGCACTACCGGCGCGGCCGGCGGTGACATCGTTCGCGCCCACCGACTGCCGAAAGATCTGCAGGGTGATTACCTGTATGGTGAGCAGGTGGGCCGGATTGTGCGCCGCGTCCGCGCGGAGAACAGGGAAGGGCTGACCTACATCCGCAATTTCTACGACGGCAACGAGTTCATCAAGTCGACCGACCCGTACTTCCGCCCAGTCGATCAGACGACCGCGCCGGACGGGACGATCTACATCACCGACATGTATCACGGGATCATTCAGGAAGCGCAGTGGTCAGGACGGGGAACCTACCTGCGCGCGCGCATCGAGCAGTATGGACTGGATAAGGTGATCCACAAGGGACGGATCTGGCGTCTCGTATACGACGGCGTCAAGCCGGATCGCTCAGATGCGCTCGCGCGCGATAACACCATGCCGCGGATGAACGACGAGACAGCCGCGCAGCTCGTCACTCACCTCGGGCACCCGAACGGATGGTGGCGTGATACGGCGCAGCAGTTGCTCGTTCTGAAACAGGACAAGTCGGTCGTCCCAACGCTGCAGTCGACGCTCAAGACGTCAACCAACTTGCTCGAGCGTTTCCACGTGCTGTGGACACTCGAGGGACTCGGGGCACTCGATGCCGTGACGGTTCGAACGCTTCTCGAAGATCCTGAACCGCGCATGCGCATCCAGGCGATCCGCGCGAGCGAGACCCTTTACAAAGCCGGCGACAAATCATTCGCCGGTGACTACAAGCGGGTGGCTCAGGATCCCAGCGTCGACGTCGCGATCCAGGCGATGCTCACCATCAACAAGTGGAAAGTGCCTGACGCAAACACGACGATTAAGGCCACGGCGGACTCGAACAAGGCTCGAGGCGTCCAGGTTGTCGCGAACGCGATTCTGAATCCACCAGCTCCCGGCGGACGCGGCGGGTTCGGTGGCGGTCGAGGTGGTCCGTCTTACACCGCCGAACAGCAGGGAGTCATCGATCGCGGTGGACAAATCTACAAAGAGCTGTGCTTCTCCTGTCATGGTGAAGACGGCCTCGGTGCCCCGCGTCCTGGTGATACGTCCGGAGTGACGATGGCGCCGCGGCTCGCGGGATCGCCACGCGTGAATGGACATCGCGATTACATCATCAACGCGGTCCTTCATGGCCTGGCCGGACCGGTTGACGATCGCAACTACACCGATGTGATGGTGCCGATGGGCAGCAACCCGGACGATTGGGTCGCGGCGGTTGCGTCGTACGTCCGCACCAGTTTCGGGAACACCAGTGGCCTCGTGAGTGCTGCCGACGTGAAACGGGTTCGTTCCGCAACCGCCTCGCGCAAGAGTCCGTGGTCGATCGCGGAACTGGAAGCATCGCTGCCGAAGGTCTTGCTGCCGGATCCAACATGGAAGCTGACAGCGAGCCACAACCCGGCTGGTGCTGCAGGCGCGCTCACGTTGGCGTCATGGAGCAGTCAGGCACCGCAAGCCGCCGGTATGTGGTTCCAGATCGAGCTGCCAAAAGCGGAACCCATCACCGAGATTCAGTTCGATTCGACGAATGGTGGTGGGCGCGGTGGACGTGGCGGCGCGGGACGCGGTGCCGCGCAAGCAGCGCCGGGCGCCACTCCGCCAACAGGCAATGCCCCCGCTGGTGAGGCCCCAGCACCAGGCGCGGCGCAGGGTGCTCGCGGAGCAGGCCCCGGCGGCGGCGCACCGCCGAATCCCGGTTATCCGCGTGGCTACAAGGTAGAGACGTCGATGAACGGCACAACGTGGACGCCGGCCGCAGAAGGTGAGGGTTCCGGATCCCCGATGATCATCACGTTCAAGCCGGTGCAGGCGAAGTTCGTGCGTTTGACGCAGACCGCGTCGCCGGAGAACGCACCGCCCTTGTCCATCCAGCAGCTGCGGATCTATCGCAGCGCAGCTGCGCGATAAAGAGAAAAGGCACAAGGGAAAAGGGAAAGGGTGTCCCTTGTCCCTTTCCTAAGGTTCCCGCAACTCGTCCCTGTCTCCCGTCGTCTAAGCTCGTATGCTCTTTCAAGATATCCGCTATGCGCTGCGCAATCTCTCGCGCAGCAAGGGATTCGCGACGGTTGCGATCCTGTGTCTCGGGTTCGGCGTCGGTCTTAATGCCACGATATTCAGTCTCATCGACGGCGTCCTGCTGAAACCGTATCCCTACACCGATCCCGATCGCATCCTCGTTGTCGGCGAGCAGCGGCGAAATACCGATGAAGCCGGCCTGTCGTACCTTGACATGCGTGACTGGAAAGAGGCGAACTCGGTCTTCACTACAATCGCCGCCGTCAGCGGCCGCAGTCTGACGGTTGCTGACGGTGCCGGCGAGCCGGAGCGATATCTTGGCGCCGGCGTATCGTGGGATCTGTTTCCGATGCTCGGCACGCATCCGATTCGTGGTCGGAACTTTACGCCGGACGAAGATCGCGAGGGCGGCGCCAATGTCGTGCTTCTCGGATACGACGTCTGGACGCAGCGCTACGGCGGCAGCGAGGACATTGTCGGAAGAACAATTCTCGTCAACGGCAAACCGCACGTCGTAATCGGTGTGATGCCGCAGGGTTTCGCATTTCCCAACAATCAAAAACTGTGGCTCCCGCTGGTGCCACTGGTTGCGAAGGATCAGCGGACGTTCCGCGGGCTCTTCGCCTTCGGCCGGCTGAAGCCAGGGGTGACCATCGATCGCGCACGTCAGGAACTTGATGCGACCGCCACCCGTCTCGCGACGGAATATCCAACCACCAACGAGGGCTGGGTTTCGCGACTGCGAACACTCCGGGAGGCGTTTCTTCCACGCGAAGTGCCGCTCGTTCTCATGCTGATGATGGCGGGCGTTACGCTCGTCCTCTTTATTGCCTGTTCGAATGTCGCAAATCTCCTGCTCGCCCGTGCGGCGGGACGTCGACGCGAAATCTCGGTCCGCGCGGCGTTGGGCGCCGGTCGCGGACGAATCGTTCGTCAGCTCTTGACCGAAAGCCTGGTGCTCGGACTCCTGAGTGTCCCTCTCGGCATACTGCTCGCCGTTGTTGGAACGCGACTCATTGCGGCAGGGATCCCACCAGATCAAGTGCCGTACTACATTCACTGGGAAGTTGACTGGCGTGCCGTGGCCTACACGATCGTCGTAGCAGCCGGAACCGCCGTCTTCTTCGGGTTATTTCCCGCGTTGCAGGTCTCGCGCGGAAATCTCCACGACACGTTGAAAGAAGGCACGCGCGGAAACACGGTCACGAAATCATTTCTTCGAAGCACGCTGGTCGTCGCGCAGATCGCGTTCGCGCTGGTGGCACTGGTCGGCGCGTTGTTGTTCGTGCGGACGTTCTTGAATCTCGGCGCGTTCAACGTCGGGTTTGACGTGCGGCCGCTGATGTCGATGCGTTTCTACATGCCGGGTGAATCGTACGAGCAGCCCGACGCCAAGCTCCGGCGCGTGGAAGACATCGTCCGCCGCGTCGAGGCCCTGCCGGCGGTGCGCGCGACATATGCCTCGAATTTCGTGCCGCTCAGTGGTGGAGGCGGCGGCGGCACGGTAATCATCGACGGGCGTCCGGCGGAGAAGGGCAAGGAAGTCGGCATCTCTGTCCTTGGTGTTACACCGCACTTCAATACGACGATGGGAATGCCGATTGTCGAAGGACGCGACTTCACCGATGCTGAAGGCTGGTCGCGATCGCCGGTCGCAATCATCAACCAGAACATGCGAGCGCGGTTCTGGCCTGATACGACTGCGATAGGACGACGCTTCCGTCTCGATGGTCCGAATGAAGATTGGTACACCGTGATCGGGGTCACGCCCGACATCAACCTGTATGGCGTCGATCCCGGGAACGAGCAGGCGCCGACGGTTGCTTACGTCCCGTTCGCGTATCAGCAATTCCTGAATACTGGTCTGACCATCCGGGTCGACGGAGATCCGGCGTCAGTCACCTCTGCTGTGCGCGAAGCGATTCGCGCGTCCGATCCAAATCTGCCTATGGCACAGGTTCGCACGGTTGCTGAACTCCGTCGCCTGAGCTTCTGGCAGTACGGATTGTACGGATGGATTTTCGGCACAACCGGCGTGATCGGGCTGCTTCTTGCGGCGATTGGCGTGTATGGCGTGCTCTCGTATTCCGTCTCGCAACGCGCGCAAGAGATCGGGGTGCGAGTTGCGCTTGGCGCGGGTAATCCGCAGATCCTGAGACTTGTGGTCGGGCAAGGACTGGTGCTGGCGGGGATAGGGATTTTGACCGGGGCCGTGCTGGCTGGGGTAGCCATGCCGGCGGCACGTTCGCTACTGTTCAAGGTCAGCCCTTTCGATCCCGTTACTTTCCTCGGTGTCGCGGGATTCCTCGCAACTGTCGCGTCTCTTGCGAGTTACCTGCCGGCGCGCCGCGCCATGCGCGTCGACCCGGTGATCGCCCTGAGAGGGGAGTAGCGCGGGGCTAGTCTGTGTTACCCTGCTCGCCGGGTCTACGCGCCTTCGCCAAGGCTACGGTGAGGTCGCGCCGAAGCGCGTCACATACTTCGCGCGGACGCGGAAAGACCCGGCGCTACACCTGATGCAAGGTCGACACCTCCCGGGACTCGCGATCGCAACCATCACGGCAACGTTGACGGTTTCCGTTGCTGCGCAGAACCCTTCACAGTCCGCGCAGACGGCCGTCGATTTCAGTCGTGACATCCAGCCGATCCTCCAGGCGAACTGCTACGAGTGTCACGGCGCGAAAAAGACAAAGGCACATCTGCGTCTGGATTCGGCTGCGGGGATCGTGAAAGGCGGAGAGACCGGGCCAATCATCGTTCCTGGCAAGAGCGAACAAAGTCTGATGGTGCGGCGGATACTCGGACTGGATGGCGACGATCGCATGCCGAAAGACGAGGATCCGTTGTCGGCCCAGCAAATCGCCTTGATTCGATCCTGGATCGATCAGGGCGCGAAGTGGCCTGCTACCGAGCCCGTCCCGACGACACAACACAGCCAGCCCGAAGAACCTGTGCATTGGGCGTATCGCCACCCTGCGCGTCCGGCACTGCCGGAGGTGCGCAACTCGAAGTGGGCGCGGACACCCATCGATCGCTTCGTGCTCGCCCGGCTCGAGAAAGAAGGGCTGTCACCTTCTTCCGAGGCGCCTCTCGAGATCCTGACGAGGCGCGTATCACTCGATCTCGTTGGACTGCCGCCTTCGCCTTCCGAGGTTGACGCCGTTCTCGCCGATGCCGAGCGCAACGGCAAGGACGCCGCATATGCCGCGCTCGTTGACCGCCTGCTCGCGTCTCCTCACTACGGTGAGCGATGGGCGCGGCCCTGGCTCGATCTTGCGAGGTACGCCGACTCTCAGGGATTCGAAAAAGATCTCCCGCGCGTGATGTGGAAATATCGCGATTGGGTGATCAACGCACTGAACGCGGACATGCCATTCGATCGCTTCACCATCGAGCAGATCGCGGGGGACATGCTGCCGAATCCGACCATCGATCAGCTGATCGCAAGCGGGTTCAATCGCAATGCGATGACCAACGAAGAAGGAGGCATCGATCCGGAAGAGGCGCGATACGAAATGCTCGTCGACCGCGTCAACACGACGTCAACGGTGTGGCTGGGAACGACGCTCGGATGCGCGCAGTGCCACAACCACAAGTACGATCCGTTCACGCAGAAGGACTACTACCGGATGATGGCGTTCTTCCAGAACAGCGACTTCGACGCGAAGACGTTTGGCGACGGCACCCGCTACTTCGAAGCGACGATCGACGTGCCGACCCCGGAACAGGAGGCGAAGCGAAAAACGATCCAGGAGGAAATCGACAAGCTCCAGGCTGCCTTGAAGGCCGAGACCCCGGCGCTCGCGCGCGATCAGGCCGTCTGGGAACAGGAGATGAAGGTCGAGCCTTCCACTGCCTGGCACGTGCTGACGCCGAAGCGGGCCATCGCCGACCACGACGTCATCCTGACTCCGCAAAACGATGGCTCCATTCTCGCTTCCGGTCCGAATCCGGGAGAGACGGTCTACACGGTCGAAGCGGCGACCTCGTTGCCGTCGATCACGGCGATTCGGGTCGAAGCGTTGCCCGATCCGTCGTTGCCCAAAAGCGGCCCGGGCCGTGATCCCTACGGCAACTTTCAGATCAACGGCATCGAGATCGAAGCTGGCGGATCGCCGGCAGCGATCAAATCCATTCGCGCCGATGAAGCGGTGGGCGGTACGAATTTCGACGCATTCTTTCCGAAAACGCTGCCGCGCGGAGCGACTGCGCCACGCGGATGGCGCATCGATGCCAGCCGTGAAGAGAAACGGGTCCCCCGCCAGATCGTTTTCACACTCGAACAACCGCTCCACGATGCGCGCGCTCTAATCATTCGCGTCAAACATCAGGGCGCCGTCGTCGGACAATCGCTGGGTCATTTTCGTCTGTCAGCCACATCGAGCACTTCGCCGCAACGGGTCGTGGAGATCTCAGCGAGACTTCGCCCCGTTCTGGAAGTGCCGACGGCCCAGCGAACGGAGCAGCAGCAAAGGGATCTCGCGACCGCTTATCGCGCCATCGCCGTGTCCCTGAAGCCCACTCGCGATCGCATCGCGGAGCTCGACAAGGATCTCAAGGCACTTAACATACCCACCGCCCTGGTCATGCGTGAACATGCCGGCTACGATCGCCCTTCCGCGTTCATCAGACGGCGTGGAAACTTCATGGACAAGGGGGAGCAGGTCTACGCGGCCGTCCCGGCAACGCTGCATCCGATTCGCGACGATCAGATGCCGAACCGTCTTGGTCTCGCGCGATGGCTCGTTGACGAAGAAAACCCATTGACGGCTCGGGTGGCCGTCAATCGCGCGTGGGAGCAGTTTTTCGGTCGTGGCATCGTGGAAACCAGTGAGGATTTCGGAACACAGGGTGCCCAACCGTCACATCCGGAATTGCTCGACTGGCTGGCCACCGAGTTCATGCATCAAGGATGGAGTCAGAAGGTCATCCATCGAATGATCGTGTCGTCGGCCACGTATCGGCAATCGTCCGATGCCCCCGTGGCGCTGGTCGAACGCGATCCATACAACCGGCTGCTTGCGCGCGGGCCGCGCTTCCGAATGGAAGCAGAAATGGTCCGCGACAGCGTTCTCGCGGCGAGCGGCCTCTTGAGTCCAAAGATCGGCGGACCGAGCGTGTTTCCACCGCAGCCGGATGGAATCTGGGACATTCCCTACAGCAACGAGAAATGGACGCCGAGCGAAGGGGAAGATCGCTATCGACGCGGGCTCTACGTGTTTATCCGCCGCTCAGCGACGTATCCAAGTTTCATGACGTTTGATGCCACCAGTCGCGAGCACACGACTGTTCGACGCGTCCGTACGAACACGCCGCTTCAGGCGCTGACGACGCTGAATGACGAGGCGTATTTCGAAGCGGCGCGAGCGCTGGCAGCCCGGGTGCTGAAAGAAACGGCGGCCGCTGATAATGCGCGCGCGAGCTATGCGTTCCGGCTGGTCGCCACGAGAACACCGAAGGCCGGGGAAGTTGAACGGATTCTGGCGTCGTATCAGCGTCAGCTCGCACACTTCACGAACGATCGAGCCGACGCGCTGAAGACGATCAAAGGCTATGAGGTCGCAGGCGTAGATGCTGCCGATCAAGCGGCGTGGACGCTGGTGGCGAATGCGCTCCTCAATATCGACGAAGCGCTGACGAAGGAATAGTGATGGACGGAAGAATTCTTCGCGCGATCACGCGACGCCACTTCTTCAAGCAGTCGGGGTTTGGCATCGGTGGCCTGGCGCTGTCGTCGCTGCTCGATGAGCGGCTATTCGCGCAGGAGGTGCAAGGTCCATTTGCGCCACGTGCGCCGCACTTTGCTCCAAAGGCCAAGCACATCATTTATCTCTTCATGGCCGGCGCGCCGACCCAGCTGGATCTCTTCGACAACAAGCCGGCGCTTCAGAAGTTCGACGGCCAGGAGATTCCGTCTGAGTTCATTCCCAAGGGGGAGCGGTTCGCGTTTATCAAAGGAACGCCCCGGCTGCTTGGCTCGCCGTTCACGTTCAAGCGGTACGGGCAATCTGGCGCCGAGCTCTCCGAGTTGTTGCCGCAACTGGCGACCATCGCCGACGAGATCGCGATCGTCCGTTCGGTGCACACCACGCAGTTCAATCACGCACCCGGACAGATCTTCATGAACACCGGCAGCCAGGTGTTCGGCCGGCCGAGCATCGGATCGTGGCTCACCTATGGACTGGGAAGCGAGAGTCGAGATCTTCCGGGCTTCGTCGTCCTCCTGTCAGGAGAGAACGCTCCCGACGGCGGGAAGTCGTGCTGGGGCAGCGGATTTCTTCCCACCGTGTACCAGGGCGTGGAGTTTCGATCGAAAGGCGAC
Organism: Acidobacteriota bacterium; assembly: GCA_046734955.1. GTDB lineage: Bacteria > Acidobacteriota > Vicinamibacteria > Vicinamibacterales > 2-12-FULL-66-21 > JALZOC01. The sequence continues at coordinate 56,567 of JBKPSH010000002.1, forward strand.
CCGGTCCTCTACGTATCGAATCCGGAAGGGGTCGATGCCGGCGCTCGTCGTGAAGCCATCGATCTGGTGACGAATCTGAATCGCGTGCGGCGCGATGAGGTCGGCGATCCCGAGATCGACACGCGCATTGCGTCTTACGAGATGGCGTATCGCATGCAGAGCAGTGTGCCGGAACTCACCGATATTTCGAGCGAACCGGAAGCCATTCAATCGTTGTACGGAACCGAACCCGGCAAGGTGTCGTTCGCCAACAACTGTCTTCTCGCGCGACGGCTGGTTGAACGTGGCGTCCGCTTCGTCCAGCTGTATCACCGCGGCTGGGACACTCATGGCGCGAGCGTCGGGACGGATATTGCGACCAAGGTCCCGGAACTCTGCCGCGAAACCGATCGCGCCGCGACTGCGCTCGTCCGCGATCTCAAGCAACGCGGTCTTCTCGATACGACCCTCGTCATCTGGGGTGGCGAGTTCGGCCGGACACCAATGAACGAAGCGCGAGGCGGCTCGAAGCTGATGGGACGCGATCACCATCCACGGGCGTTCACCGTCTGGATGGCGGGCGGCGGCGTCAAACCCGGCATCACGATCGGAAAGACTGACGATCTCGGCTACAACGTCGTCGAAGATCCGGTTGAAGTCCACGATCTTCACGCGACGATCCTGCATTTGATGGGGCTCGACCACACCAAACTCACCTACAAGTTCCAGGGGCGTGAGTTCCGCCTCACTGACGTCCACGGCAACGTCGTCCAGAAACTGCTCGCATAGTCGCCGAGCGCTTGCCGGGATCCCCAACGCGGCAGCCGCGTTCGGGTGGCCGTGCGGAGGGGGTCCCGCGAGCAGTGAGGAAAGATGGACATCATTCGCTGGGGCATCATCGGATGCGGCGACGTCACTGAGGTCAAGAGCGGTCCAGGATTTCAAAAAGCTGAAGGGTCCGCGCTCGTCGCGGTGATGCGGCGTGACGGCGAGAAGGCACGCGACTACGCACGCCGTCACAACGTGCCGCGCGCGTACGATCGCGCTGATGATCTGATTCACGATGCCGAGGTCGATGCGGTCTACATCGCGACTCCGCCGTCAAGCCACGGCGACCTTGCGGTTCGTGCGGCTGCTGCCGGGAAGCCCTGCCTGGTCGAAAAACCGATGGCGCTCAATCATGCCGAGTGCCTGCGCATGGTCGGCGCCTTTCAGTCACGCGGTGTGCCGCTGTGGGTCGCCTACTACCGGCGTGCGCTGCGACGATTTCAAATCGTGCACGAGCGGCTCCACGATGGAGCCATTGGTCAGGTGACGTCGGTTCACGTCCAAGTCACCGCGCCACTTCTCACTGGTTCCGATCGAACGAACTGGCGCATCGATCCGGCGGTGAGCGGCGCAGGATTGTTCTTCGATCTCGGTTCACACTGTTTCGATCTGCTCGATTTCCTGATCGGCCGAATCACGCGTGTCGAGGGACACTCCGTCAACACCGCGGGTGCCTACCAGGCTGAGGATGTGACTGTTGCTGCTTTCGAGTTCGAAAACGGCTCGCTCGGCACGGGCGTGTGGAATTTCAACGCATCCGAGAAGACCGATGTCATCACATTCATGGGCTCCGAGGGTGAATTGACGACGCCGATCTTTAGTGACACCGGCGTCATCATGAAGCGCGGCAATGTAAAGACGGTTGAAGAGGTCCGAAACCCTCCGCACGTGCATCAGCCGCTGATTCAGACGATCGTCGATGAGCTTCGCGGCAATGGAACGTGTTCGTCGTCAGGCGAGATCGCTGCAAGGACGTCGTGGGTCTTAGACAGGTGTGTGGAACGGTACTACGGACGGGTATAAGTGGGCGCTCCCCCGGTCAGGCCCGACTCCCTGACGCGCGAAGCGCGTGGCGGCGGACGCCATGTGACGGGACCGGCTGGCGCACAGGCGCCAGCCGGTTTATTTTCTTCCTTTCTTCTTCGATTCTTCGATTCTTCGTTTCTTCGCCGTAAACCGGGGGTGCGTCTCAGCGTGACGGCGAAGGGGTCATAACCGAAACATCTTCTTCGCATTCCCATGCAACAACTTGCGCTCGACCGCCTTGTTAGGCGACAACCGTCGTATCGTCGCGATCGTTTGTGCCCCCTGACACGCCGTGCCCGATCCAACATGATCGCTGCAGTCGCTGCCGTACACGAGTTTGTCCTGATGCCGCGCGATGAAATGGCGCGCAAAGTCTTCGTCCCGCGTCAGCGCATTCAACCCCGAACCTGCAGACAGATCACCAAACATATTCGGATAATCATTGAGATATCGATCGGTCAAGCCACCCGGCGTCACCGGACCTTTCGGGTACATGACGGACTGATCGCTGTTGTTGCGATCGATGTTGGCCCACCACGTCTGCGCATGGCCGAGGAAATTCACCTTCGGATACTTCTCGAGCATCTTGTGAAAACGCTCGAAGCCGTAGTTGTACATCTGAAACTGCCAGTGCATGAGCACGGGTACCCGATGTTCGGCAGCGAGCGCGTAGATCGCCTGCATCTCCTTCGAATCGCATTCGACGCCAAACTTCTGTTCGGCGATGACGACGCCTCCCAGCTTTAGATAGCGTTCGATTTCGCGTGTCGCGCCATCGACATCCGGCACCTCGTTCGCGGCGAACCGGAATTGCTTCGAGTGCGTCTTTGCGAACTGACGGCAGGCTTCGTTGCCGAGGCACTGCGCCTGCAGACCATTCGACACACCGTCATGCGTCGAGGGAGTATTCACACTTCGGCCTGCCGGCAGCAGAATGGTCGTCGTAATACCCATCGCGCTCTGGTGACGGAGGAGAACCTCGTCTGGTCGTCCGCTGTAGCCGAGGTGCTGATGGATGTCGATGATGGGTTCGGGCTGCGCGCTAATGGGCGTGCCGGTTGCTGCCATACCCACAATCGTCGTGGTTACGCCCGCCATAAAGTCCCGGCGAGAGATCACGGAAGGGCTTTCGAGTTCCGTCATGCCGAGATATTCTGCACCAGCAATGTTCCAGGGCGCGTGTCGTGTTTGTGCTGTCGCCGTTCTGCTCGTCGCCGGTCTCGCGGGCCAGGGGGCACAGCGTTCACCTGGAGATCGTCCCTGGCCTCCGGGCATTCAGAAGGTGTCCGCCGAATCCCCCGCGCTTTCGCCAGACGAGGCGCTGAAATCGTTCTACATGCCTCCCGGCTACCACGTCGAGCTCGTCGCAAGTGAGCCGCTGATCCAGGAACCCGTTGCGCTCGACTGGGATCTCGACGGCCGGCTATGGGCGGTCGAGATGCCGGGATTCATGGCCGACATCCGCGGATCGAACGAGCACGATCCGATTGGCCGCGTTGTCGTTCTCGAGGACACGAACGGGGACGGCCGGATGGACAAGCGCACCGTATTTGCCGACGGTCTTGTCCTCGCGCGTTCGCTCAAGATCCTCGATCGTGGCGTCCTCGTCGCGGAACCACCGAACGTCTGGCTGATGCGCGATACCAACGGCGATCTGCGGATGGATTCCAAAGAGCGCATCACGGATCAGTACGGCCGGTTCGAAGGAGACCCGCAGAACAACGCCAACGGATTCTACTGGGGACTTGACAATCGGATGTACACCGCCGGGCAGAGCAACATTCAGCTTCGCCTGAAAGACGGTGTCTTCGAAGTGCAGCCGACGTTATCGCGCGGCGAGTGGGGCGTAACCCAGGACGACGCCGGAAGGACGTATCGGAATACGAATGAGTCGGCGCTCCACGTCGATCTGGTTCAGACGTCTTACTACGCTCGCAATCCAAATCTCTCGCGCACGCGCGGAAGCTACGAGCGGCTTGCTGATGACAATCCCGATCTCAACGCAGTGTGGCCGGTCCGGCCGAACCCTGGGACGAATCGCGCGTACCAGCTCGGAATCGATCGTGAAGACGGGTCGCTCGCACGATTCACGTCAGTCTGCGCGCCGCTGGTCTATCGCGGCGACCGATTGCCGGCTGATCTTTATGGAAATGTGTTCGTCGCCGAGCCGGCCGCGAATCTTGTCAGCCGGCTGATCCTGTCTGACGACGGGACGATGATACGCGCGCGCAAGGCCTACGATCGCGGTGAGTTCCTGGCGTCAATCGACGAACGATTCCGTCCGGTTTTCCTGACCAATGCGCCGGACGGCACTCTCTACATCGCGGATTTGTATCGCGGGATTATCGAGCATCGTATTTCAGTCACCGAGTATCTCCGCGACCAGATTCTTGCTCGAAAGCTCGAACAACCGACCGGCTATGGTCGCATCTATCGCGTCGTGCACGACTCCACCACGCGTGACACGGCCAACCCCTTTGCGCGCGCGACATCACGGCAACTGGTGGCTGCGCTGTCACATCCCAACGGGTGGCGCCGCGACACGGCACAACGGCTGCTGGTCGAACGCGGCGCGCGCACGGAGGTTTCCACGCTCATGAAGTTGGCGAGCGAAGCCGACGATTGGCGCACGCGGCTGCATGCGCTGTGGACGCTGGATGGCCTCGACGCCATTCAACCCGCGACGGTTACAGCAGCGCTGCAGGATCCGAACCGCGAGGTTCGCGTCTCCGCGGTTCGTCTCGCGGAACGCTGGTTGGCCGAGAATGGTCACCCGATTCAGGCGGCGGTGCTCAAGAGACTGGAGGATCCGGACTGGGCCGTGCATCAGCAACTCGCGGCATCCATCGGAGCCCTGCCACCCGGCGCCAGAGAATCAGCGGCGGTCGCCATCCTGGAACGATACGGCAACGATCCCGTCGTCATGGACGCAACGATGAGTGGGTTACGGGGAAGCGAAGCGATCGTGCTCGATCGGCTGCTGGCGCGCAGCCGGAACTAGTTCGCGAGGCGAACGAGCGCGCGAGTGAGCCCACGCGAGCGGAGCGGGGCGCCGGGGTCCCCGCGAGCGAGCGTGTCGGGGAGTCCGAGGGGCGCAGCCCCTCGGAGTAAACGATCGTGCTCGATCGGCTGCTGGCGCGCAGCCGGAACTAGTCGCGAGGCGAACGAGCGCGCGAGTGAGCCCACGCGAGCGGAGCGGGGCGCCGGGGTCCCCGCGAGCGAGCGTGTCGGGGAGTCCGAGGGGCGCAGCCCCTCGGAGTAAACGATCGTGCTCGATCGGCT
>JBKPSH010000003.1:0-35448 GCA_046734955.1 Acidobacteriota bacterium
CCGCATGACGATTGGGCCGCCGTACAACACGCTCAGCTGGCCGCGCGTCTCACCGGACGGGCGCATGATTGTGTACGGCACGAGCGTCGAGGGCAAGCAGGTCCTGTGGATCCAGCCGCTCGCGTCGCTCGAGGGGCAGCCGCTGCTCGATACCAGCGCAGGGGAGACGCCGTTCTGGTCGCCCGACTCGAAATCGATCGCGTTCTTCGCCGATAAAAAACTGAGAACGAGGGCCCTTTCGGAAGGCGCCGCGCAGACACTGGCGGACGCGCCGTACCCCCAGGGTGGTGACTGGAGTAATGGCGGCACGCTTCTGTTCGGAGCGAACAATGTCATCAACCGAGTGGCGGCCGACGGATCGTCGCTTCAGCAGGAAACGTACCTCGACAAATCTCGCGGCGAGTATCAGCATGCATGGCCGGAGTTTCTTCCCGACGGGCGTCGATACCTCTTTCTGGTGAGGAGCACGCAAGCGTCCCAGAGCGGCCTCTGGGTCGGCACGCTCGGTTCACCCGAGCGCACCCGCCTGATGCCCGCGTTCTCCCGCACCGTCTACTCCGGGACCGGTCACCTGTTGTTCGTTCGCGAGGGATCGATCCTTGCGCAGCCTTTCGATCTACGCACCGCCACACCGTCCGGCGAACCAGTCACTGTCGCCGGCCCCGCCCACTATCACCGCGCGGGAGATGCGGCGTTCGATATCTCGAACAACGGCGTGCTTGTGTATCGACCTGGATCCGGGCTGCAGGCGTCACGGCTGGTACTGTTCGATCGTAACGGCCGCGAGGTGCGCGCGATCACGCCCGATGGGTACTACAAACGTCCGGTCTTCTCGCCCGATGGCCGGCGGCTCGCGGCGGAGCGCTACGACAGCCAGTTCGGCAATTCCGACGTGTGGCTCTACGATCTTGCCAGGGGCAGCGCCTTGCAACTCACGTCCGGCGATGCCCCGGACGTCAGGCCAACCTGGTCTCCGGACGGCCGCCGAATCGCGTTCTCGTCGAGGCGCCGGGATACGTTCGACGTCTATGTGAAGACCGTTGACGCGGCGGACTCGGAACAGCTCGTCGACGCGTCGCCTGGCGACAAGCTGGTCGATCACTGGTCGCCGGCGGACACCCTCGCGGTGACGGTTACGCGCAGCGGCCTTTGGACATTTCCACTCGCGCCAGGCGCGAAGCCGACACTCGTCCGGGGCTCGACGGGAACGGATCCCTGGCAGTCGGAGTTTTCACCCGACGGGCGATGGATCGCGTACGTGTCGAGTGAGCGACCCACGCCCGACGTATTCGTGGAGCCGGTTCCATCGACGGGAGAGCGCTGGCAGGTTTCCGGCCAAGGCGGCTCGGATCCGCACTGGCGCGGCGACGGGCGCGAGCTGATTTACCTCGCCCCCGACGGGCGTCTGCTCGGCGTTAGCATCACGCCGGGGCCGCGCTGGCACGCGGGTGCGCCGTACGTGCTTTTCCGCGTGACGGTCCCCGAGTTGCTCGGGCCGACCGACGTCACCCTTTCCCGCGACGGTCGCTTCATCGTCGTGAACACGCTTCTCGACGCCCCCCACGTTCCGCCCATTCACGTGATTGTGAATTGGACGCAGTTGTTGAGCCGGTAGACAGCGCGACGCCAAAGACACACGCGATGAGGCGCGGTGGTCGCCAGTCCGGTGGCCGTCGGCCCGAATCGGTCGGCACGCCGGCGGACGCACGATTCGAGGAGTGGTCAATATGACCTGGATCCGAGTTGTCCCGTTCGATGAGGACGAAACGCTCCCGCATGCCCGGGCGGCGCATCAGAAGCTCTATCCGATTCAATACGCCGAGCCGACGCACCCGCAGTACAAGGATCACGAAGGCATTGTCGGGTCGCACTCGCTGTTCCCCGACGTGATGTATCACGGTGTTTGCGGCGTTCGGGGCGCTGATGTCTCCCGACCCGCCTCTGACGTGGCGTCAGCACGAAATGATCACGACGGTGGTGTCGGCTGCCAAGCCGAGAAGGCATTGATGGCTTTGACGTAGGTGTTACACGACACCGGTGAAAGGCCGCGCTCGCGTAGACCCACGACGAATCCTGCAGTAGGGGCTTCCTGAGGTCGCCCGGCGCAGAGACGGCGGCCGTGCGGGTCAGCGGGTCAAAGGCGTTTCTCATACCAGATGACGGTCTTCGGCGTGACGTTCTTCAGATACCGGCGTTCGCGAAGGAACTGCTCGAACAGCGTGGACAGCGGGGACATGAGACAGAAGCTCCTTTCGGACCTTCTGCCCGAGTGCGCTTGACGTTAACTGTATCTCCCGAAGGGACATGGTGCGCCCAGCACGACTCGAACGTGCGACCTCCTGGTTCGTAGATTAATGCAGGTGTCTGGCCTCGTGGGTTCTTCGTGTGTGTAGCTCGGAGCCGCTCCTGCTGATACCTGGTGTTCGGGAGCGAATTGTTCACTGATTGTTCACTGTCCTGAGTTGAAGTCAACGATTGGCACCTCGTCGACTTCGCCGTTCCGTGGCGCCGCCACTGTAGGCGAGCTGGCGACCATCTCTGGACCACTGCGGGCAGACGCGATGCTCTGTGTCACTCACAATCCGCCGACTCCTGTGTGCGCTGACATCCGTCAACCACAATTCGTCCTGAGAGTTTCTCACATCCGTTAACCACAACTCGTCGGCGGATGGTCCAGGAGGATTCGCTACCGTCTCGTTCCGCTGGACACCTGTTCCTTCAATTCGTCAGACCAGTTGAAGACCAGATTGATCTGGGTCACCGGAGCCGCCGGCGGCCGCGGCACCAGTTGAAGGCTGAAGAACCGCCTTCCGTCCGGCGCGATGTCGAAACAACGTGTAGGAAAACAGTGAGGCAGCACGTGTTCATCGTCCTTGAAGAGTTCCCGTGGCGCCGGATCCCCAGCCAGACAACGACATCGCAGTCTTCAGACGGCGGTGCACATAGTGCACTGAAACGAGCGCGAGCACGACATTACGCACGCTTGGCGTGGTGATCTTGGCGTCGGCGCAGGGCCGCAGCACCGGCGAAGGACAGACCTGATCGCGATTCAATCCGCAGTGCTTCGTTCCATTTCGCCATTCGCTCGCTGCGGGCGAAGGCGCCAACCTTGAGCTGACCGGCGTTCCAGCCCGTCGCGAGGTGCACGATCGCGACGTCTTCCGTGTCGCCCGAACGGGCAGACATGATCGTCCCGTAGCCCGCCTGGATGGCGGCATCGAGGCGACCCGCGTCTCGGTCACGGTGGCCGCCTGGTTCGCGGATTCGCACGTGATCTCTGGCACGTGGGTCTCTGCGCTCGTCGGTGCGACGAAGCGTGGCGTGCGTTGATCCGTCCATCGCTGACATACAATCGCGCAGCCGTTGGCATCCCCGACTGTGTGATCAGCGAAACGATCTCGCACTATCGCGTGCTCCGCAAGCTTGGCGGCGGAGGCATGGGAGTTGTCTACGAGGCCGAGGACCTGAGCCTCGGGCGCCACGTCGCTCTCAAGTTCCTGCCCGAGGATCTCGCCCGCGATCACGCCTCGGTCGAGCGCTTCCATCGCGACGCGCGCGCGGCATCCGCCCTGAACCATTCGCATATCTGCACGGTCTACGAGATCGGCGAGCACCAAGGACTGTTCTTCATCGCGATAGAGCTGCTGGAGGGAAGACGCTCAAGCACTCGATTGGCGGCACGCCGCTCGCCAACGAGACGTTCCTCGAGCTGGCCGTGCAGATCGCCGATGCGCTGGATGCGGCACATGCCAAGGGGATCGTCGATCGCGACATCAAGCCGGCCAACATCTTTGTGACCGCTCGAGGGCAGGCGAAAGTTCTCGATTTTGGGCTCGCCAAGATGGTCAAGCCGAGCGCTTCGCCGACAGACGCGACGGTCAGCGACGACAGCCACCTGACCGGAGTGGGCACAACGATCGGGACGGTCGCGTACATGTCACCAGAACAGGCGCTGGGCCGCGAGCTCGACGCACGGACCGATCTCTTCAGCTTCGGTATCGTGCTGTATGAGATGGCGACGGGAGTACTGCCCTTCGCGGGCGACGCGCCCGGTGGGATCACAAACGCCATCATCAACACGACGCCGACCCAGCCAGTCCGGTTGAACCCGCAGATCCCTTCAGAACTCGAGCGGATCATCGGCAAGGCGCTGGAGAAGAAGCCGGACCTCCGATATCAGAGCGCAGCGGACATGCGCGTTGATCTGATGCGTCTCTTGCGCGACGGGCAGACGGATCCTCTCCGGCTAACGGCGCGGCTGCTCACGTCACACGTCACAGTCCCCCTGCAAGCCGCTGGAAGTGGAACGTCGTCGGTGCGGCCGGCGCGCTGGCGGCCGTGGTCCTGGTTGCTGGCGGCTTCTACCTACGCGATCGCAGTTCAGTCGTGCCCTCAGCGTCGGCGACGCCGGCATCGGTACAACCCTCGATTGCGGTACTGCCGTTCGCCGACATGAGCGCGCAGAAGGACCAGGAATACTTTGCTGATGGTCTCGCCGAGGAGCTGCTGAACAGCCTTGCGAAGATCCAGGGCCTTCGTGTCGTCGCGCGCACATCGTCGTTCCAGTTCAAGGGCAAGACCGAGGACCTGCGCGCGGTGGCGAGAAATTGAACGTCGGCACGATCCTCGAAGGGAGCGTGCGCAAGCAGGGCGGACGGCTGCGAATAACCGCGCAGTTGATCAAAGCGGCCGACGGCTTTCACCTGTGGTCGGAGACCTACGACCGCGAGATGACCGACATCTTCGCGGTGCAGGAGGAAATCGCGCGCGCCGTCGCCTCCTCGTTGCAGGTCGCATTGGTCGGCGGCCGGCCGGCGCGGCGCGTCCAAGCAAGAACATCGAAGCGTACAACGCGAACCTCCAAGGGCGGTACTTCCTCAGCCGTCGAGGCCGGGAGAATCTCGAGAAAGCTGCGGCGTACTTCGAACAGGCGCTGAAACTCGATCCCGAATATGCGGTCGCGTGGAGCGGGCTCGCCAGCGTTCGCATCATCCAGGCCGACGTCAGCTACGTACCCGTCGACAACGGCTACCGGCAGGCGAGAAGCGCCGTGGAACGAGCCCTGACGTTGGATCCGTCTCTCGCAGAAGCACACTCGGCGATGGCATGGATCAGGTCGACTTACGATTGGGACTGGGCCGGTGCTGCTCCGTACATGCAGAAGGCACTGCCCCTCGACCCGGACGCGGCGAACACGCTTCGTCGGGCGGCCACTCTGACCGCAACGCTCGGCCGTTTCGAAGAATCGCTGCAGCTCGTTCGCCGTGCCCTCACGTTGGATCCTCTCTCGCCGGCGAACTGGATCACTCTTTCGCGGCTGTCAACGGTGACCGGAAAACTCGACGAAGCGCTGTCAGCGGCGAACAAGGGTCTGGAACTCCAGCCGCAGGGGCCAGGCTTCCCCGCAAGGCGCGGACTGGTTTATCTCGCGAAGGCAAAACCGCAGGAGGCTCTCACTGATTTCCAGCGGGAGGCCGAGCCGCTCTGGCGGCTGCAGGGACTGGCCCTGTCCTACCATGCGCTCGGTCTGAAGCAGCAGGCGGACCAGGCGCTCGCGGATCTCAGCGACAAGTACCAGACGGATTCCGCTTTCCAGATCGCCGAGGTGTATGCATTCCGCGGCGAGATCGACCGCGCGTTCGAATGGCTCGAGCGCGCCTACGGGCAACGCGACGGCGGACTTGCCGAGATCAAAGGGGATCCGCTCCTGAAAAGCCTGGAGGGTGATCCGCGTTACGTCGCCTTCCCTGAAGAAGATGCGCCTGCCTGATTGATGCGGCGACGGTCGCGAAGAACGCTGCTGCGCGAACTGTCGCGCACAAGAAGTTCGCGCTCCTGACAGCGACGCCGGGTCTCGGGGTCAGATCGAGTCTTCCTCACGGGCAAACTATGGAGCCAAAGCGATTTGAGCCCGGACGGCCGGCAAGTGCATTTTCCGGGGGCGACGCGAACGGGCACAGCGATATCTGGTTATCGAACTGGCGACTGGAAGAACGACGCCTCTCACCGATGACCACGCGGGTGACGCCAACGCGACATAGTCGCCTAAGGGAAAACACATTGTGTTCAACTCGGGCCGACTCGGAGGACTGAGTGGGTCGAAGTCTGCCCTCTAGCGGCGACGCGCTGCTACGATAGGGCATGCCGAACGTGATGATCTCGCTCAAGCGCACGCGGTCCGATCAGGAACAGCGCTGCGGAGTTTGCGGCGCGACGTTCATCCCTCTCGAAGACTCCGGGTCGCGCGTATTCAAGGTAAAGACGACCGACGAGGACACCCTGAGCGGTCTGCTGTGCGGCGGCTGCCACTCGAAGTGGTCCGGCGGCACGACGGTCACGCTGAACGCCGCTAAGGAATAGGCCGCTCGGCGAGGGCGCAACAGCACCCCGCAGTGATCACACCGTCGACCGCGTCCCGCGCTAATGCGCCCCGCCGCGCCCGCGACCTTCGCCGCGGCCGCCGCGGCCACCGCCACCTTCGGTCATCCCGTCCCAACGCGGATCGCCGAGGCCGCGATAGCCGGCGGGCAGCTTGTCCCAGTCCTCGCCAGTTAAGTCGTTGAGGTCGTACACGACCTTCCCGTCGCGCAAAGTCAACTCGCATCGCAGCCGCTCGCTACCTTTTAAACGCGCGCCGTCCTGATCGGCGAAGCCAAAGCTGCCCTTTTCCACTCTGAGGACTGCGATGTCGGCACCGGCACCAACCGAGAGGTGTCCGAGCTGCTCCTGCTTGATAGCTCGTGCGGCATTCCAGGTATTGGCGGCAATCACTTTGTCGAGCGGCATTCCCATCGCCAGGAACTTACTCATCAGATTGAGAATGTCCTTGAGGCCGGCATTCATGCTGTGCGTGTGCAGGTCGGTCGACATCGTGTCCGGCAGGAAACCCGCCTTCATCAACGGCACGGCGACTCGCCACCGGAAGCTCCCGCCGCCATGCCCGACATCGAAGAGCACGCCGCGCTTTCGACCGTCGGTCAGCGCTTGACTGGGTCCGAGGGTCTTTGGATCCTGTTCGCCACGATTGCCGCCATAGACGTGCGTGAAAATGTCGCCGGGTCGAAAGACCTTGTTGAGCAAGTCGTAGAGCGGGCGTTCCGGGCGGCTGGTGCCGAAATCCACCATCACCGGGATGTTTGCGATTTTGCCCACCTCGACCGCGCGGGTAAACGGATCCCACTCCGGACCCGAGTAATGCGCGCTCTTCACCCCGACGATGATGCCTTTGTATTTGAGGGCCATTTCAGAGGTCGGCTTCACCTCCATGTCGTTGAGGTCCTGCTCGTACTTGCCGCCGGCCTGGCCGAGCCCAACGATGTTGATCATCGCGAACACCCGGGTCCGGGAACGGTCGATGATCTTGTCTTTCATATCCTCGAAGTTGCGCCAACCGGAGCCGCCGGGGTCGACGAAGGTCGTGACGCCGTTGCGAAAGCTGAAGCCGTCGGGATAGACGGCCTGGTTTTCAGCAGTGAAGCCCCGGCCATAGGTCGGCCGGTAGGTGTGCGCGTGGATATCTATGAGTCCGGGAGTGACGTAGAGACCTTGGACGACCACCGTCTTGAACGCTTGCGCCGCAGGGATGTCGGCCGCTACGGCGGCAACCTTGCCGTCCTTGATCGCCACATCACGGAGGGCGCTCAGGTTGTTCCGGCTGTCGATGACGTGCCCTCCCTTCAGGAGCAGGTCGTAGGCGGCAGCTGGCGGTGATTGCCCCGCCGAAGCCGTAGGCGAAGGCGGGACCGAAAGGCCAGCTACGACGGCGGCCAAGAGAAACCGGGTGACTGTCATCCGATGCATCTCAGGTGTCCTCAACGCAGCCGCAGCGCACCGAAGGCCTCTGGCACGTGAAACGTGGTGCCGTCGGTCGCCCGCCAGGTGTAGTGTTGTTTCGGGTTTGCGCCAGCGATTCGAAAGAGACCAATGCGCAACTCTAGGCCCTTTTCTGGTGGACGGGTATCGATCGCTGCGAACGGTATTCGCATCATGCCGTACCAGACATGTGCCCGCTCGTCGATGCGACCCTTCACCTGATAGCCGGAGTTCCAGCGCGCACCCTGCTGCTCTTTCGGGTTCCCCCGATCGATCTCCAGATCCACCCATTCGCTCTGCGGCGAGACCTGGAGCTCCTTGTAGCGGCCGATGTGCTCGAAATCCGATCCGATGAACGCTTCGGCGACGTCCCAGTTCCACAGTCGTGGGGTCTCGACTGTCGGCTGCGGATCTGGCTTGAGGTTCAACTCGATGTACGGACAGATATAAAGGAGATACAGATGCTCTCGCGTCCAACGGGAACGGATTTCCGTCGCCGGCCCAGGGATCGGCTGGCCGGCCCGGTCGACCCGCGCGAAGACCCGCGGCGCATCCGTCCATTCTTCCCGCGCCGGGTTCGGATCGAGCGGGATGTCACGGTCGGAAAAGGCGCTCTCGAGCACGGCGGCCGGATCGCTCGCCGCCGCGGAGAGAACCAGACAAACGAAGACCGTCACGAACGCGCGCACGGCTATTTCATCGCCTCGAGATCGATAATCGCGCAGGTATTGAAGTCGGGGACCCAGAACTCCGTCGTCGTGCCGGGATGACGCACGTCACTGACCTTCGCTTCGGGATTGCCGCCGTATGCGGCAAACTTCGCGGGTTGATAACGCCCCTGCAGGCGTAGGCTGATGGCCTGCGCGCCGGCGTCCTGCTGGCGCCGGCTGCCGAACGACAGCAGATAGAGCCGCGCGCGGGTCTTGTCGCCCGTGAGTCTTGCAATGACAGTGCTGGTGCCATACAGGCGGACGAGCCGTTTGTCATCGCCGAGTTTCGCGCGAACGCGAGCGGCGAATTCATAGGGATTGGCCGCCGCCTCCGCGGGAAAGTCCGGCGTCCCGAGCTGAACGTTCAAGTCGAGCGTTCGATCCGGCGCCGGCACCACCTTATATAGGAGGTTGCGCCGTGTCAGCAGGTTCAGCACCTCGTTGAGGAGGGGCGAAGGACTGTCTACCACGCCGATGTTCACCAGTTCCGGAAGGGGCGGCCGGTCGTTTGCTTTCAGGAAACGCAGCATCTTTCCGAGGTCCTCGAGATCCTTCGGATCTGGATTGATGATGGCGTCGACGTTGAAGACGAACGCTTCCGCTGCGGCCAGCGATGCGGATCCAGCGGGCACTTTCGCATAACTTACTTTGCGCGTCCCGCGCGCGAATCGCCAGCCATTCGAATCGATCCAGGGAATGTTCGTGGCTCTGGCCACGTTCGGCAGGTATCGGACACCGGGACTGGGGATTTCCTGATACGACGCGGCGTCCGGCCCTGTCGGCGCCGCCACTGCGAGTCCCTGCTCGACCAGGCTCGACGCCGCAGCGGTCAGGTACAGCTTGCTCGGAGCTGCCGACTGCTCAACCGCCCGCGGCAGCACTCCGTGCGTCATGACCGTCGCACCGGCGAGCAGTAACACTGAAACACTCCTCATACCGTCAGTTCCGTATGGTCAATCTTCTTGATGTCATAGATACCTAAACCAAGCGTCGAGGCGTATTCGATGTGTCCGGGCTCGCGGATGGAACGGTTCATGTTGGGGTCGCGCTCCCAGTCCTCCTGCTTGGTACTGAAATACTTCATGTCCCGGTTCCAGACTGAGATGACCCCTTCCTTCTTGCGTTTCTCGTCGATGATGTCGATGAGCAATCGGTCGATGGCGACGGGGTCCGTCCCAAACTTCAGCTGCTTGGGATAGAAGCGGTACTTCCGGTCCCTCGAGAACGGGCCTGCGTGCCACACGCCGCGCAGACCGTCCATGATGTTGAGCACCGTGCGCGAGCGCACCGGCTCGACCGTCGCCAGCGTACCGATGAAGGTCAGCGTCTCGGTCTGTGCGTGATAGTGCGAGCGCGCCACGTTGTTGAACTCGCCGTAGCTGATGTTTTTCAAACAACCGGTCACGCCGGACGCTCCGTGATCCTTCATGTTCGGCACGTTGATGATCTTCGTGAACTGTTCCGAGACCATCCGGATCAGGTAGGAACGCGTGTCCTCTTCGCCGAAGAAGTTCACTTCGACGTAGACGTCGGGATCGTAACCGAGCCAGGTACTGGCGGACTCGACGCGGACACCGGCGGGCACGAATTCGTGGTACTTCGGCAGCAGTATCTGCCCGCTGCCGCGCTCGTGGATCACGATGTTGGTTGCCTTGACGCCGACCGTCGTCAGATTTCTCGTGATCTCCGCAACCACTTCCGGCATCGACATCGCGCCCGGCGCACCCGACGCGTTGACTTTGATCCCGACGAAATCCTGAGCGCTGAAGAAGCGCGCCCAGCTATCGCGCGCGTCCTTGTCGCCGGTCAGCGTCGACATCCCGCGCGCGATCATCGATTGGACGGTGGGCACATCCACTTTTTCCGTGACTTCGTCGATGACGCTCGGGGAGTGGACCGTGACCACGCGCCCGGGGAAGGCGCCGGGCATGCCGGGTCTTGCCGCCGGTTTGTGATCGGTGACGATGCGATATTTCGGAACCGGCCGTGGCTGGAGCGCAGCCAGTGCCGATCCCGTAGCCATCGCCGACAGAAATTCCCTGCGATCCATGGATCTCAGTTCCCAGTTTCCAGTCCCCAGTCACGAGCTCCCAGATTGTCTGGAAACTGGCAACTGGTAACTGGCCCCTGTCAAAAGACGTATTTCAGCACCAACTGCACGACCCGCGGATCGTTGACGGTGCTCGTGATGGTGCCGAATGCCGTGCTTTGGATGTTCGCTTGCGGTGGTCCGAAGTTCGGATGATTGAACACGTTGAAGAACTCGCCGCGAATCAGGACGTAATGCCTTGCGAACGTCGCCAGCCGCTTGCCGACGGTGAGGTCCGCATTCCAGAAGCTTGGCGCCCGCAGGATGCCGATCCCGGAGTCGCCGAATTCACCTTGAGGTGCCGAGCGGAAGGCTGAGCGATCGATCCATCGCTCGAGCGTCGGGTTTTCCACCTCGCCGCTGCCGATACGATCAGGCCGCTCGGTCGAGCGGGAGGCCTGCAGCGAAGGCGACGAGCTGTCGAGCACTGTGATGGGGTATCCACTGTGCGCGATGACACCGAACTGGATCGACCAACCACCGGCCACCGCGTCGAGCGCGCGATTCCAGTTGCTGCCGAAGCGACGTCCTTGGCCGAACGGCAGATCGTAGTTCCCCGCCAATGAGAACAGATGCGTGGCGTCGAAATACGCCGGTCCGTAGTTGGAGTCGAGATCGCGGCTGTTCACCGGCGTCGAGGTGGACGTGCCCTGGGCAACGCCGCCGGAGCCGAAGAAGCCGCGGCTGTTCGTCATCGCCTTGCTCCAGGTGTAGTTGGCATTGAAGGCCAGCCCGTCGCTCAGCCGCTGCCTGAACGTCGTCTGCAAGGCGTGATAGTTCGCAATCCCCCGCGATGTCGTCTCAATCATGTTCGTGATGTCGGGATTGAACGGGTACAGCGGCCGACGCTGTTGTGCCGGCAGCCAGGTGCTGGGCGGTCCGGTACCCGGGAGCGGCTGGTTGGCGTCAATGGTCATGATGATGTACTTCGAGTCGCTGCCCACGTAACCGATGTTGATCGAGGATCTCGATCCGAGCAGGTACTCGCCGAACAGATTCCATTGATGCGTGAGCTGCGGCCTGATATTGGGATCCCACGCGCGTAGCTGTCCCGATGGACGGTCGAGCGCCTGCAATCCCTCGAAGCCCGTTGCATACGTGCCCGGACCGCTCGTCCTGTCGTATGAGACCTGCGATTCGAAGAAGAACGGCGTGTTGAGGGTCAGTCGCTGGTTGGCGCCGGTGCCTTCCATATACTGCGTGATCCCGTAGCCGCCGCGGAACACCCAGCGCTCGCCCTTGCGGTAGGCGACCCCGAGGCGCGGTTCCCAACCGTTGTAGTACGCGTTGTAGAGCGCGCGGCTGTTGCCGTTCTGCCCGGCAAGCTGGATCTGCGCGTTCGTGAGGTCGAAGTTCGCCTGCCGATCATCCTTCTCGACGAGCGGCGACGTGTACGCCCACCTCAACCCAAGATTGAGCGTCAGGTCTCTGCTCACCTTGAAGTCGTCTGAGGCGAATGCGGCGACGCGATTTTGCAGGTGCGTCCACGCGTCGGACGTCGAACCTTTGCCCTTGCGCGACACCTGGTCGAGCAGGAAGTCGGCAAACGCAAATCCGGTGAAGTTGAAGAGCGTGTACGAAAAGAACCCGTTGTGACCGTTATTCCCGGGATAGTACGACTTGCTGCGGTAGTAGTTCCACGAACCGCCGTATTTCATGGTGTGACGTCCGCGCAGCCAGGTCAGACGTTCGTTCAGTTGATAGATCTGGTTGTAATTATCGGTGCCCGTTTCGATGCCGCCGACGCTGGTGATTGTGTTGTCCATCTGAATCTGTGTGAGCCCGCGAAGCGTCTGCTCACCAGGAATGCCGTAGCGGTTGTTCAGCTTCCCAAGGCCCAGCGGGTCGAGCTCGTCGCTGAGGTTGTCGGCGGCGCTGTAGCCCGCGAGCAGATCGTTGACGATGGTGCCGCCGATGAGCCGATTCCAGTTGCCCGCCACGCTCCACACCGGATTCGATGCTGCCGACGGGAAGAGCAGAGGCATCGCGGTCTGAGAGGTCCCGGATTCGGAGGTCTGCTTCGAGTAGCGCGCGTACAGCTTGTTCCTGGACGAGGCGTTCCAGTCGACCTTCACGTCGAACTGGTCGACGTCTTCCTTCGAAGCCGTGGTGCCGCGATAGTTGTCACGGAAATCGCTGATCGGCCGGCTTACATTGGCCCGCGGGTAGAGCGTCTCGTCGGCGAACAGGCTGCGTGCCAGGCCGCTGAACCGGCTCACCGGAATCTGGTTGTTCGCGAACGGCAGGCCGGTCAATGGATCGCGGACGATGATCGGCGTCGCTCGGGCCAGCAGGCTGCTCAGATCCCCTTGCCGCCAGGCGTCCGGCACCACTGTCACGAAGGCGTTGGTTGGAGGCGTTTCCTGGCGTCCGCCCTGGTAGTCGGCGAAGAAGAACAGTTTGTTGCGCAGGATCGGACCGCCGATGGTCCCGCCAAAGATGTCGCGGCTGTACTCCGACTTGGTTCCGCCGCTGCGGCTGACGCTCCACGGCGTTGCGGCGAGCGCGTTGTCGCGCCAGTAGTAGAACCCATTGCCGTGAAGTTGATTCGTGCCGGACTTGATCACCATGTTGACGACGGCGCCGGTGACGTTGCCGAGCTCGGCCGAATAGTTGTTCGTTTCGACGCTGACCTGTTCCACGGCGTCCGGACTCGGCTGGTAGGCGATGGAGTTGTTGATCGCCTCGTTGGTGTCGACGCCATCGATGGTGAAGTTGTTCGCCTGCTGCAACTGGCCGTTGACGTACGGGCGTCCGCCGCCGCTCAGGCTGTTGAATGACGACATCAGCGGCTGGGTGACGCCGGGCGCATACATCGTGACGAAAGACACGTTTCGTGAAATCGCGGGCAGCTTTTCAACCTGCTCACGATCCGCTTTGATCCCGACAACCGCATTCTCCGTCTGCAGCACGGCACCAGTCGCGATGACATCGACGCGTTCCTGGATGTTGCCGACTTCCATCTTGAAGTCGACGCGCGCGGTTTGCGCGACCGATAGCGTCACCCTGGACTGGATTGCCTTGAAGCCGGTCAGACCCGCCGAAATGACGTAGTCGCCGATCGGCACGCTCGTGATGACGTAATTGCCGGCGCCGTTGGTGATGCCGGTATACGCGATGTTGGTAGCCTGGTTGGTTGCGGTCACGGTGACGCCCGGAACCGCCGCGCCCGACGAATCGGCCACGAGTCCGGTGACGGTCGCCAGCCCCGTCTGCCCCGCTAGGGGGGTGGCGAGGATGAGCCCTGCGAGAGCGAGGAGACCCACACGCCGCACGATTCTGAAGAGCGCACGCATCGGGATTCCCTTTCTCTGCCCGCGCACCAACCGCTGCACGATTCGGACTGCGCGGGAGTTGTGCGGATACTTACTGCAAAAGGTGTTGAGAGTCCAGAACATCGTCGCGAAATCACCGCATGCCTGACCGCGCCTGCGCTACAGTTTTTGGATACGTTGAATACCCACATCACGTGCGTCATGTGCATTGCGGCGTCCGTCGCCCTGACCAGTCCGTCTTGGTACACGAGGGACCAGCCAGCCGCACTGGCGCGTCTCGAACTGACGGAAGAGGCCATGGGCTCGAGCTTTTCGCTCGTCCTCTTCGGCCCCGATCGACCGAGCCTGGAGTCGGCGGCGGCGGCGGCATTCGCCGAGGCGCATCGTCTTGATCGGCTGCTTTCCAACTATCTGGCCGAGAGCGAATGGAGTGCGATGAACCGCGAGGCTGCCAGCCGGCCCGTCCGCGTGACGCAAGAGCTGTTTGCGCTGCTCTCAGACTGCCTGGAATACAGCCGCATGAGCGATGGGGCCTTCGACATCACCGTCGGACCTCTAATGAAGGTCTGGGGCTTCTACAAGGGAGAGGGAAGCCTGCCGAGTCCCAAGGAAATCAAGGATGCACTGAATCGCGTGGGGTACAGGCACGTGCAGCTCGATCCCGGCCCCCGTACCGTTCGTTTCGCGCATCACGGCATGGACCTCGACCCTGGAGGGATCGGCAAAGGCTATGCGGTCGACCGAATGGTCGCGGTCCTCAAACAGGCGGGCGTTCGTATCGCGCTCGTGTCCGCATCGGGCAGCAGCATCTACGGCTTGGGCGCGCCGCCAGACGAGCCACACGGCTGGCCGATCACGATCCGCACTCCACAAGATCAGTCCGCCGCAGCAGCCCACGTCGTCCTCATGAACATGTCTCTTTCCACGTCCGGCAGCTACGAGAAGTTCTTCTGGGCGGAAGGCCGAACATATTCCCACATCATCGATCCGCGGACTGGCTACCCAGTTCACGGGACGTCGGCCGTTTCCGTCCTCGCGCCACGAACGATCGACAGCGAGGCCTGGACGAAACCGTTCTTTATCAACGGCCGCGCCTGGACGTCGGCGCACAAGCCCGCCGGGTTCCGGGTGTTCTTCTGTGACGATCGCCCGCAGACCACGTGCGATTGGCTACCGTGAACGCGGGCCTTCTGCGCAACGCAGGGCCGCGCCACCTGCGAAGGGCAGACCTGATCGCGATTCAATCCGCAGCGCTTCATTCCATTTCGCCATCGCTGCGGGCGAAGGCGCCAACCTTGAGCTGGCCGGCGTTCCAGCCCGTCGCGAGGTGCACAATCGCGACGTCTTCCGTTTCACCCGACGGGGCAGACATGATCGTCCCGTAGCCTGCCTCGATGGCGGCTTCGAGGGCGAGCCGCGTCTCAGTCACGGTCCCCGCCTGATTCGGCTTCAGGAGCATGCAATTGCAAGCACCCACGGCCGCCGCATGCTTCACTCGATCCGCGCTGGTCACGAGATAGTCGTCGCCCACGATCTGGATCTTGTCGCCCACCGCACGGGTGAACGCAATGAGGCCACCTTCGTCATCTTCCGCCAAAGGGTCTTCGATGGAGACGATCGGGTAGGTATCGATCCAACGCACCAGCCGTTCGCAGAGCGCGCCGAGTCGAGTTCCTGCTGGTCGAGGGCAAGGCGATATCGCCCGTTGCCGCCGAACTGGGAGGCGGCGACGTCGAGCGCAATCGAGACATCGTTGCCAGGCGCGAGTTTGGCGCGCTCGATTGCCTCCACCAATGTCTCGAGCGCGTCCTCATTGCGCGCGAAGTTCGGCCACCAAGCCGCCTTCATCGGCGACGCCCATCGACGGCCCACGCGCGCCGACCAGTTCGCCCGCACACCGGTACACTTCGGCTGTCATCTCCAGTGCCTGCGAGAACGACGTCGCTTTTGTGGCGACGACCATGAAGTCCTGAACGTCGACACGCCGCCCCGCATGGGCACCACCGCCGAAGATCTGAATCTGCGGCAAAGGCAAACTCACGTCGCGCCCTTCCGCGACGTACTCCATCGAGAGCGATGAGCATTCGGTCGATGCCAGCTTGTTCCGTCGTGTCGCGTCCGACCAGCGCCGGGGCGATCTCACGCTGGATCCCGGCGATTGCTTGCTGCACGTCGAGACCCTTGAACTGATCGCCGCCATCACGCAGTTCCGCGGCCTCCCGGGTACCGCGCGACGCGCCGGCCGGCGCGATACCGACCCCGCTCGTGCCGTCTTCGCTGAAGACCTCGACCTCCACCGTTGGCGCACGTGAGTCCCAGATGCGTCGCGCGCTCACCTGCGTGATCTTCACGACTTACCTCCTGACCCCACGCGGTCGTGATCTCTTCGATCGTTCGCGGCTGCTGATGAAGGAGTGTGATGGCCAAGGCGCGCACGGCGTCGCGCGCCAGACCGTCGAGATATTCGACTGGGGACTTGCCGTCGATGCGTGCAAGCGTGAGCCCCGGTAGCAGCGACGCGACACGCGCTTCGAGCTGACTGTTCGGCTCCCAATTGACATGTTCGAAATACGCTCGCGTCATCATCGAGACGCACCGCATCAGGGCCGCCGCATGCTGTGGCATGTGCGCCGCCTTGAGGAAGAAGTGGTTCAGGCAGAATGCCACATCGAAAGCGGGATCGCCGAACCACGCGCACTCGGCGTCAATGCGCACCGGCCCGTCCGGGCCAATGAGGATGTTCTTTGGACCGACGTCCCCATGCACGAGCACGCGCCTCGTCTGGGCCGTCCGCGTGACGAGCCGGAGGAGGATGTCCGCCAGTTCGTTGTGGACGCGCGAGTTCTCAACGAGGTAAGGCTCCAGCCGAAGCGCGTAAAAGTTGTCGTCGGTCGCGAAGCGCCGGGCAATATCTGCTCGATCGGCGGTTGCGGAATGGATTCGGCCAAGCACATCGCCCACTTCAGTGGCGACCTGCGCATCGACGGCACCCGCAAGCAACTGGACTTTCCAGTTGCGAAACTCGGGCCCGAAGAACTCCATAACGAAACTCATGGTTGCATCATCGGGGCCGATCACGTGCGGCATATCTATGTCGCCACGCACGGAACGCCAACGAGACCATTTGTTTTCAGACCAGATGCTCACGCGATTCGCGCGAGGCGATCAGGCAGAATTCCGCCGATTTCTGGACGTGCGATCTGCGTCGGTGCGCTGTCCGGGACGCCGTTGCGAACCAATTGTTCACAACCGGTTCTGGCACGAAAACGCGTCGCTGTAAGTTGTTGATTTGGTGCGCCCAGCACGACTCGAACGTGCGACCTCCTGGTTCGTAGGTTAATGCAGGTGTCTGGCCTCGTGGGTTCTTCGTGTGTGTAGCTCGGATCCGATCCTGCTGATGCCGGGTGTTCGGGAGCAAATTGTTCACTAATTGTTCACTGTCGTGAAGTCAGGACAACGACGTTCTCGAATCACACACCTATCCGGTGGTCCAGTCTCTCCGTGCAAAATCCTGCGCACCGGGGGAGGATCAGAAACCTCCCCATTCAGCGGGGGGACTTTCGCCCAGTTTCTGTTGGAGCGGGCTCACTGCCGACCGGGAGGTCAGAATGGGTCCTTTGTCCCACGTCATCTGTGTTCGTGCTCACCAACAATGATGGCGAAGAGCACAATTACGCTGGCTACCGATGCGCACAAGAGAGCTCGATAACACCGACGACAACACGCTCGTTGGCAACACCGGAGCGAATACGCTCTCCGGTAGTTCTGGAAACGACACACTCCACGGCGGCGACGGTCTGGACTCCCTGACCGGGGGCACCGGCGTCGATGTGTTCCTCTTCCACTCCGCAACGGCCTACAACAACATCGACGTCATCACCGACTTCAACACCGGTCAGGGCGACAAGCTCGATATCCGCGACCTGCTGACGCTCTACAACCCCGGCACTGACACAATCACGGACTGGGTGAGGATTTCGGACAGCGGCGGCAACAGCACCGTGGAGGTGGACCGCGACGGCACAGGCGGCGGCTACGGCTTCGTGCAGATTGCGACGCTGTCCGGCGTCACCGGCCTGACCGACGAGGCCGCGCTCGTTGTCGAACGGCAACCTCGTGGTGAGCTAGCGTTTAGTCGTTCTCATCCTCATCCTCGTCGTCGCCCGGCTCAGGAAGTAGCGGCGGGTCGATGACCTCCGGCAGCCGCACTTCGACATGAAGCGAAGCGGTCTTCGGCTTTCGTATATTCGCGGCGACGAGGCGAACGTTCAGAGTGAACGATCTGACGACGTCATCGGCATTGGATTGAAAATACACGGCCGGCAGCTCACACGAAACGTGATGCATGACGCGCTTGACGCTGTACTGGACGCGCTGATCCGCTCCTTCGCCTGAGATGTTCGGCCCGTCTTCGTTTTCGACGAACGGAGAGCGCAGGTTCGCCATCGCGTCAAACGCCGGCATGCGTGCGGCAAAGTTATACGGGTTTCTCGGCTTTCGCAGCGCGGGAACGCGCGGCAGCTTTGGCAGCTCGCTGCGCCACACGCCAGCCGCATCGGTCCAGACCTTCAGGTCGATATCCGTCTCCGGAGCGGTTCCCGTATTCTCCAGCACGAATACGAACGGCAGAATTCTGCAATAGGCGTTGAACGTCGTGTGCCACGACTGCACGAACTCCCGATATCGCTCAAACACCTTGTCGACGCCAGCGTTGTACTCCGCCGCTTCTTTCTCGGACATGAATCCCGGTAATCCGGCGAGACTTCCGAACGAATAATCCTTTCCACCGACTCTGAGGATCGATTCCGTCGATGTCGTGTGCGGGTATTTCTTCCGCCACGCGTTCAGAAGGTTCTCGCGCGTGCGGTAGTCGATTTCCTTAACGAACTGCACATCGAACCTGCCGTGCGTCCGGCCATTGCCGAAGGTCAGCGACAGGTCGGGCGCGGCGTTCCTGGCTTCGGCCAGTTCGCGCCGCGTCTTTTCCAATTCCCGCTCCACCTGATCGGGCTCGTCGGGCAACTCCAGCGTGTCGGCGGGTGCGACCAGTTCGATCCGGCGCGACTTCGCTTTCGGTGCCAGTCCTGAGTCGGCCGAAAGAATCAGTGTCCGGTCGCCAGGATGTTCGTCGCGGAAAGCGCAGTACGACGCCAGCAGGCAGTCGTCAGCAGATTGCCGCTCAAGGCGGTGCTGCGCGAACACCGCATCAGCCGGCTCGGTATCGAGCGCGATTGCCTGAACGCCGTCCCTGACCCTGACAGGAGTTGTCGACAGCGCCAGCGCGTTCAGCTTCTTGACCACCGAACGCGCCCGATCCTTCTGCCGCCGCGTTCCACCCCACTTGAACTTGTCGAGCTCGTCGAACACAACTGGCGCGAACACGAGAGTCAGTTGCGGGATTCCGAGTTCCTTCGCCCAGTCGACTTCGTCGAACAGGCGGTACTGGAGCAGCACGTTGGTGTCGATGAAAACGAATACGGTCATTGCTTTGTTTATTTTCCGCCAGAACGTGGATTGTTGGAGCAGTGACCGTCGCAGGAAACTTTGTCGTGACCCGGGGACCGTATTTCTTCTCGCCGACGGCACGGCTTCCGGCGCAGCAAAAATGGCCCGCCGCGTCCGCCGATATTCCGAACTATTCTTCGAGCTCGTTCGAGAATGACGCGCTCACCACAAGAGACTTTCCGTACTGCGGTTTCGTGAAACACAAGTATGCGAATTTGAGCTGACCCGCGAGCGCAATCGACAACACGCGATCGAAGTCCATGTGAGTCCAGGACAGCACGACGGATACTTCCGGTTTGAGGCCGATGATTGCGCCGATCGGCGCCGGGCCTTTCGGGCCGATCACCAGCTTGTCCTCGGGGAACATCGAGATGACCACGTCATCGACACCCTTTACCCGTTCGGACAACTTGCCGCGCAATTCCAGCCATGCCCCCGTCTCAATTTCTGGTTCTTCGCCACGGCGCTGAGTGGCGGCTATTCGCATCGATGTCCGAAAGGATGTCATCTCAACCGTGCGCGTCAGAAGTTCGGGACGTCCGCCGCGCCGCTTGCTTCTTTGCCATAAGCCCTCGCGAGACGAGAGCGTACGGCGCGGTGCAGAAATCCACCAACGCTATTCAGACTGCCGGATGGTGTCCGACGGCCATTTGGCACTCTGATTTTCGTGCTGTGATGCTGTGAGGGTATCCGAAGTACGTTGGGTAAAACAGCGACAGCGCGGCCGCATCGGCCCCCGGCCTGTGGCGAAGGCCGTCGACGAGCGTTTGGTAGTACTCAGGTGGTAAGGCTGACGATCTCCGCGCTCACGATACGCGCGGGTGAAGACGATGCGTTGCGACTGGAGCGACGTATCGTTCGCGCGCAAGCGCGCCAGCGTGGCCGTGAACAGTCCGGCGCCCACTAGCAGCGCCATCGACAACGCGACCTGTGCTACGAGCAGGCCGCGCCCGAAGCGCCCCAACGAGCCGATGATCCTCCGGCCGGAACGCAGGCCTTCGTCCACACGCGCGGTGACGGGCCGCCACGCGGAGACGACGGCCATGGCGAGGCCCATCAACACGGCCAGCGGCGCCGTCGCCACGAGCACGCGGGCGTCAGGCGTCACGGCCGGAAATTTCGAAGCGAGGAGGGCGGCCATGAGGGACGCCGCCACGACTCGGGTGATCCCCCACGCCAGCGGGACCGCCGCAGCGAACCTGCGGCCGACAGCAGGATCCCGTCGAGCAGCAGCTGCCAGAACACGCGCCGCGCGCTTCCACCCAGTGCGAGACGAATCGCGACCTGGTGCCGCCGGGTCAGTGAACGCGGCAGGGTGAGGCCCGCAAGGTTGGCACACGCGACCGCCAGGAGCATTTCCATGAGGCCGAGTAGGACGCCGAGCGTCGTGCCGTGGCGGGTGCGGAGACCCGAAAAGCCCGACGCGACCGGCGCCATGTCCACCCGCTGGCGGAGCAACGCAAGCCGATCGGCTTCAGGCAGCGTAGCCGGCAGCGTCGCCGCCTGAATCGACGGCCAACGCGCGAGCAGTTCCGCGCGCGCCGCATCGATGGACACGCCGCGCGCGAGACGTCCCACCACATTGGCAGATCGAACCGGCCTGGACGGGTCGGCGCCGACGGCTCGAATCACCGCGAAGGGCACGATGATGTCCGCCGTCCCATCCAAGTCAAGACCGTTGAACCCGTCCGCCCCGACGCCGATGAGCGTCACCGGCATCGCGTCGACCTTGATCCTCTCGCCGACCGCGGGACCATCACCGAAGATGCGCCGGCGGAAGTCCTCGCTGACCACCGCGACCGCGTCGTCTGAGTCCCTGAAGAACCGTCCCGCGGACGTTCGCGCGCCGACGAGGTCGAAGTAGTCCGGCGAGACGGCGTCCGACCATCGTCCGCCGGATACATCGACATCTGCGTGAAGGATCGCTGAGCGTTGGAGGGCTACACGCCGTTGACTTTCGCCGGCGAACACACGGTCGCCCGTGCGGAGTTGAACAATGTGGGTTGGGTCTCCCACTGCCGGGACCTGGTCCAGCTTCCCGTGGCGGCCATTCGAGACGGACAGATCAAATGAATTCTCGCAACGGGGACGGCGGTAGCCGGTTAGCCTCAGACGACTGCCGTCAAGGGCTCGTTCCTTATCGAACTCGTTTTGTGCCGATAATCCGAACAGTAGATACCAGCCGGACCTCCAGCGGACGGGTGCCAGTCGTTCTCTTAATGCCGGTTGTGGGTTCTAAATCAGCGCCGTTGCCCGTAACGCTCGTATCAGAACGTCTCGCAGCCAAGCACCTCGATCGAATCCACTCCGTGAAATCTCTGGCCGTCGAGCGTCATTCCAATCAGCTTGGCAGACGAATCAGCGCAAGCGATCCCAGTCTCGTCCATTTTGAAAGAAACGATTGCGTCGGTGCGCCCGTCACGGTCGACATCCTTCAGCTGCATTTCCAACGTGCTCGCGCCGGCCCGTCCGAAGCGGATTGAACTTGTGTCGACCGTCGTCGGGTCGAAATCAGCGGTCGCCATCAACGCGACGTGAACACGCGCATGACTGCGTGCGTTCAGCCGATTTGGAAACCGCCCGGGCTGGATGTCGATTTGGATATGCATCACATTGTTCAAGAGCACGCCCACAGTCCCGCTCTCGCAGTTGTCCGCGTCGCACCCCTGGTTGGCGACCACGACGTCCACCGCGTCGTCGCCGTTCACGTCAGCCATGACAATCGAGGCAGCACCGAACGCTCCGCTCGAATAGGATAGCGCGGGTCCAAAGATGCCGTGTCCTTGGGCAAGCCGAACGTCCACGCCGCCCTCCCGGCAGCTATTGGGTAGGCACAAGTTTGCGGCAGCGAGGTCCGGCTGCCCATCCGCATCGATATCCGCAACTCCGACCCCATTGGTGCCGAGGCCCGTCGATTGGTAAGTGACTCGTTCACCGAACGTGCCGTCACCGATGCCTGCCAACACGCTCACACTGCCCACCACGCACGACGTCGCACTGCTACATACGTTCGCTACGACGAGATCCGCAGTGCCATCACCGTTCACGTCAGCCACGGCTACCGAGACGGGACCATCGCCCCCGGCGTCGTAGCTCACTGCCGACTGGAACGTGCCATCGCCGTTCCCGATCAACACGCCGACGCCGCCACCGCTGCCTAGGCAACCGGGACCAAGGCCGCACCGATTCGCGACCGCGAGATCCGCGACGCCATCGCCGTTTACGTCGGCTGCAGTGACCGACCGAGGGGAACCACCTCCTGAGTTATAGGTGACGGCCAGCTGAAAGCTTCCGTCACCGTTGCCGAGCAGGACGCCCACAGAATTGGAAAATTCGTTGACGATGAGTAGATCGGGGCTGCCGTCGCGGTTGACATCGGCCGCTGCGATCGACCAGGCCGCGTCCCCTCCGGACGGATACAGGCTCGCTGCCTGCAACGTGCCGTCACCGTTTCCGAGCATGACACCAGCCACCCCAGCGCAGTTTCCGTTGTTCAGGCACCTGATGGCGACCAGCACGTCAAGGTTGTCGTCGCTGTTCACGTCGGCGACCGCAACGCCCTGCAGAAAGAGACCGCCCGGGACATACGCGATCGCTGGCTCGAAGGTGCCATCGCCGTGATTCAGCAGCACGCCGACGCTGCTGCTAAAAAGATTCGTCGTCACGATATCCGGCTTCTGATCTCGATTGAGATCGGCGACCACTACGGAATTCGCATATATTCCGCCGGATGGATATGTGACAGCGGGTAAAAGCAGTGTAGTGCTGCCGTCGAAATGAGCCTGGAACGCGGCAAGCAAGGCGACGCACAGTGCAGAGCGCCGAGGCAGAGCGATTCTTGCCCGGAGAGTGCAGGAGCTGGTCATCGCCACCTCCAGAGGGACGGTCGCCGAAAGGCGACTTTCAGGGCGACTGGTGCACAACGTGGGGCAACGCGCTGACAATCGCCTGCGCGGCCGAGTATGCGCCTGCACGATGCGGCAAACAAGGCAGAACTCTACGGGTGTACGGTTCAGCTGATCCGCTTCTGTCGGTGGTTCAGTCCATCGACCTTCGGACGTCGACCAGGACCGAATCCGACTCAACGCCTCGCGGACGTTGCGTACGGCCTCACGCCGCGAAGTGACTCAAGCCGGTGCAGCCACGCGCTCACATGGTTCCAACTCACGAAAGTCTGACTCACCAGCTACCTTTCAGGTGTCACGTCGTACCCGCGACCGGTCTGAAAACCGTGCGTAGGACGTTCTCGTCGCGCATCTTACAAGCGCACGCCGTCGTCCGTGTCGATCGTGGCGCCAGCAGGTTTGTGGTGCTCTGGCCTGAGTTTGTTCTTCCACCATTCTCATCTCTCTGCACCAAAGCGGTTCGTAAACATCTTGAACAGCATTGTGTGCGCGCACGAGTACTACGTCGGAGTAACATCGGAGCCGAACGCGCGACTCCGACTCGCCGAATTTACCTAACATTCGTTTTTCACACTGACCAGATGCTCACGCGATTTTGCGAGGCGATCAGGCAGAATTCGGCCGAATTTCTGGACGTGCGATCTGCGTCGGTGCGCCGTCGGGGACGCCGTTGCGAACCAATTGTTCACAACCGGTTCTGGCACGAAAACGCGACGCTTTAAGTTGTTGATTTGGTGCGCCCAGCACGACTCGAACGTGCGACCTCCTGGTTCGTAGCCAGACGCTCTATCCAACTGAGCTATGGGCGCGCAAACCTCAATTATAACTGAATCCCTCGTCACTGATTACTCCGAGGGCTCGCGGGGGCCCATGAGCCCCGCTCCGCTCGCGTGGGCGATGCATGGAAGAACGATTCGAGGATGCGGGATTCGAGGATGCGAGGATACGGGATTCGAGGATACGGATTCGAGGATTCGAGGATTCGAGGATTCGGAATTCGGGATTCGAGGATGAGCGATTCACGATTAGTGATCAGTGATTAGCGATTCTATAATCAGCGAAATGTCCGTCGAGGATCATCGCAGGACCGCGCCCGCACACCTACGGTGCGCGGTACTCACGATCAGCGACACCCGCACGGCGAGCACCGATGCGAGCGGAGATGCGATCGCGCATGCGCTGATCGGCGCAGGCCATTCGGTGGTAAGTCGGCAAATCGTCCACGACGACCCCGGCGCGGTGCGCGATTGGGTCAGCACCGCGGCGAGCGACGTGTCTGTGATCGTGACCACCGGCGGCACGGGAATCACATCGCGTGACAGCACCTACGAAGCAATCGTCGCGCTACTCGACAAGCGGCTCGATGGCTTTGGCGAGCTGTTCCGGATGCTGAGTTATGAACAGATTGGATCTGCCGCGATGTTGAGCCGCGCGTGTGCCGGCACCATCGGATCGACGGCAGTATTCGCTCTGCCGGGCGCCAAACGCGCGGTCGAACTGGCGATGGACAAACTGATTCTTCCCGAGATCGGTCACGTCGTGCGAGAACTCAACCGATGAGGATGATGCGGCCGTTTCGCGAGACGATTCCGGTCGAGGATGCAAAGGCGCTCGCCCTTGAAGCGGTAACGCCGGTCGATCGTGTCGAACGCATCTCATTGAGCGACGCGTCTGGACGCGTGCTGGCAGCGTCGGTCGAGTCATCGATCGACGTTCCACCTTTCGATCGCGCGGCGATGGACGGGTATGCGGTCCTCGCCGCCGACACACTCGGCGCAAGCCGGGACAACGCAAAGCTCCTTCGTCTCATTCACACCAGTTACTCCGGTGATGCGGCCGGTCGGCCGATTACCACCGGCGAATGCGTCGAGATCGCGACGGGCGCGCCGCTTCCCGAAGGTGCCGATGCGGTCGTCATGGTCGAGGAGACTGACAAGGCGGGCGAATCAGTTCGTATTTTTGCTCCCGTGTATACGGGGCAGCATGTCGGCAAACGCGCGGCGGACATCTCAAAAGGGCAACCGGTCGTCGCCAGCGGCACGGTCCTGAACGCGGGGAAAGTTGGTGCGCTTGCGGCGATTGGGACGACAGTGATTGATGTCTACTCGCGTCCGCGTGTGGCGATTCTGTCGACCGGAAACGAGATCATCGAGCCAGGACAGCCACTCGGACCAGCGCAGATCTACAACATCAACCGATTCACTCTCGCATCGATCATCGAACAGCACGGCGGGAGTGTCACGGTCGGTGACACGGTCCCAGATACACTTGCCGATCTCGTTGCCGCGATTCGGCGGCACGGCTCCGCCGATCTCATCATCTTTTCCGGCGGCAGTTCGGTTGGTGAGCGCGATTTGATGGTGGATGCATTGCAGCAGACCGGCGACGTGATCTTTCACGGCGTCGCAGTCAAGCCGGGGAAGCCTACGCTTCTCGGAAAAGTGGGGGCGACACCTGTGCTCGGGATGCCGGGCAATCCGACCTCATGCCTCTCGAACGCGTACCTGCTCGTGATTCCCATGCTGCGGCGAATGGCGCGGCTGCCGCCGTACGAGGCCCGCACCGTCAAGGTGCCGCTCGCGCGGCGGATCGTTTCAACGACGGGCCGCCACCAGTTCTACACGGTGCGCGTGATTGATGGCGCCGCAGTGCCGGCGTTCAAAGGATCGGGCGACATCACCAGCATGGCACACGCCGACGGCTACTTCGAGATTCCCGCCCAGACCGACATCGTCGAGGCCGGAGAGATCGTAGACGTGACGTTGTTCTAATGAGTGACCAATCTTCGTCGCGACGCGCGCCGCTGTTCGAGCTGCCGACGCAGAAAGGACACGTGCGCTCGCTCGCCGAGTATCTCGAAGGCGGCCCGGTGCTGCTCGCGTTTCATCGCGGCACCTGGTGACCGAACTGCCGCCGCCGGTTCGGTGAACTGGCACGAAACGTCCAAAGCTATCGCGATCGAGGCGTGCGCCTGGTCGCGGTCGTGGCGCAGAAAGCCGAGGCCGTTCGGCGCTACATCGAAGAGACCGGTCTGCCCTACGACATTCTGATCGATGAAACACGCGAAGTCGCGAAATCGTACGGTGTATGGCACGCGTGGGGGCTCGATGCCTACAACATCGCCAGGCCGGCGGTGTTCCTCATCGATCGCTCCGGCGTCATTCAGTACTCTTTCATCGGCAAGCGGCAGGATCAGTATCCGTCGCCGGAAGAGCTCATGCGGGAGATCGACAAATTGCTGACTGCGGAGTGATGATTGCGGATTTGGGTGATTGCGGATTTGCGATTGAGACGGCTGATTGCCGATTGGCGCGGTCTGAAGACCGCGCCCTACAACCGACAATCGACCATCTCACTCGGCGATCAGAAATCAAGTCAATCAGCAATCGACAATCGCAACTTCAGCGAAAGCGCTTATTGACCTCATCCCAGTTCACCGTATTCCACCACGCCGCAATGTAATCAGGGCGGCGGTTTTGATACTTGAGATAGTAGGCGTGTTCCCACACGTCGAGTCCGAGGATCGGCTTCTTCCCTTCCATCAACGGGCTGTCCTGATTCGCGGTGCTCTCAATCACGAGCTTTCCACCGACGTCGAGCAACCACGCCCAGCCGCTTCCAAACCGCGTCGTCGCAGCTTTCGCGAACTGCTCCTTGAACGTATCGAAGCTGCCGAATGAAGATTTGATCGCATCCGCGACGGCGCCGCTCGCCGCGCCTCCCTTGCCCGGGCCCATGATCTGCCAGAACATCGTGTGGTTGATGTGACCGCCGCCGTTGTTTCGAACCGCAGTCCGGATCTCTTCCGGCACGCTGTTGATGCCGCGGATTAGATCGTCGATGCTCTTCTGCTGAAGATTCGGGTGCTTCTCCAGCGCGGCGTTCAGGTTGGTCACATACGCCGCATGATGTTTGTCGTGGTGAATCCGCATCGTCTGCTCGTCGATGTGCGGTTCGAGGGCCTTGTAGTCATAAGGAAGCGGTGGGACTTCATGCGCCATTGCTGCTGTCTCCTTCCAAACGTACGATTTTATATCTTTCGGGATCCGTTGTCCGGGATTCGGTACCCGGGATCCGGTCTCTCGGCCGACGAGTTGGGTTGCGAAGAGTGCGATGATCGGATCCATCCCGCACGACGGATCCCGGCTTTATTCAGCGTTAGCTCTTAATCTCTAGCATCCGATCGAGCGCGAGCTTCGCGTCGCGCTTCTGATCCTCGGGGACGGTGATCTGGTTGTGGACCTCGCCGTGGACGAGCCCTTCCAGGATCCAGAGCAGATGGTTGGGGGAGACGCGGAACATCGTTGAGCACAGACAGCCGAATGGATCGAGTGTGACGACGGTGCGTTCGGGAGCTACCTCGTGCGCGAGTCGATTGACGAGGTGGACCTCAGTTGCAACCGCCCAGATGCTGCCTGCCGGACTCTCCTTCACCGTCTTGATGATCGCTTCGGTGGACCCGCTGCGATCGGCTGCCTGCACGACGTCGAAGGTGCATTCAGGGTGCGCGACAACCTGACCGGCCGGGTACTTCTTGCGAAACGCGTCAATCTGCGCGACCGTGAATCGCGTGTGAACAGAACAGTGCCCCTTCCACAGGATCAGCTTCGCTTTCTTCACCTGGTCCGGCTGCAGCCCGCCCCATATCTCGTTGGGATCCCACACGACCATCTCATCGAGCGGCACGCCCATCTTGAATGCCGTGTTCCGTCCGAGGTGCTGATCCGGAAGCATCAGCAGTTTTTCGCCGTGCTGCCAAGCCCACGTCATCACTGCGGCGGCATTGGTTGACGTGCAGACGATGCCGCCGTGCGCGCCGACGAAGGCTTTTATTGCCGCTGACGAGTTGATGTAGGTAACAGGAATGACGCCGGCGCGACGGTTCTCGATGGCGTCGGTCCGCACCCCCATCTCACCCAGTTCGCGCCAGCAGATATCGAGCTGATCGGGAGCGGCCATGTCGGCCATCGAACATCCCGCCGCGAGATCGGGAAGGACCACCTTCTGGTGCGGCGCGCGAAGAATGTCGGCACTTTCCGCCATGAAATGCACGCCGCAGAACACGATGAACTCGGCCTTTCCACGCGCCGCCGCGGCGCGAGAGAGCTTCAGCGAGTCGCCGGTGTAGTCGGCAAACTTGATCACCTCGTCGCGCTGGTAGTGGTGGCCGAGGATGACAACGCGATCGCCGAGCATTTTCTTCGCGGCGGCGATCCGCGCGTCCATTTCGTCATCTGACAGACGGAGGTATCGCTCAGGGAGCGGTTGCCGCTCTCCGATACTTGCCTTTTCGACCTCTGTCAGGATCTTGATATCCAAGTTTCCAGTTACCCAGTTTCCAGTTACCAGTTCCGGACAGCCTTCGCGAATGCTTTGCGCCGAGGCTGTCTCGCCGCAGCGGCGGAGCCGCGAAGGCGGATACACTCATTGTACCAACACGGGCGCATCATCAGGTGATTCCGGGCCAGTTACAACGTTGTAAAGGGTGTCGCGCTCTACGGGATCGCGGCCAGCTGCGCGGATCAGACGACGAATGGCGGTGGTGGTCATCGCCTCGGGGGTTCGGGCGCCCGCCATGTGGTAGATCTTCTCTTCCTGAACAGTTCCGTCCAGGTCATCCACACCGAACCACAACGAAACCTGCGCTAGTTCAACACCAGTTGCGATCCAGAAGGCTTTGACGTGCGGAATGTTGTCGAGCATCAACCGCGACACGGCGTGGACTCGTAACGTCTCGGTCGCGCTTGGCGCCGGCAGCTTGCGCATCTGGTTATTGTCGGGATGGAACGCAAGCGGGATGAAGGCCTGAAAGCCGCCGCTCTCGTCCTGAAGCGCGCGGGCGCGGAGCATGTGATCGACCCGTTCTTCCTTCGTCTCGATGTGTCCATAGAGCATCGTGACGTTGGTGCGCATCCCCAGCGCGTGCGCCAATTTGTGAATCTCCAGGTACCGATCGGCGCCGCACTTGTCATGGCAGATCTTCCGTCGAACTCGCTCGGCGAAGATTTCAGCTCCGCCCCCTGGTAATGAGTCGAGGCCTGCGCTCTGAAGCTCACGCAGCACCTGCTCGTCACTCATCTTGTAGAGGTCGGCGAAGAACGCGATTTCGACCGCCGTGAAACACTTCAAATGAATGCCCGGCCGGATCCGCTTGAAGCCGCGAAGCATGTCCAGGTAATACTCGAACGGCAGATCCGGATGCAGGCCGTTGACGACGTGAATCTCGGTCAGCGGCTGATGCGCGCGCGCGCGGAGCTTGTCCCACGTCTCCTCGAGCGACATCGTATACGAGCCAGGATCACCCGGCCTCAGGCGCGCGAATGAGCAGAACAGACAGCTCGCGACACAGACGTTGGTCGCCTCGAGACGAATGTTGAAGTTGTAGTACGTCCGTCCGTCGTGCCGTTTCTCTCGTTCTCGATTTGCGAGCCAGCCGAGAGCGAGCAGATCAGAACAGTCGAACAGTCGCACACCATCGTCGAACGACAAGCGCTCGCCGCCGCTGAGTTTCTCGGAAATATCCCCGAGCCCGAGTGCTGTCAGTCGCCCTTGCACTCTTTAGCCTTCCCTTTTCCCTTTTGCCTTTTCCCTTTTGCCTTTTAAGAAATGCCCATGATCTGCACACGCAGCGAACGCGAGCGAGGACCGTCGAGCTCGGCGGCGAGGACGCGCTGCCACTGGCCGAGTACGAGCTCGCCGCCGCCGATCTGCAGCGTCAAACTGTGGCCGAGGAGCATGGCTCTGAGATGTGCATCGGCGTTCAATCGATCGCAATCGGAGTGAACGGGATCGTTATGCATCCAGTCGGCGTCGCGATCGACCATCGTCTCGAGGAGACGCTTGATGTCCGCGTGCAGCGCCTTCTGAGATTCGTTCATGAACACGGCAAAGGTCGTATGCATGGACCAGAGACTGACGATGCCTTCGCGTACTGCGGAATCGCGAACGATCGCGACGACGCGATCGGTAATGTCAGTGAGCTCGATCCGCTCGTGCGTCTGCACCGTGAGCGTGTCACCTCGCACGACGATGCCGCCGGCGGCAGACGTGGCGCCTTGAGTCGCGTCGGTGGCATTCACAGCGGAACTCTTCGTCATCGTTCAACACTCGATCTTACCGTAACCGGCTGCAAGAACCGTCAGCAGAGCGCATGTTATACTCGCGGAACCAACTGACGTCGAGCTGGCGGCATCGCATCGCCGGCTCTGCCCGGCGGTCACGCGAAGTGGGTGAGAAGCCCACGCGGTGCCGCCACTGTAAGCGGGAAGTTGCATCCCTCAGCCGGCCAGGACCGGCGGCCACTGTGCGAGCGCATGGGAAGGCCTGGGTGCCGCGCGTCCTCCAGAAGACATCGAGGACACATTCCGCGAGCCAGGATACTTGACGCCGGGCCGTCCTTACCGCCTCCGCCAGGAGGTGACGGCGCGCGAACACGCCGAGAAGGAGTCCCGTGCGAATTCGCTTTCTCGTTTTCCTTGCGTTCATGTCCACGTTGGTTACCGCCGTGGCTGCCTTCGCCCAGACGGTAAGCGGGCGAGTGAGCGATCCATCAGGGCGGCCTCTGCCGCGAGCGTACGTTCACACGATCGCCGCGGACCACTCGTCCGCGAGCGGAGTGTTCACCGACACCGACGGGCGTTTCAATCTCGCGACGGCCGACCCGAATTGCACGATCGAAGTGACACTGACTGGATTCGAAAGCGCAACCGCTCCATGCAGCGATCGGCCACTCACCGTGAAACTCGAGCTGGCGCCCGTCAGCGAACACGTCGTCGTCTCGGCAACGCGAACGGATATGCCGGCGGGAGAAGTCGGAAACAGCGTGTCGGTTTTCGACACGGCAGATCTGGAGCGCCGTCAGTTTCCGCTGGTGGCAGACGTGCTCCTCGCCGCTCCGGGAGTGGCGGTGGAAAGGACCGGCGCATACGGCGGGGTGACGAGCGTATACGTGCGCGGCGGCGAAAGTAACTACAACAAGGTGCTGCTCGACGGAATCCCGCTGAACGAGCCGGGAGGCACTTTCAATTTCAACAACGTGACCAGCGAAAACCTGGAGCGCATCGAGATTGTTCGCGGTGCGCAGTCAGCGATCTTCGGGTCTGACGCGATGTCGAGTGTGATCCACCTCGTCACGGCACGTGCGCGTCCCGGAACTCCGGTTCAAGGCTCTGTCACCGCCGAAGGGGGATCGTTTGGAACCGGGCGTTTCACCGGAGCGGTCCGCGGGGCCAGCAAACGCAACGACTACTCGCTCGGCGTGAGCCATTACACGACCGACAACGAAGTGCCGAACAACGAATTCCGAAATACGACGATTTCTGGGGCGGGTGGCTCGCAGCTGACGGCGACGGCGTCACTTCGCGCCGTGTTTCGTGGTGAATTCGGTAAGTCTGGTGCGCCGGGACAGACCGCATTCGGCCGGCCCGACATGGATGCCTTCTTCGATCGCCGCGACATCGTGGGGGGCGTGACCTTTTCGCAGGAAATCTCGTCGACGCTGCGACACCAGGCGACCTATGGACTCGCGTCGACGCGGCAGCGGTCGGCGAACCTGCTCCTGGACGAGCCCTACACGCCGCAGTTCGACGGCCATGTCTCGCCCTTTGAGTTCTTCGATTTTGCGTACGACAGTCGCTCGTATCTCCATCGACATTATGCGAGCTATCAGGCCGACTGGTTTCCCATTCAAGGAAACACCGCCGCGGGCACGCAACACGTGACGCTGGCGGCCGATTGGGACGGCGAACGAGGGACGCTCCGAGACGAACTGGCAGGCGACGAGACAAAAGCCAGTCGCGACAACGTGGGATTCACGATTCAGCATCAAGCGCTCTGGCGAAACGTGTCCGCGAGCGCAGGCGTACGATTCGAACACAACGACAGCTTCGGCGGTGCCGCCGTTCCCCGCGCATCGATTGCGATCGTCGCGCATCATTCGACGGGTGCGGTCGGGCAGACGAGGCTGAAAGCCAGCGCCGGGACAGGCATCAAGGAACCCACGATCCTCCAGTCATTCAGCCGCAACAATTTCTTTCTCGGGAACCCGGAGCTGGAACCTGAGCGCTCGCGCACGGTCGATGCCGGTGTGGAGCAGCGGCTGGCTGACGATCGGATCAAGGTAGATCTGACGTGGTTCGACAATCATTACCGGAACATCATCTCGACGCGGACGCTGGGCTTCAATCCGTTCCGATCGCAATACTTCAACATCGGCGAATCCAAAGCACGGGGTCTCGAGCTTACGGGTGAAGTCGCGCCTGCCGGCCAACTGCACGCACGTTTCGGATATACGCTAACGGCTTCGGAAGTGACAGATAGTGAAGCAGCTGACAACACCGTCTTTGCCGTCGGCAACTGGTTGTTTCGCCGGCCACGACACGCGGGCTTCGCCGAAGTTTCGTGGACCGACCGCCGAGTCTCGCTCGATCTATTCGGATCCATTGTCGGAAAGCGCGTGGACAGCGACTTCTCATCGCTGACTCCGCCAATCACTGTCAACAACGGGCATACGAGGTGGGACATTCGCGCGAGTTACGAAATCGGCCGCGGGCTCGCGTTGACCGCCGCGATCGATAATCTTGCCGACGCCGAGTACATGGAACCGCTTGGCTACCCTGCGCTTGGTCGTGCTGTCCGAGTGGGGATCCGCGCCGGTTTTTGAAACACGATGTCTGATCTGCTTCGGGCCGATGGCGTCGTCTTTGGATATCGGCACACGCCCGTCCTGCGCGACGTCACGATGGCACTCCCCGCAGGCGGATTCGTCGGCATCCTTGGCCCGAACGGATCGGGAAAGACCACGCTGCTCCGCATATTGGCCGGAACAGTTCGACCGGCGCGCGGCCGGGTTCTCGTCGACGCTCGGGACGTCGCATCGTTCCCGCGGCAAACCCTTGCTCGGCGGATGGCGGTCGTCCCGCAGGAAACGCATCTCGCATTCGATTACACCGCGCTCGAAGTCGTGATGATGGGCCGCTACCCTCACCTCACGATGTTCGAAATCGAAGGTCCCAGGGACTTTTCGATCGCGAGAGAGATGATGGCAGCAACCGGAACGCTGACATTACAAGATCGCCAGTTCGACACGCTGAGCGGTGGTGAAAAACAGCGCGTGATTCTGGCAGCGGCGCTTGCTCAAATCGCGGGTGCCGGCAGTGATGGAATCCTCCTGCTCGACGAACCGACCGTCGCACTCGATCTCGCGTATCAGCTGGAACTCGGCGAGCTGCTTCGTGAACGACAACGCCGCGCCCGACTGGCGATCGCGGTATCGACCCACGATCTTAATTTCGCGGCCAGTCTCTGTCGCACGCTCGTGCTGCTGAAGGACGGGCGGGTACTCGCCGCGGGTGCGACCGACGCGGTCCTGACGTCGGAGCACATCCGCGAGCTTTACGACGTCGAAGCCGACGTCACCCGTCACACGCCGACGGGACACATCGTCGTCGTTCCGGTCCGGCGAGCTCCTGCCCGGAGCGAGGCTTGACGATCGGCCTTCGGCGCCGTCTAGCGCTGACGATCGGCAGCTTCGGCCTTGTTGCCGTCACCGCGATTCTGACCGCACCGCTCGTCGGATCCACTCACATCAGTCTTCGCCGGGCATTCGATCGAACGATCCCGTTCGCTGACAATGTCGACGCTCAGATCTTTTTCATCGCACGACTTCCCCGCACGCTAGCCGGCGCCCTCGTTGGCTCGATGCTGGCGTCGGCCGGCGTGGTCTTTCAGGGACTGCTGCGGAACCCCCTGGCGACACCTTTTACTCTCGGTGTCTCCGCCGGTGCTGCGCTGGGCGCCATGCTGGCGATCACGTTCAGCTGGTCGTTCGCGTGGGCGGGCGTCTCGGCGGCGGCTGCCGCCAGTTTTCTTGGTTCACTCGCGGCAGTCGGTATCGTCTACGCGCTGGCGCGCGCTCGACATCGCGGCCTGTCGACCAACGTCTTACTGCTCGCTGGTGTAACGATGAACGCGTTCTTTTCCGCGCTCATCCTGTTCGTGCAGTACTTCGCGGACTTCTCGCAGACGTATCGCATTCTTCGATGGCTGATGGGCGATCTCGACATCAGCAGTTATCAACCGATCGTCACGGCGTTGCCGCTCTTGGTTCTGTCGTTCGCGAGTTTCGCCTGGCTTGCCCGGCCGCTCAACCTGTTGAGTCTCGGCGACGAGAGCGCGGAGACTCGCGGCTTGCACGTCACCGCAGCACAGCGGACGGCATTCGTCAGCGCGTCGCTCGCGACAGGAGCAGCGGTCTCGGTCGGCGGACCCGTTGGGTTCATCGGCATCGTGGTTCCGCATTTGGTCCGACTGATCGTCGGACCGGATCACCGGTTGGTGCTACCGGCATCCGCACTGTTCGGCGCTGCCTTTCTGGTCGGATGCGACGTGCTCGCGCGTACGGTAATGTCGCCGATCGAGCTGCCGGTTGGCGTGATAACCGCGCTCATCGGCGGACCGTTCTTTTTGTGGTTGTTAGTGAGGAAGCGATGAGACTGCTCGCAGTCATCCTCCTCGCGTTCGGAGTCATCGGAGGGGGCGAAGGTAACCCAGATCTTCACCACAGAGCTAACAGAGTTAGCAGAGGTACTTTCTTATTCTCTGTTCCCTCTGTTTCCTCTGTGGTGAGGAACTCTCCGCTACCTCGGTCCACTCAGGTCCCTGTCACCGCCCCGAAACGCATCATTTCACTCATTCCTGCCGTGACCGAGATGCTGTTCGCAATCGGCGCCGGCCCGCAGGTGGTCGGCGTCAGCAGCTTCGACCGATATCCTGCTGAGGTCGCTAAACTGCAGCGCGTCGGCGCGCTCCTCGATCCGGACGTCGAACGAATCCTGTCGCTGCGGCCGGACTTGATCGCCGTCTACGCAAGCCAATCCGATCTGCGCACTCAATTGGAACGCGCGAAGATTCCCGTGTACGTCTACAGTCATGCGGGGCTCGCGGATGTGCTCGTCACACTCACTCAAATAGGAGAACGTGTCGGACATGCTCGCGAGGCGGCGGACCTTGCGCGATCCATTCAGTCCCGAATCGACGCCGTTCGCAATCGAGTCATGGGTCGCGCTCGTCCACGCACCCTCATCGTGTTCGATCGTGAAACGCTGAGACTGCGCGGGATCTACGCAAGCGGCGGGATTGGGTTCGTTCACGAT
>JBKPSH010000004.1:0-153559 GCA_046734955.1 Acidobacteriota bacterium
CACGATTACGAGCAACCGGACGCTGCACCTTACTTCGCGTATTTCGGCGATCGCGCCGGACCAGCGGGGCTCGGCTACTACAGCTTCAATCTCGGCGCGTGGCACGTCATCACGCTCAACAGCGAAATTCCGACTGGCGCCGCATCTCCGCAGGCGGC
Organism: Acidobacteriota bacterium; assembly: GCA_046734955.1. GTDB lineage: Bacteria > Acidobacteriota > Vicinamibacteria > Vicinamibacterales > 2-12-FULL-66-21 > JALZOC01. The sequence continues at coordinate 159 of JBKPSH010000004.1, forward strand.
ATGGCTCAGGACCGATCTCGCGGCCGACCGTTCGGCGTGCACCGCTGTCATCTGGCACAAGCCGCTATACAGCTCGGGCCCGAACGGCGACAACCTGTTCATGCGGGATATCTGGCGGATCCTCTACGACGCGAACGTGGACGTGATCATCAACGGTCACGACCACGATTACGAGCGGTTCGCGCCGCAGGATCCGGACGGCCGGCGCGACAGCTCACGCGGTATGCGGGAGTTCGTCGTCGGAACCGGCGGCGCACAGTTGTACGACTTCGCCACGCCACACCCGAACAGCGAGGCCTGGTTAAAGGCCTGGGGGGTCCTGCAGCTCACGCTGCGCACGAACGACTACGACTGGCGGTTCGTTCCGATCCCGGGGCAGTCGGCCAGCGACGCGGGCATGGGCCTCTGTCATTAATCCGAGGGGGTGCGCCCCTCGGACTCCCCACACGCTCGCTCGCGCGCTCGTTCGCCACATCTAGCGGCGGCCCCTGTGCACTTGGTCCTCGACGGCCGTACTCCGCTGGCGCGCGAACGTGAGAAGGTCCTGCACCGCCTGCTCGAACTCGTCGTTTGTGTACGGCTTGAACGTGTCGGAGCGCGCCGCGGATTGGATCTGCTGGTACTCGCGCAGGATTTCCGTTTCGAACCAGCCGGGCCGGGGCGGCGGTGACGCAGCGGAGCGAGAACCCACCGATGCGACGTCGCCTTCCTCCTCGACCGGCTTGGACGCGATGTCGGCGGCCCTGAGCAGCGCGTCGAGGTAGACGTCGCGGAGATCGATGAACCCCATCGCCCGATCCATCAGCCGGTTTCGCGACTGCCTCGGAATGTCGTCAACGTTGTGCCAGATCGAGAAATCCGGGCCACCCGTGAACGACTGGCTGCGATCCCACGGAATGAGGACCGACCGCGTCGATTTCTCGAGGCGGTACATGTAGAAATTGTTAATCGCCCAGTCTCCGAGCATGCCGTCAGTCTCAGCGAGAAAGTTCTCGACGCCGATGTACCGCAGGAAAAACTTCAGGTCGATGTAGTCGCCGATCTTGCGCTGGAAGTCACCGTCCGGCGTCTCGTTGATGATCTTGATCATCGCCTCGATCGGCTTGGCATCCGGATCCTTCTCGTGGGTCGCTGGCTTGAACGGTTTGGGCGAGTACAGTGCGGCATCGGATCCGCGGTACTCGAAGTGGTACGGCTCGTCACCGCCGTCGTAGTCGTACTCGTAAAGATAGCCGTCGTTCTCGCCCATCGTGCGCGTGAGGAACGGCTTGTCGATCGCTTCGACAATCGTATAGAGACCCGAGAACGTGTCGTTCACATAGAGCCGTGCGAACGCTTCGCGCGGTACCTGAAAGTCCATGCGGCCGAGCAGCTTCATTGCCAGCCGCTCGTGCATATTCGATGGGTCCTGGGTGTTGTTGCGGAGCACGAACGACTTCAGCACCGTCAGGAATCGCTGCCCCGGCGCGTAGTGATCGATGTCGACTCGCAGTCCGGGCTTGGTGCCGCTCCGGCTGCCGTTGCCGCGAGACCGGATGCCGACGTTCTTGATGGTGATGCCCTGCCATGTGAGCTGACACGGGTAGAACGTGTTCGATCCGAAGTCCGCCTTCAACGCCGACCAGTCCTTACTGTTGAGCGACAGCCGGACATCATGAACGACATCGTCGTTGAAAAAGCCGGCGGTAGGATCGGGCGGAGGCTCGGGCGACTGTGCCGCGGGCCGGCTACCCCAGGGCAGGACGAGACAGAAGAGAGTCACTCCGCCGACGAGCGCACGGAACCGCATAGCCTTCTCCTCGGTTTGGCCTACATCACGAATTGCAGCCGGCACACGCCCGTCACGAACGTGGTGCGGCCTGGGCGTGGACTGCGGTCGATGTCGTCAAACGTCTCACGAATCCCATTCAGCTGAATCTTCACCCAGCGGTTGACATACCAGTTAACGCCGATGGTCCAGATTCCCTCGCCATTGCCGTCGAAATTGACCGCGCGCGGATTCGTCTCGGGCAGCTCTCCTGGCGCGTGGCTGCCGGCTTCGAGACGGTCGTAGCGGCCCGCCGCCTCTATGGCGCCGATGCCGTCCTGGAAGAGCGGACGGCGCGGCTCGACGCCGCCGGCCCTCTTCTCGCCGGTGATGACCCATGCGGTCGCAACGTACCAGCCCTCCCAGACAAGCGACGGCAGATCCAGGTCCCCTAGCCCCTGTGCCAGCCGCTCGTCGGTGACGCGCGCGTACTCCGACTTCACAGAGAACGGACCCGGCTCCCAGCTTTCCTCGATGCCGAGCCGCTGGCGACGCCCTTTCACGTAGACGTCGGACGAAAACGCGGTGTCCCAAATCGACACGCCGCGCAGCGCGTTCAGCCCTTCCGGCACGTCGCCCCACGTCATCGCGAAGCCCAGCGTGAGTTCCGCGAATGGCGAGTCCTTCGCGAACGGACGGAACGGCATCGATGTCACGCGTCCTGCGATCGTGCGTCCCGCTCCCGGGTTGTCGCCAAAGATCGAGTTGTCGCCGTCGTGCCGGAACACTCCGCCTTGATAACCGAGGGCCCGGTGCAGCACGCGGCCATGCACCATGGCGCCGATGTCGCGGCCCGGCGCAAGCAGCTCGCCGAGACGCGATCGATATACGAAATCCTGGTCCACCTCCCCGGTGAGCTGATCGAGACTGAACGGAACCTTGAACTTTCCTGCCTGTATTTGGACGTCCGGAAAATAACGGAAGTTCAGGAAAACGTCGCGCCACGGGCGGTCGCGTTTCAGCTCGCGTTCGACCTCGTACTCAAAGTGTTTCAAGAAGTTACCCTGGATCCCGATCCGCCGGCGCGACATCTCGAACGTATCCGGCGGATCGTCTTCCGAGCGAAATTCGCGGAAGTCACCCTGGAGTTTCAGCCTGAAATCCATCCGAAACATGTCGCCGGCGCGGAGCGACGGCCGGCGGGTCCATTCGAGGCGCAGCCCGTTGTCCTGCCCTTTGGCGGGCTCGCCATTCGAATCCTGCGCGGAGACCACGGCCGGCAACACGAACAGGCAGGCGACTGCCGCGAGCGAGCGCGTCACATAGATCACAACGTCCCCTTCGCTTAAAACGAACACCGCGCGGAAAAGTAACTTTCTCGATCCGAGGGGCTTCGCCCCTCGGACTCCCCCACACGCTCTCTCGCGAGCCGCTTCGTCGGCTCGCTTCCACCTCCGCCAAGGCTTCGGTGGACGCGCCGAAGCGCCTTCGGCGCGAAGGCGGGCCGTTCGCGTGGCTCGCTTCGCTGCGCTCGCTCGCGTCTTCGTTCGCGCGCCTTGCGCCCGTGGCCAGGGCCCACGACTAAGCGACTTCTAGTCCTTCACGGGTTCCCAGGCGACCGATTTCACGCCACCGCCGCTCATCAGCTGTGCCCCCAGATCCTCGAGAGACGCCGCGGCAGGGACCGTCGCGTGATAACGGACCTTCGTCTTCTCGCCGAACGCAACCTCGCGCGTCTCGAACGACATCCGGTTGCGCACGAACACGCTCTGAACATGTGCCGTCGGAAACTCGTGGCCCTCGGCGATCACGTCGACGCGCAGCGTGCGCGACCGCTGGGCGATGACGCGGTCAAGCAGCATCAGAAACACGCACAGGAACGCCGTGCCGAGCCCCGCCACCGCGAACGCGCCGACGCCCGCGGCCATGCCGAGGCCCATCAGCAGAAAAAGTATGACGACGTCCTTCGGGTCGTCGACCGGTGTGCGGAACCGGATGATGCTGGCAGCGCCGGCGATGCCGAACGCGCGCGCGACTGAATTGCCGATGATCACCATCACCATCGCACCGGCCACGCACAGCAGGATTTGCGCCTGCCGCATCGAGCGATCGGTCGGCGTGTCCGGCACGTACGGCCGGTGCACGAACGTCACGACGATGCCGATGAGGGCCGCAGCAGCGAGCTTGAACACCTGCTGGAAGGGATGCAGCAGTGGTGACGCCGATGCGTCCGCCGACGCGACCGACTGCGCGAACGACGGCTCGGGCGCGAGCGCGACTTGCGGCGTCCACCGCTCCCACCACACGAGGCCCACCGAAAGCGCGGCCACTGCCACGACCGCGGCCGTGCGGCGCCACGGCCACGATCGCTTCGACGCGGCGCGCACCGACCCGTGCAGTGCAAGCACCTGATCCAGCCCCGCGAGTTGCAGCACGCTCAGGACGCGCGGGTTCGCGTTCGCGAAGGTTAGGGTGCCACCGAGACGGTGCCCCGTCGTGTGGCTCCGCACAAGCGCGCGGACGCCGCGGCTGTCGAGATCAGTCACGTGGATCAGGTCAACGACCAGGTGCCGCTGCCCCTGTTCGTACAGCGCCTGGACCTGATGCTCGAACGTCTCAGCCGCGCCGCCGGCAACCAGACCCTGTTGCGGCGACAACACGAGCGACCGGCGTGTCATTTGTGCGAGGAGAAAGTGACGGAACTATAACATGGACCACGAGCCACGGATGAACACGGGCCACGGATGAACACGGATTAACACGGGATCCCGGACCCCCGTCCCCCGTTGACCGCGGCGTCTGAGCCCACTACGATCACAATTTCGGTCCCGACGCGGCTCCATCGCGTCAGCGATTTTGCCCAATTTAGACACCGCCGTGTCAGACCGCGCCGCCCTGGCTCGCGCCATTGCTGCAATCGCAGCCATCGCCGCGGCTGTCGCCGGCGTGATCTGGGGTACCCACGTGGCGGGTGGGCCTGACTCCTACTGTTATCTGAGTCAGGCGGAGTTGTTCGCATCAGGACGGATCGCGCACCGCGAGCGGCTTGCGTCCATCGCGCCGTGGCCGCACGGCGCTGACGCTTTCGTGCCTGTCGGTCACGTTCCGGCTGCTCGCCAGGTCGGCGCGTCCGTGCCGATGTGTTCGCCTGGTTACCCAATCGCGATGGCTGCGGTGCGCCTCGTTGGCGGACGCACCGCAATGTTTGCGATCGTCCCGCTGTGTGGCGCTGCAGCGGTCTGGTTGACCTTCGTGCTTGGATGCCGGATTGCAGGCGCCGGCGCCGGGGCGATCGCAGCGGCGCTGCTCGCGGCAAGTCCACCGTTTCTCTACCAGGTCGTCCAGCCGATGAGCGACGTGCCGGCAGCCGCAGCGTGGGCAGCGGCACTGGTTTCGGTGATGAATCCGCGTTTTACCACGTCGATCGCTTCGGCGGCTGCAGGCGGAGTCTTCACGGGAATAGCGCTTCTCGTCCGACCGAACCTCGCGCCCCTCGCGATTGCGGTCGCACTGGTCGTCTTCACCGTCCGCCCGCTTGATCTGCGAACCGTCATTCGCGCGTGGGTCGCGTTCGCGCTTGGTGCGCTGCCGTCAGTGATCATTGTCGCAATTCTGCAGAATGAGATGTATGGCGGACCGTTGAAGTCCGGGTACGGCGATTTGAGTTTTCTTTTTCGCCTCGACCACGTCTGGCCCAACCTGCAACGCTATCCCGTCTGGTTGATTCAGACCGAGACGCCAATCGTTCTGCTGGCACTGGCTGCACCATGGCTCACGCATGACTCCCTGACGCGCCGGCGAGTGGTCTGGCTGCTCGCCTTCATCCTTGCGGTGTTCGCCTGCTACATCCCTTATGAAGTATTTGAAGCGTGGTGGTTCCTGCGCTTCGTCCTGCCCGCGTATCCAGCGCTCCTGGTGCTGACCTCCTCAGCGCTCGGGTGGTTGTTCGAACGCCGCGGATCGTGGTGGCGGATTGCACCGTATGCGACGGCGGCTGTCGTCGCCGTCGTTCTCGTCCGCGGCAGCGTTCAGCGACATGCGTTCGGACTGTGGGAGTTCGAGCGACGTTTCGAGCTTGCCGGGGAGTACGTGGCCTCGAGGCTGCCACACAATGCGGTCGTGATCGCCGCGCAGGAAACGGGGAGCGTGCGGTTCTACTCGAATCGGATGACGATCGCGTGGCGTGACCTGCCCGCTGATGCGCTCGACACGGCGCTGGCATTCCTCCGCGCGCACGAGTATCGACCCTACCTACTAATCGAGACCGGCGAACAACAGGAATTCGTGGATCGATTTCAGACGAAGAGTCCAATCGGCGGTCTCGCCTGGCCACCGATCGCGGACATCAATCACATGCTGCGGATTTACGATCCTGACGATTACTTCAAGTATCGTGCGGGAACGCCGGTAACGACAGAAAGGATATGGACGAAGAGGGAGCGTGTTCTTGCGCGTTTTTACCGAATAATTCTGACATTCGTCGGCGGACTCGGCATCGGCCCGAGCAGTTTCACGATCGTGCCGCCCGTGTGATTGACGACGTACAACTCACCGAATGCGTCCATGCCGAAAGAGCTGATGTTGCCGAGGACGGTCGAACCGCCAAGTTCGACCGTGTGATCCGTCGGAGCCGAAGCGGTGGCTTCGCCGGTTGTCGAATCGATCGTCAACACCATCGACCACACCTTACCCTGCACGTAATCGGCGAAGAAGTAACGGCCGCGAAAGGTGGAGGGCAGGGAGGAACCGCGATAGACGAAGCCGCCGGTGATCGACTGTCCCACTGAATGGCTGTACTCCCAAATGGGATCGGTCAGTCCGCTCGGTGCGTTGTAGACCGGTGCCGGGCTCGTGACGTTCAGATGCGCACCCTCCCGGTAACGCCAGCCGTAATTGCGGCCCGGGCGCGCGGGTGGTTCGTAGTCGACTTCTTCCCATCCGCCCTGGCCCACGTCTGCGATGATCAAGGCGCCGTTTCCACCGCGCGATGGCATGTCGAACGAGTAGCGCCAGGGATTGCGCAGACCGAAACTCCAGATTTCTTTCTGCACGCCCGCCGGGCCGCCACTCACGAACGGGTTCGTCGCCGGGACCACGTAGCCGGTCGCGTGGTCCGCGGGCACGTTCACGTCGATGCGAAGCATCTTGCCGAGCAGCTCCGCGGGGTTCTGTGCGCGGTTCTCCGGATCGTTGCCGGATCCACCATCACCGAGTCCGATATAGAGGTACCCGTCGGGACCGAATGCGAGATTGCCCGCGTTGTGATTCGAGTACGGCTGCGGAATGTATTTGAGCCCCGACGGCCACACGAGATCGAAGCGCGACGAGACGTCGGCGACGCCGGAGTCGGCGGCCGAGCGGATGAATCGGGCGATGACCGTGTGCCCTGCGGAGTTGGTAAAGTTGACATAGAACCGGCCGCTCGTCGCGTAGTCGGGCGAGAGTGCCATTCCGAGCAGGCCGCGCTCGCCGCAGCACGAGACGGAACCTGATAGATTTAGGAAATCGGCCGGCAGAACGGTGCCGTTTTCAACGACCCGAATCCGGCCTCCCTGCTCAACGACAAATTGGCGAGAATTGTTGGTGGAATCCTGAACGAACGCCACAGGGGATGTGAAGCCGGACGCGTACACCCGGCTCATTACGACTGAGAGGGAAACCTCCCGTTGTCCCAGGACCACCGTCCCAAAGACGAGTGTCAGGAAAAGGGACACTCCGAGCGCGCGCATGCCGTTGCGCCACTGCAGGAATCGAGCCGGAGCATTCAAGCGCACTGAAGCAACCCTTATGCGCGCCATACGCGGTTTCTGGATCCTGATCACGCTTTTTGCCGCCGCTTGCGGCTCCAGCCGGCCGTCGCCGCCAGCGACCGGCGGATCTGGCGGAAGCCCGATGTCCATTACCGGCCGCGAGCGAATCGGGTGGGATCAGCCCGCATCGGATGTCGACCTTTTGGGATCGCTGCGATTTGCGATCTACGTCGACAACAATCGAAACGAGATGCCAGATGCGTCGTGCTCGTCGGCGCTTGGCGCATCGGGCTTTCCGTGCAGCGGACAGCTGCCGCCGATGACGAATGGCCCACACACGTTGCAGATCGCCGCGTTCAGCGGATCCGGCAGTGAGGTCGTCGAAGGCGACAAGTCGGGTCCGCTTCAGGTGATCGTGTCGGCCACAGCGTCGACGGCAACCAGTGCGCAGGCCGAGTTTCGGAGCGGCGAGACGGAACCTACGCGCGACGGCGTGCGGCTTCGGATCGACAAGTTTGCAGAGCAACTCGATCGGCCGGCAGACGCCGCGTTCGCTCCTGACGGGCGGCTTTTCATCGTTGAATATGGACAGGTCCGTCTGCTCTCAGGCGGCGTCCTGCAGGACACCGCCGCCCTATCGCTCCCTGTTGATGACCCCTCGCAGCGCCTGCTGTCGATTGCCTTCGATCCCGATTTCCAGCGCACGCGTTTCGTATTCGTGCTGCAGACGATTGATTCGCCGGACGGACCGCTCGTCCTTCTCGCGCGATACCGGGAGCTGCGCGGAGCGCTCGGCCAGCGAGCCATCCTGTTTCAATCGGCTGTCGAGGGTGATGGCGACCCGTCCGGGATGCTGCGTTTCGGTCCTGACGGGAAGCTCTACATCGTGATCGGAAGCCGCGAAGGAACCGGCAAGCTGTTTCGCCTGAATCCCGATGGCACAACGCCGCGCGATGAGACCGGCACAACACCAGCTGTCGCCGGTGGTGTCGCCACCGCGCAAGGGCTGGTGTGGGATCCGCGCGTGCCGATTCTCTGGATTGTGGATAACGATTCGACGTCAGGGCATCTCAGTGGCGTGTCGATGTCTGAACCGCCGGTGCGCGGGGTAGTACGTGCTCGCAGCGAATTGCCTCTTGGATCGACTTCAGTCGTGTTCTACACGGCTGACGGGATACCGGAGTTCCGCAACAACGCCTTCGTGGCATCGACGGAAGGATTCATCCTGCGTCTCCGCTTCGCGGATGACAATCCAATCAACGTGATTGATTCAGAGAAACTTCTCGACCAGGTCGGACCGATTCGTGTGCTCGTCGTCGGACCAGACAGTACGATCTATTTTTGTACGAACACGGCGCTGGGCCGACTGTCAATTGCGCGCTGATGTAGGGCGCGGTCTTTAGACCGCCGTTAATGGGTCAGCGCGTAGATGACGACATTGATCCCAACCGCATACCCGTCCGGCGAGAACAGATAGAAGTAGCGCGGATCCTCGCCTTCACGTTCCCACGCGTCGGAGATGTCGGTGTCGTGAGTCATGACGACCATGAGCCGGCCGTGCTCGTCGGCGATGCCACGGATATCGGGAACGGCGCTCTCGTCGCCGCGCTCCGACGTCCCGCCGCCGCTGCGCATCCAGTGGTTGATTGACGGGATCTGCGGCAGTTTAGGAATCTCGAACATCGTGCGGAACAGCGGGTGCGCTAGGCGTCAGATCCACGATCGGGTATTTCTTCAGATCGAGGACGCGGCCGATCTCCTCGACCCACTGATCCCATGCCACGTCGCCCCAGAAATCGTCGACGTAGAGGAAGCCGCCCTTCAGCAGGTAGTCGCGGAGCCGCTTCACTTCGCTGTCGCTCAGCCGCATGACGCCGACGTCTTCCATCTCCAGCCACGGACAACTGAACAGCGCATCGTCGGTCAGTCGCACGACGAGGTAGTTGGGCTCGCCATCACTCTGCTTGCTGACGTGGGTTTTCGTCAGCTCGGAGAGACGAATCGAGAAGTTGATGTCGGCGTCAGGATAGTCCGTCCACCAACCCATCCCGCCGGCCTCGCGGCGATCGGCTTCGTACATGCCACGGCAGAAATTGAAGGAGCCATCGAAGCTGTCTTTGGCGGGAAAACGTGGCGGCGCGTATCGCAGGCGTCCCCATCCTTGCCCCCATCCCTGGCCGAACCCCTGCGCGCCGGCGACCGCCGCCGCGAGGACCGCGAGGATGCTAGCAAGGACGACACGCTTCGCGCTAGTCATCCGTCATCCACCCGGCACCGCTGGGGTTGCGGCGAACGGCAGTATACATTCCGCGGCAGAAGGTAAAGCCTCCGTCGAAGCGTCATCACGATCAACGGAAAGCGCCGGACGGTCATTTACTTGCGGTCGTCTTTTTTCGGCGCGTCGCTCTTCGGAATGTCGCCGGGTTTCTCGGGTCCTTTCGAGAGCGACTTGTAGTACTGCTCGACCAGCTTGCGATATTCCTCGGGCACATTGTCAGCGCCCGAGAGGAACACTTCGCTGCCCTTCATCTCCGCCTGACGACGGAGGTTGAATTCGAAGCGCTTCATGCCCTCGGAAACAGCGTTCTGGAGACTTGCGAGCTCCGAGGCGTCCTTATACACACGATCGTCGTCGAGGGCGCGCAGGTTGCGCAGGACGTCATCGAGCGCACGCGGATCGATGCCCTGGCCCTGGAGCATCCGGCGAAGCTGCTGCGCGTCGTTGACGAACTGGCGCACTTCACCGCGCCATTGACGAATGTCTCCCGGATCGAACTGGCCGCCGAGCCACTGCCCACGACGATCGCCATAACCGCCGTTGTCGGTGAAGCGTCCGCCAAACGTGTCGCCATTGCCCGCCGCGCCGTTCTGCGAACTGTCGCCGTTGCCACCATTGCCGTGTTGGCCCTGTTGACCACCCTGACCCTGCTGACCGCTTTGGCCTTGCTGACCGCTTTGGCCTTGCTGGCCCTGCTGACCGGACTGGCCTTGCTGACCCGACTGTCCTTGCTGCCCCTGTTGACCTGACTGACCCTGTCGGCCGGACTGACCTTCCTGTCCGCGCTGGCCGTTCTGCCCCTGCTGTCCGTTCTGATTCTGTTGCCCCTGGCGCCCCTGCTGCGCCTGTTGCTGACGCTCGCGCATCCGCTGATCGAGCGAATCCACGCCGCGCGTGAGCTGTCGCGCTTTATCGAGCGCCTGGTTCATCGCGTCAGCCTGTGAAGGACGTCCGAGCGCCGAAGCTGCCTGGGACAACGTGTTTCGCAGGGCCTCGAGGTTCGATCCGATCGAGTTTTCAATCGGCTCCTGATAGTTCTGTGGCGCGCCCTGGCGCAACATCGAGCCCGAATACCGGATCTTGTCGCGAACCTTGTTGTCGCGAATTCCGTTGGCGGCTTCGCTCAGTTTCCGTGACGCGTCCTTTTCCTGATTGCGGATGTCACCGGCTGTGCGATCGAGTTGTTTCTCGAGCTCGCCGACGTTCTGCTCGAGCCCGTTCTTTCGCTCAATCAGCTGCTGCGCCTTTTCCTGGCGCCGGTCGCCAGCTGACTCGAGACCTTTGACGTCGTTTGCGATCTCGCGCTGTTCGCGCGCGAGGTCCTCTGCCTGCTGAAGCGCGTTCTTGACGTCGCGATCGGCGCGGCCCGCCTGGGCTTGCTGCAGCCGCTTCTGTGCCTCCTGCAGCCGCTCGAGCGCGGACGCCGCCTGCGCCGCCGAAGCCTGCTGACCGTTTGCCGCCGCCTGCCGCATGGCATCAGCCGCATCGCGCAGTTGCCGCGCAGCCTGCGCGAGATCGGGACGGTTCTCTTCACGCGACAGCTGCTCCAAACGGCGCGCGGCCTCTTCCGCCTGATCGGCGAGCTCGCGCTGCGACTGACCGGCGCCATTGCCGGACGCCTGCTGGCCAAGCGCCTGACGGCGCCGTTGACGCTCCGCTTCCTGTTCCTGACGGCGCGCGAGGTCCTTCAGTTTTTCCATCAGCTCGTCGAGTTTCTGGTCCGACTGCTGCTGCGACGCCTGCTGTCGCGTCTCGTACTGATTCGCCATCTTGTCGAGTTCCATCTCGAACAAGTCGGCGAGATCCTGCGCCATCTGTCCACCACCGCCGCCGCCACCACCCTGCTGGCGCTGGATCTGCACCTGCGTCTCGTACTCTTCTTCCGCCTTCTGAAGCAACTGCAGTGCCTTCTGCTCGGGCGGCAGCGCGCCATCCGGACTGACTGCGTGAAGCTTCCCTTCGGCGTTCTTCATTTCCGTCACGGCCTGCGGCAACAGCTCTGCAACCTTCTTGAACGCGGGATCCTGTTCGACGAGCCGGCTGTTCATGCGGGTGAGGAGACCGTCGACCTGATCCCGCAGGCGCGATTGCGACAGCGCGATGACGGTGCTGTTCTCACGCAGCTTATCGGCCGTCATCTTCTTGCGATCGCGCTGCACGTTGAACGTCGCGGCAATGATTTGGCGCTGCTGTTCAGACAACGCGCCGACCTGACCACCGCCACCGCCACCACCGCCCCCGCCTCCCGCATCCGACGGCGCGCGGCGGAATTCTTTGCTGAGCGGGCGAACGCGGACGAAGTACATGTCGCTCATCGCCGGCTTCGCGCCTTGCACCGCATCGTTATCGGCAGCCTTTGCGTAGTACGAGACGAAGTCGCCCGGCTTCACGTCCAGTTCTTCGAGATAGAACGTGTGGCCGCCCGACACTTCGGTCATCCGCTTCTTGCCATCGAACAAGCGGATCGTCTTCTCGGTCGCGCCGTTGACCGAGTAGACGAGATCGAGATCGCGAACACCGAAATCGTCCTGAGCGCGCGCCTCGACGAACACTTCTTCAATTGGTGAGGCCGTGGTGTCGCGTCCCGGCTTCGAAATCGACACGGTCGGCGGCTGATCGTCGAGTGCGTCGATCGTGTACTGAGGCGAGGCCGTCAGGCGCTCGCCGGAGGGCGCGTCGAGCTCGATGTGGTAGAAGCCGTCCTGCTCAACCTTGAATGTTCCGAGAAGCGGCGGGGGAGATCCTCCGGATGCGTCCGGCGAGAGCCCCGACTTGTCTTTGTCGCCGAGCACGATCTGTCCGCCGGGAGCGGTCATGGTCGGGATCGCGCGGACGTGAACCTCGGTGCCCTTCAGGACGGCAATGTCGCCGCCGTCTTCGACTTTCTGCGGCGCGAGGCCGGTATACGCCGGGAAGTGATATTCCAGTTCGAGCCGCTGCACGTAGGGCAGGTCGATGACCTTGAGGTTGTAATGCTTCGAATTGACGCCGTTGGCTTCAACGAAGTATTCGACCGCTGCCGCAAGATCGAACAGCATTCCCTCGTAGCTGCCGTTCTCGTTGCGCAGGAGCGGCACGCGTTCGTAGGCCGCGTCGGCCGACTTCCGCATCATCAGCGATGCCTGCTCCGAGTCGAAGCCGGACAGCTTCGCCGTGATCGGCTGATCGGCACCGCGCGCGACCGTCGCATTCCCTGGCGTAACTTCGATACTGTACGGCGCCGCCGCTTCGACATTGCGCGAGATGATCAACAGGGCGGACAGCGCGTGGCGCAGATACGCAGGGCCGAGAAGGAACAGTGAAATCGCAGCGATGCTGATCACCGCGAGCGTGGTCCCATAGCGGCGCATCGGGGCGAGTTCCACGCGCCGACCGCCATCGATGGCGCGCGCGTTCTCGACTGCCGATTCAACGAGGCGGCGTACGAGCGTCGCAGAAAATGGTGAACCACTTCCGCCATGCTCCGCTTCTACCGCGCTGATGATCGCGGCCTGGAGCGACGGTTCGTGCTCTTCGAGATACAGGGCAACCTGCTTGTCGCTCGCCTGCCGCATGAGCGGGCGAACAAAGAAGTATCCAACCAGGCCGACGACGGCGAGGCCAAGGAGTATTCGGAAGGTAATGATCGCGGCCGGTGTGAACCGCCACGATTCCAGACCGTAGGCGGAAACGAGCAAGACCAGCACGCCGAGGCCGACGACAGCGAGCGCGCCGCGCAACGCGAGTTTGAGGCGCCATCGCCGTCGCACGTGATGAATGATCTCGACCAGTTCCGAGGCCGAATCGGTGCGCGGATACTCGTCAATCATAAGCCCGGTCTCCTGGTGTCAGCTTAACACCGCCTTCCGCCTCACCCCGCTCGGCAATTGCGACAAATCCGTGGCCAAAGCTGTCTGCATTTCTCACTGCTCGCCCGTGTCTTTGTCCTTACACCTGAACCGGTCCTGATCGTGAAATACGGTTCCCAACCAGCGTTTCGAGCCCGAGAATGACGATCCCGGCGAACAGGAGATACCACCACACACGCTGATTCTTTTCCTGTTCCTGGTCGGTCGTGGATACGTTCGTCCCGGGAGGAACCGCCCCTCCAGCTCGGCCCAGTACCCCGGCGACGACTTCGTCAGGATCCATCGGCGTCAGATCGGATTCGGATAAATCCACATTGCTCGCAACCGTCATCGGCGGCGCCGCGTCGCGGCCTTGCGCTCGGACTTCATAAAAACCCTGCTCGGCGAGCTCGAGTACGTCGGGCCCTTCGCCATCGAGCATCACTCGCTCACCTGACGGCGTAAGCACGACACGCGGCTGCACCTGGCGCGACGCTCCGGGAACAGGCGCTGCTCGCCCGGCTTCGAGCACATCGCCTACAGTGAGCCACGATGGCCGCTCGGTATACGACGCCAGCGTCGTGACCATGCGATGGACGAAAGGAAGAAAAACCGCTTTGAGCGGCAAATCGTTGCCCTGCAGATCGAGCGATGACGTCCACAGCAGCACGCGCCCGTTGCCGACCCGCCGCCCCACCAGCGCCGGTGCCCCGTCGTCGAACCGTGCCAGCACCTGGCCGTCCTTGACCGGGGTCACCGCCCGGTATGAGTAGAACCGTGCGCCCGAGAAATCGCCGCTTCGCGGCGCGCGGAAGGCTTCGAAGATCGGATCCCCGTACTCGAGGGCGCCGAGTCGCGCCGCCTGGCCGGTGGTGCGATCGATTGGTTGCCCGAGCGTTGCGCCGAGGATATCGGCTGATCCGGTTCCTGCCGGCCATGTCGCGCGGCTCCCCATCGCAACCAGCAGCCCACCGCCGCGGGCGACAAATGCTCCGAGCCGCTCGGCGGTCAATTGCGGCACCGGCGCATCGTTGAGAATGACAACCGACGCACGCTGGAGATCTTCAGTCGACACCGAATCGATTGATCGGGTGACGATGTCGAACGGCGGCGTCTGGCCGAGCACGAGCGCGCGCGAGAGATACAGACTGGCGTCGCGAGGCGCACCGGGGCGCTCCGCGATGATGATTCGAATTGCTTCCTTGGGCGACACGACGAAGTTGAAGGTGTTATCGAGCGGCAGCTTGTCGTTCGCGACCCGAACCGTGCCGCGCGTGTTGCGCGCCGCGGGCGTGAACGGCGCAAACGTCACTGACGCGGAGCTGTTCGGTTCTATCGATACCCGTTCAGTCTGCGCGGTCCTGCCGTCAATCTCGAGCGATACCTCGACGTTCGATGCGGGCGAGGACGAATGATTCGTCACGCCGCCGGTGACAGTGACGCGATCCTGCTCCGAGAAAGTCGATCGTTGCAGCGACACCGGAGTGACACTCAGGTTCGACGTACTGCTATCGGTGATCGGTTTGGGCCTCAGCTTCACGCCGTCGGGAAGACGAACGCCTTCTGCTCCCTGCCAGCCGCTCCGCTGAAAGTCCGAAATCATGATCACTTCACGCTGCGGCAGCGACGATTCGCTGGCAATGCTTCCCGCGAGCTTCAGCGCCGGGCCATATCGAGTCGCTCCGGCCGCAGGTTTTCCGGTGGTGACGGCCGCATTCAAACGGCTGCGATCAGGCGTCGATTTCAGCGCCACCTCACCGCCTGATGAAAAGAAGACGATCGTCGCGCGATCCGAAGGACCGATCTGACCGATCGCCTCGCGTGCCACGGCGGTCGCCCGGCTCCAGCGGTCGCCGTAACCCATGCTGTAGGAGTTGTCGATGAGGATGACGACTTCGCGAGCGCCGCCGGCGCCCGCGGCCGCCAGCTCCGCCCGCCGGAAGAATGGCCGGGCAAACGCCGCCACAATCAGCGCCAGCGCCGCGAGGCGCAACAATAAGAGCGGCCAGTTGCGAATGCGCCGTCGCTGCACCGACTGATACGGAATCCGCTGCAGGAACATCAGCGACGGGAACTGCACGACATTCTTTCGTTCCCGCTGGATCAAATGAATGATCACCGGCACCGCCAGGCCAGCCAATGCGAGCAGGAACAGGGGAGTTAAGAAAGACATTTGCGTTTGTGAATCCCTAATCACTCATCACTGATCGCGAATCACTCATCCTCGAATCGCCGAATCCTCGGATCCCGGATCCCCGATCCCGGATCCCGGATCTCGGATCCCGGAACTAACGCACTCTCGTCAACCGTTCGCGCGTTGTGAGATACGAAAACAACGCGTGATCGAGCGGCGCCGACGTGTTCACCACGGTGTAATCGATCCGGTTCGCGGAAAAACGCTCCTGCAGACCATTGATGTGGGCGCGGACGAGCGAGCGATACTGTTCCGCGAGCTTGTCGGGCACCACCGGAATCTGGACGCCGCTTTCGAGATCCTCAAAGGCGGCCGGCGTGTCGAAGGTGAAGTCGAGCTCCGCCTGATCGAGAACATGAAACACGATGATGTCGTTGCCGCGGAACCGCAGCGGTCCGATCGCCTCGAGAACCGCGTCGGGCTCCTCGTAGAAATCCGACACGAGCACGAGCAGTCCGCGACGGCCGAAGTGCTCGGCCATCTTGTGCAGCGGCGCGCGCAGGTTGCCCGGCCCGGAGGGCGACAGCCGATCGAGCGTGTGCAGCACCACGTCCATGTGCTTTGCCGACGGCGGCACGTGCGCGACGATGTCCGAATCGAAGGCGACGAGTCCGACCCGGTCGCGCTGCTTGTGGACCAGATACGTCAGACACCCGGCGAGCATCTTGGCGTACTCGAGTTTGCTGATAGTGCGGCCGGCGAAGCCCATCGACTTCGACACGTCGAGCAGCACCGAGAAGTTCGAGTTCGTGTCGGCTTCGTACTCCTTTATATAGAAGCGATCCGTACGCGCATAGAGCCGCCAGTCGACACGACGAATGTCGTCTCCCGCGACGTACCCTCGATGCTCGGCAAAATCGACCGACGCGCCGAAGTACGGCGACCGATGCATGCCGTTGATGAACCCATCGACGACATGCCGCGCCACCAGCTCGAGATTCCCGATGCGCGACAGCACGACGGGATCAACGAATCGGGCGCCGGGGATAGTGGAAGTGGTCAACATAATGCTCAATGCTCAATGTTCAATGCGCAATGTTCGAGTCGTGCTCACGTGAGCATTGGACATTGAACATTGGACATTGACAGTCACATCCCGGATCTTGGAACGGAAACAGCGTCGAGCAAGCGGTCGATGAGCGTGTCGGTTGTGATTCCTTCCGACTGCGCGTGGAAATTCGTCAACACACGATGCCGCAGCACCGGGTGCGCCATCGCCCGGATGTCGTCGAAGCTCACGTGATAGCGGCCGCTGGTCAACGCGCGCGCCTTCGCACCGAGGACGAGATACTGTGCCGCGCGCACGCTGCCGCCAAACGCCACCCACTTCTTGACGTTTTCCGGGCACGACGGTGACTTTGGCCGGCTGGTGCGCACCAGGTTCAAGGCATAGCGCATGACCGGCTCGGCAACCGGAACCCGGCGCACGAGACGCTGGAACGCGATCAGATCCTCGCCCGTGACCGTGCGCTCGAAATGCGGATCGATGATCGCAGTCGTCGTCCGCACGACTTCGAACTCTTCATCTTCGGGGGGATGGTCGATGACGATGTGGAACATGAAACGATCGAGCTGCGCTTCGGGCAGCGGGTAGGTGCCCTCGAGTTCGATCGGGTTCTGCGTCGCGAAGACGTAGAACGGCTCCTCGAGCTTGTACGTGCGCCCCTGAATCGTGACGCGATGCTCCTGCATCGCTTCAAGCAACGCCGACTGCGTTTTCGGCGGCGTGCGGTTGATTTCGTCGGCGAGGACGATGTTTGCGAAGATCGGGCCCGGGGCAAACACCATCTGCCGCTTTCCGGTGGCGGTGTCCTCCTGAATGATGTCCGTTCCGGTGATGTCGGACGGCATCAGGTCCGGCGTGAACTGGATGCGATTGAACTTCAGATCCAGCACGCGCGCGAGCGTGTGAATCAGCAGCGTCTTGGCCAGGCCCGGGACGCCGACGATCAGGCTGTTGCCGCCAACAAACAGCGTCAGCAGCACTTCATGCACCACATCATCCTGTCCGACGATCAGCTTGCGAAGTTCGGAAACAATGCGGTCGCGGCCCTCTTTCATCCGCTCTGCCAGTGCGACGTCGTCTGGCGACTGCAATTCAACGGTGTCGGTGACGGAGCGATTCAAGAGGCCTCCTATCAGTGCGTAAGACCGTAAATGACATAGTTGACGCCGAACTTATATGACTCATTTGTTAAATCCACCATGGTGACGCCCTGGTCGGAGAACTCCCAGTACTCGCTGATGTCGTTGTTCACGTTGGCAATCACCATCAGCCTCTTCTCCGGATCGTTGTTTTCGAACAATCCCCAGTAGGTCGCCTCCAGCCCACCGTACGGAGCCGGCAGCTCCTCGGGATGATCAATCTCGAAAAACGAGTGAAACACCTTCGACGTCCCGTCGAGCTGTATCCAGCGCGCGTCGGGCAGCACCGCCCGCATCTGTTCCTGCAGGTTGTCCCATGCGGGGCCGCGGAAGTCGTCGAAGATCAAGAAACCGCCCTTGAGGAGATAGCTGCGCAGATTAATCGCCTCTTTCTCCGTCACGCCCCAGAAACCCGGCTCCGCCATGTACGCCACGGGATAGTTGAACAACTGCGGATCATCTATTCCAAGAATGTTCGATCCGTTGGTCCGGATGTTCAGCAGCGTGAGCTCTTCGAGGATCTTGGAAAAGTGCACTTCGCCATCCGGGTAATCGTGCGACCAGGGCAGCCCGCCATCGCCGATCCAGTTGCCCCATCGTCCGAAGCTGGTCGCATATTTAAGCCGTACGAACGTGAACCGGCCGTCGTACGGCGTATTGCCCTCAATAGGGATGTCGAGTTGCGGCCGGCGGCTGCGTCCGCCACGCTGCGCGACGGCGACGCTTGCCATGAGGCACACAAGCAGTCCAGTGACGATGGCACGACGGCACAGGACTCCATTCACTTCTTGCCCTCGAGGTCCTTGATCTGCTTGCTCTTGAGCGCCAGCTCCGTCAGCAGCTTCTCGAGTTCCGACGCATAGCGACCCGGCTCCATGCCGCTCTTCATAAGCTTCAGGCCCTCGACGCGCCGCTCGAGATCGCGCCGTTCCTCGTAGAACGCACGCATCTTCGGATCCGCCGGCATGGTATCGGCGCCCTGAACTGTTCCAAGCGCCAAAACCGAGGCGACCTGTCCGTTCTTTCCGTCGACCTTCGGATCGGTCGTCCCTTTCTTGTCGCCGCTGTCGTCGAGCAGTGGGTGCTCGGTGAGCATGATCCCTTCCTGCTCGTACGCGCGCGCAACGCCGATCTTCGCCGCGTCAAACGCTTCGAGCACGGAGACGCGGCGGTTCTTGTCGGCGTCCGCCGTATCGCTCATCAACGCGTCGACAAAATAACCGCCGAACAGTGTCGCGAATCGTTCGGCCCCGGTGCGGGTTGCCGTAACAATCGTTCTTCCAGGTCCGGCAAGTTCTTCGAGAAACGGCCCGCTCGAACTCGCCGTGTTCACAAAGACGACATGCTTCGACGGGAGGCTTTTGAGCAGCGGTTCAAAGTTCGCGGGGGTCATGTCCGGACCCGGAAGGTTGAACTTCGCGATCTTCCCATCAAACGTGCCATGCCCAATCAGCACAATGAAAACGACATCGTCTGCCTTCGTCGTCTTCGCAAGTGTGGCGAAGGCTTTCTCGATTTCCTGCTGCGTTGATTTACCGGTGGCACGCTTTGCATCCTTATCCGGTTGCTCCGCCAGATAGATGATGTGGTCCTTCGGAACGCCGAGTCGATCGGTGGCACCGTCCACGAGGGTCGACGCCCAGCGCTGAAACAGTTCCGCATGTTCCGGATCGCCTGCGAGCCCGACGATCACGGCGAGGTGGACAGTCTGCGCCGCCGCTGGCGATGAGAACGCCAGAAGTGAGAATAGGGCGACGCTAAGAACAATCCTTTTCATCGATCGACCTTCCGCCTAAAGGCGGAAGCCACCGTGCAGACCTTTTGGCCTTTCCTTTTCCCTTTTGCCTTTTGCCTTTTACCTTTTTCTACGCCATCCCCACCGCGCGGCGATAGGCCCATTCGGCCGAGATCAGCCCAAGCAACACAAACAGCACGATCGGCATGTGCCACAACTCTCGTTCTTCGACCGTCGTTACGCCGCGGCCGGTGTAACGCAGATCCTCGGGCATGCCGGCAATCGTGTCTGGCGTATAGAAGCGGCCGCCGGTTTCGTCGGCGATCCGCTTCAATCGCTGCGCGTGCATCGTCGCGTCGAAGTACTCGGCATCGCTCGGAGTGGCGCGCACTTGAGTCGTTGCGGTGCCCATCGACTTGCCGGCACGCGTGGCTTCGACCTCCGCGACGTACATGCCTTGATCCGTCGCCGGGAAGGTTGCCCGATACTCGCCGTTGCGCTCGCCGGTCCACTGCATCGGCACTTCGACGGGCATGCCTTTTGGACCCGTGACCTTCGCGACCACGCGCGCGTCGTTGACTTCGACGTAGGCGGGATCGACGACTTCCGCCACGAGCGTCACGGGATCACCGGGCTCGACGCGGTCTGAGATGGTGTGAAGGTCAACGTTACGGGGTACGCCATCGACCAGCCATCGCAGCAACTGACGCCAGTAGTTCTCGTGCGTCATGTCCTCGATCGTCATCTTCACGTCCATTTGCCAGTGCCATGAGTCCTGCACTGGAAACGCAAGCGTTTTACCGCGGCCGTAGCGTTGCGAGGCCAGGACGACCTGATCGCGACGGCGTTCATCCGTGCCCGTGAGAAGAACCGTCGCCCCGGGCTTCACTTCACGAATGGCGTTGACGCTGGTGAGCACGGGCATGTCGTTCCAACGAGCAGTCGATGCCGCCTCAGTGGCCGCAATCTGCGTTACGCCATGCGCTTCGCCAGCGCGCGTGGGCTTTACGTGGAGCCGTGCGACCGGCAGAACATCGAGCGTCCTCGCGGGACGTTCAAGAGTGACGGGGAGTGCATCGGCGACGGGAGTGCCCGCGTATCCGCCCTCAGCGAACGAACGCGGCCCCCCGAGCATGAGCAGGCCTCCGCCGCGCCGCTCGACAAACTCGCCGATCATGCGAAGCTGATCGCCGGTAAACGCGCCCGCTTCGATACTGCCCAGGATCAATCCGCGATAGGCAAACAGTTCTTCGCGCGTTTTGGGGAATCCAGCTGCGAGCTCGTCGCCGGTTTCGACGCCAACGCGCATGTACTTGTTGTCCGCCGTCCGTTGAAGCGTGACGACCTCGAGATTCTTGTCCTCGAACACCGCGCGATTGAGAAATTTCATCTCCGGGCGCGGCTCCCCTTCGTAGTACAGAATCTTCTCTTTACGATCCGAGACGTCGATCAACGCGTCGCGCGCGTTGTTCTGCGTCACGAGCTCTCCCGGACGGGGCGCGATCCGGAATGTGAACACGCGCGCGCCGGCTTCCGCGGCGGTGAAGCGGACACGCACCGCCGTCGGCTCGCCGTCCATCGCCAGTTTCACTTCCTGCGATCCCACGATGCGTCCGTCGTTCTCGACGTCCAGTGATACGGTCTCCCCCGCGTACCCTGTTTGCGTGACGACCGCGTCGATCACGAGCGACGTTCCCTGGAGCGCTGTGCGCGGCGTCGACACGCGATCGATCTGCACGTCGCGGGCGAGGCGATCGCGTCCAACGCCAACCGTGAACACCGGCACCGAGGCCGCTTTCAATGCGAGCAGCGACTCGGTCAGCGCCGCATCGGTCGTGTCCGCACCGTCGCTGACGAGCACCATTCCCGCCAGTGGCAGCCCCGCAAGTTCCTGCCGCGCGCCGTCAAGCGCTGCGCCAAGTCGCGTCTGGGCACCGGTGAATGTCAGCTCATCGGTCGATCCCAGTCGCGTTGCTGTCGACGAGAAATGAAACGGGCGGAGGACGAAGCGTTCGGACAACGCTTTGACGAGCGGTGCCTCTTTCCCGAACGTCTGCTTGACGAACGCGCCCCGCGTTGCAGTTCCCCAGTCGGTGATCTGCATGCTGCGCGAGTCGTCGATCAACACGGCGAGGAAGTTCTGCTGAGGGACCGCTGCCTTGACGACCAGGATCGGCCGGAACAGGCAGAACAGCATGACGCCGAGCGTCGCGATCCGCAGCACCGTCAGGACGACGCGATCGCGCACCCGTCCGCGCCCCGCAAGGCCGCGATATGTGACAACGGCTAACAGAATCGCGGCGCCGGCAAGCACCAGGGCGACATACGAGCCGGTCGACGGCGAGAGGCGGAACTCTCCCTGTTGAAAGATGACCGGCCGATACTCGAAGAGGAAACGAAACAACGAGTCCACGTTGTGTTCAGCGGCGCCCGCGGGCGCCAGCGCCCTCCGCCTGTGATTGTACCCTCGTAGCTTCCGCCTTTAGGCGGAAGCACCCTTTAAACACTCACGCGCGAGTCGTTCGTACGAATCGATAGCCCGATCGAGTTCCGCGAGATCGAGGTGCTCGTCGCTGGTGTGCGCCACGAGAATCGAGCCCGGACCGAACAGCATCGGCGTTCCCCACCTTTCAAGGAACGGAACGTCGGTGGTAAACCGAAAAGCGGCAGTCGGAAAGCCTGCCACCGTGTGCAGCTTCACGACCGGCACGCGCAATATCTCTTCAGACGTCACGAACCGCTCGACCGGTTGGATTGCGCGCAAGATGTCTTCCGGCGGCCCCACCGTCCGAAACAGGACCTCAGCCGACGCCGACGGGGAGATGACGTTGGGAGCGATGCCTCCCTCGATCAACCCAATACTGTAATAGGTCGATCCCAGGTTCGGGTCCGATGGCAGCCGAATCGATCGGAGCGCGATCAGGGCATCGATCAGTTTGTCGATCGCGGACTCGCCCCGCTCTGGCGTCGCCGAGTGGGCCGCCCGTCCCGACGCTCGTAACCGCAGGCGCAGTACCCCTCCCGTTCCTGTGCCAAGCCGGCTGTCCGTCGGTTCGCCATTAATAAGAAAACGCGAGCCGGGGGGCATCGTGTTCGCCACCGCCGCGCCATCGCTTCCCCGCTCTTCACCAACGACGAACAACAACCCGACGCGCCGCTCTCCGGCTGCGCGCAACCGTTCGGCTGCCGCTACCTGGGCCGCCAGGATGCCCTTCGCATCGCATGCGCCACGGCCGTAGAGTTTTCCGTCCTCAACGCGGCTCGCAAAAAACGGCGGAACGCAGTCGTAATGCGTCGACAACACGACAACCGGCGAATCGAGCGTCGCGTACACGTTCGCGCGCCCGTCGCTCACTGGTTGTTGGACAACGGTGTAGCCGAGCTGTTCCAACTCGTGGCTGAGCCAGCGTCCGGCGTCTGCTTCCCGCCCCGTCGTCGAATCAATATTAATGAGCGCGCGGCCGAAGCCGATCGCGTCGAAGGCCGATTTCATAGTTTTGTCTTTGTTATTCCGGGGGGCTTCGCCCCGCCGGACCCCCTTACACGCTCGCGCGCGGGGGCCCCGCGATCCCCGCTCCGCTCGCGTGGGCTCACTCGCGCGCTCGTTCGCCGGCCGCAGGCACTCTTATCGGATCGCCTCTTCCAGTGCCGTGCGCGCGTCGGTGCGCTCGTCCCGGTACTTCACGATGATTGGCGTCGCGATCGAGAGGCCCCATTCGCGCGCGCGACCGCTGGTCAACGGCCTCGTCCCGGGAACAACCACCGCGCCTTCCGGCACGATCAGTGGTCCGCCGGACGCCTCGATGATCCGTCCGTTCGGAACGTCGTAGATGGGCGTTGAGGCGGTCAGGATTGTTCCTGCCGCGAGGACGGCGCGCCGTTTCACGATCGCACCCT
The DNA here is from genome assembly GCA_046734955.1 of Acidobacteriota bacterium. Lineage (GTDB taxonomy): Bacteria > Acidobacteriota > Vicinamibacteria > Vicinamibacterales > 2-12-FULL-66-21 > JALZOC01. The sequence goes on from JBKPSH010000004.1 coordinate 23,732, forward strand.
CATACACTCCGCAGTTGCCACCGACGAGCACATCGTCCTCGATCACCACGGGCAACGCACCAACCGGCTCGAGCACACCACCAATCTGTGCCGCCGCGCTGACGTGCACGCGCTGGCCGATCTGCGCGCAGGATCCGACGAGCGCATGCGAATCGATCATCGTTCCGTTGCCGACGTAGGCCCCGATGTTGATGTACATCGGCGGCATGCAGACGACCCCCGGTCCCAGATATGCGCCATCGCGAACCGTCGAACCGCCGGGGACGATCCGAACACCACCACGGGCGTCGAACCGCTTCAGCGGCATCGTATCCTTGTCAACGAATGGCCAGCGTCCGTGATCGGCGGACATGTCGACGATGACGCCAATACGAAAGCCGAGCAGGATTCCTTGCTTGACCCACGGATTCACGCGCCAGCCCGAGAAGGCGGATTCGTCTGGCTCCGCCGCCCGCGCGTTGCCTGCTGACAATGCGGAGCGCAGACGGAAAAATGCGTCGCGGGCGCGCTCGCGATCGACAGACGCGCCTGCGTCGAACAGGACAGGGATTTCCGAAGCGAGATCGCTCACTGGAATGACTCGTTGATGAAGAGGAAGCCGAGCCTTAAGCCGTAAGCCTTAAGCCCTTCACGCTCGTACCGTGGCAGGTCCCGTCGGCAGCCCAAGATCGCGCAGCACGTTTGCGATTCGTTCTCGCGACGCCGGCCGAGGAGGCACGAGCGGCAGACGATAGACCTCTTCGACCAGCCCCATCATCGCCATCGCCGCCTTCACGGGAATCGGGCTCGATTCGATGAAGTTGATCTGCATGAGTGGAAGCAGTTCCTGGTGCAGCCGCCGCGCGGCCGCGAAATCCCCGGCCTCGGCAAGTTCCACCATCTTTGCCATCTCCGACGGGATTTCATTCGATGCCACGGAGACGATTCCGCGACCGCCGACCGACATCACCGGCAACGTTAACGCGTCATCGCCAGAGAGGACGAGAAACTCCGATGGAACTGCGGCGCAGATCTCACACATCTGGGTCATATTCCCGGATGCTTCCTTCACTCCAATGATGTTTGGAACCGCACTCATCCTGACGATCGTCGCGACATCGATGTTGACACCGGTTCGGCCAGGAACGTTGTAGACAATGATCGGGATCGGAACGGCGTCGGCGATCGCCTTGTAGTGTTGATAAAGGCCCTCGGGCGTGGGCTTGTTGTAATAGGGAGCAACCGAGAGGATCCCGTCGGCGCCCGCGCGTGCCATCCGCTGCGCGGACTCAATGACCTCGTGTGTGTTGTAGCCACCGGCGCCGGCGAGCACCGGGACGCGGCCTTTCGCCTCACCGAGGATAAGTTCAACAACCCGCACCCGCTCGTCGTCGGTCAACGTCGGTGTCTCGCCGGTTGTGCCACAGGGAACGAGGAAGTGGATGCCTGCGTCGATCTGGCGACGCGCGAGTCGGCGCACGGCCGTCTCGTCGACTGCGCCCGTGCGCGTGAAGGGAGTAATGAGCGCGGTGCCGCAACCGGTAAATGCCTGACGCATGGGGAGCCTCGCAGTCGGGACCCGGTGCCCGGGATCCGGTTTCCGTTATATTCCGAGAACATCCTTCATCGTGAACCACCCTTTGCGGCCATGGACCCAGCGGGCCGCCTCGAGCGCTCCACGTGCAAATCCTGATCGATCACGCGCCGTATGCGTGAGGGTAATGGTCTCGCCTGGCGCGTCAAACCCTATCGTGTGCGTCCCGGGAATCGACCCGGCGCGTGTGGATGATACGTCGATTGGGCGTTTGAACGCGTGTTCTTTCATCGCCGCTTCGAGAAGCAGTGCCGTCCCTGACGGCGCGTCGCGTTTTGCCGCGTGATGAGCTTCGTGAATCCATGCACCGAACGCCGCCTGCGATCCGAAGAGCTGTGCCGCACGCTCAGCCAGCGCGACGAATAGATTCACGCCAAGCGCGAAGTTTGGGGCCGCGACCACGCCAATGCCTGCCTGGTCCGCGATCTTCCGGATCTCCGGCTCGCACCCGCTCCAACCTGTGGTGCCTATAACAATGTTCATCCGCCGTTCGGCGAGTCGTCGCGCATTCTCCGCGACCGCGTCGGCAATCGAGAAGTCGATCGCGACATCCGCTTGCGGCCACTTGTCCGGGGCTGCGGCTTCGGTGATGTCGACCGTGCCCGCGACATCGAATCCGTACTCGGGGCACAGTGAGGCCACGAGCTTCCCCATCCGGCCGTATCCAACGATCAGCAGTTGCACGGCCGCACTCTTTGCACTCCAGGCACTCCTGGCACCCGTGGCACTCCTGGCACCCGTGGCACCCAATTCACCTATCCAAAAAACTCCGCATGCAACTGCGCCATTCCTCTCGCAAGATCGTCCTCCCGCAGCACAATCGTCACATTTCGCCGCGAGGCGGCCTGCGACACCATGCGCACCGGGAACCCCTCGAGAGCACCGATGACACGCGCGGCGATGCGCGGGTCGCACCGCAGATTGTCGCCGACGGCACACAGGATTGCGAGACCGCCTTCGACGTTCACCTCGGCGAACTCGCGAAGCGCTCCGACGATGTCGTCGAGCCGCGCCGCATCGTCCACCGTCACCGACACACTGACTTCCGATGTTGTGACCACGTCGACTGCGGTGTGATGGCGTTCGAATACTTCGAAGACGCGACGGAGAAACCCGTGTGCCATCAGCATACGGGTCGACGTGATCTCGACCATCGTAACGTGCCGTTTGCACGCGACCGCCGCAAGCTGGCGATCCGCCGATGGTGGTTCGGCGGTGATCGTCGTGCCCGCCCCTGCGGCGCGCCGGCTGTTCAGAATGCGAACCGGGATGTCCTTGTCCACGGCAGGCAGGATTGTGCTCGGGTGCAGCACCTTGGCACCGAAGTACGCCAGTTCGGAGGCTTCACCGAAGGACAGGAAGGGAACGACGCGCGGCGATTCGACGACGCGCGGGTCGGCCGTGAGCATGCCATCGACGTCTGTCCAGATCTGAATCTCGCGCGAGTCGAGCGCCGCACCGATAATCGCCGCCGAATAATCTGAACCGCCGCGCCCGAGCGTCGTGGTCACACCCTGAATTGTCGCACCGACGAACCCGCCGACGACCGGCACGCGCCCCTCGGCGATTCGCGGCACGATTTCCCGGCTGACCGCGTCACGCGTTTCGTCCGGTCTCGGCGACGCCGCCATGTGCGCCACATCGGTGACAATCGCGCGGCGTGCGTCCACCCAGGCGGCCGGCACGCCGTTCTGTTCGAGTGCTGCGGCAACGATGCGGCTGTTGATCAACTCGCCAGTGCAGACGATCGCGTCGTGAGCGCTCGGCGAAGCCGCGCGGAGAATGCCGGTCGCTTTGAGCAGCGCGCGCAGATCGTCGAGCTGCGCGCCGACTTCGACGAGCACGCCATTGGCGACATCGGCGGGAAGCAGACGCTCGATGGCCTCGAAATGACGCCGTGACAATTCGGCAACGCCGTTGAGAACGTGCGCATCGCGGCGCCGCTCCGCAGATGCCGTGAGTTCGAGGAGCCGATCGGTCACACCGCTCATCGCTGACACGATGACGACCGGCGGCAGTCCGGAACTGTCGCGCGCAGCCTTGACGATGCCGACAACTCGTGTGATCGCGTCGGCATCGGCAACCGAAGTGCCGCCGAACTTCATGACGATGGGCCCGGTGAGCGGCACGTCGACCGATCGCGACGCACTCGGTTGGAGGTGGCTATTCAGTTCAGCGGAATCGGATCCTTGCAATGTCGCCATTCATTCCTCAAATCAAAACAATCCGCACTCACGATCGACAATCGACAGTCAAAACAATCCGCAGTCACCAACCCGCAATCCGCAATCGGTTAGTCACCAACCAAAAGCCCTTCAGCGCGCATCAACTCGGCATTCAACACTGCGGCGCCGGCGGCGCCACGGATCGTGTTGTGACCGAGCGCGATGAACTTGACGTCCTGCACCGGACACTTGCGGACGCGGCCGACGGTGACCGTCATGCCACCGTCGCGCTCCGCGTCGAGCCGCGGCTGCGGACGATCGCCGGCCTCGGTCCACACGATCGGATCAGGCGGCGCCGTCGGCAGTTTGAGATCCTGTGGTTTGCCGCGGAACGATCGCAATGCCGCGATGATGTCATCGATCGAAGGACTGTCGTCAAACTTAATCGAAACGCTCTCGGTGTGGCCGTCGATCACCGGCACTCTCGTCGTCTGCGCGCTGACGACCATCGGATGCGGCTTCACGCGCGTGGTCTCGAGGTGTCCGAGAATCTTCTGCGTTTCACTCTCGATCTTTTCTTCTTCGCCGGAAATCGCGGGCACGACGTTGCCGAGGATATCGAGCGATGCGACACCCGGATACCCGGCGCCGGAGACCGCCTGCAACGTTGTCACCATGACGGTGCGAATGCCGAACTGACGAAGCGGCGCCAACGCTATCGAGAGCACGACGGTCGAGCAATTCGGGTTGGTGACGATGGCGCCGGTCCATCCACGTTCACGCTGCTGAGCGGGAAGGAGCGCGAGATGGTCGGCATTGACTTCGGGGATGAGCAGCGGAACGAGCGGGTCCATGCGGTAGCTTCGCGCGTTGCTGATTATGAGGTGGCCGGCCTGAGCGAAAGCCGGTTCAACGTCCTTGGCGGCGTTTGCATCGAGCGCCGAGAACATCAGGTGCGGCCCACGCCCGGGGGTACACGAGTCAACGCGAACGCCGCGCAGCTCTGCAGGCATTGGCCACGACAGCCGCCACGACGCGGCGTCAGCATAGGTTTTGCCTTCCGACCGCTCGCTCGCACCAAGCCACACAGGTCGGAACCAGGGGTGATCGGCCAGTTGCCGGATGAACTGCTGGCCGACCATGCCGGTCGCGCCGAGGACGCCTACGTCGATTCGCTTGGTCTGCATGATTTCCCTTAATGCAATGCTCAAAAAAAAACCCGCCGGCCTGTTAGGGGCCGGCGGGTGTTCGTGATCTTGCTGTGAGCGGTCAGCTACGCGACGATCTCACACACCCCCGGCCTGCGGATTCGCTTCGTCCGCTTTCGGCAAACCGTCTGGGGCGTGGTGCACATCGTCACGATTGTTGGGCAGTATACCCGCTCGTCGTTTGTGAGGTCAAATGTGAGCCTGCAGGCCGGGTTCTAAGACCCGGCCTACACGTCTGTAGGCATCCCACATGTGCTGCGCGCGGTCTTCATCCAAGCGTGCGTGGGGCGCGGTCTCTAGACCGCGCGGATTCTTTTGGCCGATGTCGAGCGCAATTAATAGCACCCATAAGGACCGCAGTTGCCCGGATCATTCGTCGCGTTGTTGAGCGAGCCGACCATGGACGGATGCAGCGAGCAATGGTAATTCTTCGATACATTTGCAAGCGAGACCGGCTGTGACGATGCGCCAGGCGCAAGGTTGCCAGTGTCGATGCCAAGGTCGGCGATGACGATCCGGTGTGCAATCGAGTCCGCGTTCTTCCAGACAACCGTTTGACCCGTCGTACACATTGCCGGGTTGGGGTTGAACGACTGATCACCCTTGTTCCCGGTGATCGTTATCGTCGTGACATTCGACGTTCCGCCGGTTGAAGGGGTCGTCGGTGGCGTCGAGCTGCCGCCGTATCCACCGGAACCGCCGCAGCTGACACAGAACACAACGAGAAGAGATGCGCAAGAAACCTGACGCCGCATGAGGCCCTCCCTGCCACGGGTGGATACGGAGGATCAGCCACGGATCCGCGTTTCTCGTGGCCGCCTATCCGTGTCGATCCGTGTTTTTCCGTGGCCGTTTTTCCGTAGCCGTCTTTCCGTGTTTTTCAGCGGCTTCCTCCCGGCGTCCCCGGCACGAACATCCAGCCGGTCATCGCTTGCCGCGTGGGGTAGGACGCGACCTGTGACCTTCCGGACAGGAGTCCGGACCAGGGACATCGGGAATCGATCGACGTCAGAGCAACGCGGGTACCACGTCGGATGGCGAAAAACTTCAGAAAAATCGCGCCAAGCCGCGTTACGCCGTTTACGAGCGACGTAACGGCTTACGAAGCAAAGGTTCTACCGAACCTTGTAGAACCGCGGCGAACCTTGTAGAACCCTTGTAGAACCCTGTGGAACCTTCTCGAACCGTGTAGAACCTATGAACAAGAAACTCCGGTGGGGTGTGCTCGGCGTCGCCAGAATTGCCACCAAGAAAGTGATCCCGGCAATGCAGCGCGGCAGATGGACCACGGTTGACGCGCTCGCCTCACGCGACGAATCGAAAGCACGCGCAGCCGCAGCGGAACTCGGGATTCCCAAAGCGTACGGATCGTACCAGGCGCTGGTCGACGATCCCGATATCGATGCGATCTACATTCCTCTGCCAAATCATCTACATGCTGAGTGGACGACGCGCGCGGCGGAGGCCGGCAAGCATGTGCTGTGCGAGAAACCCATCGGCCTGGTCGCGGCGGACGCCGAGCGGCTTCTTGCCGTGCGCGATCGAACCGGAGTCCTCATTCAGGAAGCGTTCATGGTCCGGACGCATCCGCAATGGCTTGGCGCACTCGACATCGCGCGATCCGGACGCATCGGCGAGGCCCGATCGATTGTCGGCTACTTCAGTTTTTTCATGGACGACCCGGCGAATATCCGGCAGGTGAAAGAGTGGGGCGGCGGCGGTCTACTCGACATCGGGTGTTATCTCGTGAATACCGCGAGAATGATTTTCGGAACCGAGCCTCGCCGTGTCTGCGCGCTGATCGAAGAACGACCGAACAACGGTGTCGACTACATGGCCTCGATCATGATGGATTTCGGCGGACGTCATACGGTGGGAACGTGCAGTACGCAACTGGCGCACGCGCAACGGATCACGATCGCCGGAACATTGGGACAGGTTGAGATCGAGATTCCGTTCAACGCTCCTGCCGATCGACCTTGCCGCATCTTTGTGGAGGACTCTCCACCGGGAGCGGTACCCGATCGTAAGGTCGTTGAGTTCGAGACGTGCGATCAATACACGATCCAAGGTGATCTGTTTTCGCGTGCGGCCATGGAGGAGCGACCTGCGCCGTATCCGCTCGAGGATTCGGTGAAAAACATGCGCGTCATCGATGCGCTGTTCCGCTCAGGTGCAGCCGACGCGTGGGTCGAGCTCTGATTCGATTAAATCGGATCCCGGACCACCGATACCGGATCCCGGATGTACAGTAATTAAAGAACTATGAGCGGCTGACAGTCGTCTAACGGATGTGCCAGCCCTTGCGGAGGGTCCGTGTATCTCGCAGTCCCGAGCGCCGTCCTCGCGCTCTTCCTCCTTGGAATCTTCTCCAGTTTGTCGATCGCTCAAACTCCGCCCAAGCCGGCGCCGAGCCAGGCGAAGACTGCGTCGACGAGCGATCTCGACGCATTCATGGAGAAGGTGCTGGCCCGGCGCGACGTCAATCGCAAGATGCTGAATCAATACGTGCTGGACGAGACCGAGACGTTCGACGTTTTCGGTCCCGGCCAGTGGCCGCTCTATCGGACCAGGCGCGATTACACCTGGTACGAGCGCGACGGCATGCACGTGCGAAGTCCCGTGCGATTCAACGGCGTCACCGTCAAGCAATCAGAGCGTGAGCAGTACGAGACCGGCTGGATACACCGCGAAAAGGAGCGGCAGGAACGCAAAGCCAAGAACGAGCGGGAGAAAGCGTCGGTCAGCATCGGCACCGAAGGTGTGCAGGTGACCAGCGGCGGCGCCGTCGCCTCCGAGCCGCGCTTCGTATCAGAAGCGTATTTCATGGATTTCAAGTTCGAACCAGGCAATTACTATCTCGCCGGCCGCGAGAAGCTCGAAGGACAGGATGTTCTCCGCATTGAGTACTACCCGACGAACCTGTTCAACGACGAGGACGATGAAAAAACGCCGCATGAGATGAAGAAAAAGAAGCCATCGAAGAATGACCAGAAGGAGCAGCAACTCGAGCAGGACATCAACCGCAAGATGAACAAGACGGCACTGGTGACGCTGTGGGTCGATCCGGCGGAACATCAGATCGTGAAGTACACGTTCGACAACGTGTGGATGGATTTTCTGCCCGCCGGATGGCTGGTGCGGATCGACGACATTCGCGCCTCGATGACGATGGGCCAGCCCTTCCCCGGCGTCTGGCTGCCGCGCAGCATGAACATTCACGCCGGTTTCACGCTGGCACTCGGATCGTACGAAGCGGGATACGTTCGAGCGTTCGACAACTATCGAGAGGCGGAGGTCAAGACGAAGATCACGGTGCCGAAGCTCGAATCATGGGTGCCGGGGGTGCCAGGGGTGCCAGGGGTGCCAGGAATGCCACCCGATCAGATCGAGCACGGTCCGTTCGTCGAAGATGAGCAACAACCCGTCGAAACCATTCACGAGATTCGCGTTCATGGGAACGCAGAGGTGACCGACGAGGACGTCATCAGGATCGCCGGAATATCGCTCGGCGACACCGTTGGCCCTGATGCTGTGGGCACCATCGAAAAAAGGTTGAAGGACAGCGATCGATTCGAGACGGTGGAAGTCCGCAAGCGTTATCGCTCGCTCGACGATCCGACGGACGTCGCGATCGTCCTGGTTGTTCACGAACGGCCAGGTGTCACGTCGGCGGCTGGAGGCGGGATTACATCGACCGCCGGACCGTTTCATCGCGTCACCTCGACGCTGATGTTCTTTCCGATTCTCAGCTACGCCGACGGATACGGCTTCACCTATGGCGGCCGAGTGAGCACGATCGATCTTCTCGGCGCCGGTGAACGCCTCTCCGTGCCGTTGACGTGGGGTGGAACGAAACGGGCGGCGATCGAAGCGGAGCGCGGATTCAAGTCCGGGCCGATCAGCCGCGTCTTCGGAACGTTTGGTATCTGGAATCGCGAGAATCCCCACTACGAAATCGACGATCAACGTGTCGAACTGAAAGGACGTGTCGAGCGGCAGTTCGCGCACGTGTTTCGCGTCGGGGTGGATGCCTCGCGAAGCTCGGTCGACTTCGGCGATCTGAACGACGACATCTGGACGTTCGGGACGAACGCCGCACTCGACACACGCCGCGACCCCGCCTTCCCGGGGAACGCCGTCTATCTCGGTGCTGGGTGGTCGGCGCTGAATGTTCGCGGTATGGATCGGATCAACCGCTACGAAACCGACGCGCGCGGCTATGTTCGGGTGATCGGACAGGCTGTGGCTGCCGGCCGCGTGCAGTATTTCACCAGTGACGCAACGCTGCCGCCGTACGAGCGGCTGCTGCTGGGCGGTTCATCCAACCTGCGGGGTTTCGGCAGCGGCACGTTCGTCGGCGATCGAATGGTGGTGACTTCCGGCGAACTGCGCGTGCCACTGACCTCCGTTCTCCACGGCGCGAAGCTTGGCGTCTCCGCCTTCATGGACGTCTCGAAGATTGCCGAGTTCGGTGCGAGCCTGAAAGACGCCGAATGGCATCGCGGCGCCGGCGGCGGACTCTTTATCATCGCGCCGCTGGTCAAGCTGAACTTTGACATTGCGCATGGCTTCGACGGCGGCGGCACGCGGCTGAATCTGGGAACAGGGTTTAGTTTCTAGTCCCAGTTCCCAGTTTCCAGTTCCCAGTCTCCAGCTGTTTCAACTCGTTTCCTTCACTCCGTACGGGCGGCCACTCTTCGAGACGTCGAACTCTTTCGACTTACCGCGGGGAATGCTGAGCGTCTCCCATTTCGATCCAGCGTAGTGTTTCGCGAGGAGCACGATTTGACCGACATGCGCGGAGTAGTGTGAGGTCTGCCGATTAATTGCTTCCAGTACTGAGTGCGCTTCACCACGGACGTAGACCGTTTTTGACAGATCGTCAGGTGCCAACAGCGCGATCGTGTTCAGGACGCGCGCCCAACCCTCTTCCCACTGAGCGGCAATCGATCCGCGCGTATCCCCGGCGGCGGCCTCGAACTCCCGGTCACGCTCCCGATCGGGTTTCTCCCCGTCCGTCGTCAGGAAATCCGTCCAACGCGATCGCATGTTGCCGGCCATATGCTTCATGATCAGCGCAATGCTGTTGGCCTCCGGATCAAGCGTCGCAAAAAAATGCTCGTCGGACGTCTGCGCAATTGCCTTGTCGGCTTGGGTTTTGAGCTTGCGGAGCTGCAGAAGTGAGTCGTCCAGGTAATGTCGCTCGATCATGCGTCCAGTTTACCTGGAAGCTCGAAACTGGAAACTGGAAACTGGCGACTGAAAACTGATTACGGCACCATCCACGGAAATACATACGCCTGCAGCACGACGATCAGGCCCATGATCACCGCGAGCGCGAGGCTGTGCCAGAAGACAAACCGCAGGATCTTTCCCTCTTGCCCCGACTGACCGGTGGAGGCGGTCGCCACGACGATACTTTGCGCGTCGATCATCTTCCCCATCACGCCGCCCGTGCTGTTCGCGGTCACGATGAGCACAGGATTGAACCCGAGCTGTTGCGCCGTGATTTTCTGCAGGCTGCCGAACAGCACATTCGAGCTCGTGTCTGATCCGGTCAACGCGACCCCGAGCCATCCAAGGAGCGCCGCAAAAAACGGATAGAGGGCACCAGTCTTCGTGAACGCGAGACCCAGCGTCGCATCCGTCCCGCCATAGCGTGTCACGAACCCGAGCGCGAGCATCAGCATGATCGTCAGCAACGAGGTGCGCATGCGACGAAGCGTCATCAGCGCGACCGAGACAAACCCGCGCGCGGAGACGCGGAGAAAGAGCGCCGTCGCAAGCGCGGCAAGCAGGATCGCGGTGCCCGTCGCCGACACCCAGTTGAGCGTGAAAACGGCAGCCTCAGCACGTTCGTTGCGGTATCCGGGATCGCCGATCCGGGCGCGGTCGACCGGGGTCGGCACTACGGGATAGTCACGAAACACTCCGCGGTGCAGGAGCGGAACGTTCCACGTTGGCGACAGGACAGGACTCGCATACGGACGACCGGCCGCGCGGTACGCGGCAAGTCCCCGCGGACCGCCGTTCAAGAATGCCTTCACCGGCGCGAGTCCCCACAGGATGACGGCGATCGACAGAAACAACCAGGGCATCCATGCGCGCGTGATTTCAGCGCGGGTATGCTGCGTTGCGGCGGCGGACGGATCCCGACGCTCATCGAAGTCCCATGTCTCGTTCGGTTGCCACACTCGCATGAACAGCGCCAGCGCAACAATCGAAATCAATCCGCCGGCGATGTCGACCAGCTCGACGCCAACAAAGTTGCTCCAGAGGTATTGAACAATCGCGAAGGTGCCGCCGCAGACGAGGACCGCGGGCCACACACCCCGGAACCCGCGCCATCCGCTCATCGTGACCACCAGCCACGCGGGAACGATCAGCGACACGAACGGCAATTGCCGGCCGGCCATGGCGCCGAGAATCGGAGCCGGGATGCCGGTGACGGCGGCAAGGGTGAGAATCGGTGTGCCGATCGCACCGAACGCCACCGGCGCAGTGTTCGCGATGAGCGAGAGCCCGGCAGCGTAAAGCGGCGTGAACCCGAGGCCGATCAACAGTGCCGAACAAATCGCGACCGGGGTACCGAATCCGGACGCCCCCTCGATGAACGCGCCAAAGGAAAATGCAACGAGGAGTGCCTGCACCCGCCGATCGGTCGACAAGCGGCCGACCGACGATTTCACGATATCGAACTGCCCGGTGTGGACGGTCAGGTTATAAAGAAAGACTGCGTTGAGAATGATCCAGCCGATTGGCAGGAATCCGTATGCGGCTCCGTAGAGAGTGGTGGCGAGCGCGGTGGGTGCCGGCATGCCGTAGACCAGAACGGCGATCGCGAGCGCCGAAATCAATCCCGCCAGAGCGGCGTAATGCGCCCGCCACTCGAGAAGTCCCAGCGTTGCGAGAAGCAGGACGATGGGGAACGCGGCAGCTGCCGTGCTCAACCACGCGCTCGCGAGAGGATCGTAGACCTGAATCCACGGCGTCCACGTCATTTTGGGCGCCGTCATCATAATATGGCGTCGACATGAACACATCCCGCGTGGTCAACATCGATGATTTGAGGCGAGGCGCACGGAAACGGCTCCCACGAGCCGTGTTTGATTACATCGACGGCGGCGCCGATCGCGAGCACACGCTCGAGCGAAATAGTCGCGCCTACGACGACATCATTTTCCGCCCGCGCTGCGCCGTTGCGGCACCGCAGTACGACATGCGCACCACGGTGCTCGGCACCGAGATCTCGATGCCGATCATCCTGGCGCCGGTCGGCAGCTCGCGGATGTTCTATCCCCGAGGTGAAGAGGTCGCGGCGCGTGTTGCCGGATCGTTCGGCACCATCTACACACTGTCCACACTGTCAGGCTGTCTCCTCGAGGACGTCAAGAAAGCGACGACTGGTCCCGCGTGGTATCAGCTCTACCTGGTGGGTGGCCACGATGTGGCGCGGGCGGCAATCGCGCGGGCGCGCAAGGCAGGATACTCAGCGATCGTCGTCACGATCGACACGCCGGTCGCCGGTATGCGCGAGCGCGATTTGCGCAACGGCATGAAGGAACTGGTCACGCGCAATCCCTTGAAGATGCTGCCGTTCGTATCGCAGTTCGCTGTCAAGCCACGGTGGCTCATGGGTTTCTTCCGTGATGGCGGCCTCATGAAGTTCCCAAACGTCGTTCTGCCGGGCGAGGGACCGATGCTCTACGCTGACGTCGGCACCGCGCTCGAGGCATCGGTCGTCACCTGGGCGGATCTGAAATGGATCCGTGAAGCCTGGGCCGGAAAGATCGTTGTCAAAGGGGTGCACATCGGCGACGACGCACGGCGCGCGATTGATGCCGGCGCCGACGCGGTCGTCGTCTCGAACCATGGCGGCCGTCAGCTCGACGATGTGCACGCGACCATTCGAGCGCTGCCGGAGATCGTTGCGGCAGCGAGAGCACAGATCGAGGTGCTCGTCGACGGCGGAATTCGCCGCGGCAGCGACGTCGCGAAGGCGCTCTGCCTTGGCGCGAAGGCGGTGTTAGTTGGACGCGCGTATGCGTATGGGCTCGGCGCTGCAGGAGAAGCGGGAGTCCGCCGGGCGATTGAAATTCTCCGCGCCGATCTGCTGCGTACGATCAAGCTGCTCGGTTGCCCGTCAACGTCTGAACTCGATCGGTCGTATGTCGAAGTGCCCGAGAGCTGGAAAGTCTGAATGCTGAAAGTGCTGATTGCTGAATGGTGATTGCTGAGTTTTCGCATCTCGGATCCCGGACAACGGATCCCGGCAACGTCAGTCGTTACAGTATTTCTTCGCCAACCGACGCACGGTATTGACGTTGCGCGTCGTGATCGGCGAGCCGATGGCTCTCTCGATCGCTGGTCCAGTCGCGAGCGACGCCATCAACTGAGCGCGTCGCAGCCAGTAGACCTCCACGTCCTGCCACCGCGAGATCGTCAATATCGGTGCGCAATGCCGCCAGAGCGTGTGCCATCGAAGGAGTGGCGGCCGATTTCATGAATCCGACAAACAGCCGCCCGCCACGCTCGTACTCGTCCGGCGCAAACGGCGCATGCGCCGCCACCGCCGCAAGCTCGGGGATCGATCGGAGATACGTCATGACCGGATAGCCCAGCGCCTTCTCGATGTGCGCTTCAATCGCTCGCTCGGCCGCATTCTGATCTCGGCGCGCGGTATGGAAGATCACGTTGCCGCTGGCAATAAAGGTCTCGACGTTCTGGCCGCCCCACGTTTCGAAGTGGCGGCGTAAGGCATCCATGCGCACGGTGTGGCCACCCACGTTAATCGCCCGCAGAAAGGCCACATATTGGGTCATTTGCCGCCTTCAGCCTTTCTTCATCGTTCGCTCATGACTCTTGAGCTGGTCTCGCCGCATAGTGAACCCAGCCGTGACGTTATACAATTTTCTAATTCAGCATGCCCACGTTGGCCCGCTTTCGGACCGTCCTGTCCCGCTTGATCGTCCTTACCTCCGCCGCAGCCACGTTGCCGGCGTGCGGCCTGGTGCAGCGTAAGGCCGTGGGGATGGTAGCAAGCACGCTCGCGTCGAGCGGCGACGTATTCACGCGTGATGACGATCTCGAGCTGGTTGGCGATGCCATCCCGTTCGGGCTGAAGCTGTACGAGTCGCTGCTCGATTCGGCGCCAAAGAACAAGGACCTCCTGATTGCCACCTGCAGCAACTTCACGCAGTACGGCGTCGCCTACGTCGAAACAGAAGCGGCGGTGCTCGGCGAAGCGCAACATCATGACGAGGTCGCCCACCTCAATCAACGAGCGCTCAAACTGTATCTCCGCGCGAAGGGATATTGCCTGCGCGCGATGGAGGTGCGCTTTCCAGGAATCGGCCAGAAGCTGCTGACCGATCCCGAACCCGCTCTCGCAAAAGCGGAAAAGAAAGACGTGCCGCTGCTTTACTGGATGGCGGCGTCATGGGGATCGGCGATCAGTCTCGGCATCGATAAACCCGATCTGGTGATCGATCTGCCGGTCGTGCGCGCGCTCGCGGAACGCGCGCTCGCGCTCGATGAGACCTGGAGCAAAGGGGCACTCCACGAAATGTTCATCTCGCTCGACAGCCTGCCGGCGGCGCTCGGCGGCGATCCGGAACGCGCGCGGAAACATTTCGCGCGCGCCGTCGAACTGCAGAAAGGGTTGTCTCCGGGACCCTACGTCGCGCTCGCGACCGGAGTCGCGCTCCCGGCGCAGGACCGCGCCGAATTCGAGAAGCTGCTGCAGGCAGCGCTGGCGATCGATCCGGAAAAGGATCCGTCGGTGCGGCTGGTGACGCTGGTGCAGCAACGCCGCGCGCAGGCGCTGCTCGATCACATTGAAACGATGTTTACGAAATAAGGAGCGTTCATCAACATGTCTGCCCTGAAACGGTTCCTGCTGGTTGCCTTTCCGCTTGTTGCCGCGCCCGCGCTGATCCTCGCGGCGCCAGGCGAGATCAAACTTGCGACGCTCGCGCCAGCCAACACGTCGTGGCACAAGGCGCTGCTCGACATGGGCAACACCTGGAGCAAGGACACCGGTGGTCGAGTCACGCTCACCGTGTACGCCGGCGGGACCCAGGGCGACGAGTCGACGATGATCAAGAAAATGCGTCCAGGTATCGACACGCTGCAGGCATCTTTCCTGACCGCCGCTGGCCTTGCCGAACTTGACGATGCATTTAACGTCTTCGCGATGCCGTTCTTCTTCGAAAACGACGAAGAGGAAGCGGCGGTCGAGAAAAAGCTTACGCCTGTCCTTGAACAGCGGCTTCAGGCAAAGGGTTTTCATCTGCTCAGCTGGGGCACTGGCGGATGGGTGCAAGTGTTTTCGAAGAAGCCATTGCGTTCGCTGGCTGACGTGAAGGCGGCAAAGCTCTTCACCAGTAAAGGTGCCGACAAGTGGCTTCAGTGGTACGTCAAGAATGGGTTTCATCCCGTCGCCTTGCTCCCCGCCGATATTCCCGCCCAGCTGAAATTGTCGACTGGACTGATCGACACGGCACCCAATCCTCCCTATCTCGCCCTGTCACTGCAGATTTTTCGTGACGCGAAATACATGCTCGATCTGCACATCGCCCCGCTGACGGGAGCGATGATCATGTCCACTCAGGCGTGGAATCGCATCAGCGCCGAAGACAAGCCCAAAGTCAGCGCCGCTGCTGACGCGCTCGAAAGGCGCGTCCGCGGGGAAGCGCCGGCGCAAGACGCCGAATCGGTCAAGCAGATGACCGCGCGCGGCCTCCAGGTGATTACGCTCGATCCGAAAGCCGCCGCCGAGTTCCGCACGGCGGCGAATCAACTCGTCTCGACGATGCGGGGAGACATGGTGCCCACGGACGTTTTCGACATGGCGGTGCAGGAACGCGACTCCCTCAGGAAGTCCAAGGGCAAATAGTTGCTGAAGGCGTTCGCCACCGACATCGAAAACCGCATCGCGAGCGTCGCGCTCGCGGGCATCATGATTCTGCCGCTCGCCGAGATCGCGTCGCGACGATTTTTCGGCGCCGCCATTCCCGGATCCGGAGCGTTTGCGGCGACGTTGACGTTGTGGCTGGGCTTGCTGGGCGCGGCGATTGCGGCGCGGGACGGAAAACTGCTCACGCTGGCGACGGGTGAGTTCCTCCCAAAGGGTCCGATCGGCGACGTCGCGCACATCGTTTCGGGCACGATCGCCGCGATGATCGCGACCATCTTCGCACTCGGCGGCAGCGCCCTCGTCCGGAGCGATCGAATTGCCGGCGATCAGGTCGCCGCCGGACTGCCAACGTGGGTCGCCGATCTGGCGCTGCCGATCGGGTTCACCCTCATCGCGCTTCGTCTCGTGTGGCACGCCTCTCGCCAATGGCAGGGACGCGCCATCGCCGCTCTTGGCATTGTCGCTGGCATCCTGCTCAACCACAATCGCGAGATGCTGGAGAACCAGTCGGTTCTCCCCTGGTTCCTGCTGGTGATCATCGCCGCGGTCGTCGGAGCGCCGATCTTTGCGCTGCTCGGCGGGTTTGCGCTGTTCGCGTCGCTGACGCGAGGCAATCCACCGGTCGTGCTGCCGATGATGGCGTATCAGGAGCTGACGACATCAACCGGCATCGCGGCGATTCCGTTGTTCACGCTCGCCGGATTCCTGCTTGCGGAAGGACGCTCCTCGGAACGACTGCTACGTGTCTTTCGTGCATGGGTCGGCTGGGCGCCTGGCGGGACGGCTGTCGCGGCAGCCACGCTGTGCGCCTTTTTTACGCTCTTCACTGGCGGATCGGGCGTCACGATCCTCGTCCTCGGCGGATTGCTGCTGCCCGCGCTGGTCGGCGATGGCTATCGCGAACGTTTCTCCATCGGGCTGCTCACCGCATCCGGCTCGCTCGGGCTGCTCTTCCCACTGTCGCTGCCGTTAATGCTCTACGGCATCGTGTCGCAGAAAGCGTCGATTGAAGATCTCTTCATCGGCGGGCTGCTTCCTGGGGTTCTGATGCTCGGGCTTCTTGCCATGCTCGGCGTGCGCGAAGGCACGCTGACGCACGCGGAGCGGCGGCCTTTCCGACTCCCTGAAGCGTGGGCCGCGTTGTGGGAAGCGAAGTGGGAGTTATTCCTACCGGTTTTCGTTGTCGGCGCATTCGTGGGTGGCATCGCGACGCTGGTCGAGTCGGCGCCGCTCGCGGCGCTGTATACGCTCATCGTCCAGCGGTTCATTCATCGCGATTTGCCGAAGTGGAAAGACGTGCTACGCGTCGTCGCCGACTGCGTTGCGCTCGTCGGCGGCGTGCTGCTCATCCTCGCAGTGGCGGCCGGCCTGACCGATTATCTCGTGTATGCAGAAGTGCCGACACGTCTCGTCGCGTGGACGCAATCACACATTCACTCGCGGCTGCTGTTCCTTCTCGCGCTGAATGTGTTTCTTTTGATCGTCGGCACGCTGATGGACATCTTCTCGGCCATCGTCGTCGTCGTGCCGTTGATTCTCCCACTGGCGGAAGCGTACGGCATCGACTACGTGCACCTCGGGATCATCTTCGTCGCGAATCTCGAACTCGGCTTCCTGCATCCGCCGCTGGGACTAAACCTTCTGCTGGCCTCTGTCCGGTTCAGGAAACCCGTGCTCGAAGTCACGTGGGCCACGCTGCCGATGCTGGGGATCCTCGCTGTCGGCGTGCTGCTGATTACCTACGTGCCCTGGTTGACCCTTGGACTGTTGCACTGGCTGGGACGCGGAGGGTAACTCGACGCGGAGCCAAAGCTCCGCGCTACGAGTGTCAGAGATTCTGGTACGCGCGAAACATCCCCCGGAAATACTTCAGAACGCGAACCGGATCTGCTGATTCTGGAATCTCCGCAAAGCAGTAACCCTGGAAATTCATCTCCGCAAGATTGGAGATCAACTTTCGCCACGGGTATTCCTCCAGCATCAGATCGCGCATGTGGATCTGGCCGATCTGGTTCTTGAGGAGCTTGAAATTCGCGTCAAATCCGCCGTCGAGCAAATCCGTCTGATTTGAATTCCAGCACGCGCGAAGCGCCGCTGGATTGCCGGCGTAATCGAAGATCTTCCTGATACGAGGCACGCGCTGCGTCTCGCTGCCGTGTACCTCGAGCTGTATCTTGATACCGTTGTCCTGAGCAAACGCGGCGCATTCGGCGAGCGATTTTCCGATCTGCTCGAGCGTCTTCTCTTCCGGCACCTCTTTGACGAGGCCGTTCGGACGCACCTTGACGCTGGGCGAGCCAATGTCTTTCGCCAGCTTCACCCACTCCTTCGTCTCGTTGATGTTCTTACGGACCGTCGCCTGGTCGGCCGCGTGAAACTCACAGGTTGTACCCAGTCCGCCGATCTTGATCGGCGACGCCTCGAACTGCTTCTTCACTTCGGCGCGTTGCGCGGGCTGTAACGTGATCTCGACGCCGTGTTTGTGCGTCGTCCGCAGCTCGACGGCATCGAAACCGGCCTCGGTCAGGTTCTTGATAATCGTCGGGACGTCCCAGTCCTTCGCGATGTTGTAGGTCACGGTCCCGAGCTTGAGCCCGTGCGGTCCCGGCTTTGCTGCCGGCTGTGCCGGTGTCTGCCGAATCGCGAGAGCGGGAACAACAGCAACGCTCGAGAGGAAATCGCGTCTATTCATGGTGGGAGAAGATACCAGAAGTTTCCAGAACTGGTAACTTTCAGTCAAATTGCATGGTCGATTGGAAACGTTTCTCCCCGCCACGCCTTTGCTGACGTCCACGGCTGAGCCGGGGACGACCAGAACGGATCGCCCGCATCCAAACCTAATGGCAGAAACGCGACGGAGCAGAGATAGAGGCTTCCCGTCGAGATGTAAGTTTCGCCGATGCCCGGCTGGTGACCGCACAAGCCGATGCGCAACCAGCCGTCCGCGTCGAACGTGTCTGGCGCCTCGAGCGTTCTGCGGATGACCGCGGTGAGCGCGCCTCGTACTTGCGGGGACGAGACGCCTTCGGGAAGCGCGCGGCGCAACGCCATCGACGCGAGCAATTGAAACGCGCCGCAGCGATACGCAATCGATCGTCCGATCGCCGGAAAGCTTCCATCCGGAGCGACGAGCCGCTCGAGCACTGCCGCGTAGCGCTTTGCGCGTTCGTCGACACGCGCCGAGAGTTCCTTCCATGCCGGCATCTCATCGCGGCACACGTCGAGGACGTCGAGCAGCATCGGGTGAATGACGAAGCTGTTGTAATAGTCCCAATGGAACTGGGGCCCGTCGCCGTACACACCGTCGCCCTTGTACCACTGGTCATGTTGTCGAAGCGCATAGTCGACACGCATGCGGTCCCAGGTCGCGCCGAGTTTCAAAAGCGCGGCCTCGACGGTGGCGGAGAACAACAACCAGTTGTTGAAGCCGGGGGCGATCGCGCGTGTCGACTCGAGCGCGGCAATCAGGTTGCGGCGCGTCGGCGCGTCGAGGGATTCGCTGAGCGCACGCGGCGCACGCAGCAGCGCCTCGGCAAGAAAGGCCGCATCCACCAGCGGCTGCCGCTCACGCGTGAAATTCATGTAGTCGGGTGATGCCGGATCGACAGCGCGAGCGATGGCCCGCCGCGCCAGTTCGGCGTACTCGGCGCGAACTTTTCCTTCTCCACTTCCATCGCTGGGAAGTTCGATCCAGGGCGCAAGGCCGGCAAGTAAGCGCCCGATCGCCTCGAGATGCGTGACGCTCTGACGATTCGCACCCGCGGCCTGCTCGACCGGCATGCGCGCCTTCAACGTTCCGGTGGCGAGATTGGTGAGAACAGGATCGGCGAGCTGGCGCAGAAGTGAGATCCAGATTGTGCGATCATCGGCCGCGGCGGCGCGGCTCGCTTGTCGCGCTTCGCTTGTTGCGCGAGCGGCGGGAATGACGGTCGCTGCACTCGCCGTCTTTAGAAAGTCTCGTCGATTCATTTAATAGCTATCAGCTATCAGCTATCAGCTATCAGCTCTCAGCTATCAGCTAGCTGAGGGCTGATAGCTGACAGCTATTTGATGGGCCAGTTCGGCGAGTCGGTTCTCGCCGTTTTCAAATAGTCCTCAATTCTCGCGACAACATCCGGATGCTTGGCGGCGACGTCGGTGAATTCCGTCGGATCGGCCGCCAGGTCATACAACTCCAACGGCTTGTCCTTGGCGAGGCGAACCGCCTTCCAATTGCCCATGCGGACCGCCTGCTGAAAGCCATGTTCGTGGAATTCCCAGTACAGGAAATCGTGTGGTGCCATCGGTTTGCCCTGCAGCACCGGCACGATCGATTTGCCGTCGAGGCCTGCCGGGACTTCGGCGCCCGCAAGTTCGGCGAACGTCGGAAACAGATCCCAGTGCGCCGCCGCATACGTCGTCGACGTCGCCGCTGTGATCGTGCCGGGCCAGCTCGCGATCATCGGGACGCGAATGCCGCCTTCGTACATATCGCGTTTGATTCCGTGGAGTCCGCCGGAACTCTTGAAGAACTCAGGGTCGGCTCCCCCTTCCTGGTGCGGGCCATTGTCGCTCGTGAAAAGCACGAGCGTCCGCTGATCGACCCCACGGGTGTGCAACAAATCCACAATGCGGCCGACATCACGATCCATCCGCGAGATCATTCCGGCAAAGGCGGCGTGGGGCGTGGGCTGCGACCGATACCCGAGCGATGGTTCGTCAGGACCCGTCACCTTTGCGTCGGCCGCCTCATTGACGAATGCCTTCTCAGGAAATCTTCCTCGGAACGGTGCAATCGAATCGTCTGGAACTCGAAGCTCGGCGTGCGGGACCGTGTAGTTCAGATAGATGAAGAACGGTCGGTTGTCGCTCTGCTCGATGAACGACATCGCATCGCGGGTGAACAGATCGTTCGAGTACTCGTTCTGATTCACGTCGACGCGCTGGCCATCACGATAGAGATGATCGGTGAACTGCCGGTGCGCATGCGTCTGCGAGAGATAGCCAAAGTAGTGGTCGAAGCCCTTTCGATCCGGTCGTCCAGGTGATTCGGATTCTCCGAGTCCCCACTTGCCAATCATGGCGGTGCGGTAACCGGCATCTTTCAACAGCATCGCTACCGTGCGATCGTCAGGTCGCAGCGAATTCCCGGCGACGTTACCGCGGATCGACGTGTGCCCGGTGTGAAGCCCGGTCATCAGTGCCGCTCGTGACGGTGCGCACACGGTGCTGCCGGAGTAGTAGCTGATGAACCGCAGGCCGTTGCGCGCCAGGCGATCCAGGTTGGGAGTCTGAAACATCGCCTGGCCGTAGACACTGACATCGCCGTAGCCGAGATCATCTGCCTGGATGAGGAGGATGTTTGGCTTAGACGGCTGTTGCGCCTGCGGAGGCGCTTCAAAACAGACACACGCGAGCGCAATACCAAACGCGAATAGGCGCATCATTTGGCCAACGGATCAGGACGGATCTGGAAATGGAGAACCTTGCTCGTCGTCCCCTTGCCCGTCTCCATGTGGAACGGTGCGCGAGTGCTGACCGTCGCCCACAATCCCTTTCCTTTCCAGCCCGCTTTCGGATCGTCGATACGGCCGTCCATCCATTTGGTGTAGAAGCCGGTCGGATACGGCACGCGCAAGACGATGAACTTTCCGTCTTTCAGTGCGAGCAATCCTTCAGATGCGTTTCCCGTGTTGATGGGTGTGTTCGCGCCGAGTCCTGACGTGTCGAACTGATCGACCCACGTGTAATAGCTGGCTTCCGCGCTGCCGGAGTCAGTGACGTTCTTCAGTTGCGGCAGCGGCTCTTTGTAGAACGTCCAGCCTTCCGGGCAGTGCTGCCCTGTCGCGGTCGGACCGTTGAGCGGCCCCTTGCACTTGCGTCGATCGAAACTGCCCATGTGTCCGCTGGCCAGCGCCACCCATGCGACACCATTTCGATCGACGTCCATGCCGCGCGGCGAATAGCCCTCAACCGGGACACCGTCCTTCACCGGCGGCTCGAAGACTTCAGCGAGCGTGCTCGCAGGAGGATTCGCCCCCGGACTCAAACGAATAATCGCCCCGGGAAAGCCGAGCACTGAGCCCCATACAGATCCATCCGGCGCCGGCGAGACGGCGTAGAATGCGCCGCCGAAGCGCTTGTCCTTCGTCGGATCCACTGGCTGATTCGGCTCGACGGCGTCATCACGTTTGCCGTTGCCATTGGTGTCCATGATGACCGCGGTCCATCCTTGCGATTTTTCTTCGTCGCCTGTCGCCTCATACATCTTCGTGTTCAACCATCCGACCACCTGCCCGCCGCCGCTCGTCCACAGCGTGTTGTTCGCATCCTCGGCGAACATGAGGTGATGCGTGCTGAAGCACGTGCTGATGTGTGTGAGCTTGCCGCTCTTCGGGTCGTACATTGCGAGCTGACGTCCCGAGCGCTCAATCGGCGTCAGTTTGGCTGAGGGATGCTCCGATCCCGATTTGCAAAACGCCGGGTTATCCGGTGGGCGCACCGCCGACGTAATCCACACCCGCCCTTTCTCGTCGAACATCGGGTTGTGGACGTTGTTCTTGCTCTTCCAGATTGGCTCGGTCGCCCAGTAGGCCGACGGCTGAATCATCAACTGTGACGTCTGCGGCGTGTTCGGATCTCGAACCGTCAGCTTTACCTGACCGATCGCGTTCTCCTGCGGATCGAGCACCGGCAGATAGTCCGCGCTGAGTTCGAGCGCGCCGTAAATCTTGCCATTCGGGTTCAGCGTCGGATTGCGGCGATCGGTCGACACTTCGTCATGGAGGTACGCCTTTGGATCGGCCCAGTCCCACTCGGTGATGACGACGTTGCGTTCGATGCCTTGCGGCCGCGGCGGCGCCTGCGGCACTTCACCGGCGGCAATTCGATCCGTCCAGTCAGCGAACAGCGCGAGCGCGCGATCGTGACCGAGACCACCGAGCGTCTGGATCATGTTCGTGCCGGCCTGCCCGGATTGCAGCCGTCGCTCCCATGCCAGCACCGAGGACGGGTAATCGTCGAACTCTTTCGGCAATTTGCGCGTGCCGGGTGTGCCGAGCTGATGGCATGCGGTGCATCCGCCGGATTTGATCTGCCGGATCCAGTCGGCCTGGTTCTTGACGTTTTGACCGATCCCTGCACCGCCAGGAAACTCGTTTTTCTCCGGCACCTTCAGCAACGATAACCAGTAGCCAGACGGATAGATCTCTGCCGCCGCGCGCGCATCCGGTGCCGGCACCGCCGTCAGGTTCAGCGCTTTGCCCGGCAGCCCCTTCGTCTTGGGTGAATCGACCAGACCGTATCCGCGAACCCAGACGTTGTAATTCGCCTTGGGGAGATCCGGGACGAGATAGCGTCCGCGATCGTCGGTAACGACGATGCGAACGAAACGCGTCGGCAGGTCGGTCGTCTCGGCGATCACCCAGACACCAGCTTCCGGCCCTTTCGGCCCGGTCACTACACCGCCAATGTCGTCTCCGTCGACCGCAACCGCCGTCGGAGAACCTTGTTGTGCGCTGCTCGCGCCAAGCGCGAGGGCACAAACCGCTGCCACGAAAACCGCCTGGACAATTCGGATGGTCTTCATAGTTCCTCTTCGTTTACGCCGAGGGGCTTCGCCCTCGGACTCCCCTACACCGTCGCTCGCGGGGGCCCGGCGCCCCGCTCCGCTCCGGTGGCTCGCTCGCTGCGCTCGCTCGCCTCTTTCCTCGAACGCCTTACAACACAATCATCCGAACATCGTGCGGACGACGAACCACATATTAGCCGGACGCTCGGCGAGACGCCGCATATACCAGGGGAACCAATATTCGCCGTAGCTGATGAGCACACGCAAGCGGCGTCCCTCGCGCGCGAGGCGGAGCTGCTGCCCGCGCTGGATGCCGTACAGCATCGCGAACTCGTACGCGGATGTTGGCACATTTTGGTCGCGGATGTAGGCCGCGATCCGATCCGCAAGGGGGATGTCGTGAGTCGCAATATGCAGAAGCGCGCCGGGCTTCCGCGCGTCAGCCGACAGCAGCCGCGTGCATAACTTGAAATAGTTGGCGTCGACGTCCGCTTTTTTCGGAAACGCGACCGATGGTGGTTCGAGGTACGCGCCTTTGACGATTCGAATCGCAGCGCCGAGCGGAATAAGCGATTCGACATCCCTTTCGGTGCGATACAGATATGCCTGCAGCGCGATGCCCACCCGTGGCGTGCGCGCTCGGGCCCGCCGGTACAGTTCGATCGTTCGATCGACATAGGGGGAACTCTCCATGTCGATCCAGACGAAGTTACCCAGCGCGTCTGCGCGCTCAATCAGTCGATCGAGGTTGCGTTCGCACAGCGCACGATCGAGATCGAGGCCGAGCTGTGTCGGTTTGATCGAGATGTGCGCGTCGAGTCCGGCCCGGTCGACGCGATCGAGCACGTCGAGATAGTGCGTCGTAACCTCTTCGGCTTCCTCGACGCCGGTGAGATTCTCTCCCAGCTTCGTCAGAATCGTCGTGATGCCCTGTGGCTTCAGCTCCGCCGCGGCGCGCAGCGCATCGTCGATCTGCTCTCCTGGCATGAAGCGCGACACCGACCGTCGCACGAATGCTGTCTTCGTCGCTCGATCGCGCAGCCACGGATTCGTGGATCCTGCGAGCAGCGCTTTTCGCACCATCGACATGTTTCACTCCGAGGGGTTGCGCCCCTCGGACTCCCCTACCCGCTCGCTCGCGGGGCCCCGTAAGCCCCACGCCGCTTCCACCTCCGCGAAAGCTACGGTGGACGCGCCGAAGCGCCTTGGGCGCGAAGGCGGGCGCGTCGGCTGACTCGCGCGCTCGTTCGCCCAGCGTCTGTATGACTGGTTTCGCATTGTCCTACAGCACGCTCTTGATCAAACCGCCGTCCACCTGCACCGTCGCGCCAGTCATGTACGACGCGGCTTCCGACAGCAGAAATGCACCAACGCGTCCGAACTCAGGGGGTTCCCCGTATCGTCCAGCGGGAATCGCTGAAATCGCTCGCGCCTTTGCTTCTTCGGGCGACACACCCTGTTTCTGCGCGTTCACCTGATCGAGGTGACGAACGCGATCGGTGTCGATGCGCCCGGGAATAATTTGATTCACACGGATTTTCGACGGGGCAAGTTCGATTGCGAGCGTCTTGGCCAATGCAGATACGGACGCGCGCAACACGGTGGACAGCCCGAGATTCTGAACCGGTTCTTTCACCGATGACGACGTGGAAACGAGAATCGAGCCGCGACCACGGGCTTTGATGTGCGGCACCGCCGCACGCACCATTCGGATCGTGCTGAAAAGTAACAGGTCCGCCGCGTCCTGCCATGCTGCATCGTCGAACGAGATCGCCAGTCCGGCCGGCGGACCTCCGGAATTGGTCATGATGCCATCAATGCCGCCGAACTTCTCCGCGCTCGCGGAGATCCACTTGTCGATCGCTTCCTTCGATCGCACATCGACGGACGTAGCGATCACGGTGGCTCCAGTCCCTTGCTCGATCGTCTTCGCCGCCGACGTGATCGATGCCTGGTCACGCGACGAGATCGAGACGATTGCCCCTTCCGCCGCAAGCGCGTGCGCAACGGCATATCCCAGCCCTTTGCTGGCGCCAGCAATCAGCATGACTTTGTTCTTGAGTTGAAGATCCATGTATCTCAGTTTCCAGTTTCCAGTTTCCAGTTACCAGTTTCCAGTTACCAGTTACCAGTTTCCAGTTTCCAGTTTTTGGTCGCCGGATCCCGCATCCCGGATCCCGGATCCCGGATCCCGCAGCAATTGAGGATTATTTCGCAGTCCATGTCTCCACCCACTGCATCACGCGGTCGAGCGCTTCTCGCGTTGTTTGATCGAGCACTGCGCCTGGCGCTCGCGTCGCCGGAGTCGCAAGCGCGCCGCGGCGATGGAGCACTTCCTTCCGAATCGCCATCCCAATCCCTTCTTGAAACTCGAACCGCATCAGAGGGACCGCCCGATAGAACGTGTCGGCCGCCTCCTCGACTCGACCGGCGCGGAACAGCTTCACAATCTGGACGAGTATCTCGGGAAACGCAAACCCGGTCATGGCTCCCGTCGCACCCGCCAGAAGTTCCTCGAGCAGGAACACGCCGCCAAGCCCGCCAAAGATCCGGACGGGCGTCTCTCCAGCCGCTTCGATGATGCGCGAGGTCTTGAACGGCGTCGGCGGGTCTTCCAGTTTGATCGTACGGGCGCGAGGAATCTCGCGCGCGATGCGGGCGAGAAGTGCGGGCTCCATCGTGAATCCGGAAATCGGCGGGTAATCCTGAACGACAATCTCGATGTCGGACGCGTCGGCCAGCGCTTGGTAATGGCGCACGACAGCCTCCGAGTTCAGCTTCGGCATGCGCGGTGGACTGACCATGACCGCGGTGGCGCCGATCTCACGCGCATGGCGGCTGTATGCTATGCAGGTCCGAGTTCCCTCGGACGTGGTTCCGGCCACGACACCGATGCGCCCCTGCACATGCTCAACCACAACCTCGAGCACGCGCCGGCGCTCAGCATCGTCGAGCCGCGCGACCTCACCCGTGACGCCGAGCGCCGTCACACCGTTGACGCCTGCATTTATAAAGAGGTCAATCACTCGACGGAGACTGGCCTCGTCGAGGTCGCCATTAGCTTGAAACGGAGTTGGAAGAACCGAATAGACGCCTTCTAATTGCACGGAGGCTCCTTACTTCGTGGGTGCCACGGGCGCCATGGGTGCCACGGGTGCCATGGGTGCCATGGGTGCACGATAGTGGCCGCTGCAAATCACGATTGTTGATCAGATGGTCGGTCGGAAGCGACCAACCGATTAGCGCCTGTGCACGTCTCACCGTTCGGCTTTTGGGAGCAGGACTTATGACTGACATTCGAGATGCCTTTCGCACGCTCAAGGCGACCCCGATCGTGACCCTCGTGGCGATCCTGTCGCTTGCGCTCGGCATTGGCGCGAACACGGCAATTTTCTCCATTCTCGACACGTTGATGCTGCGGACGCTGCCGGTGAAATCACCGGGCCAGCTGGCGGTGCTCGGTATTGGAAACTCCGGACGCGACTCGTGGACCAATCCGATCTGGGAACAGATCCGCGATCGACCGGATCTCGTTGACGGCGCGTTCGCGTACTCGTCGACCAGATTCAATCTGTCGAGCACCGCGCAAACCGATTACGTCGACGGGTTCTGGGCGAGCGGACGGATCTTCGATGTGCTTGGTGTTCCTGCCATGCTTGGCAGGACCTTTACTGAGGCAGACGACCATCGTGGCGGCGGACCGGATGGCGCGGTCGCGGTCATCAGTTATCGCTACTGGCAGTCGCGGTATTCGGGCGCAACAAATGTCATTGGACAGCACCTGACGATCGAACGGACACCCTTCACGATCATCGGCGTCACGCCGCCGGAATTCTTCGGCATCGAGGTCGGCCGTGGGTTCGACATTGCCGTTCCGATCGGAACCGAGCCGCTCGTGCGAGGCAAGGAAAGCGCCCTCGATCGCCGCTCGTACTGGTGGATGAGCATCTTCATCAGGACGAAACCGACCCAGACCTTTGCGGAAGCCACCGCTGCCCTGCGTGGGGTTCAGCCTCAGATTCGCGAAGCCACGATGCCGCAGAATTTCCGTCCGGAAGATAAGGCCAATTACTTGAAGGAAGGCTTTGTTCTCACGCCGGCGGCAACCGGCAACTCGTCGCTTCGCGATCGGTATCGCACCGCGCTCATCACGATCATGGGCGTGGTCGCGCTGGTGCTGCTGATTGCGTGTGCGAATATCGGCAACCTGCTGCTCGCTCGCGCGACGGTGAGACGCCATGAGATGAGCGTGCGACTCGCGCTTGGGGCATCACGCGGCCGGTTGATCCGCCAACTGCTGACCGAAAGCCTGCTCCTCGCCAGCTGCGGCGCGGCTCTTGCGGTGCTCTTTGCTCGATGGGGAGCGACGCTGCTCGTTCGTCAACTCTCGACGGCGACCAACACGGTTTTTCTGAACATCAGCCTCGACTGGCGAGTGCTCGGATTCACGGCTTTGATTGCGGTCGCGACGGCGTTGCTCTTCGGCACGGCGCCGGCGTTTCGCGCGTCAGCCACGACTCCCAACGAAGCGCTGAAGGCGCAAGGCCGTAGTCTGGTTGGCGATGCACGGTTTGGTCTGGGAAACCTTCTCGTCGTCGTTCAAGTTGCGCTGTCGCTCCTGCTTATCGTGGCAGCGGGACTCTTCATCCGGACATTCTCGTCGTTGTCGAATGTGCAACTCGGATTCGATCGCCATCCCATTCTCGTCGCGAACGTGAACGCCGCGCGCGCGGTGCCGTTACCGGAAGAGCGCGCCGCCTTGTATGAACGGCTTCGGCAAGCTGCCGCTGCCGTTCCCGGCGTCGCAACCGCCGCCGCGTCGGCGGTGACACCGGTCAGCGGCAGTACCTGGCAATTCGCGATCGAACGTATGGACGGCCGAGAGATCGCGCGGGACGATCGCGGGGTATATGTCAATCTCGTCAGCCCGGGCTGGTTCCAAGCCTTCGGCACACGCTTCCTCGGCGGGCGCGATTTCAACGATCGCGATACCAAGACAGCCCAGCATGTCGTCATCGTGAACGAAACATTCGCCCGAAAGTTCACCAACGGAGCGAATCCGATTGGGCACCATTTCAGACAGCCCGATTACCCCGACAGGCCGGCATTCGATCAGGAAATCGTTGGTTACGTCCAGGATGCCGTGTATCGTTCGCTCAGGGCACCGGTGCCGCCGACGATGTACGTCCCAATCGCACAACACGCCGAACCACCGTCAGGCATTTCGATCAGCGTACGGGCGGCGGGCGGTTCGCCAGCAGTGCTGACCAAAAGCGTCGCCGCAGCGCTCGCCGCCGTGCATCCGGACATCACGATGTCGTTCCGGCCACTCGCCGAGCAGGTCAACAGCTCGCTCATACAAGAACGGATCGTCGCCATGATGTCCGGATTTTTCGGCGCGCTCGCACTACTACTCGCCGGGCTTGGCCTCTACGGGATCACGTCCTATGCCGTGAGCCGCAGACGGACTGAGCTGGGCATTCGAATGGCGCTCGGTGCGGGACCGGGTGGTGTTGTCAGGCTTGTCCTTCGACGCGTCGCGATCCTCATTGCCATCGGTGCGATTGCCGGCACGATCGCCAGTTGGACTTTGGCGCGGTTCGTCGCGACATTGCTCTACGGCCTGCAGCCTCACGATACCGCCACACTCGGAGGCGCAGTGTTGGTTCTCGTAGCCATCGGCGCACTTGCGGGCTGGATCCCGGCGCGCCGCGCCTCTCACATCGATCCGGCGAGGGTATTGCGGGAAGGATAGGTCGTCGCTGCTCAACGATTCGAGGATCAGCGATTAGAGTGATCAGCGATGAGCGATTCGCGCGAAGCGGCGATGACGTCGCGCGCACTCCAGCCGCGGGCGCGCAGATCGCGAACCCCTGTATCACCGTCCGACTTGCTCAACTTCTGATCGGCACTTTTCATAATGAGCGGGTGGTGGAAGAACGTTGGTGGCGTCGTGCGTCCGAGCAGTCTGGCGATCCGGATCTGACGGCCGGTGGATGGCAAAAGGTCGATACCACGAACCACGTAGTCGATGCTCTGACGCCAGTCGTCGACGGTGACGGCGAATTGATACGTCCAGTTGCCGTGGCGATCGCGAAGCAGGACGTCGCCGCATTGCGCCGCTGGATCCTGACGCTGCAAGCCGAGCCGCGCATCCTCGAACTCCTCGATTCCTGGCTCGACGCGCAATCTCCAGCCGTAGCCGCCGATGATAGGGTGGTGCTTGTCGCGGCAACGACCGGGATATAGCAATTCGGTTGGCTCGATATTCGGTGACCGCGTCGACTCCGCTGCGACACGGCGTGAACAATCACACGCATAGACGAGCCCCTGCTGTCGAAGAATCTCGAACGCCTCCAAATAGATGTCATGGCGATCGCTCTGACGACCCTCGCAACGGCCCGATCGATATGCGGCCGTCGGATAGATGTCAGGTCCATAGCCGAGCCAATCAAGATCATCGAGGATGCCGATCTCGAATTGCTTCCGCGATCGAATTCGATCGTGATCCTCTATCCGCAAAAGGACACGTCCGCCCAGCGCCTGCGCGTGTCGCCACACGAATTCGGCATTGAGGACGTGGCCGAGGTGCAGCCAACCGGTTGGGGCCGGCGCAAAGCGCGTCAGCAAGGGTCTTCTAGGTTCTCCCGGGTTCGGCCGGATTTGACCAGGTTCAGGGCAACGTGATTTTTCTAATCACCATCTCGGCACCATCACCTGATGCGAGGTAGTAGAGCACGCCTCCCGCGATGGTCGCCGCCGTGGGATCGGTTGTCGGCAGTGAGGCATCGAGAATCTGTTGGCGTGTTGCGCGGCGTCCGCTCGAGTCGAGGGTGATGCGGACAGCTCGATACGAACCGTCGCTCTGCTGGATACCAACAAGGGAGCCCTTGTGCCATCGCACTCGCGACATGTGCGCCAGGTCTACTCCGGCCGCAGCCTTGAGGGACGTCACAGCCTTCGAGGACAAATCGACGACGGCGATTCCATCGGTGGTGGCGACGTAGACCAGTGCGTCGGACGCCGGAGCAATTGTAGACGGACGCTCTTTGAGCGAAGCAGCGACCTCGAGATCGGCCGCTCTCGATCGGAGCCGGAAGATTCGTTGGCCCGAGTCGTCGAGAATGAGCACGGTGCTGTCGGCCGTCACCGCGACGTCCGCGAATCGCGCATCGCCAAAACGATCCGGCACCGCAAAGCTTTGCAGAACCCGCCCGGAGATGAGTTGCAGCTTGTGCAGCGTTGTCCGTGCGGCGGCCGTACCGCCGGTGGCATTGTCCGCAGGCGACGAATCGCTACTGACCACCCAGAGATTTCCCAGACGCGGATCAATTTCCAGCGCGGCGATGTTGCCAAAGCCGGCAGATTGCGCGCTGGCGAGATTCGCGACGTGCTGCGAAAACTCGTCGACGACCGTGAGCTTGCGTCCGTCTCGGTCGCCGACGATGAACCGTCGCGAGACGCCGTCGTACGCGATACCCGCAGGCGTTGCCGCCGAGCCAGTGAAACGCAGCGACTCACTGGGTGCGACACCCGGCGCAGCCGCACGTGATTCGACCGCTTTCGCCGTCGCATTCACCGAGTTCTCCGGCGCTGCCGGCGGCTTCACGCGATTCGCCGCGTGGTCTCGCGGTTGACTCTGCGCTGGCGAGGCTGACGGTTGTGCCGGCGCCCCCGTGTCCGCTGCCGCGCCGAATGCTGACCATCCAGGAAGCGCGCGAACGCGGCGGAAGTCGTCATTGGTCGCTGCGTCGTTCTTGTTTCCCATTTGCGCCAGACGTTGCAGCATGACGAGCGCGTCGCCCGGCCGGCCGCTCAGGCTTTGCGCGCGGGCGAGCATATACATGATCTCCGGGTCGTTCTTCGGCCCCGTCTGCACCGTGCGCCACGCGAGGTCGTGAAAGCGTTCGTAGTCCTGTCGCTCCGCAGCCTCGAGCGCGAGTTGACGGCACTCGTGCCACTCCTTGCAGTCGCCGGGTGGCTGAGCATCCTGAAACGAGAGAGTGATGACGACGAGGGCGAGATGGGCCAGGGGCATGTAGGGGTTAGACCATATTACTCCCGGTTTTTAGTTTTTCGTTTTTGGTTTTTGGTTTTTGTTTATCGAAACACTCAAAACAAAAACCCAAAACCAAACTGACGACCGTTCAGGATTCTCGTAGCGCCTCAATAGGATCGATCTCGGTCGCGCGTCGTGCCGGAATGTAACAGGCTGCCAGCGCGACCATGATGAGCAACACTGGAACCCCGATAAATACGGACGCATCGTGCTGGCCGACACCAAAGAGCAGCGTCTGCAGGAAACGGGACAGAGCGAATGAGCCGACGAGACCAATCGCGACGCCAATCAATGTCGTGCGTATTCCGTGCGTCAGCACCAACGACAAAATCGCACGGCGATTTGCGCCCAGTGCCTGACGGATGCCAAATTCGCGAGCACGCTGCGCAACGCCGAACGCGAGCACGCCATAAATACCGATGGCCGACAACACAAGCGCGACGCCGCCGAACAGCGCAAGCAGCACCATCGGCGCGCGACGCGTCGCGAGCGAACGCGCGACCCACTGATCCATCGTCCGCACACCAGCAATCGGCTGCTCGGGATCGATCGAGAGAACCGCTTCGCGCAATGGCGCCACCAGCGTGGACGGGTCGAGACTTGTCTTGAGGACGACAGCCATGCGGGCCGGCGCCGCCTGGGTCACCGGATAGTAGATGCGCTCTTTAATGACCGGCTGTGCCAAATCAATCCCGTTGATCGTACCGACGACGCCGACGATCGTGAGTTTGGGGCTGTTCGGACCGCCGCGTTGAATCTGGTGGCCAAGGGCGCTCTGTCCAGCGAAGTATCGGCGGACGAGATACTGATCCACGACAACAACCGGCGGACTGTCGGCCGTATCGGCATCGGTGAACAAACGGCCTTCGAGAAGCGGGATCTGCATCGCCCGGAAGTAATCGCCGCCGACAACTTCCTGACGTCCGTGTGGTGCGGTCTCGGTCGGTCCTGGCGTGTAACCGACAATTGAATATGATCCGGAACTCACGTTCCCGCTGAGTGGAATGTTCGTGGTCAGTCCCGCAGCAGTAACGCCGGGAAGGGATCGGGCCTTGTCAATAAGCCGAACCCAGAAGGCGCGACGAGCACCAGCATCAGGGTAGCGAACCGCCGGCAATCCGACCTGCGCAGTCAACACGTTCTCGGTCGTGAACCCCGGGTCGACGCGCTGGAGCCGCGCGAAGCTCTTGAGCAACAGGCCGGCACCGACCAGCAGCATGAGCGCAAGCGCGGTCTCGCCGACGACGAGCGCCGCGCGCGTAAAGCCGGTCGCTTTGCTTGCGCTGCCACGCGTGCTGTCGTCTTTCAAGTACGCCGACGTGTTTCCCCGAATCACCGCAATTGCGGGGACCGCACCAAAGATCAAACCGGTGACGATCGAGAGAATGACCGTAAAGAGCAACACGGCAGGTTGAAGCGAGACATCGCTTGCAACCGGCAATTGCTGCGCGCTCATTGCAATCAAACCTTGCACGCCGGCCAGCCCGAGAACGAGGCCACCGACGCCGCCGAGCACCGACAGCACGACACCCTCGGTGAGCATCTGGCGAAGCAACCGCCAGTGACCGGCGCCCAGCGTCGTGCGGATCGCCAGCTCGCGGCCTCGGCCTGTAGCACGCATCAGCAGCAGATTTGCGACATTGGCGCAGGCAATCAGCAACACGAGGATCACACCTGCCTGCAGGACTAACAACGGCGTGCGGACATCGCCGACCAACTGATCGCGCATCGAGACGGCGTATCCACCAAAGCCGCTCAATTGAGCGAACCGCGCGCGGGCCGGCAGCCGCTCCATATTGCGATCGACAATCGTCTTCATCTGCGCGTTCACTTCGGCGATCGTTGCGCCGGGCCGGAGACGCGCGATCATCATGCTGAATTCGTTTCCGCGCGCGTTATCGGACGTCTGCTCTGGTGTGAAGGAAAACGGCAGCAGGACTGCCACATCACGTGACGGCAGTTCGAAATCGGCAGACAACACACCCACCACGCGACAGGGCTCACCGTTCACGCGAACGTCGCGACCGACAATCCCTCGATCCGCACCGAACCGCGAGCTCCATAACGCGTGGGTCAGGATGACGAACTTATCGGCTCCCGGCTTCGCCTCCTCGTCGGTAAACCCGCGGCCAAGAAACGGCTGTCGGCCGAGTGTAGAAAAGAACGACGGCGTGACTGCGAGTGCGGCCAGCTGCTCGGGACGTCCTTCTTCGGCGAGGTTCGCGACACGAGGGGTGAATAGTGCGGCGTCCTCAATTGCTGGAGCCTGAAACTTGCGATCCAGGTAGTCGGGAATCGAGACACTGGCCTGCGGGAGCCCCATGAGCGGGTACGTGTTCCAGACAAAGACGAGGCGCTCGGGGGAACCATAGGGCAGCGGTCTCAGCAGGGCCTGATAGAGGACGCTGAAGATCGCCGTGTTTGCGCCGATGCCCAACGTGAGCGTGAGCACCGCAACCAGCGTGAAGATCGGCTGTTTTCTGAGTGCGCGAAGGGCGTAGCGGATGTCTTGCATGGGCTGTTGGACGGTGCAGGATAGCAAAGAGTTGCGATATTCCGCTACGATGCGCGCACGTGCGACGCGCGGCCTTTCCCCATCCGCTCACACTCCTCACAGCCTGTATCCTGGCCGCCGCGGTCGCAAGTTACGTCCTGCCCGCGGGCCAGTACGATCGCCGGGATGACCCGATCACCGGACGCGCGGTTGTCGTCGCGGGAACCTATCACCATGTCGAGCGCACGCCGGTCGGGCCCTTTCAGGCATTGGTCGCGATTCCAAAAGGACTCGGCGCAGCAGGCTCGGTTGTCTTCCTCGTGTTCCTGGTCGGCGGCGCGTTCACCGTCGTGGATGAAACCGGTGCGCTGCGGCAGGCGGTAACCTGGCTCGTTCGGCGCTTGCAGAGCCGCGAGACGCTCGTCATTCCCATCGTGTCGCTCACCTTTGCGACGGGCGGTGCGCTGGAGCACATGTCCGAAGAGATCATCGCGCTCGTGCCGGTCCTGCTCCTGGTGACACGACGTCTTGGATTCGATGCGGTGACAGCAGTCGCGATCAGCATCGGTGCCGCGGGCGTCGGTGCGGCGTTCAGTCCGATCGACCCATTTCAGGTTCAGATCGCGCAGAAGCTCGCCGGGCTTCCATTGCTCTCTGGATCCGGCTTCCGGTTGTGCGTGATGGCAGTCGCGCTCGCGGGGTGGATCTGGGGAACGTGGCGGCACGCGGTCCGGACACGAATCGTCCCGGAACAACGCGGCGACGAAAGCGTGACGGACGTCGCGCTGGATGCGAGGCGAACGATCGTGCTGCTTCTGGTGCTCGCAACATTCGTCGTCTTTGTCTACGGAATCATGCAACTCGGCTGGGACTTCGACCAGATGTCGGCGTTGTTCTTCGCGATGGGAGTCCTGGCCGGATTGGTCGGAGGCCTCGGTGCCGCCGGCACCGCCCAGGCATTCGTCACCGGCTTCACGTCGATGGCCTACGCGGCGATGCTGATTGGATTCGCGCGTGCGATCTTCGTCGTGCTTGACGAAGGACGAATCATCGACACCATCGTCCAGGGCCTGGTCACGCCACTGCAAAGTCTGCCGCTCGTCATGTCTGCGCTCGGCATGTTGATCGTCCAGGCCGCGGTGCATCTGCCAGTGCCGAGCGTCAGCGGTCAGGCGGTGTTGACGATGCCGGTCCTAGTTCCGATGTCCGACTTGATTGGCCTGTCGCGTCAGGTGGTGGTCCTGGCGTATCAGTACGGTGCCGGTCTGATGGAACTGCTCACACCAACCAATGGCGCGCTGATGGCAGTGACGGCAGCGGCAGGAGTGAAATACGGCGACTGGCTCAAGTTCGCCGTTCCGCTCTTTGCCGCGCTTCTCGCACTCTCAGCGGTTGCGCTCGTGGTCGCGATCGCACTCAGGATTTGAGATCATGAGCCATGTTCAAACAGGTGTGCATTGTCATCACCGCTGCCGTGATGATCGCGTCGTGCTCCGGCAAACCGCAATCAACTGAGAGTAGTTCGACCCCATCGATCCCTGCACCGCCTGACGTCGCCGCTCCTCCTGCCGACGCGGTACGCACGCCTACCGGTCTTGTATCCAAAGTGCTGTCGCCAGGCACCGGCACTCGTCATCCTCGACCGAACTCCCAGGTCGTCGTGCACTACACGGGGTGGACGACGGATGGGAAGATGTTCGACAGCTCAGTCACGAAAGGCCAGCCCGCGACGATGAGTCTCGATGGCGTCATCGCCGGCTGGACGGAGGGGGTTCAGATGATGGTCGTCGGCGAGAAGCGGCGATTCTGGATTCCTGCGAAACTCGCTTACGAGGGAAAAGACGGCCCACAAGGGACGTTGGTATTTGATATTGAATTGATCCGAATAGAATCCTGAAGAGGCGCGCCCACAGGAGCCTTTCGACCGCGCCTGAACATTCCGCCCAGCACGCGCGCGAGTTCGACTTTGGGAACCGGGCTCGTCTGGATCGAGACACGACCGTCGCGAATCGCCGCACAAATCGAATCCGGATCACGATCGGCGAGCACGAGCGAGTACGTCCGGCCCAGTTGCCGGAGATCGTGCAAATCGGAATTCGCCACCAGCGGCTTACCGTGTTTCGCCCCGAACCGCGCCGCTTTCGCGTTGAAGTTCAACCCTCGCGTCCAGAAGTAGCTCCACTCGATCGCATCGAACAGATCAACGTGGCGATCGAGACACGAGCGGAGGCAGGTCCTGTCCGGAAAGTAAGGGTGCGCGGCAATGACGACACCATTCCCGGTTCGGCGAAGCTCCGCGAGATCCTCAAAGGTGCGAACGTGGTCGGTACGGTCCGCGAAGTTCAGGAGGACTACGTGGCGGCCGTCAATTGTCCGCTCGACGCCGGCGACGAGCACGATTCCGCGCTCGCGCGCATAGGTCTCGAGCGTGGGATCGCGCAGATCGCAGTCGTGGAGGGTCAGCGCGAGGGCATCGAATCCGAGCTGAGCTGCTCTATCGATCAACTGGTGGGCATTGTGGTCGATCACGTCCACCGGATCCTCCGAACTGTGGAGGTGCAGGTCTACTTTCAGCAAATTAACGCCTCATCTAACGCGCCGGAACGGCTACAGAGCAATGGTTGTTCCCGTGGGCCAATCTTCTATTGTACGGCCGGGCCCGGTTTTTCCGGCGAGATCCGGCCTGGTGCAATTACATTGTTGAAATTGCCTCCCTCGGGCGGAACAAAAGTCATCAGGACAGCAGCATTTCCAGATCTTCGGCGTTCAGCGAACGGATTAGTCCCGCGTCGGCATTGAGAATGGCGTCAGCAAGCGCGCGCTTCGTTTGCTGAAGTTCCGCGACCTTTTCTTCCACGGTGTCGCGAGCGAGGAGGCGGTACGCGAAGACGTGTCGCGACTGTCCGATGCGATGCGCGCGATCGATCGCCTGCGCCTCGACCGCCGGATTCCACCACGGGTCGAGAAGGAAGACGTACTCGGCCGCAGTCAGGTTCAGGCCGAGTCCACCCGCTTTGAGGCTGATCAGGAATAACGGGCAAGATGGATCGGTCTGAAATCGCTCGACGCGCGATGCACGATCGCGGGTACGGCCGTCCAGGTACTCATAGGGTGTGTGCAGCGCGTCGAGCCGCGGGCGAAGCAATGCGAGCAGGCTCGTGAACTGCGAAAACACCAGGGCCTTGTGCCCTTCGGCGATGACTTCGAGCAACCTCGGAATCAGCACTTCGAACTTCGCCGACGGCTCGTCCGCGCGCGATGGATCGATCAATGCGCTGTGGCAGGCGGCCTGCCGTAACCGCAACAGCGCCTCGAGGATCTGCATCTTCGATCGATTGACCCCATCGCGGGCAATCCGGGCAAGAAGCGTGTCGCGATAATGCGCCCGCAGTTCGTCGTAGTGGCGGCGCTGCGCCGGCTCGAGTTCACATTGCAGCGTCTGTTCAGTTCGTCGCGGCAGTTCCGGAGCGACCTGCTCTTTCGTGCGGCGGAGGATGAATGGGCGAAGCGCGCGCGAGAGCCACTCGACGTCAGCATCGCCGCGGTTTCGAGCGCTGCTCACCCGTTGAAACGCCTTCGCCGACCCAAGCAAACCGGGGTTCAGGAATTCGAACAGGCTCCACAATTCGCCGAGGTGATTTTCGATGGGCGTGCCACTCAACGCCAGCCGGTAACGGGCACGCAGCAGGCGCGCCGCTTTCGCCGAGGCGGTGGCGGCGTTCTTGATGGCCTGCGCCTCATCAAGAATCGCGTAGTCGAACTCGATCGCATGCAGTGCGGCCGCATCCCGCCGAAGCGTTCCATACGTCGTCAGCACGACATCAGCCCCGCGGATCGCGGCGGGATCACGCTGGACGCCGGTGTAATCGACGACCTTCAACTTCGGCGCGAACCGGGCCGCTTCATCGCGCCAGTTGAACACGAGCGAGCGCGGCACGACGACAATCGACGGAGCCTTCGTGTCGCCGGTTTTCAGCTGCCGCCTGGCGTCGAGCAGGGCCAGCACCATGACCGTCTTGCCGAGACCCATGTCGTCGGCGAGACACCCACCGAACTGAAAACGGCGAAGGAACGAAAACCACCCGAGGGCCTCGCGCTGATATTCGCGCAGCGTGCCGCGAAACGACGACGACGGATCTTCCGCGACGATGCCGCCGAACGTGCGAAGCTCGGACCGAATCTGGGCGAAGGTCTCGTCGTAGGAAATCGCTGGCTGTGCGGCGAGCAGCGCGTCGAGCAGCGCCGCCTGCGATCGACCGAATCGAATCGCATCGCCGGCGGTATTCCCGAAGCTGGCAATGCCGGCGTACCGTTGGAGCCATTCCTCCGGCAGCAGTCCGACGCTGCCGTCGTCGAGCACGACTACGTCTTCGCCACGCGCGATGGCGGCCAGCAGTTGGGGAAATGGCGCGGATCGACCATCTCCGAAATCAATCGCGCCATGCAGGTCGAACCAGTCGATTCCCGAGGACACCTGGAGCCGCATGCCGAGCGCAGGACGAAACGCGCGCCCTTCGGCTTCCACCCGCCAGCCTTCATTGACGAGCGTGTGGACGATCCGCGGGAACTGCTCGGGGGACACGCCGAGCAGCTGACGCGACTCAAAGTGGCTCCACGTGTAGCGAAATCCAAGTTCGTGCAGACGGTCGATCGCCGCCTGTTCGGTGTCGCGGTCGCGGCGAACCAGCCGGCGATTGGCGGCATCGTAGGCAGCCGCAGCTGCCGGTCCCTCGACAACCGCGCCGTCATAGTCGAACTGCACGGTTGCGCGAAGATCCTGCCGTAGCGCGTACGGGTTCTGTCGTTCTGGCCGTGACACCCGCACGCGTGGACGCGGCGTTCCTTCTACGACGTCATACCGAAGCTCAGGCGGCAGTGCGACCGGATCGAGCCCGGATCGCGCGACGGTCTCGACGAGTGCGGCGGACTGCGCGCGGGGGATCGCAATCGGACCAAAGCTGCGGAGATGAGCAATCCACGGAAACGCGGTCCCGACTTCAAGACGCGCAAGCGCCGTCTCGGTAAACAGGAACCCGCGGCTCAGTAGGAGCACCGGTTCACGAAGATCGAGATGATGGCCGTCTCGGACAAAGCTGCCGGCGACACGAATCGGATCAGTCCCATTGTCGGCGGCAATCTGCAGGTCGAATCGCCACGGCGGACCGTCGTCCCACACAAACCCGAAGAAACCCTGGTGGTCGCCACGCCGATCGAGAACACCGCGTCCGGATCGCGCAATGAGCGGCAGGACGACGTCTTCGAGCGGGCCATTCAGCGTGTAGCGTGCGCGTGAATATCCGGGCTCGTACGTCGTGCCGTAGGCCCAGGGATTTCCTGCACCAAGAAGCAGCGACAGGATTTCACGATCGGCAGCATCGGCGAGGTGTTCCGACTCGTTGGCTGTCACGTTGGCCGGCCGCGGCTTGCTCCACGCGCCGTTCTTGCGCCGCTGCCGGAACAGCAGGTTGATGACGGTTCCGAATCCCTTCAAGGTTTCGCGAACGTCGATCGAGTAAATCAGTTCGCCGTTCGAAAAGCGCGGCGCGGGACGCGCCCGCTCGGCAGCGACGACGTCGCGCTGGAGTTCGTTGAGAAAACGCTCCCACGCCGGTCGGGCCGCTGCACGTGCGGCGCCGCCCGGCAACGCGGCGGCGGCCTCGTCGGCAGTCGGCAAGTACTCGGCCTCGAGTGTCGCCTCGGGCAGGATGGTGCCCTCCCCGGCGAGCAAACCGCGCCGTTCCGCTTCGAGCAGCGCCGCCCAGATGTGTTTGCAGATCTCTCCCCGGTCCATGTAGTAGGGGCACTCGCACGAGGCGGTAAAGCGATCGGTGCCGCTTTCGCGCCTGAGCTCGACGAGGTAATCACGCGTCCCGCGCACGGTCGCGTGCGCACTCCATTCACCGCCGGCGATCTCGATCACACCACCGGATCGGAAGTAGTCGGCGCCTTTCGCTCGGGTGCGTCCGCTGACGCGTGGAATGAGGGTTTTGATGAACATTGATGCCGAGCCGTCCAGTATAACGGCAAGGGGCCCCTGAAATTGCTGATTTCTGATTGCTGATTTCTGATTGCATGGTGTCCCTCGATCAGCAATCGAAAATCAGCAATCAGCAATTTCAGCCTCTTGATCGCGCGGCAATCACCATTCAACAATCAGCAATCCCGTTGCCTCATCTATCCCCCACTCAGTGGTTGCTCGCCGTGGTCGCGGCGGTCGGTATCGGCATGTCGAAATCCGGGCTCGCGGGAATGAGCCTGGTGCAGGTATTGATTCTTGCGTTCCTGTTTGGCGCGCGTGAATCAACAGGCGTGGTGCTACCGATGCTGATCGTCGGCGACATCTGTGCGGTCAGCATCTTTCATCAGCACGCGCGATGGAGTTACGTCCGGCGAATGCTGCCGCCGGCATGTCTCGGTGTGGTCATCGCCGCCATCGCGATGCGATGGCTGAATGAGGCGGTGTACAGGCCGATCATCGGCGTGATTATTCTGTCGCTGACAGTGCTGCAGGTGATGCGTTCGGTTCGCCCGGCGTGGTTTAGTCATGTGCCGCACACGACGTGGTTCACGTGGACGATCGGATTGATCGCGGGCGGAGCCACAATGCTGGCCAATGCTGCTGGACCGATCTTCACGATCTACTGCCTCGCAGTCGCCCTGCCCAAGTTCGAGCTCGTCGGCACCAGCGCGTGGTTCTTTTTCATCATCAACTCGTTCAAGGTTCCCTTCAGCGTCGCGCTCGGACTCATTCACGGCAGAACGCTCCTGTTGAATGCGATCCTCACTCCTGCGATCCTGTCGGGCATCTTCATCGGCCGATGGTTGACCGCTCACATCCCTCAGCGCTTGTTCGACGGTCTGCTGCTGGCGTTCGCCTTCGTCGCCGCACTGCGGTTGGTGGGACTGCTGTGAATGGACTGCGAGCGGTAACCTTGCGGCGTTTCGTCCTTGCCGCCTTTGTCTTTTGCCTTTTGCCTTTTCCCTTTTCCCTTGACGCCCAGCCCAGTGAATTGAAGTGGGCTGGTGACCCCGAGGGCGGTGCTCCATTCGTCGAAGCCGATCCCGCGGATCCAAACAAGGTGACCGGGTTCGACGTTGAGATTGCCGAGCTGATCGCGAAGGGCATGAGTCGCACGCCACGGTTTCTTTTCGTGCCGTACGGTTCCATCGATCAAGCGATCGAACGCGGCACGGCGGATATCGGTCTGAGCGGGATGGAAGACACGCCCGCGCGGCGTGCAGCGATGGCGACGACGATTCCTTACTACGCATTCCGCG
Organism: Acidobacteriota bacterium; assembly: GCA_046734955.1. Classification (GTDB taxonomy): domain Bacteria; phylum Acidobacteriota; class Vicinamibacteria; order Vicinamibacterales; family 2-12-FULL-66-21; genus JALZOC01. Next base: position 64,979 of record JBKPSH010000004.1, read on the forward strand.
AGGTCTTGGCGGTGCGCGACGGCGATGCGGCAACGCTTCGTCGTCTTTCCGATTTGAAAGGACGCCGCGTCGGAACGCTTGGCGGAACCATTGCGTACGAAATCCTGCTGCAGGCGGAACAGCGCTATGGTCTCCAGCCGGTCTCGTACGACGATGACGTGCATCCGTACACCGATTTGCTCCTGGGAAGAGTGGATGGCGTGCTTCTGGACAACGTCCTCGCCGAGCGCCGTCGAAAGAGCATGTCCGGGATCACGGTTCAGCGCGACGCCGTCGCGTTGAGCCACTACGTAGCAGTCCTCGCCTCCCGAAATGGATCGTTGCGCGATACCGTCAACGAAGTCCTGCGCGGCGCTATGCGCGATGGCTCACTCGAACACATCTTCCGGAAGTGGGGTGTGTGGAACGACGATCAACCGGCCCTATATGCGAAGCTTATCGCCCGGCAACCAGTGCCACCGGTCGCACTGTCGGATTCCGATGGCCCGATCGGCGTTGCGACGCTGAGTCGATGGCAGGCGGTGCTTCGCTACATTCCATCATTGCTCACAGCGGCGGGGGTGACGCTGATCCTGTCGTGCCTTTCGATGGCGTTGGCGGTCGCGCTCGGCGTGCTGATCGCAAGCGGCCGCGTGTACGGGACAACGGTCGCGCGGCTCGCACTGACGGGGTACGTCGAGCTGATGCGCGGAACACCGGTGCTGTTGCAACTGTTTGTGATTTACTACGGTCTGGCATCCGTCGTGAGGTTGCCAGCGTTCGTCGCTGCCCTCCTTGGTCTTGCACTGAACTACGCGGCCTATGAAAGCGAAATCTATCGCGGCGCCCTCGAAGCGGTTCCGGCGGGGCAGCTCGAGGCCGCGCGAACGCTCGGGTTCAGCGAGCGGCAAGTCCTGCGGCTCGTGCGTGGGCCACAGGCGTTCCGCATCGCGCTCGCACCAATGACCAACGATTTCGTCGCCTTGCTGAAAGATTCGTCGCTGGTCTCGGTCCTGACCGTCGTCGAGCTGACCAAGCAGACACAAATTTTCGCGACCAATCTTGGGAGCTGGGTCATCCCTGGCACGATATGCGCGGCACTCTACCTCGTGATGTCGCTGCCGCTCGGTGCGCTCGCGCGCAGGCTGGAACGCCAATGGAAAGCGCCAACGGTATGACCACCATGCTGCAAGTGCGTGATCTCGGACTCAGACGGGGAGAGCGCACCATCCTTTCCGGCACGACATTTTCCCTGTCGCGCGGCGGGGTGGTGGCGCTGATGGGGCCGTCCGGATCGGGGAAAACAACGGTTCTTCGCGCGATTGCCGGTCTCGAGCGCTTCGACGCGGGCACGATCGTCCTCGACGAACTGACGCTCAGTGCTGGAGAGCGACATTCCAATGAAGTATTAAAGAAGTTGCGGCGTCAGGTGGGCCTTGTTTTTCAGTTCCACCACCTGTTCGAGCACCTGTCGGCGCTTCGCAACGTCACCCTCGCGCCAGTCCACGTGCTCGGGATGCCCGCGAGCGCGGCCGAGCGTCGCGCCAGGGGACTGCTCGAGGTCCTGGGGGTCGACCACCGCGCGTCAGCGCTGCCGCGAGAACTGTCAGGTGGTGAAGCGCAGCGCGTCGCGATCGCCCGGGCGCTCGCGGTTGATCCGCCTCTCCTCATGATGGACGAGCCGACCGCCTCGCTCGATCCGTCGCGCCGCAATGAACTCGGCGAACTGCTTGCTCGACTCAGCAATCAGAATCGAACCATTCTGCTCACGACACACGACGAGGACTTCGCGACACGATGGGCGACGACGATTTTGCGAGTCAGCGACGGAGTCGTCGTGTCGTAAAGAGTAGATCGCGGTCTTGAGACAAGCCGTGGCGGATTTGTCGAGCGCTGTGGCGTTTCAGACGGCGTAGAGGTTCCTTTCCTTCGCATTCCTGCCATAAACACTCCTTCGCCTTAGTCCGGATTTTGCATCATAGCGATGTGGTCGAGGTCGCACGATCCTTGAAAGGACAAGCATCATCGACACACCGGTCCTTGTCGTACGCAGACTGATTTTCGCGACGCTCTGTGCGCTTGCGGCGTTGCTGCTCCCGGATCTCGCGCAGGCCGATTCGCGGCACAGCGGCGACCTGATCGTCAGATTCGTCGTCACCGACGTGGATCGCGATGGCGATCCGGATCTTGTCGCCACCACACGCCACGCGGGCCTTCGCGTCTGGATCAACCAGGGACGCGGCCTGTTCGCCGCAGCATCCGGTCGCCTCCATTCACGACACACGAGCCTCGTGCACCATTCGAAGCCAGGGATTCGAGGGGTGCAGGCAGTCCGCCTCGATGACAGCACACTGAATGATCCGAATCGTCTGTTGATCGCCTGCAGTGCGCCCGCGGCCGCGCATCTCGTGCTTGTCCTCGAGACGCCAGTCGTCGCCGATGCCGCCTTCACGAATCTTGCCTGCCGACGACGTCCGCCGCGTGGTCCGCCTGCGCTCCTCTTTTCCTGACACCAACACCGTTCTGAATTGCAGCTGATCTGCTAACGGCACGGCCGGCCGCGGCACGGAGATGCGTGCTTCGATTCGGTCGCTGTTCCCACGAGATGAGGAGATCGAGATGCGGATTGTTCTCGCCGATCTGACATCGGCAGAAGGGTTTGTCAGCAAGGACACCGTCGCGGGAGGGTACGGATCGCGGCTGCGGCCGTTTTCACGGGTCACGCGGGTGATTTCGGCGGTCAAACGCTACCTTCACGCCCTTCCAAGCGTTCAAATGGGTTACATCGCATCGCTGTGTGCTGCCGCCGGACATCAGGTTACTTACACCGGAGGAGAGGACGCGGACGGCGATGTTGCGATCGTGCTCACGTCACTCGTCGACTACCGTCGCGAATGCGCGTGGGCCGATGCTCAGCGCGCACGCGGTTTGCGCGTGGGCTTTGTTGGTCTGGCTGCCTCTAAGCTTCCCGAACTGTTCGACGCCAGCGGCGACTTCGTCGTCCTTGGCGAGCCCGAAGCGGCAATCATGAGACTCGCGGCTGGCCAAACACTCGCCGGCCGCGTCGAAAGCAAACCGCTCAACGACCTGACCACGCTTCCGTTTCCGCGATGGGATCTCATTGGACGCGACGGATCCGGCGGCTGGCATCTGCCTTTCACCGGGCGGCCCGCTGGCGGCTCCTTTCCTCTGCTCGCCAGTCGTGGTTGCCCCGAGTTCTGCACGTATTGCCCTCATCGCATTCTTGCGTCGTACCGCGCGCGCAGCGTCGACAGCATTGCCGACGAACTCGAGTACCTGTGTGCGTTGAAGCGCCGGCCGTATGTCGTCTTTCGCGATCCGTTGTTTTCCCAGGATCGAGAGCGATGCCTCGAGCTGTGCGACGAGATTCATGCTCGCGGGTTGATTCTGCGGTTCGAGTGCGAGACGCGCCTCGATCGACTGGACTCGGAGCTGCTGCAGACACTCCGTCGCGCGGGGCTCTCCGCCATCAGTTTCGGGGTCGAGACGTCGTCGGACGACACTCTCAAACGATCGGGACGCCGCCCAATTCCGTCGACGCATCAGCAGCGCATCATCACCGATTGCCGCCGCCTCGGCATCGTCACCGCTGCGTTCTACGTGCTCGGCTTTCTTCAGGACGACTGGGCATCAATCGCCGCGACCATCGAGTACGCGATCAGTCTCGGATCGACGGCGGCGCAATTCAAGCTGTTGACGCCGTATCCAGGCACGCCCATGTGGCGGCAGCTCAGCGCGCGTGTCTACGAGACCGACTGGCAGCGATTCGACGGCTTTACGCCCACGTTCACACATCCATCCTTGTCGGCCGACGAGCTGCGGTTTCTGCTGGGCGCGGCGTATACGCGGTTCTACGTGCGCCCTTCGTATCTCGCCAACTTTCTCCGTTTGCGCGGGCGTGGACTGCGCGCCGCCGAACGATTCGATCCGGGAGTATTCGCGCGCCACGAACGAAACGAGCGCGCGACCATGGCAAAGGCGGTGACGTGTTGACTGCGATACCACGATACGGAGCGCGTGTCATTCCCAATACCGAGCAGACGATTGCGGCCATGCGCGCCGCCGGACAACTCGTCGAGGGGCCGCACATCGCCCGGTTCGAAAAGGCCTTCGCCACCAGGATGGGAGCGAAGTATGCCGTCGCGACTTCCTACGGCAGGATGGCCTTCTATTACCTGCTTCAAGCGCTGCAGCTGCCAAAAGGATCAGAAATCATCTTGCCGGCGCTCACGTTCTGGGTGATTCCGGAGCTCGCGCGCGTCGCCGGTCTCAAACCAGTTTTCGTCGACGTCGATCCTCGTTTGTTCACGCTCGATCCGTGCGCGTTCGAACGTGCGATCACGTCGCGAACAAGCGCCGTCGTTCCCACTCATTTGTATGGTCTGCCCTGCGACATGGAGCGCATCGTCAGCATCGCACGCGTACACGGGCTCGCGGTGATTGAAGACTGCGCGCACGCCCTTGGCGCGGAGTGGCGGGGCCGCCCAGTCGGCGCACTGGGCGACGCCGGATTTTTCAGCTTTCAGCTTCTCAAGCCGCTCAATACATATGGTGGCGGAATGGCGCTCACGAACAATCCCGGCGTCGCTGCGCGGCTCATGGCGGCTGTCCAAGCCGAACGTCCGCCGCGCGAGGCCGACGTTCTGCGGCGCCTGCAGCTCGGGCGGGTCCAGCGCATTGCCATTCGACCACGGGTTTTCAGCGCATCCCTCTTTCCTGTCATGTGGGCCGCATCCTGGGTCAATGCCACACCAGACGTCTACCTGTGGGAAAAGATCCGTCCGCTTGATCCGCTTCCCGACAATTACCGCGAGCGCTACAGCAACGTCCAGGCGGCGATCGGCCTCGAAGGACTCGCACATCTCGATGAGTGGACTGACGCGACTATTCAACACGCCAGGGATCTCAACCATGCCCTCGCGAACACTGAAGTCGAAACGCCGGAGGTTCCACCGAGCGCGCGGCACGTGTTTTACCAGTACGCGATCTACGCCCAACGCCGGGACCGCGTCGTCCGTGGCTGCCTGCGCCGCGGCATTGATGTCGAGAGCCTGCACGTCGATGTCTGCACGCGACTGCCGCTTTTCGGCAACCACCATGCGCCGACACCAGGTGCAGAGCGCGCCGCGGAGGCGATCCAGCTTCCCGTGTACTCGTCGCTCAAGCCGGATCACATCGATCGGATCGCAACCGTGGTGCGCGAGGCCGTGGCGACGTGAGTTTCGCTGGGCCCCTTGCTTACGCCGCTGTTTTTGTCGCGGCGATTGTTGAAGGGGAAATCGTGTTCGTCACCTCGGCGGTGCTCGTTGCTGCCGGAAAGCTCGATTGGCTGGCGGTCATGACCTTCGGTGCGCTCGGCGCTGCCGCAGGAGACCAGCTTGTCTTCTACGCCCTGCGCGGACGGATTGCCGGGTGGCTCAAACGCTCTCGCGCCGTCGCGGCACGTCACGCCTCGATCGTCTCGCGCGTCCAGCGCCATCAATCGTTGATGATCCTGGCAATCCGCTTCGCCCCCGGCCTGCGGATCGCGATCACGGCTGCCTGTGCTTACGGAAACATATCGCCGGTACGTTTCACAACGTTGAATCTGATCAGCGCGTTCATGTGGGCAGTCGTCCTGCTGACGCTCGTCTCGCGCGTCGGTCCAGGTGCGCTTCACTACGTCGGGATTAGTGGCGTGTGGGGCGCGATTATTCCAGCGGTGTTGTTGATTGCATTTGTGTGGTGGCTCGCGCGCTCCCCGGAGTCCCGGATCACGGGTCCCGGATCCCGACAGCCCAGCAGCGAGCAGCGAGCAGCGAAGAGCGATTAGATCCAATTGAGGGTTCTCTGCACCGCTTTCTCCCAGCCGAAGTACGCAGCGTCGCGCTGGTCGTCGGTCCAATGGGGCTCCCATCGGCGATCCATCTTCCAGTTCTGCCGAAGATCATCCAGATCTTTCCAGAACCCGGTCGCCAATCCGGCCGCATACGCTGCTCCGAGAGCTGTCGTCTCTGCGACGACGGGGCGGACGACGGGCACACCGAGTATGTCAGCCTGCATCTGCATCAGCGCATTGTTTATGGTCGCACCACCGTCCACTTTCAGGATTTCGAGCTCGACGCCGGAATCTTTGACCATCGCATCGAGCACGGCGCGGGTCTGAAAACAAATCGCTTCAAGCGTCGCGCGCGCCAGGTGCGCCTTGGTGTTGAACCGGGAGAGTCCGACGATGACGCCACGCGCATCCGACCGCCAGTAGGGCGCGAAGAGACCCGAGAAGGCCGGCACGAAGTACGTTCCGCCATTATCCGGCACCGATGTCGCGAGCGCTTCAATGTCGGCCGCCGAACCGATGATGCCGAGCTGATCGCGCAGCCACTGCACCGCCGAACCCGTGACCGCGATCGATCCTTCGAGCGCATAGATCGGGGCCGCATCGCCTATGCGATAACACACCGTCGTGAGTAGCCCTGCCTTCGACGGAACAATGTCGCGTCCCGTGTTGAGCAGCATGAAATTCCCGGTGCCATAGGTGTTCTTCGCCTCACCAGGCGCGACACACACCTGGCCAACCGTGGCAGCCTGTTGATCGCCGAGATCGCCGCTGACCGGCACCTCCCCGCCAATCGGTCCGCTGCGGCGCGTCACCCCGTAAGACGATCGATCGGACGATGAACGGATCGAAGGGAGCATCGCGTGCGGGATGGTGAAGATGGACAACAGTTCGTCGTCCCACGCCAGCGTCCGCAGGTTCATCAACATTGTCCGGCTCGCGTTCGTGACATCGGTCACGAACGACCCACCGTCGCGTCCGCCAGTGAGATTCCAGATCACCCAGGTGTCGATGTTGCCGAATACGGCTTCACCGCGGGCCGCCGCGGCACGAACGCCGTCAACGTTGTCCAGAATCCATTGAATCTTTGCGCCAGAAAAGTACGTCGCCGGAGGTAGGCCGGTCTTCGATCGGATGACGTTGGCCGACTCAGTATTCAGGCTGTTGATGATGCCGTCGGTGCGGGTGTCCTGCCAGACGATCGCGTTGTACCAAGGTCGTCCGGTTTTTGGGTTCCAGACGACGGTCGTCTCGCGCTGGTTTGTGACACCAATCGCCGCCAGATCATTGGCCGTCAGCTTTCCGGCGCTGAGGGCGCTGGCAATCGACTCGTTCATCCGCGCGACGATCTGGAGCGGATCATGCTCAACCCAGCCGGGCCTGGGAAGAATCTGATCGTGCTCGACCTGGTGTCGAGCAATCTCGCGTCCACCGCGGTCGAACACCATGAACCGCGTGCTCGTCGTCCCCTGATCAATTGCTCCGACGTAGCTTCGCACTGATGCCTCCGATACCTTCTCGCTTCTCGCTTCTCGCTCCTGGCTTCTCGCTTTCCTTAGTTCGCCCGCCACTGCCGCGGAATGGCCGCGAGCAGCGAGCAGCGAGCAGCGAGCAGCGAGCAGCGAAACGTTAGCACACCTTACAATTCTCTTAATGTCTCGGTTGGCATCAGTGCGCGGAGAAAAGTTTGACGTCGTCGTGATCGGCGGCGGGATTATCGGATGCGGGGTTGCGCGCGACGCCGCGATGCGTGGCCTGCGGGTTGGCTTGTTCGAGCGGCGCGACTTCGGCAGCGGGACAACGGCGGCATCGACTCGCATCGTGCACGGCGGCCTGCGCTACCTGGAGCGGCTCGACTTCCGGCTGGTTCGCATGGATCTTAGAGAGCGGGAAACCCTGTTACGGATCGCGCCGCACCTGGTCGAGCCGCTGGAGTTCCTGATTCCTTTCATGTCGGGGATGCCCGTGTCCGCATTGAAGCTTCGCCTCGGGCTGATGTTGTATGACGCGCTGAATCCAGACGCGTCACTCCCTCGCCACCGTTTTCTGGCTGCGGCCGCAGCGAGAAGCGCGGATCGCAGTCTCCACCGCGAAGACGTTCGAGGGGCGGCTGCCTATTTCGATGCGCGGGTCGACCTGCCGGAACGCCTTGCACTCGAGAACGCGCTCGACGCGGAAATTCATGGGGCAGCGATTCTCAATTACTGTGAAGTCGTGCCGCCGGTGGCTTCCGACGGTGTCACACAACGTGTGCGCGTCCGCGACACCATCGATGGGGATGAAGCTGAATTGACCGCGCGGGTCGTCGTCAATGCCGCGGGCGCATGGTGGGAACAGGTTGCGGGTGCGCAAACGGGCACGCCTCCAGGACGAATTCGGACCACGAAAGGAATCCACATCGTGGTCCCTCCGGTGACGGATCGTGCGCTCGTCGTGTTCTCCGCTGTCGACCGCCGGCTGATGTTTGCAATCCCACGATCGGGACAGACATGGATTGGAACAACGGACACTGACTACGCAGGAGATCCTGCTGACGCGCACGCCACGCGCGGCGATGTCGACTACTTGCTCGCGTCGGTCCGTCCGATGTTCCCCGGATTGCGCCTCGAAGATGTGCGCTACACAACGGCCGGCGTTCGTGCGCTGGTCAGAGAACGCGGACGGCCATCCGCGGTATCGCGAATGCACAAGATCGTCGATGACCTGCCAGCGCCCGGCATCATCTCGATCCTGGGGGGAAAGATCACCGGATATCGGGCGATCGCGGAGGAAGCGGTCGATGCAGTAAGCCGAAAGCTGAAGACGGTTGGTCCGTGCGAAACGTCGGAGAAGCCGTTGCCAGGTGCATGGCATGGGAAGGGCGTGCAGGACATCCCGCCATTCGTCAACGCGCTTTACGGCGCGCGCGCGCCGGAGGTAATGGCGCTGGCGCGCTCAGGGAATGGTCTCGACCGGCCGCTCGCGCCCCAATACCCTGACATTGGCGCCGAGGTCGTTTTCGCGGTTCGATCGGAACACTGCCGGCGCGTCTCGGACTTTATCAGGCGCCGCACGCGACTCGGCGCGTCGGCAGACCAGGGGTGGAGCGCCGTACCGCGAGTGGCCGAAGTCATGGGCGCGGAACTGAGGTGGCAGCCGGACCGAATCGCAGCGGAGATTGACAGCTACCGCCACGACATCGCGTCGACGACGGCATTCAACAGCCGCTCGTGAGCGCGTCAGCTGCAACCCGGATGACGGCAACCGCAGCGCAGTTCCGTCATGTTCTTGGCTTCCTTGCAGTGCTCGGAGCAGTACTTACCGAACTCCCCGTTTGGCTGGACGGTACATAAACAACCCGGGTGAGCGCATTGCTGAGGCTGGTTCATAACGCCTCCTGCTCGCAGATGTCTGGAGCATTGTCGCACAGTCGAGCCGCCTCCGCCTTCGGCGTTGGCGAGCCTTACGGCGGAGCATGAAGCGCGAGCGGCGCCGAACTTGAAAAGCGAAAGCGGGCACCCGGGAACCGAGATCAGGCCTCTTCGGTCGCTGACTGCGCGCGGGCGTCCATCTCGCGTTGCGTGCGCAGGATGCTGCACCATTCCTTGTGTTCAGCTATGGGCATCCCGCACTCAACGCAGATTCGGACTCGTGGACGCGGCTGGGTATTGCGGGTAAACAGCTTCTTCAGAATGGACATGGATGCTCCGAGTTTGTCGACTTTAACCTGAGACGGAGTTCAGGGCCAGAAGGTTTGCTGATTGTTAGGTCCCTCCGCTGGCCCCAGCGAAACTGCCGTGTCCGCCGTAGCTTAGCGAAGGAGTATAATTCGCTGGGCTTGGCCCGCCGCAGTCAGTCGGCGTTTCAGAGATGTTTCTATGCCGACGAGAATCACCGAACGCCGGATCGGAGATGTCACGATCCTTCAAGTGTCGGGTCGCATTATCCTTGGCGATGGTGCGGCGGAGCTGCGTGCCCGCATGAATGACCTCGTTGACGAGGCCAATCTCAAGTTCCTGCTCGATCTCCGCGGCGTTACCTATATTGACAGCTTTGGTGTGGGTGTCATCGCCGCGAAGTACGTCAGCGTGCGGCGCAAGGGTGGCGATGTGAAGCTGCTGCGCCTCTCACCGCGAAGCCAGCGCGTCATGCGCATCAGCGGGCTGCTGAAGATTTTCGAGTCGTTTGAAAACGAGCAGGAGGCGCTGAATAGCTTCGCGCCGGCGCGGAATCAGGCGGCGGGATGAGCGAACATCGCGGTGATGGCGTCTTCCTCCGAGAAGCGCTCCACCTGACGCGCATCAAACCTTTCAAGATCGTCGATGTTGGAGATGATTCGAAGCTTCTGATCGCTCGCCTCGAGGACGGCCGGCGTGTCGGCCGCAAGCACGTAACGGCGCGGTAACAACGCCACCCTGCGCTCGACCACGAAATATCGAACGCGGCGGCTGGCCGGCTCAACGAGCACACCGGAAATGGCGCCGAGCGCCTGATCATCCTGGCTACAAACTGTCACTCCCGCAAGTGTTCCCGACGGATGCTTGACCTGATCCGCGTCGAGATATCGGAGTGTGTCCGGCCGAGTCTGTTCATTCGTCATAGCCAATTCCTGCTCTGATATGGAGCAAGCGGAATGCCACCGCCAATGAGCCTAAAACCGGGGAATTGTCCATTGTGGCCGTACAGTTTTTGTCTGCATCGCGCAAAAACTGCGCATGGTTGATACACGATTATCGTGACGGAATCGCGTCGATAAACCCGAGCTAATGAGTCAGCGTCCGGAGCAAAGGAACCCAAGTAATCGATTGGCAATCGTATGCTTCGGGCTTGTTCGGCGTATTGAGCGGACTGAACTGCGCCCGCTTGCTGCGATCGAGAATGCCGACACGCTTGCTGACGAACAGCACCTCGTAGGCCCAGGCCGGGAACGGCCAGTTGCTGCGGGCGCAGCTGTAGTTATTGAAGTGCAGGTTGACGATGTAGAACTTCTGTTTGAGTTTCTCGATCACCTGCTTGAACTCCGACCCGTTCGAGCCGTGAAACTCGACGGCAAGCTGATCAATCTGATCGAGTGTCGACTCAGGCATGTTCAGGAACGTGGCCCACTCCGCTCCTTCGACATCCATTTTGACGACGAGGTGACGGCCGGCGTCGCCGTTTCGCGCGATCTGTGATCCAGGTGTATCAAACAGACGGCCGTCGGAATCCTTGGATCGATCGCCTGCCACACACTCCGGATGAAAAACGAGCGCCCCGCCCTCACACACGGGTTCCTGCAAATTGAAGCAGTCGTATTCATGAACCGTGACCTTCAGCTGACGCGAGATCTGGCAGCCCCAGCCGTCATATCCCGAGATGCCGTAGGAGTAAGCAGAGTGCACGTCGTTTAGAAGGTTCGCGCACAACAGGTATCCGCCGTCGTTCGGTTCGCCGAATCGTTTGAGCTCGCAATTGGTAAGCGCGACCGGCTGCAGTTCCTCGAGCAGCGCTTGTCTTCGTCCTTCCGGCGCGTTGCGATACCACCGCTCCCGGCGGACCGCCCCGTACGCAACGCCGGCAGCGACAACGATGACGAGGAGGACGAACCAGAGTGTGACTCGCATGCGACGGTGACGACGCCTTTCGTTTACCAGTTTCGCTCGGACAGAATTTCCGTCATCATCCGGAGATCGACGGAATCCAGCCGGTAGACTGCATCTTTTTCAATGTGATCGCGCAGAACGCCAGAAACGATGCACGTTCTTGATGTTCACGACGCCGGCTCTCCAGCGTAGCCCGGCGAGACTCGTTGCGCCGGACGTTGTCGGCCGAGTTGCACCGTTGCGTGATGACGCCATGACTTCCTCCTTGCTTGCGCGCGACGACGATGCCATCGTCTCGGTCAGCAACGCAAGATGGAGAGGTGGCAAAAACGTCGTCGTGATCGAATAGGGCGCATGGCGAATTGTGAGTCATCGGCTCGGTGCTCTGACCAACTTCGGCGCGTTTCGCGTCAATCCCGGAGGGCACGACTCCCGCACTACGAACACCGCACCGTGGACAGCTGGAGCGTCGAGCAACTGAGAGCAGAGATGATCGCGCGGTTCGAGCAGGCGGACCAACAGCTCGATGAGTCTTTCGCTGCAATCACGCAACAGTTCGTCGAGCAACGCGCGTATACCGACTTCGCGTACGAAAGGCTCGACAAGGCCATTCAGCCATTAGCCGCCGGTATTGCTCGCCTCGAACGCAAACTAGATCGGATCCTGGCATTGGTCGTCGAGTCGCAATCCCGACGTCGCTAGCACCCTTGGCACCCCTGGCACCCTTGGCGACTCTTGGCACCCCTGGCACTCTTGGCACCCTTGGCACCCTTGGCACCCTTGGTCCCCTGTGTCTACTGGATGCCAAACGCAATGATGTTCCCCCCGGCGGCGACCGCGATGTACTGCTTGCCATCGAACATATAGGTCATCGGAGACGCCTTCCAGGTCTGATTCGTTGGAAAACTCCAGAGCGGCTTGCCCGTCACTGCATCGGCAGCCATCAGCGCGCCGCCATCCTCGCCGAATATGACGAGGCCGGTCGAGGTGGCGAGCGTGCCGCCCCAGGAAAAGGCCGGCCCACGCTGCGGCAGTTCCCAGACGACCGCCCCCGTGCGGATGTCGAGTGCTCGGAGGATCCGTTGCGGCGTTGGATCGGTCGCGGTGCGCTGGGTTCCGCCGAGATACGTCTTCCCGCTTTCCCAATCCCCCTGATCGCGTTTCGTGTAGATGCTGCACTTCTCGAACGTCTGAATGTAATAGAGGCGGGTGACCGGATTGTAGGAAGGTGAGTACCAGTTTGTCGCGCCATCCTGCGACGGGCAGACCTTGGTTCCATTGGACGACGGCTCCTGTCCTTCCATCTTGATGGGCCGCCCGTCTTTGCCAATGCCGCTGGCCCACGTCAGCATCTTGATGAACTGTTTCGACAGGAGCAGCGTGCCATCCCGTCGATCGAAGACGTAGAAGAATCCGTTGCGATTGGCGTGAAGCATCAGCTTCCGCGGCTGTCCCTGCCAATCGGCGTCAACGAGAACCGATGTTTCGGTCGCATCCCAGTCCCAGAGATCGTGCGGCGTGAACTGGTAGTGCCACTTCAACTGTCCTGTCTTGCGATCGAGCGCGAGGATGCTGTCGGAGTACAGGTTGTCTCCCTTGCGGTGATCGCCGTTGTACTCCTTCGCCGGGTTGCCCGTCGGCCAATACACGATGTCGAGCTCCGGATCGTAGCTGCCAGTGAACCACGTGGGCGCGCCACCGTGATCGATGTCCTTTCCCTGCCAGGTTTCTGATCCCGGCTCTCCGGCTTTCGGCACCGTCCAGAACCTCCACACTTCCTTGCCGGTCTCCTGATCATGAGCCGCGACGAATCCATTCGCGCCATGCTCGCCGCCCGTCACGCCAGAGATGATCAGGTTGCCCGCAGGGAGCGGTGCAGACGACGCCGCGTAGTTCTTCCGCCAATCATCGAGGGGCGTTTCCCACATGATCTCGCCGGTGAATCGGTTGAGCGCGAGGATGTGCGCGTTGTCGGTTTCTATGAACACGCGATCGGCGGCGACGGCGACGCCGCGGTTCGCGCTGCCCGCCGTAATACCAATCGTCCGCGGCCGCTTGAACTGCCAGATCATGCGGCCTGTGCCGGCGTCGAGCGCGATGCACTCATTCGGATTGGTGACATACATGATCCCGGACACAACCACGGGAGTCCCCTGGAGCGAGCCGGCACCGGGAAACGCGAATACCCATTTCGGAGCGAGCCGCTGGACCGTGCTCTTGTTGATTTGCGTCAGCGTCGTGTAGCGATTTCCCCTCGGATCGCCGTTGTAGGTCGGCCAATCGGCATCCGAGGTCACTTCCCGCACTCGATCGCCGACACGCCGCAGGAGGCGAACGCGTTTGTCGTCGGTGAGTAATTGAAGATCGTCAAATCCGTCGGCGAGTACCTGACCCTCGAGGGTCGCGCCGGCGACGGTCTGCACTTTCGTTCGTACGATCGGCTTCGCTTCCGGATGCTTTTCAATAGAGCGCAGAAATTTGATCAAATCGCGCAGCTCGTTGCCGCTGACATCGCTCGGCGGCATCCCCCGCGACGGCGACCCCTCGTGAATGAACGCCGCGAGCTGCTCGTCGTCGCGCGCGGGGATGCGTGTGACAATCGGGGGTCCCATTTCGCCGCCATTGCCGTCAGCGCCATGACATCTGGCGCAACGGCTCTCGAACACTTTCCGTCCGCCATCGTCCTGGCCGGTGATCAGAGCCGAGAGTGGGAGCGCCGCAAGCAGGGCTATCGCGGGAATTCGGTTGCGCATGCGTGCATATTACTCGTGAATGAAGCTTGGCGGGATCCGTTCTCCGGGATCCGGGATCCGATTCCGCATCCGCGCCCGACGCCCGGCTAGGATCGACACGGACTCGTGAATGAACCTTGCCGGGATCCGGGATCCGTAGTCGGGGATCCGAAGGTTCATCCAACCCATGGTGTCCGGCCAAGATCGACACGGATCCCGGACACCGGACACCGGATTCCGGCACCCACTAACGAATCACGTGCCCATCCCAAATGCACCAGGGCACGGACCCTAACCAGTCGCTCCCAGCGTCGCCGATCGGCGCACCTGGCGGCGCATCGTAGGTTGTCGGCGGGCGAAGTGGTTCGATCGGACGCTCGAGAAATCGCTTGATGTCCGCCGCGAGCAGCCGCTGCGCCGGGCCATCGCCTTTGCCGTTCAGCCCATGCTCTCCCATCTGGATCTGTCGTAACGCCTCGGACGCTTCCGCTCGGACCTGCGGCATCGGCGCGCCGCCGGCCAGCCACATGAGGCGCTCGACCAGGGCACGGGCGGTTGCGCGGCGGATCTCCTCTTCATAGGGATTCGACGTCGTTGCCTGGAACGTCGCGGTTCGCAGCGCGTCGACGACTTCGCTGAGGCCTGGCAGTGACGGATCGATCGCGTGTTGCGCGACCATTCGTGCCGCCCGATCCGGTTGCAGTGTGAAGCCAATCGTGACGTCGGCAGCAATCGACGCGGGACTGATCGGGTCGAACGTATCGCCGGTGTAGCGGGCGAAGAGTTCGCGATGCAGTCCCCATCCTGAGGGCCGTGGAGGGATCTTGTCGAGCGCCGGCTTCGGCAACGCCAGCTCAGATGGTTTCAGCGTCGCGGAGAGCGCTGCAATCGCCGCACGTTGATCGGCTGCCGGGACCCACTTTGTCGGGGTGCGTCCGTCACCACGGAACGCATAGATGTAGTCCTGACCGGCAACCGCCGATGCTGCCGCTTCGACCGCGTAGCGATGATACATGTACAGCGGCACCAGCGCCTCTTCCATCGTGGCCATTGGCTGGTCTTTCCGAATGACCGTCTCGTCGAATCGATCGAGCGCCGCACGACGCACTTTCATGATCCGATTCAACTCCGCCGCCATGTCGGTGCCGTTGTTCCATTGATCCGAGCGCGGGCTCGAATCAGTGTCCTGATTGGTCATGTAGCGCAAATCCTGGTCCCACGCATCGTCGAGGATCTTTTTCAACGCCGCACGCTCGTCGGTGCCTTTCGGAAAATCCTGGTAGCCATAGGCAATCGCAACCTTGTCCCATTCGCCGATGCCGACCGCGTACGCGGTCGATAAATCGATCGTGCCGTCGGGATCGAGCTTCTCGAGCGGGTGCGGGTAGTCCATGACCGAGATCCGACCCTTCGAGCTGTTGTAGTACTCGTGCCCGAGGCCGAGCGTGTGGCCGACTTCATGCGCGGCGAGCTGGCGGATGCGGGCGATGGCCGTGTCGCGAAGAACGGCGGGAGTTTCCGTGCCGGTCTGGTACGGCGCGAGCAGACTTTCAGCGATCAGATAGTCCTGCCGATCGCGTAACGACCCGAGCGTGACCGTCGCTTTGATGATTTCACCGGTGCGAGGATCCGAGATCGTCGCGCCGGAGCTCCAGCCGCGCGTCGAGCGATGCACCCAGTTGATCATGTTGTAACGGATGTCCATTGGATCGGCCCCTTCCGGCAGCAGCTCGACCCGGAATGCGTTGCGGTAACCGGCGGCAGTGAATGCCTCATCCCACCAGCGCGCGCCGTCGAGCAGCGCGGAGCGAATCGGCTCCGGTGTGCCGCGATCGACGTAATAGATGATCGGCTTCTTCACGTCACTCACCCCGGCCGAGGAATCCACCTTCTCGAGCCTGTGGCGCTGGATGTAGTACTGAACCATCGGCGTACCTAACGGGGCGGCGTAGTCGACGTACTGAATTCCAAAAAAGCCGCCGCGAGGATCGGCGATGCGTGGTTTGTAGTTGCCGTCGGGCAATTCGGCAAACGTGTAATGTTCGCGCAGCGTCACCGCGTCCGGTGTCGGCGTCACGCTGGCAACGGTGCCTGAGAACATGCCGCCAGCAAAGCCGCCGCCTCCGGGAATTGGACTGCCCACCGAAGGCGGCCCCTGCGCCGGTCCGCCCCCACCACCTCGGCCACCGCCTGCGCCGTCGTTTGCGAAGGTGAGGATGACGTCGACCTCCGTGTTCTTCGGAAACGCTTTCGTGCCGGGCATGTCGATGGCGCTCCGCGTGCGGTCGACGCGAAACGTTCCCGGTCGAAGGCGGGGAATGACGTTGTGGGCATCACGCACGAAGAAATCTGTCGCATCCACGAGCACGCGGCCCTCTGTCTCGGCGCCCACGGTGAAGCCCCACAGGATCGATTTCGCAAACGCGTCTTCGACCGCTCGCCGCTCATCAGGATTCGTGGTGTTGGCTCGGAACGTGTAGTTCGGTTGCACCATCAACACGCGCGGCCCGACGCGCTGAAACTTCACCACGCGCCCCTGCCCTGACTGCCCGCGATCGAGACCAATGTCGTTCGAGCCGAGACCGGCGGTCAGGCCGGTCGAATAAAGCATCTCGGTATCGAACCTGTTGATCTCCATCCACAGGGATCCCGTCCTCTGATCCCAGTACAGCGGCATGTAACCATCAAGTTTCTGAAAGCCGGTGGTGCGGGCGTCGATCGTTTGAGGAGGAGAAGACTGGTTCCCGGAGCGTTCACCTGATGTTTGAGCGGCAACCGTGGGGTAAGTGCTGGCGACGAGGAAGACAGAAGCGAACAGTGTTTTGGTGCACATGGCGCGCGATTTTAGCGCGTACATGATCAATTCATGCGGCCATCGACCGTGCTGCCGAGGTGTCCACTTTTTGCTTTTCTCTTTTCCCTTTTGCCTTATGCCTTTTCCCTTTTGGAGAATGGTCCTTCGCTTGCAACTTTTCTTCGTGAACCAAAGGAGGTGTTCGGATGGCAGATCAACTGCGCAATAAGCGCATCGCTGCACTTGTCGAGAACGGGTTCGAACAAAGTGAACTGCTGGAGCCCAAGAAAGCGCTCGAAGACGCCGGCGCTAAGGTGGATATCGTGTCGCCGCAGAACTTCAGGGTTAAGGCGTGGCAACATGACGACTGGGGACAGGGGGTGTCGGTCGATCGTCACCTGGAAGGAGCGGATGCCGACGACTATGACGCTTTGCTGCTGCCCGGCGGTGTGATGAACCCGGATAAGCTTCGAATCAATCCGACAGCGGTCCGCTTCGTGAGGTCGTTCGTCGAGGCAGGAAAGCCCATTGCGGCGATTTGTCACGCCCCGTGGACCCTGATTGAAGCGGGCGCAGTCAGGGGGAGACGCATGACGTCGTGGCCGTCTCTCGCCAACGACTTGCGAAATGCCGGCGCCCAGTGGATCGACTCAGAGTGCGTTGTCGATAACGGACTCGTCACGTCGAGAAAGCCCGACGATATTCCGGCGTTCAACAGGAAGATGATTGAAGAGTTTGCTGAGGGGCAGCACGCGGTTGGTGCAGGCGCCTCGCACACGACCGACGTTCGCCGGTAATCGCCTTTCTGTGCCACGATTGGATTCCGGGCAGCTTCGGAATCGTCAATCGCTCATCGCGAATCCCTGAATCGTCGAATCGGCGCACCGATTCAACGATCAGGGATTCGTCGATCCATGATTAGTGATTCGCGATTCTCAAGCATGGAGGCAGGCGTGGCGAAACGCAAATCGACCAGAGGCGCAAAAGGGGTCACTCGCAAAAAATCGACACAAAAATCGCGGGTCGCGCGAAAACGTCCAACACTCAAAACGAAAAGCGCGAAGCGGAAGACTGCCGCGCGCGCCGCTGCCTCACGCTCCAGCCGCCGGACCATTCCTAAGAAGCCGTCAGCACTGAGGAGTGCCACCACCACCGTCCGCGGCGCGGTCGCAGGTGCCGTTGCTGCCGTGACGACACATCTTCCGTGGTCCGCCGCCGCTCAGGATGCAATTACGCTTCTCGAGGCCGACCACCGTCGTTTCGAGAAAATGCTGAAGCAGGGAGAGGAAACGACCGCGCGGGCGATCAAGGGACGGACCGAACTGCTCAACACCCTGACCGCAGAATTGAACCTGCACGAGCTGGTCGAGGAGAAGATCCTCTATCCCGCGCTGAAAGCACACCCCGAAGCTCGCGACATTGTGCTCGAAGGTTATCAAGAGCATCACGTTGCCGATGTTCTGGTGCAGGAACTTCACACGCTCACCGCAGAGGATGAACGGTGGGGCGCGAAGTTCAAGGTGCTGAAAGAAAGCCTCGAACATCACATCGAGGAAGAAGAGGGTGACATGTTCCGGAAGGCGCGTGGCATCTTCAGCCGCGAGGATCTGCAGGCGCTTGGCGCCGAGATGGCGAAGATGAAGGCCAAGGCGCGCGTATAGCGCGGGGTCTTTGGGCCCTGCGTAGTGGAGATTATCAATGAAGTTGACGGAACTCTTTCTCGGCGAACTGGATCGCGAGGGGCCGCTGACCAGGCGAGTCCTCGAACGCATTCCCGAAGGACGCAACGACTGGCAGCCACACAAGAAGTCGATGCCGCTCGGCCGGCTCGCCGCACTCGTCGCTGGCATGCCGTCGTGGCTGGCAATGATGGTCGACAAGAACGAATTCGATCTGAACCCGCCGGGGGGATCATCCGGATCGTTTCAGACGAACTTCACAGCGACAGCGGACCTGCTCAAGACGGTGGACGATGGTGTGGCGGCAGCGCGTGCCGCGCTACAGAAGACCAACGACGACCATCTGCTGAAGCCGTGGCGTCTCCTGGTATCGGGCAAGACAGTGATCGAGCAGCCGCGGCATGTGATGATGCGCGATTCGATTAATCACCTCGCCCATCATCGAGGCCAGTTGACGGTCTATCTTCGCCTGAACGATGTGCCAGTCCCGGCGGTGTATGGTCCGTCGGCGGACGACCAGAGATTCGCATGAAGGGCAACCTCATGCGAAGATTCCTTTGTGAACTGCGTCAATTGTGGCGCCGCGATGGCGCTCAACCCTCGCGGCTACTACGTGTGCGCGCATTGCGGAACGACTTCTTTTCCTGAAGCGATCAGCCGCGACGGCATCCGGATCCTCGGCCCAGGCGATGCGAACGTTCGTTGTTCGTGCTGCAAGACAGCGTTCGTGCGCGGCATGCTCGACGAATTTCAGGTCGATTATTGCGAGAGCTGCCGCGGGCTGCTGCTTGCCCGGCGTGACTTCGCGGAAGTCGTGCGTCGGCGCCGGGCGTGGGCGCAGGGTCAATCGGTACCGCCAGTGCACACGTCCGCGGCGGAGCTGCGCCGGCGAATCAACTGTCCAAAATGCGGCACACAGATGACCACCGACTGGTACTACGGCCCAGGGAACGTCGTTCTGGATCGCTGCGTCGCCTGTGATGTCGTGTGGCTCGATTACGGGGAGTTGAAGCAGATCGTGGATGCACCGGGCGAGGATCGCGGGTCGCGTGACCTGACCTGAGCCTCGATCTATGATCTAGTCAATACATATGACTCTTCGACGGATCACCCTCGTGTTCGTAACCGCGATACTCGCGGCCGCGGCCGCGGCCTGCGGAGACTCTCCGACCGCTCCCTCCACGGCACCATACAAGCAGACCGACGTGCGCGTCGGCTCCGGAACCGAAGCGACCGCTGGTGCGGTCGTGACGGTGATTTACACCGGCTGGTTGTACGACGCCGCGAAGCTGGATGGCAAGGGACTGCAGTTCGACACGTCTATCGGTGGCGACCCCTTTGCGTTCACACTTGGTGGAGGACAGGTGATTCAGGGTTGGGACCAAGGGATCAGCGGGATGAAAGTCGGGGGCCTGCGACGCCTGGTCATCCCGCCATCGCTCGGGTATGGGCCAGTTCGATACGGTCCGATTCCGCCAGACGCAACCCTCGTCTTCGACATCGAATTGACCGACGTCCAAACATCAGCGGCGCAGTAGGCTCTTGGCACCCCTGGCCCCCTTGGCACCCTTGGCACCCTTGGCACCCAGTTTCACCGTTTTCCAATCTTCACGCGTCCGCCGACGGTGAAGTGACGCAGCCGATCGTCAAATATCACCTCGCCTCCTGTCGTCGGCGTTCCTTTGAGTTTGCCAAAGGCGGCTTCGCCGTAGATCGCCAGCCAGGACGAGGTCCAGATCTCGAGGCCGGGACCCCAGATCCATCCCCACCCTCGCGTCTCGACGAGAAAATTCTGCGACGCGCTGTTGATCGTTTCATGCGTCGTGAGGGTCGCATCCTGAAAGGTCGTCCCGATGAGTCCTGAAATTCGTGCCGGACCGATTGGAATGCCGACGCGGCCGCCGAAGATCAGGACATTCGGTTCGAGCGTGCTGTCGAATGAATAATTGCTGCCGCTGCCACTTGCCGTCACCTTTGGTGGCCTGAAGTAGCTCGCGGTCCCTGCGATCCAGGGCTTGAGCCACAGGTCGAATCCAGCGGTGTAGCTGAATCCGGCGTCGTGACCGCTGCATGTTGGCGCGTTGCCGCATGAAATCAGCACGGCATCGCGCAGGTCGGCGCGGCCGACGCCGCCAAAAAGGACCAGCCCGGTCGGCGAAGCGCTCCAGCTCTTCGCACGGTTTGGGTCGTACGATCCCTTGATCAGCATCATCGTGGGATTCGCCCCGCCGAGATCGACAACAAGCGTGTTGTCGCGGCGGACGAGATAGAGGCCCAGAATCTCGCGCCGTTCGCAGCCGGGCTCCTGAGTCGCGGCCGGCTGGCCGCGCTCGACAACGATCACTTTGCGGATCTTGTCGCAGGCGTCGACGAAGACGTTCGCATCGATTTCGGTTTTGCCTGCGTTGTTCTCGCGAAGATTCAGCGGCAACCTGATGTCGCTGCCGCTCGCGTCGACCACGGCGTTGGCCACCTTCGTCGCGTTCAGGAAAACTTCAACAGTGTCTCCGCCCGGCACGTGCCGGACCATTACCGTTTGAGCACTCGCCTTGACACTTCCTATTGCCATCAACAGCGCGGCCGCCACGAGCAGCCGCAGACGATTCATCATCCGCACTCCTTACGCCCGTAAATTATGGTTCAGAACGCCAACATCAATCTACGGGCGGACGAATCCGAGTGCGAACGAGACGCTCATTTTGGCAGCGACTTCACCATCTCGCATGCTTGCGGCAAACCACCGTCGCAGCTCTTCGTGAGCAGCTGGCGCGCCTTCGCGATGTCGGGCTTTGGCCGCGACGCCAGGATGACCGCCCACTGCGTGCAGCTGTCGAGGAGCCCTCCGTCACAGAGTTGTTCCAAGGACGATAGCGCACGCGGTTCGTCTTTCGGAACGCCGCTGCCACGGAACTGCAACATCGCCGTGACCAGGCAGGCGCGCTTCTCTCCCTCGGCGCATCTCGTCTCGGCGAGGGGCGCGAGTTGCGCACATGCCCCTGCATCATTCTTCTGACAGGACGCAATCAGCGCGTTCGGATCCGGAGCGGGGTGAGCGGGTATGTTCGCGCTCCCGCCGCCGGCCGTACTCGGCGTTGATGCCGGCGCGCCTGGTTTGTCAGCGGGAATGGTCGAGAGAAACCGCTGCGCTTCGGCGCGTTCCTGATCCGTGGCGGCGATCGTTACGGCCAGCTGCGCGGCTTTGCGTGCATCGGTAAGGTTATTGAACCGCCACAAGACGCGTGCGGCTGTGAGCCGGTACCAGGAGCTCGATGGCTCGAGCTCCACTGCCCGGAGAATCGAGGGCATCACGTCCGCCGACGGCCGCCCAAGAGCGGCGCGAACTTCGGCGAGACTGGCGTGAGCGGCGGCGAAGGATGGATTCAATGTCACCGCGCGAGTGAGACCGGTTTCCATTTGCTTCAGTGTTTCTTGATCCGGTTGCGGACCTGCCGGCCATTTCAGCATCGCAGCACGATAATGCGCGTAGGCGTTAGGCGTTCCCATCTCCGCCGCCTTCGCGAACGCTGCCTGCGCCTCCTCGTCCTTGTCGGTTGTGTCAAGGAGCAGCCCCTCGGAGACGAAAGCGGCAACGTTGCTGGCATCGGCCTTCCGCGCCTCCTCGATCAACGCGCGCGCCTCCGTGGGGCGGTTCATCGCCACGTGAAACGCAGCTCGACTCGCCGCCGCATCGGCAAGGCTCAGCGGACGCGCCTGGAATTTCTCCGTGGCGACGGCGGCGTCTAGGTTCACGCGACTGTAACTGTAGATGCTGTTGTTGATATAGGCGACGAACGGAGATTCGAGATCCTCGACCCGTCCGATCGCTTCAGTGAAGGCGGCCTCCGCCTCTTTGCCGCTCGACAACAGGTTCGAGAACCGATTGATCGCTGATCGATGTACGCCCTTGTCCCCAAACATCAGGAAGTGCACGAACGCCCAGGCTTGGGGGTCGAATTGCTCGCGACCGTTGGCTTGTCGGTACTCGGGCGATTTTCGTGTCACGCTGATCAGTTGCCGGAGAGACAGTCGCGACTGAGTGCGGAGCGCCTCCAGATGCCACGGGATCGGTGGACCGAGCAGAATGAATTTGTCCCGTACGATTGTGTTGCTCACGACGCCGGCGAGGCCGATGGAGAACCACAGCGGCAAGTCGCGCTCAAAACTTGAATGCAGGATGAGACCGGCGTAGCTGAAGTATGCGCTGATGTATGGGTTCAATGTGGTGGTGTCGTCCCCACGTTGATCCGTCCGAATCAACATGTAGTGCTGATCGGGGCCGGTAACCGACACGCTGACGGGATGAAGGCTGCCGCGGCGTTCCCAATATTCGGGCGCCAGGAGACGCATCGTCGCCTCATCCTTCGCGCCAATCACGAGGACCGGCTTCGGCAGATCACTTTTCATCCACGGCCACAGCGCTGCCATCGCGCTGCGAATCTGCTCGAACTGCCACAGTACGCTACGGGTGGAGCCCTCGCCGCCATTTGACACCGCCTTGAAATGCGGGCTTTGCATCTCCAGCCACGTGTCTGCGGCGGTTGCGGAACGCGGAGCCAATCCTGCGAGCACTCCGACAACGAGAATCAACGCCGTTTGGATTCTTGGCATAGGCCCCTCGGAAATAAGCGCGTGAAATATATCCCAAAGGCAACATTGGGTTGCCTTTTCCCTTCCGCGAAGCGGGGATTGGCACGTATTCAGCACGGAGGCAGCCAGATCAGCCGGAGACGCCGGAAAAGATTACAAATATGTTCACCCGTGTGCCATTTCGGCAGTTGGTGACGCCACTGCTCGTCGCAGGCGCGCTCGCCATGGTACACATCCCAGATGTGCGTGCGGCGCGCGTATCCGGGCGGATCACGGGTGTCGTCCATCTCGTTGCACTCGCTGGCACACCACTGCGCTCCGGTGCGTATCCCTCCCGCCGTGTCAATCCAAAAACGCCCGACGCGGCCGAGATCGTAAACGTCGTCGTCTTCGTCAAAGACGCGCCCAACGAGGAGGAGCTTGCGCCAACTCGCGCATCGATCAGTCAACGCGATGAATCGTTCGTGCCGCGCGTAGTTGCCGTCACTCGAGGCTCGAGCGTGGAATTCCCGAATTTCGATCCGTACTTTCACAACGTGTTCTCGCTGTCGCGCGCGCTGACGTTCGATCTCGGCCGATTCCGAAAGGGTGAAAAACGAGAACGCGTCTTTCCGCGCGCCGGCGTCGTGAAGGTCTACTGCCATATCCACTCCGAGATGGCCGCAACGATCATGGTGTTCGATAACCGCCTGTATGCGACGCCAGCGGCGAACGGATCGTTCGCCATTGATGGCGTCCCGCCCGGCACATATCAACTGAGCGCCTGGCACGAGCGCATCGGCGAGACGACCAAGCCGATTAAAGTCGTTGCCGGCGACGATGCGAGCGTCGAGTTTTCGCTGCCGGTTGTCGAAAAGTAGTCAATGACTCAGCGCACTCCGCCACGCTTCGTCATCCGCACGCTTGTGGCGACGCTGGCGACAGTCGCGTTCGTCCTGTCAGCCGTCCTGCTCGTCGTGACGCTCAACGTTCAGACCAGCGTGCGCACCGTCGTCGTCGATCGACTGGAAAGGGTTCAGTTCCTCCTGGCGGAGCTCGAGAAGCGGCGGGGCCACGAACTGCACGCGCAGGTCAAGGTGCTCGCGGAGAATTCGACGCTGAAAGCCGCCATCGATACGTATCACACTGAGCTTCGCACCACGAATGCGGCCGGCCGTCAGGATCTGCTCGCCACGATTGCACGCGAGCTCGACAAACTTGCGGCCCGGATTGATCCCGACGTGCTCGAGGTTCGCAGCGCGTCTGGCGAAATCCTTGGCATTGCCGGAAGACGGGCCGGCGAGTGGCCGGCCTTCGCCCGCGTCAATGCCCCTCGCCAGGACGCGGAAGCGACGTTTGTCACAACCCCCTCCGGCGGAATCTTTCGACTCGCGTCGGTTCCTGTTGTCCTGCAAGGTACCGAACTCGGCACGCTGAGCCTCGCCAGCGCGCTCAACGAACGGTATGCGACGGAAATCTCCGAGCTCTCTGGTGCGCGCACGCTGATCCTCTCGGACGACCACGTTGTGACCTCGACGCTGCCGCCCGACTCGCTCAGGGAGCTTAACGCTGGCGTCGTTCACGAGATGGCGAGAGAGAACGTGGTCACCCTTGGAGGATCGCAGTTCGCGGTACAACGGCTGCTCGACATCCCTGCACAGGTCCCCTCACCGATGGGCCATCAGGGCGGAGCGCAGGTCTACGTGCTCGATTCGATCGACGCGTCGGCACGCCCGTTCATCGCCAAGGCACTGCGGACGATGGGGTGGATTGCACTCGGCGCGTTCATGCTCGCGACTCTGGCGAGTGTCTGGCTCTCCCGCACGATCGCCCGTCCCATCGACACGCTGTCGGCGTCACTCAGCAACATGACCGAGACACGGAACTTCGACAATCCGCTGACACCCGGCGGCGACGTGCTCGAGGTTGACGCGCTGACGATCACCTTCAACACGATGATCCAGTCGGTGAAGGCAGCGGAAGAGAAAAGGCTCAGCGCGTATGTTGGAACGATCCGCGCATTGGCGCTGGCGCTCGACGCGCGCGATCCATACACGGCCGGCCACTCCGAACGGGTCAGCGCTCTATCGTTGGCCATCGGCCGCTGCCTGTGGCTCGACGACGCGCAGCTCGAAGTCCTTCGACTCGGCGCGCTGCTTCACGACATTGGAAAGATTGGGATCAGCGATCAGGTGCTGATGAAGCCGGGACCGCTCACCGGCGAGGAATACGAGATCATCAAGCAGCATCCGGCCGTCGGCGCGCGCATTCTCCGCAGCGTGCCGTTCCTCGAGCCGCACATTCCCATCGTGGAGCTGCACCACGAACGGCCGGATGGCAAGGGTTATCCATACGGACTGCGCGGCACCGAGATTCCGCTCGTCGCGAGCATTGTCCACGTCGCTGATGCGTTTGACGCCATTACGAGCGCGCGCGCCTACCGCCCTGCCCGCGCGGCGTCGGAGGGGCTGCGCGAGCTGTGGCGATGTGCCGGCGCGCAGTTCGATGCCGAAGTCGTTCACGCGCTCGTCAAGGCGCTCCCCGACATCGATCGATCCCGGTCGATCGCTGACAGCGCGCTGAGGCCGGTTCCGGTCGCGGTCAGGGCTTTGCGCGCATGACGAGTCAGCCAATCCGTCGAAGGGCGATCGGTGGCGTCGCCGCACTCTACCTCCTCGCCGGCGTCGTCGACGCACACGCGCAGGATCCGACCGGGCATGTCGCAGTAGAAGCTGTCGCGTCGGCGTCCGTCTCTTCCGCCGATGACGGCGATCCGTTTCTCATCTTCGATCAGACAAGTACGGTCGGCGTCGGACGCGGCTGGGATGTCGTCGTTCGTCCGTGGGCCCGGCGCATGCCAGGGGGGGACTGGGCCGCCGAGATGTACCAACTTCAGGTGCGGTACACCTCATCCACACGCATTCCGGTTCGACTCGATGCCGGCATTATTTGTTCGCCGATCGGTCTATCGACACTCGAGCTCAGGCCCGACGTGAATCCGACGATCGGGGCACCGTTCTATTACTTCGTCCCGCTGCCGGCGTTCGACGGCAATTTCGATCGCGTCACGTTGATCTCCGGCGGCTATCCGCTTGGCGCGATCGTAAGCGCATCAGGGGCGCACTGGGATGTCCGCGGCGGCGTGACCGACGCGACACCGACCCGGGCGCGAAGCGTCTTCAGTAGTTCCAAGGACCCAAGCGCAACGCAGTTTGTCGTCGGCGGTGGGATAACACCTCTTGCCGGCTTGCGCCTTGGTGGCGCCTTTGCCGCCGGTCGTTATCGCATCGACATGCTGTCGCAAAGGACGATGCTGATTCCCGCCGGAAGTTACGGCACGCCGTACACGACAAATGGGATCGTCGCAAAGGGCACGCCCCTTCCAGATGGGTCAGTGAGTGTATACAACGTCGAAGGTGAATACGCGTTCGGCTACACGCGAATCACCGGTGAACTCGTCGTCGATCGATTTGACACGATGATCTCGCCGGCCGTGTCGCGCGGTGTCGATCTTCTCGCGGTGCACACGCTGTCGCCGCGGTGGTTTGTCGCAGGCCGAACCGTGCGCGCGTCGACGCCTGTTCTCTCGGGACCGACTGCCGGACGACGAATCGCGAAGAGCGCAGAAGCGACACTTGGTTATCGTCTCAACCGCACCATCACGTTACGAACGGCCTATCAAGGATCGACATCGTTCAGTCGTCCCACCTGGCAGCACGCGATTGCGTTTTCGACCGTCTGGTCGCAGCGCTGGTGGTAGGGGAAACAACCTACTTTCTTTTCGTCCCCGCCGCGGAATCTTGCTTGACACTCTCACGTGAGAGGTCCATCCTCTCCTCGATCGCCTTCTGTGGAGGAGGCTCCATGGATACGCCACCGGGCTAACAACGGCGTCACGGGGTTCTGCCGCACGCCGACCGCGCGGCCTTTCGGATTTTCATCCGGGCGCGCGGCCCCACTCACAAGCGCGACAGAACCCCGCGAAAGCCTAGCGTTGATTTCCTGCCGCGGCCTTCACTCAGCAATCAACAATCAGCATTCAGCAACTTCAGTAAGCGCTCGTTCAGCTTGCCGAAATGATAAGGATGAGTGAAAGTAGAACCCATGCGCAGCGGAACGGCACTCATCATCAAGGGAGAACTGATCGCAAGTGAAGACGTGATGATCGATGGTCTCTTCGAGGGCACCATCGACCTCAAGGGACACAATCTCGTCGCCGCTGCGGGGTCACGGGTTCACGCCGCAGTCACGGCACGCACGGTCACCGTCGATGGGTACCTCGAGGGCCATATTACGGCAGACAGCGTCGATATCGGCCCCACCGCCACGGTCGAGGCGAACGTGATTGCCAAGCACTTCTCACTCGAAGAAGGCGCGCAGTTCAGAGGCGCCGTCAATACGGAGCGCGCGCGCGCCGCCGGTAACATCGCGCGCCATCGTCTGCGTCCGCAGTAACGTTGAACTCTGACTTCCACCTGAAGGTGGACCCCCCAATAATCCGTCATTTGGCATAAACCTTCCAAGCGTCACACCCGTTCCGATTGATCGACGACAAACGGGGGTGACTTGATGGACGAACAATACAGCTCGACTGAGAGCACCGGGCTGATGGACAAAGTGCGGCAGGGCGCGACGTCTCAACTCAGCACGCAGAAGAACAAAGCGACGGACGGCATCGGCACCGTGGCGCACGCCGTGAAGCAGGCCTCGCAGCAACTGCGAACACAACAACACGACACCATCGCCAATTACATCGACCAGGCGGCGAATCAGCTGGAGCAGTTCTCCGCGCGGATCCGCGACAAGGACGTGGGAGAGCTCGTGCGCGAGGCGCAGCAGTTCGCCCGGCGCAGGCCGGCGGTGTTCATTGGATCGGCATTCGCGATCGGCTTGCTGGGCGCGCGGTTCCTCAAGAGCTCGCGCGACCGCGATGGACGAAACTCGTACGCGAGATCATCCACGGGCTACAGCACAGGCTACGGTACGCCGCCGGTGGCCACCTCGCCATCGACACGCACAGGGGGCGCCACGTATGGCTCCGAAAGATGAACGATCGCTTGGTGAGCTCCTGGCAGAGCTCTCGCGCGAGACAAGTGTGCTCGTGCGCAAAGAGGTGGAGCTGGCAACGACGGAAATCACGGCGAAGGCCCGAACCGCCGGCACCCACGTCGCCGTCGTCGCAGCCGGTGGCGCACTTGCGCATGCGGCGCTGCTCGTTCTGCTCGCAGCGATTGTGGCGGGTCTGACACAGCTCGGCCTCGCGGCATGGCTCGCGGCAGGAATCGTCGCGATCGTCGTCGCGGTGGTTGGCTACATCCTGATCCAAATGGGCGT
This sequence comes from Acidobacteriota bacterium, assembly GCA_046734955.1. Classification (GTDB taxonomy): domain Bacteria; phylum Acidobacteriota; class Vicinamibacteria; order Vicinamibacterales; family 2-12-FULL-66-21; genus JALZOC01. The sequence continues at coordinate 93,460 of JBKPSH010000004.1, forward strand.
GAGTCGACTACGCGACACTCGCGTCGTACCCGTGCATACGGTTCAGAGCCTGAAGGAGGACGCGAAATGGACGACGCGACAGGGCGCGTAGGACGCAAGAAAAAGACAACATCCACGACATCCACGACGGCTGCGAGTGCCGCGACCGAGCGCGAGACTGGAGATCCTACTCTTCCGCAAGAAGCGAACGAACGCGCGCGGGAGATTCGTGAAGAGATCGCGCAGACGCGGGACGACATGAGTGAAACGATCGAGGCAATTCAGGATCGATTGAAGCCCTCGACGGTGGTTGCCAACGCGACCGAACGAGTCAAGAGCGCAACGACGGAAAAGGTGAAACAGATGGCCAATACAGCAGGAGATGCCGCCGATCGCGTGGTGCACAACAGTTTTGTCGATACGATCCGGGACAATCCGTGGCCGGTCGCGATGATTGGCATCGGCGCGGCATGGTTGTGGATGAGAGGACGTTCCGATTCGGGCCAGTACAGCACCGGGCGATACGCCTATGGCGACGATTACACCGAACGAGATGAGTACACGACCGAGAGTGACTGGAGGGCGCGTACTGCACCAAGACGCATGACGTATAGGTCGGACGAATATGCCGAAGACCTCCGCTACTATGACCGCTCGGACGAACGAACCTCGAATGTCGGCGAGTACGTGGACACCGTGCGTTCGACCGCCAGGCGGACCTCGCGGCGTGCGCAAAACAGCTTCAACCGCGTGCTGCGGGAAAATCCGCTCGCGCTCGGCGCCGCGGCGACAATCGTCGGGGCCGCCATCGGCATGACGTTGCCGGAAACGGAAGTTGAGAACGAGTGGATGGGTGATGCGCGCGACAACGTCGTCGAGCGGGCGAAAGAAATGGCAGGGAATGCGGCGGAAAGTGTCGGATCCGCGGCCGAGCAGGTGAAGGACGTCGCCTCGCGCGCAGCGGACGCGACCAAGCGATCGTAAGCAGTTCTCGGCTTGGGCCCGGCGTCCCCCAACGTCGGGCCTTTTTGCTCCTTCTTTTTGCTCTTCCCTTTTGCCTTTTCCCTTTGCCTTTTACCTTCGACAATGATCAAAGGCAAAGATGGTTCCTCTCTCCATCCTCGATCTCTCCCCCATCACTGATGGCAGCACGGCGGCGGTCTCGTTTCGCCATTCGCTCGAACTGGCGCAGCGCGCCGAACGCTGGGGTTACAGGCGCTACTGGATTGCCGAACACCACAACATGCCGGGCATCGCCAGTGCGGCCACCAGCATCGTCATGGCACACATTGCCGGTGGAACGAAAACCATTCGCGTCGGCGCCGGCGGCATCATGTTGCCGAACCATGCGCCACTGGTCGTCGCCGAGCAGTTCGGAACGCTTGAATCGCTGTTTCCCGGCCGCATCGATCTCGGGCTCGGACGCGCACCCGGCGGCGACCACGCGACGGCGCGCGCCCTACGCCGCACCCTGCACAGCGACCCGGATGCTTTTCCACACGACGTCCTCGAACTGCTGTCCTACTTCCATCCAGAAGATGGTCAGCTCGTTCGTGCCGTTCCTGGGAACGGGCTGAACATTCCAATCTGGATTCTCGGGTCGAGTCTTTTCGGCGCACAGGTCGCGGCCATGATGGGGTTCCCGTTCGCGTTTGCCTCGCACTTCGCGGCGGCGCAGATGATGCCCGCGATCGCGATTTACCGCGACCGCTTTCAGTCGTCGGGGATGACCGACAAGCCGCGGGTGATGCTGGGCGTCAACGTCGTCGCCGCAGACACCGACGACGAGGCGAAGTTTCTCGCCACCTCCGGTCGGCAGGCGTTCGCCAGTCTGCGTCGCGGGATGCCGACGACGCTGCCGCCGCCGAACAAGGAATTTGAAAAGGAAGTCGTGCCCTTCAGAGGCATTCAACTGGAGGAAGTGCAATCGGTGTCGATGGTGGGATCACCCGACACCGTGCGCGCCGATCTCAACGACTTCGTCGAACGCACGCAGGCGGATGAACTGATCGTCGTTTCGCACATCTACGATCATCAGGCCCGACTTCGGTCGTACGAGCTTCTGGCAAAGTTGTAGATCCTGCCAGCATTCAGACTTGGGAAGGAGTGGACGCGATGCGGCGTGGGCGGCTCATCCAATGGAATTCACCGCCCACGCAATTCTTTCCCTTTTTATCGTCGCACCGAGACCGTGACTTTGTATTCTCCAGTGTTGTCCTGGAGATAGTCGTCGTTGACGCTCAGATACAACCGTCCCGTGCTTGACGGATTGACTCGACCGCTATCGCCCATGAAAATCGGGCCACCGCTGCCGATTCGACCTATCAGTGCACCTGCCGGCCGGTCGGGGAAGGGCGCGTTGTCGGCGTGTCGCCCCGTCCATGCACCGGAGGGGCTGGCGCTGTCGTTGCCGTTGTTCGACATACGGATCGTCCCGTTCGCGCGGAAATCGATGACGTCGCCGCTTCGCACGTCAATGCCGGTGTCAAACCATCGCTGGTTCGACGGCAGCAGCACTTCGACTTCATTTGATCCGCTCGTGCCCACGGCGGTATTGCCGGTGTCTGCCGAGGCCAGTTCAGCGCGGCTCAAGACGCCGTCGCCGTTCCGATCGTACCGGTCGAAGCTTCGTCGCGACCATTGCCACTCGTCTCGCGTCACCCGCCCATCGGCGTTGACGTCGAGATTCCGGAACTGATCCGACTCTCGCGTCGTCTCTTCGCCGACAACTTCACGCCGGCTCAAGACGCCGTCCTTGTTGCGATCGAGCCAGCGGAACGCATCGGCGCTGCTGTGCCATTCAGATTGTTCGATGCGTCCATCGTTGTTGGCGTCGAGATACTCGAACCGATCCTCGAGATCCATGTCGGTGTCGCCATTTACGAACTCGGCGCGCGACAACACGTCGTCGCCGTTGCGATCGGCGCGACGAAACGCCTCGGAGTCATATCGCCATTCGCCGCGGGTGATCCGGCCATCGCCATTCGCGTCAACTCGATTGAATCCCGCTTGCGTCCAATCGTAGAACGCCGGCCGCCGCGACGGCGTATAGTCCTCGTCATTGTTCGGTGTGCGCACAGCGCCAACCCGCACTTCTTCACCGGAGAGAACGTTATCGCCGTTCCAGTCGTGGGCACGGAACGATGCGTCGCTGCCACGCCATTCACGCCTGGTGATCACGCCGTCATGATTTCGATCCAATCCCTGAAATCGCATCGTCTCTCGAGATTGCGAATTCCGCCGCTGCCCCTGATCGTCGTCGTTTTGAGCGCGGGCGACGGGCGCCGCAACCAGCGGCAACGCAATCGCGAGCGCCGTCACAAATGCTCGAGGTCGCATGTTTGCCCTCCTGGGATCTCGATTGGCAGGAAGCGTACCCATCTGCCTCAACGGGAAAAGGCTGCGAAAACTTTTAATTCATCGTCTGATTGCAAATTGCCCGGCCACCCGCACATGATACGCACATGTCAAAGCAACTTTTGCTGTGCGTCCTGTTGGCGGCAGCGACGTCGGTGGGCGTCGCATCACGGGTTTTCGTGCCGGATACCGGGCGTGTGGTAGTTTCGAATCACCCGGGCGATCAGCGAGTGGACATCTCGATCGACGGTCAACCATTCACGTCGTACATCTATCCAAAATCGCTCGAAAAGCCGGTGCTGTATCCCATTCGCAGCGCGGCCGGGCTCATCGTGACTCGTGGCTACCCGCTCGAACCGCGGCCCGGCGAACGCGCCGATCACCCGCACCACATCGGACACTGGTTCAATTACGGCGACGTGAACGGCTACGACTTCTGGGGCAACTCCAGCGAGACACCCGCAAACCTGAAGGCGAAGACCGGCGTAATCGTCCAGAAGGCGATTGCCCGCGCCGCAGGTGGCGACAAATCCGGGGAGCTGTCGATCACTGCTGATTGGGTGATACCGGATGGATCGGTGCTCCTTCGGGAGCAGACGCGATTCAACTTTGCTGGTGCCCCAGGTATTCGAACCATCGATCGGACGACGACGTGGACCGCGGCGGACAAGCCGATCACGTTCAACGACACCAAGGAAGGTGCATTCGGTATTCGTGTGGCGCGATCGCTGGATTCTCCCGTGCAGCAGCGCGATGCGTTTGTCGGCGCGGACGGCAAACGTACGTCACCGAAGCCGGATGACAACGTTGGTGTCACCGGACACTACATCGGCAGCGATGGCAAGACGGGCGACGACGTGTGGGGGACGACCGGTCCGTGGATGGCGCTGACAGGCACGGTGGATGGCAAGCCGGTGACGATTGCAATCTTCAATCATCCATCAAGCACCAATTATCCGACTTACTGGCACGCACGCGGCTACGGTCTGTTCGCCGCGAACCCCATCGGCCGTCACGCATACGATCCGAAACAGCCCGAGCGAGTATTGACCCTCGAGCCTGGCAAATCGGCGACTTTCCGTTTCAGAATCCTGATCCGCGACGCACAACTCGGACGCGACGAGTTGCAGCAGGAGCAGGCGCGGTTTGAAAAGGAAAAATAATGTAGCTTCCGCCTTCAGGCGGACGGCCACGCTGATCCGCTCGCTTCTGATATCGGCCGGCGCTCTCGCGCCGGCCGTCCACCTCTCGGCACAATCCTGTCCGGCGCTCCAGGTTCGCAATCCGTCGGGCAACTACATTGTTCCCGGTGTCAAAGGCGACATCCCGTATTCAGGCAATCTCGCGCTCGACGCATATGTGCAGCCGGGATCAGCGCGCCCTCCGTCGATCATCGTCATTCATGGCGGTGGGTGGACATCGGGCAGCCGGATCGCACACGTTGGACAGCTTCTCGAGTTCCTGACGAGCGCCGGCTATAACTGGTTCTCGCTCGACTACCGTCTCGGCGGGCTCGCGCGCTACGAGGACTCACTCGCGGACGTCCGCGCAGCCCTGTCATTCATTCGATGTCGTTCGACGGATTTCGGTATCGACGCGAATCAGCTCGTGCTGCTCGGTGAAGACTCGGGAGCGCAGCTTGCGGCGCTGGCGGCGCGTGAGCGCTTGCCGGGCGTCATCGGCGCCGTGCTGCTCGGTGGCTTCTACGATCCGAACGGTGCGAGCGGCTCCTCGCCACCTGATGCGATTTCGGTACCACTGCTCGTCATTCATGGCGGGGCGGACAATGAATCGCCAACGCCGCGGGCGCAGAGCTATTGCGATCGCGTCGTCACAGGGGGTGGCCAGTGCCAGCTGGTCACGGTCGCTGGCGCGAGCCATCGGAGTGAAAACTGGTGGCCAAACCAGTGGCACTACAAGGGGACGTTGGCGCAGTGGCTCGGCAAACTCGGCAGCCTCCCTGCGCTGCCATATCGTCCGCTGACCGGTGTCATTCAGAAGAATCTCAGGTACCGCACATCGCCAGCGCTTGCGCTGGACGCATATGTCCCTCGTACGAGTACGTCGGTTCCCGCAGTGATTGTCGCGCACGGCGGCGGATGGGAGGCCGGCGACAAAGTCACCTACATTACGCCGATGCTCGAGCCTCTCGCTCGCGCCGGGTTCGCCTGGTTTTCCATCGATTATCGACTGACGCCCGCCTTCACGCACGAGGATCAGTTGCAGGATCTGCGCGAGGCGCTTCGATTCATCCGCGTGAACCACAGGCGATTCAACGTCGATCCGGAGAAGATTTTTCTGCTTGGCGAGTCGGCCAGCGCGCAGATGGTGTCGCTGCTCGCGACCGAAGATCGATCGCTTGCCGGCGTGGTGTCGTTCTACGGCGTCTACGATTTCAACGCGATGGTAACCGATGCATCTCCCCGATCGCTCCTGGTGCGTTTGTTTCGTCGAACAGAGTTGAACGACGGTGCTCGCGCGGAACTGCGTCGATACTCACCGCTGGATCGCGCGCACAAGGACATGCCGCCGCTGCTCCTGGTCAACGGCACCGGAGAGCGCTTGTGGGCGCAGGCGCAGACGTTCGATCGGCGGCTGAGCGAACTTGGTGTGAGACACGACGTCATCGCGCTCGATGACGCGCCGCACGGGATGGAGAACTGGGAAGGACATCCTGAATGGATGTTCTACAAAGAGCGCGTCATCGAATGGATTAGAGATAAGGGAAAGGGAAAAGGGAAAAGGGAAGGGAAACGACCTTTTCCCTTTCCAGAGTGGCGCGTCAATTGCTACTCCCGCGCCGAATCTAATCGATCGAATCGTCTCGTCGCGTGTGCGGCGGCCACGATATCCGCACTGCAGCTGCACCGCACACTGAACATCCGTGTGGCGACGATCGTCGATCGATCAAACCGGCTTCCCGCTGGGGCAAGGAGCAGCCATGCAACGTCTCAGGCTCGCTTCGTTCTCACTGTTGCTCACGTCTTCACTGATCGTGGCCGCGCCGGCCACCGCACAGACCTCTGACGACCTCTTCGATCCGACAGTGCTCCACGACATCCAGCTCACGATGAAGCCGGGAGACTGGGAGACGCTGCAGGCCAACTACCTCAACGATACGTACTACGCAGCGGACATGACGTGGCGAGAAGTGGTCATTCCGCAGGTCGGCGTCCGCTCGAGGGGCAGCGGCAGTCGCAACGCCCGGAAGCCCGGACTCAAAGTTGATTTCGGTCGGTACGTCGACGATCAGACCGCGTTCGGCCTGAAATCGATCGTGCTCGCCAACGGCATTCAGGACCCGTCGATGCTGGCGCAGCGTATCGGCCTCGGAATGTTTGCGAAGATGGAGATGCCGGCGTCGCGGGTCGTACACGCGCGGCTGTTCGTCAATCGCGAGTACGTCGGTCTCTACCAGGTCATCGAACCTGTCGACAAGACCTTTCTCGCTCGTGTCTTCGGCAAGGACGCGAATGGCAAGACGGAAAACGGCGGCTACCTGTATGAGTACCACTGGAAATCCGACTATCCATGGGACTACCTCGGACCGGATCTCGAAATCTACGCGGAGCTGTTCGAGCCCAAGACCCACGAAAGCGACGCACCGGTTCCACTGTATGGCCCGCTTGAGACACTGTTCAGAAGATTGAATGAGTCGACTGATACGCAGTTCGAGCGGGAAGTCGGCGAGCTGCTGGACCTTCGTCAATTCGTTCGTCACATCGCCGTCGAAAACTTCATCGCCGAACGCGACGGCTTCCTGGGTTACTGGGGACCGAATAACTTCTATCTATATCGATTCCAGGGACGAGACCTGTCACAGCTGCTCCCATGGGACAAGGATCTCACCCTCTGGGCGAAGGACTACGACATCCTGCAGGGCGTGAACGACAACATCCTCGCGAGACGACTGCTTTCGATACCAGCGTACCTTCGGCTTTATCTCCAGACACTCAGTGACTGTGCGGACGCGGCCATGCGTCCCGAATCGGAGGGTTCATCGATTGGCTGGCTCGAGGCGGAGATGCACCGGATCACCACGCAAATAAAAGACGCGGCCCACGCCGATCGGAACACACGATTCGACATCGATCGGTACGACGAGGAAACGGGCAAGGTCCTGAAGTTTGCGCGCGAGCGCGGACCATTCGTCGCCCGCGAAGCTCGTAGGGCCTTGGAGCATATGGACTTATTGCTTGCACAGATGCGCCTCCCTTGGCACCTTTTGCCTTCGTCCCTTCCCGTGTGCCTTTTCCCTTGTCCCTTTTCCCTTCTCGGTGATCCAGCTCACAGCGGACTCCAAGGCCGCGTACATCTGGCGTCGCGCGTCACTGAAGTTGTGATTGCTCGCCTCGATCGCCTGCAGCCATCGGTAGGACCTGTCGGGACCAAACTGCTCACGAGCCTTCGCCGCCGGCAGATATTGATCGTGCGTCGATTGAACGACTGCGATCGGCAGATTCCCGAGCTCCGCGAGATATTCATAGATGTCCACCATTACTAGTGGACGCGGCTCGAGAAGCAAGTGGCGACGCCAGCGAACGTACTCTTCTTCCTGTGTCAGTGCCACAGCGACAACGCCGGCGATTGAGTCGCGCAACTGACCTGCCGCAACAACCGCGAGACCCGCACCACGTGAAACACCCACGAGCACAACCGCGCAATGGTCGTCGAGACCAAGCGCCTGCCGCGCGCGCCTGATGATCTGCGAGTAATCCTGAGCCAAGCGCTCCGGCGTCGTCGGGGTGTCCTTCCCCAGGTGCTTGACGTAATCGCGGGCGTCAAATCCAACGATCGGATCGCCGAGTGCCGCGAGATGTCGATAGGTATCGAGATCTTTCCGATGCATGCCGCCGTCGCCGGTCGCGTACACGAGCAGAGGCCTCGTCGACGCGGCACCAGAGTTTTCCAGATGCAAGCGAAGTGAATGGCTGTTGAGGGAGACGAATTGATCGGGAGTAGCCGGAGGGGTATGGGCCGCGCAGCCGGAGAGTGCGAGGGCGAACAGAGTCACCGGTACAACCCATCGGCTCCTGGCTGTCGGCTGTTCGCTGCTGGCCTCGGACTCTCGCCTCATGATTCGGGATTCGAAGATTCGGGATTCAGCGATTCGGGATTCACAGTTCGGGATTCAGCGATTCGAAAATTAGTGATTCACGATCAGTGATGAGTGATTAGCGATTCGCGCGGTTTGCCTGCTGGCTTCGCGCCCAGGCAGCAACGCACTCCCCCAGCTACCCGCGATCAGCGCGCTGACGTTGGCGAGGGCGACCGGCCATTCCACCGCGCTCTGATATGCCATGTACCGCGGCACCCATTCCGGATCGAACTTCTGCTTGTAGAAACGCACGCCCTGGAAGTTGTACCAATGATCACCGCGCCGGAAGAGCAAGCCTGCCAGACGTTCGCCGATGCGCGCGCCGCGATGTTCGCCCACGGACGCGAGCGGTGCCATTCCCAGGTTGAACGTTCGATAGCCTTCGCTCTTTCCGTGCAGCATCGTTGACAGCAGCAGAAAGTCCATGACGCTCGGACCGTCGGTTCGATACCGCATTAGATCGACTGACAACTCCAGGTGACGTGGGCCTTCGAGCAGGTTCGCAAACGCCAGCAATCGGCCTCCAGTCCGCGCTTCCACGACTGCGCAGGGAAAGCGCCGTATGTAAGCGTCATCGAAATAGCCGATTGAGAACTGACGCTCGGTGACTTCCTTGGCGCGGAGCCATGCTGAGGAAATATCGGCCAGTTCATCAATGCGCTCGGCGATCTCGGCCGGCTGCATGACGCGGAAGGCGATGTCGTCGCGATCGCCGCGGCGAAGAATCTGCCGCATCATCTTGCCGGCGTGTCCTTCCACCGTGAGCCGATCGAGATGAACGTATGCTTCCTCTCCGAGTTTGAAGAAGTGGTAGCCGCGATCGTGCAGCAGCGGAATCCAGTCGAGGGAAATCTGATAAAAGAGCGGCCGCCGGTCGATGTGCGCGGCAAAGGCAAACAGTCCGTTCAAGAATGCGGTGCGTTCGGACGATGAGGTCACCATCGGATCGGAAAACACGGTGAAGTACGGGCCGATGGTCCGGTAGAGGCAAAAACCGCGTTGACCGTCAAAGAACACGGACTTGTCGCCGACCGCGACCATGATGGGCGTCGTACCGGTGCCATAGCGCGCATGGGCGGTGAGCGTGTGCTGAATCTCCTCTTCGGTCGGCGGCTCAAAGCGCACCGGCGTGCGGATCAGGACATACAGTGTCGCTGCGCCCACCACGGCACCCATCGTTGCAGCAGTGCGAAGGAACCGCGCGCCCTGCAGGCGATAGCCGATAGCCGTCCAGCGTTCGAGCGCAGTGAAGTCAAGGTGATGAGAGAACGTCCCGAACAGCACGAAGACCAGCAGCGCGGCAAATCCGACGGCGAGATCTCCCCAGTCGAGCCAGTCACCGCCGCTCGCGCGGTCGAACAGCGACGACTGCGACCATGCCGACGCACCAATTGCGGCGAGCACAGCCGCCTCTTCCCAGTCGAGGCCTTTTAGCAGGGATGCAAACCCTCCCAAGAGCAGCAGCGCGATCGTCAGTTTGTAGGCACTCGTGTATCCGCGAGACAGGCCACGCGCAAGCACGAGAAGGATCAGTCCGGCGAGCGCAGCCGCGAGTTGTCCGAACTCGACGAGTGGAAGTGGGAGATACCGCTCCATCAATACGACGCGCGCGTGAATGGCGGGCGACGCAGTGCTCAGGATCATCACGATGCCGCCAGCCGCAACCAGGCTTGCGGTGATGCGGCGCGCGATGTCGATGCGCCGCGACGACATGCGGGTCGCCCAGGACAGCAGCACCATCGACGCGATGAACCACGGCGCGACGTAATAAATGAATCTGAACGCGCCCAACGCACCCGCCGTCACGTTTTGATCGAAGGGCAGCCTGGCAATCCAGAATGCGTCGCTGCTGCCGAACCCACCCGGGACGAGGCTGGCAAGGCCAATCACCTGGCCGAAGAAAAACTCGGTGACGAGATCCAGAGGCGCCGCGGTGCGACCCGTTGCCCGGAGACATGCGACGAAGACTGTCGCCGCAAGCAACCAATCGAGCCAGCCAACAATCGCCATTTCGAGCGTGCGTCCCGATCCGGCGAGCGGACCGCCGAACCGATCCGTGCGCTGCGCGATTGCGCGACCGCACCAGGCGGCAGCAATCACAAACCCGAGCGCCATCAGGGCAAGCACCGGCATGCCGGCGGCAATTCGGGAAGCAACGAGCGATGCAGCCGTCCAGCCGGCGAGGCCGGACACGAACGCGATGATCACCGAGACAATCCCGGCGTGGAGTTCGGAAAGCTCCGTGACGCTGCGGCGATACAGCCAGAATCGAATCGCCGGACCGGCCAGCGGGCCAAGCGTGAGGAAGTTGCTCCAGCAGAACGCGACGGCTCCGAACGTCCACCGCTCGATCGCGCGGGTCCGGGTTTCACCAAACGCCATCACGTCATAGAGGCCCATGATCGCGATATTGAGAACGGTCACGATCGCGGCAATGGAGAGCGGACGCGAATCAAGCGACCGCAGGATCACCCGGACTTCGCGGGTGTGGATGCCACGGAGGGAATGCCACGACAACACAATGACGGAGGTGACCAGCACGACACCCCAGATGCGAGTCGCGTTTGCGATAATCCACGCAGATGCCGCGTCAATTCGCGGATGATCGCGCCATCGTTGCATCAATTACCCTTTCGCGCGGAGTGCGCGATCCACGCGAGGCCCGCGGTATAGGCGGCACTCAGTTCCGATCGTCTGTCGGTAAACCGGTGATTGCTCGCGTCGATCAATATCTGCTTCTTCGGCTCGCGCGCGGTGGCGAGCAGCCGCTCACGTTCGATCTCGGGTACGTACTCGTCCTTCGTCGACTGAATCATGCAGAGAGGAATGGGTGCCACCGTCGCGATCACGTCCTTTGCCGCAAACGAGGGCTCATCCGCATCGTGCTTGGTGATCCATGCAGCGGCATCACTCCACCGCCACGCCAGCTCCGCGGTCGGCGGTAAACCCATCGTGATTACGCCATTGATCCATGCGTGATTGACGGGATCCGACGACGCGAGCACGGCGAGCGCTGCGCCTTCCGACACGCCCGAGACGATGATTGGACCGTCGAGACGACGCGTTTGCTTCAGTGTCGCAATCAGGAAACGGTAGTCACCGGGGACGTCAGTGGTCTGGAGGTGGTTCGAACCGGCGGTGAACGCCGCGAGATATTGACGGACGTTGATGCCGACAACCGTGTAGCCTTGCGCCGAAAGTTCCTCGGCCATCGAGGCAGCAAGGCCCACCCATCCGACATCGCCGCTGCCCATGACAATCGTCCCGCGCGATTGCGCGTGCGGCGAATAAATTGTCAGCGTGAGGATTTTGCCGCGCACGGCGACGTCAACCTTCTCGGCCGCGCGCGCATTGGTCGACCACGAGAGCGCGGCGACGACACACAACAGCCGGAGACACGTGCTGAGCACGAGCTTCTCCTTTGCGGTCGACGCCTCCTCTAAAAGCTTAACGCAGAACCGAATACAAAAGTTTTACCGACGCGTTTCCGCCTCATCGTGGCGGTCTCGCCCGGAGGACGGCTCACTGAGATGTGCCGCTTGTGCTCCTCCGAAGAAAAGCGGCCGACTGCGACGGCTCCTCCGCCCTAAGAACGACGAGAGACAGGAACCCGACGACAAACGCAAGGATAACGGGGAAGATGTGCCACGACGAATCCGTGTAATTCGGGCGTGTCTTGCGCTGTCGGGCAGGAGACTGCCGGATTCCGTCATGTGCATCCGGCTCTGAACGGCGTGATGGTAACGGTGTAGGTCACCGTCTCGTCCGACGATCTGTTCTGCAGCACGATCCGGGTGCGAGTGCCGTGCGGCTGGAGGGTGTTGCCGAACCGCAACCCCCCTGTTGGACGCGGCACCATCGTCGCGTCGTAAAACGACCCGCAAACGTCGTCTGCCGCAGGCAGACATGACGAATCGATTTGGCGTAAACGCAAAGGGATCGTGGTCGAATCCAGAATGAAATCCAAATTGATTTGGGTTGTCGACGCCGGTATGTCAGCGTCGTAGAACCGGATTTCGCCCGGGGCAAGCGTCGCCGAGTAGCTGGTCGCCACCCCTGTCGGTCCGGCAACCGACGAACAGCAGCCGCAACACACCAGAGCGCTGCCGAACGCGACGCTCATCAGGCTGCTCCTGAGCTGGTCAATCGGTAACATGTGATTTCTTCTTTACCTACTGCGTCGAAGCACGATGAAACGGCTCATTGCGCTGACCGAATGGTGCCACGCCGATTGAATGCAACGCTCCGATGACCACATCGAGGACTGGTATGGTGAGGGTAATTTCAATCGAACGCCGTTGCTGTATGCATATGTGAAGAGCCTCGGTACTCGGCCTGCCCGATGGGAACCAGGCGTGCGCGTGGGAGCAGCAATGGATGGTAGCCGACTCGTACTCTCAGTGACGGCTCCCTCGCCACCGCGGGATTCAGTTCGATTATGCTCGGCACCGCCGGATGATGAACCTGCAGCAGAATCTGGTACGACTGAACGAATTCCCCGAATGGTTCACCGTTGATGAGAATATGCTTTACCCGGTTGGTCGCGCAGGAACGACTGGCGAAGTGCGCCTCGGATCCGAACTGATTGCCGGCATCACGCTCAACGCCGGCACATGGATCGTCGAAGCATTGAAGCGGTAGCCGCAGCGAATCCCGGGAACCGGATCCCGATCCGACCGAAAACGTTAATCGGAGGAGTCATGACTTTTGCTCACGCGGTCGTCGCACTGCTGCTCGTTGCCTGGATGCCATTCACGGAGGCGGCAAGACAGACGGCGCGTCAGCCCAAGCAGTACACCATCGAGCAGTTCCTGAACACGACATCAATCACCGGTGCCTCGTTTTCAGCCGACGAGTCTCGAATCCTGTTTTCGTCAAACAAGACCGGCATCTGGAACGCATACACGGTTCCGGTCGGCGGTGGAACGTGGACACCGATGACGTCGTCAACAACGGATTCGACCTACGGCGTGTCATTCTTTCCGACCGACGACCGCATCCTGATTACGCGCGATCAGGGCGGCAACGAGTTGAATCACCTGTATGTCCGCACGCCGGCTGGCGAAGAGCGCGATCTGACACCGGGCGAGAAGCTGAAGGCAGTCTTCATGCAGTTTTCGGCGGACGGCTCCGCATTCTACGTGCAGACCAACGAGCGGGACGCCAAAGCATTTGACATCTACCGTTACGACTCGAAGACCTACGCCCGCACCATGCTCTTCGAAAACAAGGATGGTTATTTGCCGTCGGACGTTTCCGACGATGGGAAGTGGGTGTCGCTGGACAAGGTGATCACGACCAACGACTCGGATGTTTACGTCTGGAGCGCAACGTCGAAGCAGACGGTCCGCGTCTCGCCACACCAGGGACAGGTCAGCTTCTCGTCGTTTGGTTTCGACCCGTCGGCAACGCACCTTTATTACACGACGAATGACGGAGGCGAATTCGCCCGACTGCGCCGTTACACACTCGCTGGCGGACAACAGGAGGATGTCGAAAAGGCCGACTGGGACATTGTCGGCCACGGCTTCTCGCACACCGGCAAGTATCGCGCGACAATTGTGAACAAAGATGCGCGGCCGGAAGTCCGGATGTACGAGACGGCGACCAATCGCCTCATGCCGCTGCCTGCGATTCCGAATGGCGGAATCACCACGATCAAGATCGCACGCAGTGAGAAGAAGGCGGCGCTCTACGTCAACGGCGATCGCTCACCCAACAACCTCTACGTCCTCGATCTCGCGACCAAGAAGCTGGCGAAGCTGACCGAGTCGCTCAGTCCGGACATCGATGCCAACGATCTCGTCGACGCTGAAGTCGTACGCTTCAAGGCGCGTGACGGAATGACGATTCCGAACATCTTGTTCAAACCGCACCAGGCGTCAGCATCCAGTAAAGCGCCGGCGCTCGTGCTGGTCCACGGCGGCCCGGGTGGCCAGACGACCCCCGCATACAACGCGCTGTCGCAGTATCTCGTAAACCACGGATACGTCGTCCTTGGAATCAACAACCGCGGGAGTTCCGGCTACGGGAAGACGTTGTTTGCCGCCGATGACAAGAAACACGGCCACGAACCATTGCTTGATTGCGTCGACGCAAAGAAGTATCTCCAGTCGCTGCCGTATGTCGATCCGGCGCGCATCGGCATCATCGGCGGAAGCTATGGCGGTTACATGGTGCTCGCGGCCCTGGCATTTCAGCCGGAGGAGTTCAACGTCGGCGTCGATCTGTTCGGGGTCGCGAACTGGATCCGCACGCTCGAAAGTATTCCTGCGTGGTGGGAAGCGCAGCGCACGGCACTCTACGCGGAAATGGGCGATCCAGTTGCGGATCGCAAGATGCTCGAGGAGGTGTCTCCCCTTCTCCACGCCGACTTAATCAAGAAGCCGCTGATCGTGCTTCAGGGCGCGAACGATCCTCGCGTGCTGAAAGTCGAGTCTGACGAGGTCGTGACCGCGGTGAAGAAGAACGGTGTGCCGGTGGAGTACGTCGTGTTCGCGGATGAGGGACACGGATTTACGAAGAAGAAGAATCAAATCGAGGGCTACTCGGCAGTACTGCGGTTTCTCGATCAGCATTTGAAGGGAAGGGCCGGATCTTAGGGTGCCAAAGGTGCCAAGGGTGCCAAGGGGGCCCAGGAGTCCCCGTGTCCCGCGTCACGGCTTGGATCGTCGCGGATGCGGCAGAAGCATCGGGACTCGGCGCTCGTAGGCTCCATACGCCTGGGCGCCGAGCTCCTCGCGCAGAAACTCCTCCTCCATTCGTGCTTTCACGTACCAGCCAAGCGTCATCACCACAACCCCTAGCCACGCGACCAGTGTTCCGCGCAGTGCAGCCGTGGCAATGGAAGCCAGCGTAATCCCGCTGTAGATCGGATGTCGGACGATGCCGTATGGACCTGTGTCGACGACGCGGTGATCGGCCTTGCGCCCGACGCTGCTGGACCACAGGCGCCCGAGATGAATGCGCGCCCACCAGGTGAAGAGCAGGCCGACGGACGCGACTACAACCATCGCCCACGAAAGCGCCTCCGGTGTGTGCCAGAGGATGCCCTCTGCACCGACTTCGTGACGAAACAGACCGAACAGGAGAATCGCGCCACCGGCTGCGAGCACGCGATAGACGATCTGACTCCGCCGCGGTGGCCGCTTCACCGCGCGATCGCTCCACGCCGCAGCAGCCAGCCAGGTGATCCACCACACGAACCACAGGCTGCGCAGGGCGATTTCGGTCGTGCGCATCACTTCTTGTCGCTCCTCGCTCCTCGCTCTTCGCTGTGTTACCCTTCGCCATTATGACGACGTTCTTGATTGCCGTGGCGACCTCGGCTGTGATGGCTGCGTCGACTGAGAAAGCCGCCATTATCGTCGAAGGACAACAGCCACCGGTCCGCATCACTCATGCCGCCGTCATGACGGCCACGCAGGGCCCGCCGATCATTCTTTACGAAGCGGTCAATCAGACGGACCAAGAGTACGAGCAGTTCACGGTGACGGCGTTCGTCTTCAAGGCCGACGGCACACCACGGGCCAGGCAGACGGCGCCGGGCCGCCGCACGCTCGAGGCGCACGAGAAGAAGTACTCGACGATCGTGCTCGATGGCTCTGCAGTGGAGCCGACCGACGTGATCGTGATCGGGATCGATCAGGCGCAGCTTGCAGGTTCCGAGCAGTGGTGGCACACGGACTTACGGCCGCTCGCGGAAGCGGCGGTGCCAGTCAAAAAATGAATAATGGAATTGCTAATTTCAGCGTCTACTACTTGGCGGCACCATGCCTTTGATTCGGAAGTAGGTCACCAGATTTCCGTAGTGCTCCTGATAGTGGCCGACGTTGCGAATCAACGATGATGCGCGCGCCGCGTCCTTGCCACCAAACGCCATCGGCACCATTTCGGCAGCGGTGCGATCGGTGAGCGATGTGTAGGCCGCATCACAGTAGGCGATTGATTCGTTCAGCACCTTGACGATCTGGGCCTTGGTCGTCGCCGTCTTCTCGAAGTCGTCTTCCTCGTGCGGCGTCTTTTCACCGCGCGCTGACGAGCAATACACGTAACTCGCGCCGGCGAGATGCGCGAGAATCAGACCGAAGGTGCGGACCGAGTCGGTCGGCTTGAAGCTGTAGTCTGCCTCCGACATCTGATCGGCCGATTCCTTGATGTTTCGCTTTGCGCCTTCCCACGTATCTCTGATCGCCTGGCTGACCGGATCGCCCGCCGGTGCCGGCTTTTGCTGCGCGTGCAGCGCCGGACACAACAGCGCGATGCTGCACACGATCGATGCTGAAAGTCTCATGCACGTCTCCTGCGCTCACTATACACGCATCACGCGAAAGAACGGTCGCAGTTCCGCCCTATAGGCGTGTGACGAATGACGCCTCATCAGGCATGTCTGACCCAATAATGAGAACGGGCAGAGTACGATGAGCCGCAACAATCGACTGACCGGGAGGAAGCCATGCGATCTGCCGCTCGACGAGCGACATTCTTGATTGTCTTCTGCAGTCTGGCCGCCATCGCGATGGCGCAGACACCAGCGATTCTGACAGGAACGGTGACGACGCGAGCGGATGGATTGCCAGTGCCGGGCGCGGTCGTGTCGCTCGTCGGCACCAACGTCACGGCGACGACCGACAGCGAAGGTAAATATCGGCTCGAGGTCCCGCCGGCGTACGCGCGGACGGGCTCGGTGCAGATCAAAATCGATGCGCTTGGATTGGCGCCGAAGATCTACGGCGTCGAGATCAACCCCGGCGGGTCTTCCACGTTTGATATCGGGCTGAGCCTCGGATTCGAAGAACAGGTGACGGTCGGATCGCGCGCCGCCGGCGCAGAAAACCAGAAGGCGGTGCCCGTCGACATCATCACGCAGGAGCAAATCGCGACCACCGGGTACGCCGAAACCACACAGGTGATTCAGGCGCTCGCGCCGTCGTTCAATTTCCCACGCCCGACAATCACCGATGGAACCGATACCGTCCGTCCGGCCACGCTGCGCGGACTGGGACCCGATCAGGTACTGGTACTCGTCAACGGCAAGCGCCGCCACCAGAGCGCGCTGGTGCATTTGAACGGCAGCATTGGACGCGGATCGACGGGCGTCGACTTGAACGCAATTCCCGTCTCCGCAATTGACCACATCGAAGTGCTGCGCGATGGTGCCGCCGCGCAGTACGGATCGGACGCGATCGCCGGCGTCATCAACGTCGTTCTGAAAGGTGGCGAGTCGCGCCCCGCGTTGTCGACGAAGTTTGGTCTCTCGAACGGCAGCTTCGTCGGCAATGCGTGCACGCCGGATGGCCTCACGTGCCACGAAGGGGACAAGATTGACTTCTCAGACGGCGGCCTGTTCGATCTCGGCGGCACCTGGGGCGCGCCGATTGGCAAAGGCAGCCTGACGATCGCGGCGGAGTATCGGCATCACAACCGCACGAACCGCGCCTCGTTCGATCCGCGCGATCAGATTGTCGCCGGGGACGCCGCAAACAACGCGGTGCCGGAACCCAATCATCGCTGGGGCGATCCGGACACTCGCGACGTCATGACGCTGCTGAACGCGAACGTGCCGCTGAACACGAAACAGACCCGCTTTCTCTATGCGTTCGGTGGTTTCAGCCATCGTGACGCGAACAGCGCCGGCTTCTACCGCCGCGCCCTCGATGTTCGGAACTGGCCGCAGATCTATCCACTCGGGTTTCTCCCTGAGATTCAACCGTCGGTCGTGGACGTTTCGGGAACCGCGGGAGTCCGCGGCGCGTGGAACGACTGGGGATGGGATCTCAGCGGCGAGTATGGCCACAACAGCTTCGAGTTTACGATCGGCAACTCTCTCAACGTGTCGCTCGGCCCCGCGACCCCTCCCAACAAGACAGTCTTTGATGCTGGCACGCTCGCTCTCGGTCAGTTGGTGGCCAACGCGGATCTCAACCGGGCGTTCAAACTCGATGCGCTGTCAGGACCGCTGAACGTAGCGTTTGGTGCCGAAGTTCGTCGCGAAGAGTACGAGATTACGGCCGGCGAACCGGATTCATATCGAAACGGCGGCGTTCCGAATCAGGCGGGAGGTGTCGCGGCGATTGGTGCCCAGGTCTTTCCGGGGTTCCGGCCGTCAAACGAAGTCGATGAGTCACGTCACAGCTTTGCCGGCTATGCCGACGTCGAAGGCGATGTGCTGAGTTGGCTGCGCGTCGGACTTGCCGGCCGGGGAGAGCACTACAGCGATTTCGGCGGGACGTTCGACGGCAAGCTGACGGTCCGGGTTCAGCCGACGCGGCGGCTCGTGCTCCGCAGCGCGGTCAGCACGGGATTCCGAGCGCCATCGCTCGGTCAGTCGTTCTTCTCATCGACGGCAACGAACTTCATCAACGTTGCCGGACAAGGACTCGTGCCGTTCGAGTCGTTGACGCTGCCCGTGTCGTCACCCGCCGCGCAGGTCCTTGGCGCGCAACCGCTCAAGCCGGAGAACTCGACCCACGCCAGCGCCGGTGTCGTCCTCACCCCAACGCCAGGGCTGGACCTGACGTTCGACTACTACCACATCGCCATCGACGACCGCATCGTCCTCTCCGGCAACTTCACCGGACCACTCATCACGCAGCTCCTGGCCCCGTTCGGCGCGAACAGTGCAAGGTTTTTCACCAACGCGATCAATACGCGCACCAACGGTATCGATGCGACCGCCGCCTACCGGATCGCATTCAGTACTGCCGGCGATCTGAGACTCCATGCTGGCTATAACAACACGCGAACAAAGATCGTCGGCGAAGTCGCCACGCCACCGCAGCTCGCCGGTTTCGATCAGGTGCTGTTCGATCGCATCGAACGCCGGCGCCTCGAATGCGGACAGCCCCGCGACAGCCTGCGCCTTGGGGGCGACTGGCGCAGGGATCGTTGGGGCGCGTTCCTGAACCTCGGCCGCTACGGCGAGTTCTGCAGCTTTACACAGAACCCGCCTGACGATCAGACGTACGGCGCGAAGTGGCTGACCGATTTCGAAGTGTCGTACGCCTTCGACCGCAACGTCATCCTTGCAGGAGGCGCGCAGAACCTGTTCAACGTTTTTCCCGATCGAAACACGACGGTGAACTCGTTCAACGGGATCCAGACGTTCCCAAGCCACTCGCCGTTTGGGATGAACGGCCGAGCGTTGTACGCCCGTATCAACTGGAAACTGTAGCCACGGATAAACACGGACGGGGCAGGCCACGGAAAAACACGGATGAACAAGGCGGGCTGGCCACGGAAGAACACGGATAAACACGGATTAGAGTTCAGACAAGACCGAATCTCCCGGGAACACGTTTATAGAGATGTGTGTGAATCCGTGTTCATCCGCGGCTTAACCAGTCGTGTGAATCCGTGTTCATCCGCGGCTTAAGTAGTCCGTGGTAGTCCGTGGCATTGATCCCCCACCATCCGTGGCATAGCATGGCGGACCACAACGACGGAGTGCGCCATGACAATCAGGCAGCTATTACTTGCGGCGGTCGTATGCGCGACGGTTGGGATAGTGGCGTCCGGTCAACAGAACTCGCCGGGGCAGCCAACTACTGCCGATCCATATCTCAATAATGCCGCCGCGGGGACGACGACGTTTCCGCTCGCGGCACCGGCGGGCAAGGACAGTAACGCGCGAGCTGTTGCGCCAGTGGGTGCAGTCAATCAGGGGCCGTTCAATCCGGCGACGTGGAAGTACGGCGGCGCAATCAACCCACCACCTTCAGCAAAAATCTGGAACCCGGTGAAGCTGAAGATGCAGCAGGGAGCGAAGCTCACGGGCGGGACGCTCTTCAGTGCCACGGATCCAGCGACGTACTGTGCCATGGCGAATGCCGGGTACGACTTCATCTGGACGGAGATGCAGCACGACCAGCGTGACTGGCAGACCGTCGCACGCATGTGGCGCACCTGCCCCAACGCGAAAGCTGTTCCGGGTGTGCGTGTCGCATATACCGACGAGCGCGAGATCCAGCACGCGCTCGACGCGGGCGCACTCGTCGTGGTCGTTCCCACGGTCGACACGGTCGCCGAAGCAATCGAAGCTCGGAACTGGACCTACTTCCCTCCCCTCGGGCGGCGCAGCAGCGGCGGCGGACAAGCCTTTGATACAAACATGTGGGGCGGAGTGCCGGGCGGCTATCGCAACACGATTAACGACAACATTGTGCTCATCCTGATGATCGAAACGCTCGACGGACTCGCGAATGCCGACGAAATCGCAAAAGTGCCAGGGGTGACGGCGATTTTCGCCGCCAGCAACGATCTCGGGAACTTCTCAGGTTTTCGTCAGGGCACTCCCGACTACGAACGCGCCGTCAACATCGTCCACGACAGCGCGATCAAGGCAGCCATCCGGCTGTGCGGACCGCTCGCATGGCGCGACCGCCCCGACTTCACCTGCTTTCAGGCAGGCAGCGAGATTGCCGCCATCGGCCGCGGCGTGGCTGCGGAACTCGGACCGCTGGCGAATACTCAAGGCAAGCCGGAAGTGGGACCGTTTGCTCGCTAGAACAGCGTCCCGCTCTGGCCGAGCATTGCCGTTCGAATCAACGGCAGCGGCAGTGGGCCGAGCTTGATGAACGAATCGTGAAAGTCCTGTAATGAGTACTGCGCGCCTTTCTTCGCCTTGTAATCGTCGCGCAGCTTGAGGATCATCAGCTTTCCCATCGTGTAGTAGCCATAGGTCGCATCCGAGGTGCCACGCTTCGCTTCGGATCGCGCAACCGGCGGAGGCTGGTACGCCTCCTTGACGAAGAACTGCTCGGCCTGCTGCACCGTCATCCCTTTGGTGTGCATCCGGATTCCGACGATGAAGCGGGCGTTGCGAAGCAGCGCGTCCTGGATCTGCGCGAGCCGATACCGGGGATCGTCGCCGTGGAAGCCTTCATCGATCACCATCTGCTCGCAATAATGAGCCCAGCCCTCAGAGTTCGTCGCCGCGCCAAACACCTTCCGCACATCGGAAGGAAAATTCCGCGCATAGAGGAATTGAAGGTAGTGACCTGGCCAGACTTCGTGCACTGACACGTTCGAAATCGCCGCGTAATACCACTGCCGCATGAATTCCTCGGTGTCCTTCGCCGACAGCTTCGGATCCGGCAGCGTCATGTTGTAGTAAGCCTCGGTCGCGACTTTCTCGAATGGGCCGGGAATGTCCATCGACGCCGATGTCGTCGCCCGCAGAAACGGCGGTGTCTCCTGCACCCTGGCCGGCGCCGCCGAAGGAATCGTAATGATGCGGTGCTCGGTCATGAACCGGCCAATCGCATCCAGCTCCTTCTGGGTGTATTCGAGCAGGTTTGGCGCCGGCGGATGATCGACGTCGATCGCGGCAAGCACCTGGTCGGGCGGTTTTTTCGCATCGATGTTGTGTGCGACTTCGGCGAACGATGCCTGATTTCTCCGCAGATCGCGTTCGGCGATCGCGAGCAACTCGTCGAGCGGCACATCAATCATTTCGTCGGCCGACAGCTTTCTTCGATACGTGTCCTGCCCGAATGCAAACTCCCCCTTTGAACGTTTGAGCAGATCGTCCTGCAACCACTTCTTGTACTCCGCGAGCGCGGCAATGACGGCACTGTTCGTCTTTTTGAACTCATCGAGCAGCGCCTGGTCCTTCACCTCCTTGAAACCACCGGGAACGGCGGTCTCGAAGAACGTTCGGTTGCCGTCGATCTGCTCGATCGCGATCTGCGTGTAGATCTGCGGCGGATTCTCGATGTTCTTGCGTGCCTCGAGGAGCGCGGCCGGCATGGCCTTTTCGCGCGCGATCAGCTTACGGAGCCGCTCCTCCGGAGGCGCGAACCGACGCTTGATCATGACGTAAGCGGTATTCGTCAGACCGCTGCTATAGCTGTCGGCATCCTTCGCCCATGGACGGACAACCGCGAGCATGAGGATCCGAGAGTCGATGGCGTGCAGCAGTTGCTCGCGATCGAGCTGTTTGTCTGGCGATAAGGCGGACAGATCGACACCGTTGACGCGATCGCGAAAACCGCGCGCCGCGGCGATCGCGTCCATGACCCCCTGCCGGGAATAGTTCTCGAGCTGATCGTCGTACTTGTGAACCCCGAGATCGGTGGCTTGCGTAGGCTGCCGGCGAAAGATGTCTTCCAGGTATTCGCTGGCGAGAGCCGTAAAGGCGGCGTCCTGGGACGCCGCCGTCTCCTTGTCAGGGACCTTCGACGTGCACGACGAGGCGAGGACGCTGAGAAGGGCAAGGGTCAGCGTGGTGCGGAGCAAATGACGCATTTCCTCATGCTATCGCAGTCGTCAGATATGAAATGTGGCTGTGCCGATGCGGCACACACGGTTACCGCACATATCTGTAAGTCCTTTGTTTTCAGCACTAACCTGCTTTCGCAAGTCGGCCTTCTTCTTGCGCTGCGCGCCTGCGGGAAAGCCTGGGATAACAGAAGATGCTCAAGCCACAAATCGGTCGACTCGAACAGGTCAACAAGGAGCTTTGGATCCTGCTGTCGCTCTTCGCGATCTGCCTGATGCTGAATCTGGTGGTCGATGGGCAGCGGATGGTCCTGAGCTTTTACACGCTGCCGACGCTTGGCGCGGCATATCTCTACGGCCGACGCCAGGGAACGCTGACCGCGCTCGGAAGCGTTCTCCTCGTCTGCCTCATGACTTGGTACAACCCGATCCTGTTTGCGGCGACCGCGAAAGTCCAGATCCCGGGAAGCCGGTGGCTCGACATCACCGTGTGGGGCGGCGTCCTGGTTATCACTGGTTATTCGATGGGGTCGCTGTACGAGCACAAAACCGCTCAGCTGTCGGAACTGCGGGAGACGTATCACGGTGTGCTGATGATCCTTCGTCACTTCATTGCGAAGGATGAATACACCGAAAACCACTGCTATCGAGTCTCCGTCTACGCGGCCAAGATTGCATCGAGCATGGATCTGGCTCCAGACCGCATCGAGGACACACGCGCCGCCGCACTTCTCCATGACATCGGCAAACTCGACGTCAGCCGCGACCTGCTCTATAAGGCCGCCCGGCTGACCAGGGCCGAGTACGAAGAGATGCAGCAGCACGTAAAGAAGGGGGTCGCGATCCTGGAACCCGTTGGTGGATCGCTCCGACGAGTCATTCCGATCGTGCTCGCGCATCACGACAAGTTCGACGCGTCCGGTTATCACCCGACCGGTGGCGAAGATATCCCGCTCGAGGCACGGATCATCTCGGTTGCCGACGTCTACGATTCGCTCACCAGCGATCGCCCGTATCGAAAGGCGATGTCGCTCTTTGAAGCGCGCGACGTCATCGTCAAAGGCTCAGGCACAGATTTCGATCCACGCGTTGTCGACGCGTTCATGGATGCATTCCGTCGCGGGGAGCTGGAAGTCCCCGCGGTCGTTGTTTAGATAGAGAGGCAGTTCGTGAGTCCCCTGCAGCACGCCCTTCTGGATTTTCCTGATACTGCTGACCTGGCTCAGACGTCCAGAGTGCAACTCGCCACGGTGCGCGAACTCGACGCGGCAACGGCACGACACGATCGGCGTGCGCACCGGCGTCACCGCGACGAGGAACTTTGGTGGATCCGGCAGGCGCGTATCGGTGGCGGCCACGCTGTCTCTGTCGTCGATCTTTCGTCGAGCGGCGCGCTCGTAGACTCACCGATTCCGCTCCGGCCGGATTCGATGCTCACGCTGGAGATCGACGGCCGTGGTTTCAACAAGACGATTCACTTCCGGGTCGTGCGGTGTCAGATCGGCGCGCTGCAGCCTGGGAAGAGGATTTATCGCGGCGCTTGCGCCTTCACGAGCCACATCCAGCTGCCGACGGAGCTCCCTGGCAGTGCGCGCGTCTTGTATCCCGGTCGTTTCAGCGGCCTGGATATCGCGTTACCGCGCGAAGCCACGACAGCGCGACCGACCCCGGTCGCGCCTGTAGAGGCGCCGGAAGCGCTGGCGGCCTGGCAGAAGATCGTCGTCCGTTACACGGAAGGGCAGCTGCTGAAGGGATATACCCACGACTTCAGCCCGGCTCGGTCGCAGTTTTCGCTGTGGCCGTCTCCGGTGTCGAAGCCACAAGATCGCGTCATTGTTCCGCTGGCGCGCTTGAAGGGCGTGTTCTTCGTCCGGGACTTCGATGGGAATCCTGCTTACGTCGAGCGAACTGACATCGACCGTGTCCAGCACGGCCGGCGGATCGAGGTCACGCTGCTCGATAACGAGGTGATCGTCGGCCGAACGTTGAACTATCGTCCGGACGGTTACGGGTTCTTCGTCGTGCCCGCCGATCCTCTTAACAACAACATCCGCGTCTTCATCGTCGCGACCGCGGTTCGCCAGGTTCGCTTCCCGCAATAGTCATCACTGATCTCTTGTTTCAAACCGCCTAGGCCCGCCACGGGCGCGCCGTCGGAGCGGAGCAGGGCGTTGCGAGCCGGGGAGGCCCAGGGGTACCGGCAGGCGAAGCCCGCCGGATATAGAGATGCTCGTGCTTTGGCCATGTGACCGAAGCGTGGCTTACAGCTTGCACATTCACGTCTGCAGGGCGCGAGCGTCGCATCGCAGGAGGCAAAGATGGCGACTCTGTTGGAAATTGATGGTGGGACTCGAGTCAACAATGGCTTTCGAACCGTCTCAGAGATGCTCGACAACGGCGAATGCGAGCCGGCGAAAGCTGCCGTTCACGGTGTTTTGATGGCGACGGTCGCCGTGTGCGCCGCCTACAACACGGCCGCCTGGCTCAAGCGACGCGAGACCCATCTTGCCATCAACGCCATCGTCTATAGTGCCGCCGTCTGGTGGGAGCGCTGCCACATCGTGCACCACCTCCGCTCGTGCCGGCCGTCAACCTCAGCCGAAACCCGGGAAGGGAGGTTCGTGGACGCAGCCTAGGGGCATCTGAAATTGTCGATCGCTGATTGCTGATCGCTCATTGCTGATTGCTGATTGCTGATTTGGACCAGGCGATGCGATCCGTCGCTTGGGACTCCTGCCCAGGAAGATCAATCAACAATCAGCAATTTCAGCTGTCACTGTAATTGTTACCGCAGTAGAATGAGACGAGCACGAGAGCAAATCGGCCGGTACGGGTGAAACGCGCACACGTCGTGTGATCCTCTATCGGAATTGTTCTTGCACCAAGACGTTGGACAAAATCCTCTTCCCAGTCTCGGGCTGTACATCATGAAACTCTGGCTCCTTGCCTGCGGTGCGATTGCGGTTGTCGCCGCGCGCGCGGTGTACTCATTCAGCACCCGTCACTCTCGTCGAAACCGATTCACGGGCGATCAGGTAAGCAGCGAGTGGCTCGCGACTGCGAAGATTCACGAGGATCCCCAGCATTGATCGCTGAGCGCCGAGCATTTGGCGAGCGACTTCGCCGGCAGCGACGACACAAGAATCTGTCACTCACGGAAATCGCGACATCAACCAAAGTCGGCGCTTCGCACTATGCGGCGCTCGAGCGCGGAGACTGCTCGCGGTGGCCGGGTGGAGTGTACAACCGTGCGTTCATCCGCGCATACGCGAAGGCCGTCGGGCTGGACCCTGACGAAACGGCTGCTGAGTTTGCAGAGTGTTTCGAGGCGGGGTCCACGATTCCTCAACTCGATGGCACTCCTGCGCCGTCGGCCGAGGGACCAGCACGCCCGCCGCTACGGCTTGGGATCGAGCCGGATCCGTACGAAGCTGAAAAGCGTTTTGTTCGGATCGCGGCGCTTCTCATCGTCGATCTGATAGCCGTCATCACGCTCGCTGCGACCGGCATGCTGTTTACGTCCGCGAGCTTCTGGATCTGCCTCGCGTGCGCAAGCATCGGCTATCAAATGGCCTCGCGCGTCGTGCGATCCGTCCCCCGTCCCACAAGCGTATCCACAGCCCCCGCCACCGCTTCGACGCACGTCGAGAATCCCGAGCCGGCGCAATCTTAGGCCTTTCGTCCTTCGTCCTTTCCTTTCCTTTCCTTTTGCCTTTTCCCTTTTGCCTTTTCTCTTGTTAATAATGGCGCGGCATGTCGACCATCCGCGCCGGCGACTCCTCCGTCGCGCAACATAGCACCGGGCTCCGCAAGGATCTCGGGCTCATCGATCTCACCCTCACCCAGATTCTTTTCGTCGTCGGACTCCCGTGGGTCGGTGTCGCGGCAAAGCAGGGCACCGCGCACGTCGTCCTGTGGCTGACCGCGATCGTCCTCTTTTACTTGCCATCGGCGGCCGTCGTCATCTATCTGAATCGCGCGATGCCGCTCGAGGGAGGACTCTACCAGTGGGCCAAGCTTGGGTTCGGGGAGCTGATCGGATTTCTTGTCGCCTGGAATCTGTGGCTGTTTGCCATCCTCAATACATCCGAGATCGGACTCCAGATTACCCAATACTTCCGATACGTCGCGGGTCCTGGAAGTGAATGGCTCACGGGCGACGCGCGAGTGATAAGCGCGGTCAACGTCGCAATCATCACGGCCCTGGTGAGCCTCACCATTCGCGGCCTCAGCGTCGGGAAATGGGTGCACAAGGCGGGCGGCGTGCTGATGCTGACAACATTCGCGATGGTGATCGCACTTCCCTGGTTAAGCGTCGCGCATGGAGAGCTGCCGGAGTTTCATCCGCTGGCGATGACGATGCCGCTGATGACGGTGTTCACAATCAACATCGCCGCGAAGATGGGATTCGGCGCGCTCGGAGGATTCGAGTACGTCGCGATTCACGCCGGCGAATGCCGGAATCCCGAGCAAGCGATCGCGCGGTCGGTCATGTTTGCGGCCCCCGTCATTGCATTGATGTTTATTCTCGGCACGAGTTCGGTGCTAGCGCTGGTACCGATCGATCGCATCGACCTGATCGCTCCAATACCACAGGTACTCGACCAGGGCTTCGGTCCGTTCGGATCGGCTAACCTTGTCGCGTCCATCACAATCGCCGCGCTTCTGTGCATTCGAATGGCACAGGCGAGCGTCATGTTCGCCGGCAACACTCGTTTACCGATGGTCGCCGGATGGGACGGACTTCTCCCATCATGGTTCGCCCGGTTGCATTCAACGTATCAAACGCCCATCAATTCGATCCTCTTCGTCGGCGCAATCACATTGGCCTTCAGCATCCTTGGCCTCATCGGCGTCGGCAAACAGGAAGCCTTTCAGCTTCTCTGGAACGCGTCCGGGATTTTTTATGGATTGACGTATCTGCTGATGTTCGCGCTTCCGCTCGCCGATTCACGAGCCTCCGCGTGGGTGAAGATCGCTGCGCTTTCCGGATTCGCGATGACGTTCCTGTTCGTCGTCATCTCGATTCTGCCGATCGTTCAAGTGGAAAGCCGGCTGTTATTCGCCGCAAAGATCAGCGGCGTCATCGTCCTGGCAAATGCGGTTGGGGTCGCGATTTTCAAGACCGCGTCGAAGCGAGGCTAGTGGCCGAGAGCCGCTGGCGCAAACGAGAGTCGCCGCCCGAACTCGCGAAACAACAGCAGTTGATTCACCGCCAGCTGAACGATCAAAGCGGCCACCGACAGATACCAGATCCAATGCAGTTGGAAGCCGGGAAGGTGGGTGAGGATGAATGCTGGAATCCCAACAAGGACGATGCGGGCGAATGACGCAATAAGGGCGGGCAACGTGTGGCCGAGCGCCTGGAACATGCTGCCACCGACAAAGATCACGCCTGACGCCGGAAACGTCCAGGAGACGATCCGCAGGTACTCGGCGCCGACGTCGATCACCTGTGGATCTTTTGAAAACACACGAATCAGAGATGCCGCTTCAAGCTGACAGATTCCGGTGAGGAGCAACATGACGCCGATAGCCATCAGTGCTGCCGCTCGAAAAGTCGCCCGCACTCGTGCCGCCTGCCGCGCTCCGAAATTCTGTCCGGCGACGGGAGCGACGGAAAACCCGAGCGCGACGACCGGCATGAAGCCGGCCTGCACGATGCGCATTCCAATACCAAACCCTGCCTGCGCCGCGGCTCCAAACGGACGACTGACGATGTAAACGATGAAGAGGTAAACCGCCAAAAGACCGAACTCGGCCCCCGCGGGAAGACCAATCGCCAGCATCTTCTTCCATAAGGCGAAGTTCGGCTTCCAGTCGGAACGAACAAACGTCAAGTACGAGTCGTCGGGCAGGAAGTAGAGCGTGAGCCACACGATTGCAACCACGACCGCGATCAACGTGGAGATCGCCGCACCGGCAACACCGTATGGCCGATGCGTGACCCATCCGAAGATCAGGAACGGCGCGAGGAGCATGTTCAGGATCACCGACGCCGTGGACACGATCATGCCGGGCCTGAAGTTGCCAGTGCCGCGAAGCGCGGCGCCCATCGCCACGATGGCGAACTGCAGGGCCATCGCCGGAACGAAGTACAAGAGGTAGTCGGACGCGAGCCTGGCGGTCACCGGATCGGGACCGAGAGCGTTGACGTAGACGTTTCTCGTCGCCATACCGACAATGAAAAACAGGACGCCCACAACCATCGATAGCACCTGCGACTGATTGAAGATCAGGCGTGCCCGGTCGCGATCTTTCTGTCCCGTCGCGTGCGACACGAGGGTTGTAATGCCAACGCTGAGCATCTGCGTCACCGCGAGGGTGACAAAGTTGAGATTTCCGGCGATTCCGACGCCCGCGACCGCTTCTTTCCCCAATCGGCCTACCCAATAAAGGTCAATGAGGAAATACAGCGTCTGAAACACCATCGTCACCAGCATGAAACCGGTCGTTTTGAGTAAGTGACGGGTGAGCGAGCCGGTAGTCAGGTCCTGCATTGGGGGTGCGGCATTGTACGCCACGGCGGCCGCGGTGCTACGATCATTCACCGGGAGGGGATCCGGTGACACACGAAGACGGAATTACCGATCACGTTCGGGCGAGAGAAGAAGAACACTTCCGTAAAAAGGACCGCGAGCTGATCGAGAGGCTACGCCAGGCTGACCGCGACGCCAAAACCGATCGCGCGCTCGAGCAGCAGACAGGCATTCACGATCCCACCATGCTGCATGAACTGAGAGCGCTGGGGTTCACGCCGGAAACGATTGCACTCCTGCCCCTCGTTCCGATGCTGCAGGTCGCCTGGGCCAGAGCCGGAATCAGCGAGGCGGAACGGACGATGATCGTCAACCTGGCGAGGACGCGTGGAGTCGCCGCAGGCGGCGCCGCCGATCGCCAGTTGAGCGAATGGCTGCAACATCGCCCATCCGAAGAGACCTTTCACAAAGCCGACCGGCTGATTCGGGCGATCATCGACTCGCCTGGCGGCGGAGCCCTTCATTTGAGTGCCGATGAACTGATTGCATTCTGCGACCACATCGCCCATGCGTCGGGCGGAATTTTCGGTATCGGCCGCGTCTCGCGCGAAGAACGTGAGGCGCTCGCCGAAATTGCCGCCGCGATCAAAAAAGGCTGACACGGTGCTATCGTTCACGGATGCAAAAGACACGATTACGCATCCTGATGGCAGCGGCGATTCTCGCCGTCGTCGTATTGCCAGGGCACACGAGTGCCGCCCAGGCGCCGGCGGCACAGGCCGCCTCGCGCGCCGAGCGGACGGTCTGGTATTTCTACCGGGTCAAGTGGGGGTTCCAGGACGAGTTCGTCACCCTGTTCCAGCGCAACCACTATCCGGTCCTGAAGGAAGAGATGAAGAGCGGCCGGATCAAGGATGTGCGCACGTTCGTGCCGACCTACCACGGCGACGGACGTGCCGACTGGACGTTCGCCGTCGTGATCGTCTATCGCGACACTGCGGCGATGGTGGGACCGTCGAACGACGCGGAGATCGTGAAGCGCTTATATCCGGATGCGACCAAATTCGCCCACGAGGAACAGCGCCGGTTCGAGATCCTCGACGCGCACTGGGACGTGCCGCTCAATGAGCTGGATCTGGAAGTAAAAAAGTAAAGCTTGCACTGAAAATGCTAATTTTTGATTGCTGATTGCTGATTGACTCGCTCGGCCAATCAGCAATCAGAATTCAGCAATCAGCAATTACAGGATTCAGCCTACATCTTCTTCTGAACCATCCGGACGTTCGAGGCCTTCTTGGCGCCGCCTTCCTCGACATACGTCACGGCCACGGTGTCGCCTTCCTTGACGAACTCGCCGAGCGTCGGCTTGCCGCCGGAGTCTTCGAGCTTGCGGCCGGCGGTGCCGAACCCCTTGCCCGAGACGAGGGTCTTGCTGTCAACCGTGAAGGTCGCATCGCCGGTCTTTTCCTTGATCGTCAGCGAATTGCCTGACACAGCGGAAACGACACCGGTCGCAGTCATCGACTTCGGCTTTGCCGCAGCGTCAGCCTTGGCAGCAGGCGGTGGCGGTGGCGCGCTTGGCGCCGATGCGATCACGCGCACGGTGTCGGCGTGCATTTCGGCCTCGTGATATGCAACCTCCACGGCTTCTCCGGCTTTGACCACCTCCGAAATTCCAGGACCCGTTTTCCCGGACGCCTGGGCATCGCGGGTCTTCGTGCTGCCTCCTCTCGCCACGACGTTTGTCTTCAGGTCGACGTTGAACGTCATGTCTTTGCCGGCGACATTCACGGTGATTGTGTTGGCGCCGACGTTGGTGACCTTCCCCTTGACGGTCTTGGTTTGCGCGAGCGCGGGTGCCGCCGACACAAGCAGCGCGCATGCGAGCATGGCAAAAAATCGCTTCATAACTCCCAGCCTCCGGGCACACTCTAGCTGGACAGGGGCGGTTTGGCAACTAAAAGCGCCTAACCGGCCCGGACAGGCCTCCAGGTGTGCGCTACACCTCATGATTCGAGGATTCAGGGATTCGATGATCAGCGATTCGCGATCAGTGATGAGTGATCAGCGATTCAAGGCAACCGACTCGGAAGTCCGAATGGTCGCCGCGGCCTCGTCTTCAGCGCGCCGTGCCTCGTCCCAATAGCGGGACTTCGGGCGCATGTCCTGAATGGCCTGGCCGAGGGTCATGCCGTCATTGACGATCCGCCGTTTGAGTTCAGAGAAAGGAATCTCGATATTGTTCGAGGCGTGCACCGTCGCGACGAACAGTTCGAGTCGTCGAAAACCTCCAGCCGCCGTATACAGGTCAGTTCCCAGGGGCAAGCGGCTTCGAAGGCTATCGGCGAGCACAAGATTGCGCTGAAGTTCCTTCTGCACTAGAGAGGGTGCGGGTTTGATCGTCAGTTTCGCCGATGTCGGTCTGACCGAACTGGAGCCACGCTGATCGGTTGAAACCGGCTGCGCCATCGCCAAGATTGCCGCAGCAATCGCAAACGCCAGGACTGAGCGCTGCATGGACACCCCCTAACAAGCCATGAGGAACTCGGCCGCAAGTGCCATACCAGCTGAGGGGTTCACATAACCTGTTGAGGACAATCTGCTTACTCCGGATGGTCGAATTCGCGCCGGCGCCGTCAATGACCGCGTTGCCGGTGCACTAACAAATTCGGTATTGGGCGTTTGCAACCGTTCCCCTGCGTCACTCACGCGCGACGCGGGACAGCGTTCGGGCGGTCATCAATCGGCTCGGGCTACGATCCTGTCCACCCCATCCTGCGCATCTGACTTGTATGACGCGGGTCCTGTTGGAGTTTCTCGAGCAGAGGGGACATGTAGTAGAAGGGCGACGCTCCGTCGTGCTCCGCCCTGGCTTGCCACTCGAACGCCTTATCCAAATCACCCAGTCCCGCATAGATATACGTCATGCAGTGCGGTGGAACGTAGCGTTGGTTGCTCATGGTCGCGAGTTCGTCGAGGACCTGATCGACGCGTTCGAGAGCGCCGGCACGCGCATAGTGATGTCCGAGCATGCCGAGGTAGAACGGCGCACGCGCTGACATGTCGACGGCGCGCTCGCCGAGCGCGATCGCTTGCGCGATGTCTCCCTGCAGCGACCGACACATTCCCATCACGTGGACACCAAGGATGAAATTCGGGTCAATCTCCAGCGCCTTTTCGCATTCGGCAATCGCCTCCTCATATCGCTTTGCCAGATAGAAGGTGTGTCCGGCGCCGGCATTGACGAGCGGCGACAAGGGATCAATCTCTTGCGCCTCTCGTACCTGCCGGGTCGCGCTGCCGGTGTCGCGCTGCAGCATCAGTAACCACGAATAGTAGACGCGCGTGACCGCCTGTCGTGGATCGAGCTCGAGCGAGCGGGCGAAGGCACGGGCGGCGGCCGGCAGCTTCCATTCGTGCAATCTGATCATCCCGAGCGAGGTGTGCGCTTCGGGGAGATCCGAATCGAGGGCAAGCGCGCGCTCTGCGGCCTCGGCGGCGAGCCCCAGAACCGATCGTGGCGGCTGCACTGCATAAATACCCATGAACGAGTAAACGTCCGCCACTCCGGCGTAGGCGAGCGCGTACCCGGCATCTTCCTGGATCGCAATTGTGAAATGCTCCAGTGCCGCCTTTAGCCCGCCGTGATAGCGCCGCATCCAGTAAAAACGGCCTTTCAAGTACGACTGGTAAGCACGGGCATTGGTGGTCTGGCGACCGCGGGCGGGTTCGATCGGCTTGTGCGGGTCCAAGGCCGCCATTAAGTGCTGCTGCATCTCATCGCTGCTTCGATAGCGCTGCGCCGGATCCCGCGCAAGCGCGCGGTCGACGATCTGCACGAAGCTCGCCGGCAAGTCCGGTCGAAAGTCAGCAAGCCACCGACGCTCGTGACGTGAATGCGCGGCCTCAATCTCGGCGACGGTGTCTCCCTCGACGGGATATGCCGTCGTGACGAGATGAAACAGAAGAACACCGATGCTATAGATGTCGCTCGCGATGCTTGCGGGGGCGCGATTGAAGACTTCTGGCGCGAGGTACAACGGAGTGCCGGTGATCACGCCAGCCGGCGTTTGCTCGGCCCGAATTCTGCCGGCGCCGAAATCCATCAACACGATGCGCCCGCTTCCCTCCCGCATCACGTTCTGCGCCTTGATGTCTCGATGAAGCAAACCGGCCTTGTGCACAGCTGTTACAGCGCCGCACAGGTCGATCCCAATCAGTATTGCTTCGCGAGGGTCGAGGGCTCCGCCCGTGGCGAGCAGCCGGCCGAGGGTCAATCCATCGACGAATTCCATCCACAGTCCGACGGCGTCATCGTGCTGATCGACACCGTAGACCGTGACCACGTTCGGGTGGCGAACGCGGGCGAGCAGGCGGCCTTCTCGAATGACCTCGTCGGCCCGTGAGCTCTCACGGAGCAGCTTCAATGCGACGTGTCGCTCGAGTGCGCTGTCCCAGGCGAGGTAAACGGTCCCAAAATGGCCGCTGCCGATCGTTTCGCGAATCTGCAGCGAACCCCACCGGACGGAATCCGCTTCAAGATCGCTGCGCCCGTCGCCGCCGGTCGCGGGCGCCGAGCCGCGATGAACGGCTGCAAGGGACGCGACGATGCGGAGTTCTTCCACGAGTCGCTGCTCCTCGCCCATCGTGGCAGTGGACTCGGCACCTGACCAATCCGGCACGCGGCCATCGGTAATCGCACCCGCGAGGCGCAGCAGTAACTCGTCATCTGCCATGTGCGGCAATTATATGCAGTCGTTCGGCTATAATTCGCGCTGCCTCCGGCAATGCGCGACTCTCTCATGAACGAAGGGGAATCCTCGTTCGCCCTGGTCGAGCGGGCGGTCAGTGGCGAGGCTCGCGCCCTCGATGAGCTCTGCGCGCGATTTCTGCCGCGGCTGCAGCGGTGGGCGCATGGCCGACTGCCCGCCTGGGCCCGTGACGCACTCGACACGCATGATCTGGTGCAAGAAACCTTGGCGCACGTCGCGAGGCGCATTCAGCAATTCGAGCCGCGTCACAAGGCCGCATTTCAGTCGTACCTCCGCCAAGCCCTCATCAATCGCGTGCGCGATCAAGTGCGGCGCGCCAAGAGGCGCCCCACCGCAGATCCGCTCGACTCCGCATGCGTCTCCGATGAGCCGTCGCCGCTCGAAGAAGCGATTGGCAGCGAAGCGCTGGAGAGGTACGAGAACGCCCTGCAGCAACTCACGCCGGACGATCGCGATGCGATTATTCTCCGTGTCGAACTCGGCTGCCCGCTTGCCGAAGTTGCCGAAGCGTTGGACAAGCCCAGTGTCGGCGCCGCGCACGTCGCAGTCAGTCGCGCGCTCGTGCGGCTCGCGAAGGAGATGTCCCGCCGGCGCACGGAGCCGGAAGCTGAATCATGATTCTCGACAAACTCGCTATCGCCGACCGGTATGCGAACCTTCACCCGTCATTCGCGCGGGCGTTTGCCTACCTGCGTGATGCGAACTGGGCGCAGCTGATGACCGCCGCCCGGGTGGCGGCACGTCACAGCACACGGCACACGATCGACGGCGACCGGATGTACGTGTCAATCGATTCGGTGGACGGGCGCGGACGTGAAGATGCGCGCCTCGAGGCGCACCGGCGCTACATCGACATCCAGTTCACGATCGACGGCCACGAAGAGATTGGATGGAAGCCGCTCGGCGACTGCGCGGCGACGTCGGTCGCATACGACGGTGCGAAGGACATCGTGTTCTTCAGTGACCGCCCGGACAGTTGGCTCTCACTGCCGGCCGGTCACTTCGCGATCTTTTTTCCTGACGACACGCATGCCCCGCTGGCGGGGCGTGGCACCCTGACAAAAGCGATTGTGAAGATCGCGGTCGAGTAGGTGCAGTCTTACCGGTGCGAACCAACCGTCGCGCGCGCGATCGTCAGCACGCGATTCTGTTCGAACGTCAGTGATGCGAAAAACAACAGAATGATCGCTACGCCAAGTGCGGCGCCTAGTGTGCGGGTCATAGCATTACACCTCCACAGAGTTTGGTATCAAGGGGTCATCGAGCAACGAGCATGCCCGGATCGACTCGAACAGACGAAGTCGTTGCTGCCCTGTGTGATAGCGCCGTGTGTAAGCCGACGCGAATGAGCCCGAGGCTGACGAATCCGGCGGTGGATCACGAGTTTGGCGGTTGTGCGCGATTGCGCGTGCACCGCACACAAATGTGCCGATGTGTGCACGTCCGGAGATGAATCGTTTCAGCCAGCGTCAGCTCAACGCACGCGTGCTCGAGACCCTCGAGAGCCGCGTCAAACAGTTTCGCGGCCGTGAAGAGCTGTGGCCGCTTCGCATCCCCTCGGAACCGATCCTCCTCGACGAGGTGATCGAGGAAGCGCTTGGCGAGGACGCGCGAAGGTTTGATTCGAATGTGCTGAGAACGCGGACGCTGCTGCAGCTTGAATGGGATGCCGAAACGGGGTGGGAAGTGTGGATGACTGCACTTCCGTCGAAGACCAAGGTCTACTTTGATTCAGACGGTCACGAAACGCGTCTGCTGGCGTCGGGGGGCCGAAACGAAGGAGATGAGAACGACCGCGTCTTCCTTCAGCTCCTGTCGGAGACCGCCGGATCGATCTTTGGGATTGAGTTCTCCGGCGGCGCGCCGTCGCGGGTGCGCGCGTCGATTTCCGATCGAGTGTTTCTCGTCGAGTTCTTCGTCAACTTGTTCGAGGTCACTGGCGACGAGGAATCGGTGCGTGCGGCCATTCCGCGCCGCACCTCAACCGAAGGCCGGGACTTTCAGCGCGACGTTGAGGAATGGTTGACGATGACGCTCAAGGGCTAGCAGCCAGGAGCTATTCCCAGGCCACCTTCTTGAGCAGCGCGAGATCGGTGAGCATCATGCCCGCGCCCATGACCACCGAGGTGAGCGGGTTCTCTGCGACCAGGACGGGCAAGCCGGTCTCGTCGCGCAGGCGCTTGTCGAGATTCCTGAGCAGCGCGCCGCCGCCGGTGAGAACCACCCCGCGGTCGTAGATGTCGGCCGACAACTCGGGCGGGATGCGCTCGAGCGAATCGCGCACCGCTTGAACAATCTGACGGAGTGGTTCGCAGAGGGCTTCACGAATATCCGAGTCGGTGATCGTCACGGTTCGTGGAACGCCTTCGACCGCGTGCCGCCCCTTCACTTCCATCACGAGCGGCTTCTCGAGCGGTGCCGCCGATCCGACTTCGTACTTGATCGCCTGCGCGGTGCGTTCGCCGACGTGCAGATTGCACTGCTTGCGCATGTATTGAATGATGGCTTCGTCCATCGCGTCGCCGGCGACGCGCAGCGATTTGCCGTAAACGGTTCCCGCCATCGAAATGACCGCAATGTCGGTGGTGCCCCCTCCGATGTCGATGATCATGTTCCCGGCCGGCTCGGTCACGGGGAGGCCCGAGCCGATCGCGGCGGCCATGGATTCGTCGACAAGATAGACTTCGCTGGCCTTCACGCGGAATCCGCTGTCCTTGACCGCGCGACGTTCGACGGGTGTGATCTCGGGGGGCACGCCGATGACCAGGCGCGGCCGCACGAAGCTGCGCTTGCCATGCGCTTTCCGCACGAAATACATCAGCATCTTCTCAGCGGCGTCGAAGTCGGCGATGACCCCGTCCTTCATCGGGCGGACCGGCTTGATGTTGGCCGGCGTGCGCCCCAGCATTTCGTGTGCTTCGATACCCACCGCTTCGATTTCGCCGCGGGCGATATTGAACGCGACGATGGACGGTTCGTTGAGGACGATGCCGCGGCCTCGGGCGAAGACGCAGGTGTTGGCGGTTCCGAGATCGATTGCCACGTCTGTGGCGAAGGTGGACATCAGGCTCATGGCAGCACGACCTCGTTCGCAGAGAGAGAGTGTATTCGGGCGCAATTCACGAATCGTTCCCACTCTCTTTCGGCACTGAACCCCAAAAGCTTCAGGAATTTATCGACGGCGTGCCAACAGCTGACGACCGTGTGGCCATCGCAATTACAAAATTGCGAGACAACAACCGTTTTTGTGAGTGCCTTTAAAAAGCGCCACGCGAAAGGGTTAGGTGCGATCGAGATCCGGCGTCCAGGTTTTCACTGCCCGTTTGATTTCGTTCGGCGGGAGCTTCTCGCGTACGGCGCGTTCGAGGAGCCCGGGCAGCTCGCCATCGGATGCGAATCTCAACGCGGCGATTTGCTTGGTGTGCAGCTGGCCTAGCAGACGCTGTTGTTCGGGTGTCAGGAATGCCGCCGTGCGAACACGCATCTCCAGTTTGATAATTCGATCCTGAAGTCGTGTCGTATACCGGCGGCTGATTTGCAGCAGGACGATCACCGCCGCGCATAACGCGAGCAGCCCAATCGACAACCGATCGCCGGTAGCGCGCCAGCGCTGCACAAAACTCACCACGGCGATTATGACAAAGACGAACCCGACCGCGGTCAGCACCGGGCGATGAGCGTGGTTTTTGTAACTCTGCATGGTGTAATCGTCAGCTCTCAGCTATCAGCTCTCAGCTATCAGCCGTCAGCCATCAGCTCATTCTCGCTGACCGCCGACAGCTGAGAGCTGACAGCTTTCATCGTGCTTCAATCACACTCAGAGGCGACTTCGTCGGAATGATTCGCGTCAGCTCGAAGCCGGCACGAGCGAAGAGATCGCGGAATTCCTGTTCCGTCCGTTCTCGTCCGCCCGGCATCAACAGCATCTCGATATCGATGATCTTCGCGAAGTCCGGTTGACTGCCCGGAGCCACCACCGACTCGAGCAGGATGACGCGTCCGCCGGGGTTCATTGCCGTCCGGATATTTTTCAGGATCGTGGCGGCCCGCTCGTCGTCCCAATCATGAATGATGTGTTTCATGATGTAGGCGTCTCCTCCTTCGGGGACAGCCTTGAAGAAATCGCCGGACACCGTGCGGCAGCGCTCGGCAAGACCCAGTGATTCGATGACCGGACGCGCGCCGGCGAGCACGTGTTCGAGGTCGAACAGCACTCCGCGCATCGACGGATACTTCTGAAGAATTGACGTGAGGACGCGGCCGTGGCCGCCGGCGATGTCGATGAGCGTGCCAATCCCGCTGAAATCGTAGACCTCGAGGGCCGCCGGGATCACCATCGCGCTGAACATCGTCATCGCGTTATTGAAGACTTCGGACTCGTCAGGGTTTTTCGGAAACCACTCGAAGACCGGAACACCAAACGTCTTTTCAACCGCCGGGTCGCCGGTCTGCACTGAGTGCAGCGCGTTGGCATAGACCTGGAAGTGGAACGGATCGGTCATCCATAGCGCCATTTCGTACATCGACCCGGGTGTCTCCGACCGCAGCATGGAGGAGGCGAGGTTGTTTGCGAACGTGCGAGCACTCTTTTCTTCGAAAACACCGAGGCTGGTGAGCGTTCGCATGACACGGTACAGCGCGTCTTCGTTTACCTTCAGCTCGCGCGCGAGATCCGCGGAGCTGCGCGACGCTCGATCGATCAGATCGGCGATTCGCAGTTTCACGGCGACATAGAGACACGTGGACGCGATATAGCCGGTGCTCAGCTGCATGATTTGCTGGGCTGCCGCGGTTTCGGGAGACACGTCAGGCGGATTCGTTATGCTAGACAACTGTGGAACCTCCGAGACAAAACTTTGATTATAGCGGAGCCTTCTTGGCTTCAGGTTACTCGTCTGCGATCGTTTTTTGCCGGCGCGCCTTGATCTCGCCGCGGCGTTTCTTCGAGTTGAGCCTCTGCTCCTTGGCGACTTTTCCAGGTTTGGTCGGCCGTCGCTTCTTCGGTTGGTGCGCCGCTCGCCGAATGAGCATCACCAGCCGCTCGCGCGCCGCTTCGCGATTCTGCGCCTGCGTGCGGTGCTCGCGTGCCTCGATCACCAGCACACCCTCATCGGTTATACGACTGCCGGCAAGAGCGATCACCCGTTGCTTGATTTCATCCGGCAGCGAGGACGCATTCAGGTCGAATCGCAGTTGCACGGCGGTGGCGACTTTGTTGACGTTCTGGCCACCGGGTCCGGAGGATCGAACGAACCGCTCCTCGATGTCCTTGTCGTCCAATGAAAGGGATGGAGTGATTGAGATCATGCAAGCCAGCTATACCTTAAACAGAATCCCCCGTGCCTTTCTTCCCGTGGCTCGTTCGAGGGCGCCGACATACTGCTGCACCTGCGCGCGATAACGTGATTCCCCGGCGGCAAGTTCGTGGTCGGTCTTGAAATCCACGACGGTCGTCACACCATCCTCGTCGAAGGCAAGATCGAGCACACCCTCGATCATGGTCCCGTCCTTCTGCAACCACGTCACCGGTGTCTCTCGCGACATCACCGCCGCGCGACGCGCGCGGGCCATGAGATCGTGTCCGAGAACCGCCGTGCCAATGGCTGCGGCTGCCCGAATCTCCTCCCCCGTCGACAGCAGAATCCGCCCCTCGGTTTCCGCGGTCGCGACAACATCCGCAGGACTGGCGTCGAGAGCAACGGTCGCAAGCACCGCATGGACCAGCGTCCCGAAACGAGGACCGCGCGGACGGCCTGCGGCGCCCGCCAGCTCGACGACCTCGATCGAGCCCACGGCTGCGATCTCTTCATCGATTCCAAGCTCGGCCGCCGCGGCCGCCCACGCTGTCGCGGTCTGGACGCGCAGGGTTGGCTGCTCCGCTTGTTGAATTGCGTGTGCCTTATCACCGCGCCACCGCTCGTATT
The DNA here is from genome assembly GCA_046734955.1 of Acidobacteriota bacterium. GTDB lineage: Bacteria > Acidobacteriota > Vicinamibacteria > Vicinamibacterales > 2-12-FULL-66-21 > JALZOC01. The sequence continues at coordinate 133,289 of JBKPSH010000004.1, forward strand.
CAGCCATCCGTTCCTCGACGGCGAACATGTCTCCGTCCTTGACGATCAGATCGTCGCGGCGCAGACCGAACGTCGAGACCGCATTCAGATGAAGGATGTGAGGGTCCCACCACACTACTGAGTACTTCGCCGGGATCCGGGATCCGGGGTCCGGGATCCGCCGGGCGGGATCCGGGTTCCGGAGTGCGTCGCCCGAGAATTCGTACATGCCCGGAGCGACGGTATACGGTCGTGCCGGATCGCCGTCCGGCCGATTCATCACCGAATCCTTCGACGGAAATGCGGGACATCCCGATGCTCGCGAGGAATTGCGGCGTTCGGGTTCCGGCGGGTAGACGGCGGACATCAAGGGATCGAGCCATCCACCGTCGTAAGGACCATCCCCGATCACCGGAACGACAAGCAGGTCGCGCGCTCGGGTTGCAGCGACGTATGCGAGACGCTGGGCTTCCGCCTGCTCGCGCGCGCGCTCTTCCTGGCCGTGCAGGACGAGATCGATAGGGGCCCAACCCGCCGGTTTCAACGCACACAAGCGCTCGTCCTTGGCAATCCAGCGGCTCGCCTCGGCCGGCGACAGCTTGCACGTCGGGTCGGCGAGAACCACGACTGGAAATTCGAGTCCCTTCGCTTTGTGAACGGTCATGATGCGCACGCCATCACTGCCTTCCTCGAGAATTGGCGCTTCAGACGCTTGCGAGGTCTCGGCCGCGATACGCAGTTCGTCGACGAATCCGCGGAATGAAATGCCGCCGTTCGCTTCGTACTGTCGCGCCAGTTCGGCCACATGCAACACATTCGCGAGTGCCTGCTCGCCGCCGGCACGCAGCACGAATCCAACATGCGCTCGAGTGGCGTTCAACAGCTCCTGAATGGTTTCGGCGACAGGCACATAGTTGCGGCGGCGATGAAGTTGCTGCAGGAGCTGCAGGGCGCTGCCGACCGGAGTGAGATGCGATGGTGTCGATGGCGGAATGCGAAACGGATGGAATACACCGAAGCCGTGCTCACGACTTCCCAGCTTCCACTCGAGCAGCTCCTCGTCGCCAATCGCGAACAACGCGCCTCTCAGCGTGGCGAACACCGACAGCTCATCGTCTGGCCATTCGATTGCCGCGAGCGCTGCACGGATCGTTTCCACTTCCTCGCGATCGTGAAAGGTCTTGCCGCCGACGAGCACATGACGTACGCCGCGGGCCTCGAGCGCCTGCACGTACGGCTGTGTGATGTCGTCGCCGAAGCTGAGAAAGCGGCGGAAGAGCAGGCACACATGCTTGGCCTGCACGCGCACCGGCTGCTCCCCCGTGCGTTCGGTCACTTTCCATCCGCTCTCGTTGACCAGCCAGTCGACAAACGCGCCAATGGCATCCGGAGTGGACGCTTCGATCGCCATGGCGGAGATGTTGCGTGTGCCGTAGGGCGCCGGCACCGGGAGCGCTACCACCGCGGGCTGACGACCAGGATCTTTTCGATAAGGCGCCAACGGTACGTAGTCGGCTTGAAGCGTAAACGAATCGCCGGTCATCAACGGCGAAAACGCGGCATTTACGCACGCCTGAACCTGAGGCACGCTGCGAAAACTCGCGGTCAACTTCACAGGAATGGCCCCGCATGCCACCAGTCGTTCGCACACATCGCGGTACACAGCGACGTCAGCGCGACGAAATCGATAAATTGACTGCTTCGGGTCGCCGACGAGAAACAGATGGCCGGGAGTCGGCGTAACCTTGCGCCAGTCGGTCTCGGATGGATCGGCGGCAGCGAGAAGGAGGAGGATCTCCGCCTGCAAGGGATCGGTGTCTTGGAATTCATCGACGAAGATATGCGTGAAGCGCTCCTGGAAACCGCGACGGACGTCCTCATTGCCCTTGACCAGCTCGCGCGCCTTGAGGAGCAGATCGAGAAAATCCAGACTTCCCGAGCGTGCCTTCAACTCCTCGTACTTCCGCCCCGCACCCATGAGCTCTTGCTGAAGTGCCGCTGCGAGATCGGCGTCAGCATCGAGACGGAAGCCGTCGAGATGAGTCCGAAATGCATCGACAGCGGTCACCAGCTCCGCTCGGGTGACACCTGTGCGATACCCCGGTCCGCGTCCGTGCCGCGCTCTTGAAAAATTCCGCTCGCGTGCGAGATCAACAAGCCGCGCCTCGATGCCGTCGAGGTCCGTCAGCATTGAGGTGCCCGCCGTCGTTCCCTCGCGTTGAAGCTGGATCTCCTGGCTCAAGTGGCGCACTGGCGCAAGATCGAGGAACAGCACGTCGTTGGCATACGAAGGGCCTTCGCTCATCGCCGCGAGCGCATGCAGTTCAGTGACGAGGCTTTCAATCTGCCGATCGCGATCGAACGGACGGCGCGTCCACGGCGTCGGAAAATCGCGCCATTGCCACAATTCCCACGCCGCTCGCTGCAGTCGATCGATTGGTCCATCCTGGCGCGGACGCGCACCAAAGAACGAGAACGGTGTCGACCGCCTGAGCGCGCGTCGTACACCTTCAGGCGGATCAGACAGCTGCTGCTGCAACCAGCCGCCGAACGCCTCTTCGAACACGCGCTCGGATTGCGATTCCGTCAACACGCAAAACAGCGGATCGACGGCAGCCTCCACCGGACACTCGCGCAGCAGCTCGGCACAAAACCCATGGATCGTGTTGACGTGTGCCTCCTCGAGGCTGCCGAGCGCTTTGTCGAGCCGCTCGCGCGCTGCCGCATCTGCCGCTGATCCGCGCTCGCGCTCGAGCGCTTCACGAAGCCGCAGCTTCAGTTCTCCGGCAGCCTTCTCGGTGAAGGTCACGGCGACGATGTGCTTCACCTCGGCGAGACCGGTTGAAAGGACTCGAAGAATTCGCTTGACCAGCTCGGTCGTCTTCCCGGTTCCCGCTGCCGCCTCGACAACCAGGGTGGCGTCGAGAGCATTGGCGATCAAGTCACGCGCTTGTTGATCGGCGAGTGTCATCTTTTTTTACTCTGCGCTCGGGCCCCCAGCGCCTGCCAGCGCTCGCTCTCTTCGCTCGCGCCGATCGATCGAGACGCCTATCCGCTTAGTCAACGCTGACTTACGGCATCTGTCGCAATGCCGACAGATCACCAAGCTTGTCGGCCGATTTCATCCGCACTCGTTGCTCCTCGTGCGGCCCGCAGACGGATCGAAAGTCGCACCACGTGCACGCACCATCGGCGGGAGCCCTCGGCAGGAATCCCAGCTCGATCGCACGGTCGACGATCTCCAATGCCTCGAGACCGGCGCGGCGATTAGCGTCGTTGATTGGAATCTCGTGGTCGGTGAACCCGCCGGCGGCGGTGCAGTAAAACAATCGACCCGAGGTCACGGCCGTTTCCAGCGCCTCGGTCACGGCAACGCTGTAGAGCACTGGCTGCAACATCGCGCCGCCTCCGATCACCGTCTTCCACGACGTCCGATTTTTTCCGGTTTTATGATCCGTCACGCGCAACGCACTCCCGTCGCGGCGACGCTCGATCAGATCGACCGATCCCCGGAGCAGAAAACGGCCATCGAGGCGGACAGGATCCGGCACGCTCCGTTTGTCGCGCCCCTCGTCGCTGAGACCAAAGCTGAATTCGAAATACTCGGGGATCCAGTCCGGCGCAGATGGAAGCCGGCGCGCCCACACGCGGAGATCGCGGGCGATGTCGCTGACTTCATCGCGCCACACTCGCTCAATCGCCGGAGCGAGCTGTTCGTGATATTCGGCGGCAGTCTTCGACACGATTCGATCCAGGCACGCGAGCACCTCATGAAGACGACCTTCGGATACCGGCAGGAGCCCGTCGGCCTGCAGCGTGCGGAAGAATTCTGCCTGGACCTGGTGGAACAGCGCGCCACGCGTCAGCGGATCGAGTTTCTGCAACGGCTCGGGTTCCTGGGCCGGCTCGAGTCGGTAAATAGCGGACAGAAGGAACTGATATGGACACGTCGAGAACTTCTGAAGCGCCGACAGCGAGTACGGGCGCGCCGACAAGCGCTGGCTTGCAACAAGTGGCGTCGTGACGCCCGTCAGGCGCGTAATCCCATCAAAGGGAGTCCACACCGACCGCGCACGTGCCCAGCGGGTCGTGACGGAACGTTTCAGCGCGTCGTTGAGGCGCAGCAGGTAATGCGCGTGTCCGCGAACAGATTTCGGATCGCCGGCGAGAAGGAGCGTGCGCAGGACCGCGAGATCGTGCTCGAGATCGTCGATCGCGCGCGCGGGCTCTTGCGGCGATGGCCACGCCAGCATCGCACCGCCTTCCGACACCGCGCGCTCCTGGAGCTCCTCGTGATGCGGAATCCGGCCGGTGATCGCGCGCATGATGTCGAGTGCGTAAAACGAAGGCACGCGCGGACGTGATTCGGCGATGTCGATGCGTGGGTACGAGAGCCACAGCCGGTCGGTCGGGGCACCGACCGCGAGGCGGAGCAGTAAGCGCTCCATCCGGCCTCGAGTTTCCTGCACGGCAAGACCGGCTTCGAGAGGCACCCGCATCTCTTCGTCCAGGAGCATCGGATCTTCATGCGGCTTTTGCGGAAACATCCGCTCCGCGAGCCCGGCGACGAAAACGACACGGAACGTGCGCCCGCGTGCCTGGTGCGGCGACCCGACGAACACCCGTCCGTACCGATGACGGGGCGGATCGACTTCGAGGGCAAGTAATCGATCGGCGATGACGTCACGCGCTTCCTCGAGCGAAACCGGGCCAATTTCGCTCATCGGACGCAGCTCCGCGATCACCCGCAGCACCCGGTCCGGCTGACGCAGAACCTTGGGCGCAAGATCGGAAAATCGATCGAGCCATTCTGCCCAGGTGCCGCTCGGCGGCCACGACGCGAGGAGATCGATGATTGGCAACGCGAACGCGCGCAGGTGGCCAAGGTTGGTCAACTCACGCTCGAGCCGCAGCGCACGCGGCGACTCCGGGTCCTCGCTCAACTCTTCCTGGATCATCAGCCGGTATTCACGCGCGAGCCCGTCCAGGCGTCGGTGCCATCGTGCGGGATCACCGCCAATCACCGCGGATTCGACAATCAAGGTTTCCCACTTCCAGGGAGCACGCAAAGATCCGGCGACAACGGCGTCAGTGACATCGACGTCGCGGCGAGATGATCTGGTGCTGGCCGGTTCCGATGGACCCGCTGCGGCGGCGTCGTCGGTCAACTCCTCGCCTTGGAGACGCCGAGCCGCGTTCGCCACGATGGGCAATGCCTCATTATCAGGAACAATGACATCGAACTCGCGCCGCTCCGTTGTCAATTGCGGAACCTGCGCGAGCGAGAGATACTCGGCGAACCGGCGCGCCGACAGCTTTTCACACACACACGCGAGAATCGCCAGAAACGCGCGGCCGGCCGGATGCGGCCGGCTGGTGCCGCGATCGAACCATGCAGGAATACCGGCTCGCTTGAAGGCATGCTCCAACAGACTGGCGTATCGCTGGGGCGATCTCACGAACACGGCGATCTGATCGAAGGCAACACCAGCGCGCGCTTCCTCCAGCACGCGGCGCGCGATCTCGACGCACTCCCGTCCTTCGCCCGGCGCAGAAAACAGCCGGACGTCGCCTTTGGGCGTTCGTTCCGGCGGCCGCCGACTGGCGAACAGATAGCGCCTCAGCGCCACCAGATCCGAGTCGCCTTTCTGTTCGAGGACTTCAACTTCGATTCCTGTTGACGCGAGGCGATCGAGCGCCTGGAGATCGCCGAAGGGCACCGTCATGAGCGTGTCCGGCGCAGCGCTGATCAGCGCTCGAACAAAATCGAATTCGGCGGTGGAATCAAGCGGTATGTCGAGAAGCAGGAGTGGGACAGCTAGCAACGAAGTCGTGCGCAGCTGTTCGGACGCCACCGCTGTCGCCGACGCGAAGAGTGTCGCCCGATCGGTTGCCGAGGCCGAGTCAAACTCGCGCTCGAACCGATCCAGCAGCACGGATAAATCGGCGCCGCCAAGCGGCAGCGCGGCAACGTCGGCCGACGACACGTGCGCGAGCCGCAGTTCCTGCAGCGTTCGCGCGAGTGCGCGGGGGAAACCAGGCGTGCCTGCGACGGGCGCGAAATACGTGAGCGCGCCGGTCCGCATCGACTCGAACGTTGCGCGCGCGGCGACAGCTTCGGATCCGAGATCGGTTGCCGGCGATCGGCGATCGGCGGCAAGAATGGGCGCAGCGAGCCGCGCCGCTAGTTGCGTGAGGCTGAAGCGATGCAGCCCTACGGTCGCACCCGATTCGATTGCAATCGAACGGGCGAGATCGTCGGCTGCGCCTCGCGACGCAGCCACGAGGAGAAGATCGCCATTACGGAGTTCGGATCGGATGAATGCGCGAGCTTCCGCCAGGCGCAATTCGTTGGAAGCCGATTCGACGACGCGAATCATGGGGACTCCTTCCCGGACACTGTGCCGGGTCACCGGAAACGATCGCGCCACGCGATCGTGAAAAGGAGAATAACACCTTACGAGGATTTCGCGAGTTTTATGGCGGCCCACATCTTGAGCGGCTTTGGCGCTTCGTAGCCTCCGCGCTCGCCTCCACCGCCGCCGTGACCACCCATTCCACCACCGCGACCGCCCATGCCGCCACCCATCCCGCCAAAACCACCACCCCCGCGGCCTTCGCGCGATGGTTGCTCCACCTTTGGTGACTCGAGTCCGAACCCAATTACAGCTCCCGCCTTGGCCTCGATCGCGTACGGCGCATCGGCGGTCTTCTCCAGCGGCACCTTCAATTCATAGACGGCATAGCCCTCGACATTCCCCGTCTTCACCGCAATGCCAGGTGCCATCGTCGTCACAAAACTGTGGGCGTCGTCTTTTTGCGGACCATAGACTTCAAGGCGATCAATCGGCTCTGGATCGCTCGCCGTTGAATGAGTGGGATCGCCCGAACCTGAATCGGATGGCGGACGTCGTCCGCCACCATACCCGCCGCGACGATACCCGCCGCGGCCGCCAGCCTCGTCGAATGGCACACCGACCGGATACTTCACACCGAAATGTTTCTTGTCACCACCCGAAGGATCGAACCACACGATCAGCCCTTGCCGAAAGATCTGCCGTCGCACTGTCGCATCGTTTGTGCTGAGGACCAGGTAGAGATACTGACCGTCGTTCATCGCCGCGGTCAGCAGTGGATGATTTTCCTCGACAGCGACGACTGGCCCTGGCCACTCGCCGTTGTCACCATCAATTGCCACATCACGATCGCGCCAGTGGCTGTCGATGACCTGCCGTTTCGAGGCAAGCACAACTGCCACGGGCGCAATCAAAACCGCCACCACTACGTTCGCAAACAGACGTTTCATATTTAGAGGCTGGACTTGGGTCTGTCCGGCTTAAGCCCTCTGCGGCCCGGTGCCTTGTCGAGCGCCTCACGCGCCTGCGCACGCTGTTCCGGCGTGAGCACTTGCGCGATTCGCGACTCCACGTCGATGCGCGCCGCAAGTGCGGCAGCACTCGCCGACGCAATCGAGGTCTTCAGTTCCTCGATCTTCTGATGATCGGGAGCGTCAGCCAAGAGTGCTGTGTGCAGTTGCCGTTCCAGGTCCATCAGGTTCCTGCGCGGGCTGTCAGCAGTCCGCTGTGCGTCCGTGATTGCCCGTATCTGCTCGCGTTGTGCGTCGGTCAGATTGAGCCCACGCAGGATCGGAAGAGCACCGTCAAATCCAGGGCCTCGCCCCGGACCATGACTACCCTGCCGGGGTTGAGCCATAACCGGAATCGCCACCGCCCCCGCGACCACGATCGCGAGCACGGCCGACCACATCGTTCCTTTCATGTCGAAACCTCCTTACAACCAGTTAGACCGGCGAGGGGTGGCGTTTAGTTCAATTCGAACGCCGAAGTCATGATTTCTTCACAATTTACGCCGATCGCTGCGAAAGGTGCCAGCCACCTTCCCCGGAAAGGTGCCAGCCACCTTTCACGTTGCTCGGCTATGATCCAGCCATGCTGACGCGACTCACTCTGGCGATTTTGATCTCGCTCGTTGCCGCGCCCGCACTGGCAGACGGGCAATATTCGGCGGACCGATATGACTCGCGAATCGAAGTCGCTGACGGAGGAACGATTCGAGTCACCGAAACCATCGTCATCCGCTTCGAGTCCGGCTCGTTCACGCAATTCTTTCGCGCCATCCCGGTGCGGATGACCGACGGCCTCGAGATCGTTTCCGCCAGCATGGATGATCAGCCGATGGCCAGGGGAAATGGTCCCGGTCGAATCGAGATTTCCGGCTCGTCAAACGTGCGAGTGACGTGGCACTTTGCCAGGACGGCCCCTTCCACACACACATTCGGTCTCGTGTACGTGGTTCGGGGCGTGATTCGTCAGGAGGAGGACGCAGATATCCTTGCCTGGCGAATCCTGCCGACCGAGCATCGCTATCCCGTTGTGTCCACCACGGTCGACATCTCGCTGCCCACGCAGCCGACGCTGGCGCCGGCGCTGGAGACACGTCGAGTTGGCGATGCGCGTGTGCGGGTCAGTGATCGCAGCGTAACCATCGACGCTCGCGATATCCGCCGAAACGGATGGATGGAGGCCTCGCTTCGCTTGCCACGAGGCAGCGTTATCAACGAGCCGCCGGCGTGGCAGCGCCATCAAATCGAGGTCGCCGAAACAGCGCGGACGTGGATCATCGCCGCCATAATCGTCGTCGCCGGTGGACTGGTACTGCTGTTCTTTGTTCACCAGCAATACGATCCGCCCGCGCGCGATCTCTCGACGACGACACGTTGGGCGATGCCTCCTGATGCATTGCCGCCGGCGATCGCCGGAGCGGTTCTCGCAAACGGTTCGCCCAGCCTCGAACATGCCATGGCCGCTTTAGTGTTGCTCGCCGAGCGTGGCGAACTGCGCATTGACGAACAGGGGCGATTGCTGGGGCAACGGCAGTTCTCGATTACTCGGACCGGAGGCCGGCGGCCGGTCTCTGCCTACGAAGAGAAACTGCTCGAAATCATCTTCGGCCCGAACGACGGCACGATCTCGTTGGCAAAAGCGCGCAATCGGTTGATGCGTCAGTTCCGGAAATTCAAGACCGCGTTGGAGCCTGCGATGCAGGCAGCTGGTTTGCTGGATGAGGACAGGCGCGCAATCCGCCGCCGTTTCGCGCAGATCGCAATCGCTTGTCTCATCGCTGCGGGCGTCGTCGCACTCGCGCTCGCGTTCATCGTGGAGCGGTTTGGCCCGTGGCCAATGCTGATTCCAGCCGCGCTGGGTGTAGTCGGCGCTTCAGCACTCATTTGCTTCGCCGCGCATACACCACTCTCGAACGAAGGCATTCAGCGGGCACGGGCCTGGCGTGGTTTCCGCCAGCACCTGCGCGACGTCGCGCGCGATCGTGAACCTTCGCCCAGTGACACCGTCAACCGTCAGATGCTCCCGTATGCCATCGCACTGGGACTCGCGCACGCGTGGGCGTCGTACTTGAAGAAACATCGATCGGCTGCGCCCGACTGGTTCCGTGCGATCGCTGCCACCGGAGGCGACAGCGCGGTCGCGTTTTCGAGCTTCGTTGCGTCGGGTGGGGCGCACGCGGGCGGTCACGCGCACGGAGGCGCGGCCGCTCTTAATCGCTAATCACTGATCACTCATCGTGAATCACTCATCGCCGAATCGTTGAATCGTTGAATCGTTACATCGCATCACGACCGGGCTGGCAGCCAGCAGCCAAACAGCCACAGGTTCATGCATGTTTGCGCGTGATCGACGCCAAATAATCCAGCATGCGTTGACGGTGAGCCAGTGCGCGTTTGCTGAGCGGCTTCGGCGACGCTCCCTCGAACGGCAGCGCCCGTTGCGCCCACGCCTCACGCCGGGCCCGCGTGCGTTCCATGCCGGCGCGGAAGCACTCGAAACAGAGCGTGCGGCCGTGCGCGTGACTGGCGAACGTGGACGAAGTGTGCGTGCAGCCTGACATGGTCAATTCCTCTCCGATTGTTCCTGCGTTTCGATCAGATCGAGGAGATGACGCGCCTTGATTTGCGCAGCACGCCGCCGCCGCTCGAGCACCTTGTACTTATCCGGGCCGCGCAGCAACCCAAGCCGGCGCAGCGACCTGTGCTGAGATACCCGGACCGCGGTGGTCGTCTCCCCAAATTCGAGTTTTCTCGCCAGCGACCCATCAACCCGATACATTGCGCTCTCCCTTGATAACGGCTAACCCCAGCACTCCGTACAAAGGAGTCTAGAATTGGGTCGTGACAGGGTAGGTCACACCGTCGATGCGAAACGCCGAAGTCATCCGTCAGTGGTCGATCCTGCGCGAGCTTGAAGCCTCGCGGCGCGTCACGATCGACGATCTCGCCGAGCGGACAGGCGTCTCGACCCGGACTATTCGGCGCGATCTCGAAGCACTCCAGGCGGCGGGATTTCCGCTGTTTGATGAAGTTCATGACGGCAAGAAGTACTGGACGCTCGAGCAGCGTGCGTTCCGCCGGCTCGACGAAACAGGATTCACACTGGCCGAGTTGACCGCGATCTACTTCTCGCGTTCGCTGGTTGAGTGTCTCGCCGCCACACCGTTCCAGCGTGACGTGCGCAGCGCGTTCGACAAGCTCGGCGCCGCGCTCACACCCGGTATGCGTCAGTTCCTGGATCGGCTGCCGCTCGTCATCCAGGCCAAGGCCGAACCCGGCTCGCAATCGATCGTTGACGATCCATCGACCCCGGCCACCGCGTCCCGTCAATCAGCGCCGCGAAGCGCACGGCTCGCGCAACTCGTCGATGCGACGTTGAATCACCGCCGCGCGATCATGCGGTATCACTCGTTTTCCAGCGATCGCGAGAAGGAATACCAGGTCGAACCGTATCGACTGGTCTTCGCACAAGGTGGGTTCTACCTGGTGGCTTACGTTCCCGAATACAACGCGCTCCGTACGTTCGCCGTCGATCGGATTCAGTCGTTGTCACTCACCGAGGAACGCTTCGAGCCAGTCGATCTTCCAGCCGACGCTTTTGAGAATTCACTTGGCGTGAATCAAGGTACACCTGAGAGGATTGAGATTGTCTTCGAGCCGCGCATCGCCCGGCACATCAGAGAACGCGTCTGGCACGCGTCGCAGCACATCGAGGAGACGGCGGACGGCAAGCTGATGATGACGCTCAACGTCTCCAACGACTTCGCGTTGCGAAGCTGGATTCTTGGATTCGGGCCGCTGGCGCGGGTCATCTCGCCGCCCGAGCTCGCGCGACAGATTCAGGAGGAGGCTGATAAAACGCGGTTGCAGTACGCGGCCGTCGAGTAGATCCCGACGAGAGCACAATCGTCAGGGATTAAACCAGTACGCCCACTTCACCAGGAACACATTCTTCGCCGGTGAATCAAAAACCGCGCCGAAGTCGCGATTGAAATTGAAGTTGCCGTACTCGACGCTGCCTTCGCGGCCCTGCTGCCAGACGACGAACAGCGTTGAGCCTGGTTTGTATTCCCAGCGCATTACATTGGTCGTGCGGAACGATCGATAGTTGAAGTCGGGATTAGCCGTGTACTCGGTCGGCTGGTAACGGCCCTCGTATGATTTCGATCGGCCGTCGACCAGCTCTTTGAAGTTCGAGTAGTCGCCGGCCGAGACGAAGGGCTCTGCATACACCTGAATCGAGAGCGCCGGCGTCACGGTGTAGTTCAGCCTCGTTGTGATGCCAATGGTCTGTTGATGCAATCGGGCAAAGACGTAACGTCCGTCGTCGGTGTTTTCGACCCACTGCGATTCGTCGTGATTGAACGAGAGATTCAATCCGACACTCGTTTTCAAGAACGACGTCGGACGGTAGGAAACGCTCGGACTCACGCTATGCAGTGTCGTACCTTTGCCGTCTCGGAGATTGAACGTGAAAACGTTCACCGATACTGCCGGCCGCTGATCGCTCTCGAGGTACGCCCAGATCGACTGCTGGGCATTGCCGTAGACGCCCGGCCCGCCACGCGTGGCGCGATCGTCAAAGGGCTGCGGGTTGATGTTGCCGCCGGTGCCGGTCGCCCAGTTGTTCTTGAACACCGCGTGGGCGTTGACGTTGTAGCCGGAGAACAGCCGATCGCCATCGTAATTCCACGACGCCCACTGGTTCAGGTTGTACCGGAAGCTGCGCAGCCACTTCTGCGACGGCTTGTCGTAGCGAATCTGCATCCAGTTGCTCATCGAACGCTGGTCGGCGCGCTGCAGGAACCCGACGTCGTTGATCTCGAAGCCCGGGCTCTTGAAGCTGACGTTCGAGCTGAACACCATGCGTTGACCGGCAATCTTCGAGACCGACGCCGAGCCCGCGTATCCGTTCATCGACGTGCGGGTCGGATCGTAAGTAAGGGTGGAAGAATCCGGGCGCTGCAGGCTATGAACGTTGTTGCGCTGCAGTTCGTCAATCGCCTGTGCGTCACCATGGACGCTGCTGCCGGCGAGGAATCCACGAATCGCATACTTCGGACCGAAACGCCAATCGGCGTCAAGACCTCCGGTGTAGGCGCCGCCAGGCAGGAACCGCGTCGCGTCATCGAGGTTGCGATTGGTGAAGGTGGTCATGAATCCGAGCGAGGACTGATTGGTAAACTCGCGACGAGCGCGGACGACGGCGTAATTCGCGAGCGGCTCGATCGTCTGGCGGGTTTGGACCGATCCCTTGGCGATGATCGCATCCTCGTCGGAGGTGACCGCGTTCAACGCGCCAACCGAGAAATTGCCGATACGCCCGGTGAGTTTCGCCGCGCCAAGGATCGTCGTCTGCGCCGGCGACGCCGAGTAACCGCCGTCCGGAACGTCCGGCTCGCCGCGCGGCGTGCGGCCAATGCGACGTGAATAGAACAGTCCGCTGCAATCGCCGTCATTGCAATCGACGCTGAAGTTGAAGATTCCGCCGCCTTCGACAAAAAACGGCCGGCGTTCGGCGAAGAACGTTTCAAAGGCCGACAAGTTCACGACCGCAGGATCGGCCTCAACCTGGCCGAAGTCAGGATTCACGGTGGTGGTGAGCGTCAGGCCTGGCTTGAGCGCGTATTTCAAGTCGACGCCAAGCGAACCATCCGGATCGGTCGTGTTGATCAACGAATTGCCCGGCTCTCCAGGCTGCGTTTTTACCTGACCGACGACATAGGGAACGACTTCGAGGCGCTTCGGAGCGCGATCGAGATGAAGGCCGGTCAGTTCGCCGAACGACGACACGTAACCGTTGGCGCTCTTCGCCAGCAGCGGCCACGTAGACGTCTCGTTGAGACGGCCGATCGTTCTTGTGATCGCTAAGCCGAACGTGGAGGTCTGCGATGGACGATAGCGCAACTGTGAGAACGGGATCCGGAATTCCGCGCGCCATCCCTTTTCACCGCGCGACACCGCGACATCCCACACCGCATCCCATCCATCGTCGTTGTTCGTGTCGTTGAACCAGTAGCTGTCTTGCTTTACACCGGCCGGATTGACCGTGAACTGGAATGCCGATCGTTTGTCGTGAAATGAATCAACCAGGATGCTCACCCAGTCGGATGGTGAGCGTTCGTCGCGGCGTGTGAGGATGCCGACAACCTTGCCTGGATCGGGATCGAACGCCTGCACGGCGACATAGAGCGCCGTCGCGTCGTAGGCGACGCGTGCCTCGGTCTTAAACGTCGGCTGCGCGCCTTCGCGCGGATCTCTCTGCTGAAACTCTGTGATCGGCGGTACTGTCTGCCAGATGGCATCGTTCAAATCACCGTCGACACGAATCGCCGTCGCTTCGGGGACCGGGGTCGCAGCGACGCGCGCCACTGGTGGCGCGGCGGCACTCACACTGATTGCCGTGATGCACACGACGATGACAACAACCGCTGATCGCATGAAGATTTGAACCTTGCCGAACCTCGTCCAACCGAGGGAGAGCCTTGCAGAACGTGACGTGTCCGAACGCTGGCTTAGACGACATTTCGCGCCTGAAGGTTGGCAATAGGGACAGAACTAAAGTGGCTCAGTTGGTCGGATCTGGGATGAAGTGCGGGACGAATTCAGTTGCGTGCGGCCTCCTGGCTCGAGGCTGTTGACTGCCCTTCGACGAGCTCAGGGCAGTCCCGAGCAAAGTCGAGGGACGGCCGGCTCCGCTGTGCACGCCACGCAAGCGTAACGGAGACATGACAGGGGCGGCACAGTAACCGGTAGTTATCAAGTCCGCATTCACCGCCGCCGTCCGCAACCGGGACGATGTGATCGGCCTCCCATCGTGGCCGAGCGGCGCGCCACCGGCGTCGAGCGGCGCGATCCGTGACCGGAGGCTTCGATCGCGTCCATTGCCTGTGCGCCTGAAGCACGTTGAATCCGCACAGCTGGCAAATCCCCTTGTCTCGTTTCTTGATCTGTTGTCGAACGTACCAGGGGCTGCTTCGAATTTTCCATTCGTGAACGCACGCGTCGCCGCAGAAGGTGCGCCGCGGCGGTTTGACGACACTGTGGCACCAGCGACAGATCGGTTCGCCAGCGGCATTGCGCTCCGGCTTACCCCATTGATCCGCCGACACGACACACGCGCGACGAGTGCTCACGCGCGAAGCTATCGGCGGGAGCAATGGCGATCTTTAGCGTTGGCCGGTCTGAAGACCCGCCCCTACACCTGAAGCGTGTCAGCTCGCAGCCAGGAGCCTTACACACCAACCATGAGTGAGAGCGCGAAGCGCGCGTCGGCGTCAATCCATTGATCGCGCAGCGCAAAGCCCGACTCAAGGCCCATGTGCTCGATTTGATCGGGTTCGTACTTGTAGGAACTCTCGGTCCAGATATGCTCGTCATGGACGAAAGGAACCGAAAGACCAGCCGCCTCGATTCTGACGATCTGCGCCGCGCGGCTGACCAGTTGCATTTCGATTCGCTGCTCGAGGACGTTCCATGCGGCGCGGTGATCGAAGGCGTCGAGATTAAACGTCCCGCCAAGCTCGCGATTGATTCGCACCAGCAGGTTCTTGTTGAAGGCAGCAGTGATGCCGAGCGGATCGTCATACGCAAGCCGCAGCTCCCGTTCCGGTTTGACCAGATCGGCGCCGAGCAGCAGCAAATCACCCGGCTGGAGCACGTCGCGAATCCGTCGAAGGAATGCGAGTGCCGCGGGCGTGTCGAAGTTACCGATGTTCGATCCGAGCAGGAGTACGAGCATCGGACCGCTGCCATCCCGCGCCCGCGCGGCGCGCCGCAACCCGACCTCGTACGTGGACTGATGGCCCACAACCGACACGTGGTGGAGTCGCGTGAGGCGCTGCTCGGTCTGCTCGAGCGCCTGCGACGAGATATCAATAATGTGTACGCGCGCAGCGGCGCCCGATGCCTGCAGGGCTTCGGCGAGCACCGCCAGCTTCTCTCCACTGCCTGGCCCGAGTTCCACGATCGTCGACGGCTCGAGGCCGAGGGCCGAGACAATCTCGGCGGCGTGCGAGATCAGCAATCGATTCTCCGCGCGGGTGATTCGATACCACGGCAGGCGGCAAATCGCCTCGAACAGACTCGATCCAAGCGGATCGTACAAATACTTTGACTGAAGCTGCTTTGGCGTCAGCTGCAAATCGCGGCGAACGTCAGAGGCGAACTCGGTGGCGGTAGCTGTTGTGATCATGACTGCTCGGGTCCTGGATCCCGCACCACGGATCACGGCTTACTTCACGGTACGGAACGCCGCATACACATACGGATAATTCGGCCGAAACCAGTTGCGGAAGCTTCGACGTATCAATTCCTTTGCGGTCGCTGTCGATGCGCCCTTCATGACGTAGTGCTGCCCGTCAAAAAAGTCCGCGGAGTACTCGGGATACGACACCATCGGCTCAAAGCCGGGGAACGGCGCAAACACGGTGGCGGTCCACTCCCAGCCGTTGCCAATGAGATCGTGCACACCCCATGCGCTCGCACCGGCGGGTGACGACCCCACCGGAACCGGGTCGAATCGCGCGAAGTCAAAGTTGCCGTGCTCTGGACCAGGCGATGCCTCGCCCCAGGGATAAGACTGCTCATCACCCTTCGGCGTCCCAAACGCCGCGCGGTGGTATTCCGGTTCCGTCGGCAGCCGTCGTCCCTTCCATCGCGCGTACGCGTCTGCTTCCGCCTGACTGACGTATACCGGCCACTCGGCCGGAAGCGGAATCTCCTCGAACATTCCAATCCACGACCGGGATGCCGTTGGACCCTCAGGGCCAGACCAGAACGATGGATGAGTGATTCGATTGTCCTGGATCCAGTTCCAGTGCTCGTCGGACCACAGCGATCGATCGCGATAGCCACCCGCCTCGACAAACTCCAGGAACTCCGTGTTGGTGACGTTGTACACGTCAATGTCAAACGCGGGAACGTTCACGCGATGCTCGTCGAACTCGTTGTCCCAGCCAAAAGGAATACGATTGCGATCGGCGCCGAGCGTGGCAATGCCGGCAGGAATGCGGACGCGTTCGGTTGATTTTGATCGTTGGTTTATTCCGGATCCCGGATCCCGGACAACGGATCCCGGCTTGATCTTTTTTTCAAACGGAAGCCGATGCCACATGTAGAGAAGCGTCTCCTGGTGCATCGCCTCATGTTCAAGCGCCGTGTAGAGCGCTTGCGCGCGCTGCATGGCCGGACGATCGTCGCGAAACTCCGCGTCCTCGAGCGCCTCGATGATGGCGGCGTCGGCGCGCCGGGCAAAGTCGAGCACTTCGTCGCGCGACGGCCACTCCGTATTCGCACCGCTTCGCGGCACGGCGGTGTCGGTACTATCTGGATCGATCCCCCGCTCGAAAAGCTTTTCCAGTCTCGCATCCACCGGCGGTCTGCCGAGGCCTCGACGCAGGAACGAAATGATGCTGAATGCAGGCAGATGTCCCTCGTAAAACGCGATCGGATTACGCAGCGCGATCGGGCGCGAGTAGTACGTTGATGGGTCGATCAGGTCGAAGATCGCCCGCGTCCGCGCCCGGTTCCGCTGGTACCAATCAACTACGGATGAGCGATCGACGGCGAGGGAGGACATCCGCCAAGTATATGGGAAAGGAAACAGGAAACTACGCGGCGTGCTTTGACTTGCGGCGACTCGCCTTGCCGCCAGTCTTTTTCGCCGCCGGACGGGCCTTTGCTGCTCCTGCGCCTTTGCTTTCGAGACTTGCGCGCAGGCGTGCCATCAGGTCGACGACATCCGCCGACTGAGCCGTCTCGCGCTCCTGCAGCCGCGGACGCTTGCCCTTCAGTTTGGCCTGAATGACCTTCATCAGGTTGTCGCGATACTCGTCCGTGTACTTTTCAGGGTTCCATTCCGCGCTGAGGCTATCGATCAGCTGCATGGCCATCTTCATTTCGGCAGGTCTGACGCCTTCCGTCTTCGGAAACCTGAACTCACTGAGATCCGCCAATTCATCAGCGAATCGCATCATCGTGAGAACGAGCGCATCGCCGATCGCCTCGACTGCGGCCAGATGTTGCGCGTCGCGAAGAATGATTTTCGCGACACCGAGCTTGGCTGACTCTCGAATCGCGTCGCGAAGGAGCGCGTACGATCGTTCCGCTCCCTTCGCGGGCTGAAGATAGTACGGCGTCTCGAAATATCGTTCGTCGATCTCTTTCGGATCGACGAAATCAATAATGTCGATCGTCTTGGTCTTTTCGACCGCCGCCGTCTTGAAGTCGTCCTTCGTCAAGACGACAAACTGCCCCCTCTCGTATTCGTATCCCTTGACGAGATCCTCCCACCCGACCGGTTTGCCCTCGGTCTGGCAGACGCGTTCATAGCGGATCGGCGCTTCATCCTTGGCGTGAAGCAGACGAAATTTCGGGCGGTGGTCGCGAGTTGCGCTATACAGTTCGATTGGAATATTGACCAGTCCGAACGCCAGCGACCCTTTCCACATCGAGCGAGCCATGGCGGAACCTCCGCGCAAAGGTGTGCAGAATCCGCGCCAGCGCGGAGCCTGTCTCGCCGTAGCGCGAAGGCGCGAAGGCAGATTAGAATCAAAGGTCGGGGCGGCGTGGCGAAATTGGCAGACGCGAGAGACTTAGGATCTCTTGGCCACAAGCCGTGGGGGTTCGAGTCCCTCCGCCGCCAACCTTCGCGCCGCGGAGCTAGCGCCGGCGCCTGAGCCTTGAGCCCTGAGCCTTAGAAACGTGAAGACAGAATTCATAGACGTCAGCGACACACAGAAGAATCTCGTCGTCGAAATTCCGAGCACCGTCGTCGACGCGGAAATAGATAAGGTGGCGCGCGATTACAGCCGCGCGGCGCGTGTGCCGGGATTCCGTCCCGGCAAAGTGCCCGCGAAGGTCGTGCGTCAGCGGTTCCGCGATCAAATCCTGCACGACGTCGCGCACGGCCTCATTCCGCGCGCGGTGGACGAAGCGCTGCGTGAGCGCGGCGTCGAGCCGGTCGATACGCCGGACATTCGTGACGTCGTCGTCGAAGAAGGCCAGCCGCTGAAATTCACCGCGTCATTTGAGACGGTACCGCCGATTGAACCGGGAGATTACGCCACCATCACGCTGCACCAGAAAAGCACGACGGTGTCGGAATCCGCGATCGACGAAGCCTTGAACAACCTTCGTCACCGTGCGGCGCGTTACGAACCAGTCGACGGGCGTGGCATCGAGCGTGGCGACTCGGTCGTCATGGATATCGTCCGCACAGCGACGCCCAAACAGGATGAACCGCTCGTCGTGATCGCTGGCGAACCGACGCCTGCGCCAGCTGCGGAACCCCAGACCGACAAACACGACGATGTGACCGTGGAGATTGGCGCGACGGCAAACCCGCCCGGGTTCGACGAACAGTTGATGGGCCTCGAAGAAAGGCGCGAGAAGACGTTCGACATCCGCTATCCGGACGACTATCCGATCCAGGAACTGGCGGGAACAACCGTCAACTACTCGGTGATCATCAAAGCGATCCGCACCCGCGTCGTCCCGGAACTCGACGACGAGTTTGCAAAGGATCTGGGGGACTTCGAGAGCCTCGACGCGTTGCGAGTCCGCGTGCGATCCGATCTCGAGCACGAAGCGTCACATGAAGCAGAGCGCGATCTGCGGGCCGAACTGCTCAATCAGCTTGCGTCGCGTGTCACGTTCGAGCTGCCGGCCTCGCTTCTCGATCGCGAGATCGATCGGCGCATGGAGGAGTTTGTCCGGCGGCTGATGGATCAGCAGATCGATCCCATGAAAGTGAACATCAACTGGGAGGAATTCCGCGAGAAGCAGCGCGAACCCGCCGCCGAGGCGGTTCGCGGCGCGCTCGCGCTCGACGAGGTCGCGCGGCGGGAGCACATCGTCGTCAGCGACGACGAGATCAACACGGAAGTGGACCGCTACGCCGAGCGCAGCGGCCGCGCCGGGGCGGCGGTTCGGGCGAAACTCGAGAAAGAAGGTGGAATTGCACGCCTTTACTCGGGGTTGCGCCGCGAGAAGACGGTGGAGTTCCTGCTCTCCAAGGCCACAAAGATTCAGGCGGGATGAGCCGATAGTTTTTTCACGGGGAGCCATGAGCCCTGGAGGTTTCGGATCGCGACGTCGCGTGGTACAATTGCGTCAACGATCCCGACACCTCCCTGAGTTCGAACGAAGGCATCCCCAGCAATCCGAACGCACGCAACGAGAACTTCGGGGTTCGATTTTTTATGGCCGAACGCATGCAGCTCATCCCGATGGTGGTCGAGCAGACCAACCGCGGGGAACGCGCTTACGACATCTTTTCGCGCCTGCTGAAAGACAGCATCATCTTCGTCGGAACTCCGATTGACGATAACATCGCG
This sequence comes from Acidobacteriota bacterium, assembly GCA_046734955.1. Taxonomy (GTDB): domain Bacteria; phylum Acidobacteriota; class Vicinamibacteria; order Vicinamibacterales; family 2-12-FULL-66-21; genus JALZOC01. The sequence goes on from JBKPSH010000004.1 coordinate 152,969, forward strand.
AATCTGGTCATTGCGCAGATGCTCTTCCTCGAAGCAGAGGATCCGGACCGCGACATCCTTCTCTATATCAACAGCCCGGGCGGGGTCGTAACGGCCGGCATGGCGATCTACGACACGATGCAGTTCATCAAGCCGGATGTGGCCACCTACTGCATCGGCCAGGCGGCCTCGGTGGCCGCGGTACTGCTGGCGGCGGGGGCGAAAGGCAAGCGATACTCCCTGCCGAACTCGCGGATTCTGATTCACCAGCCCTGGGTCCAGGGGCTGGGCGGTCAGACGACCGACATCGACATCCATGCGCGGGAGCTGCTCCGGACCCGGGAACGGCTGAACCAGATCCTGGCCCAGCATACCGGGCAGCCGTTAAAGCGGATCCAGGACGATACCGAGCGGGACTACATCATGGGCCCCGAACAGGGCAAAGAATACGGTATTATTGACGATGTCATCCGGAAGCGGGCGTAGGCCTGACGTGGCGCAGTTTCCAATAACCCATGGTTAAAAAAGCCGGCGACGGCGAGATCCTCCGCTGCTCGTTCTGCAACAAGGACCAGAACGACGTCCGCAAACTGATTGCAGGACCCACGGTCT
>JBKPSH010000005.1:0-45514 GCA_046734955.1 Acidobacteriota bacterium
TCCGTCTGAAATGGCGTGTACGAGCCGCGCGAGCTCGTCCCGAGCGCGATCGTCTTCGTCCTCGATCGTGCCCGACAACGTGCGGGCGGCGGGCACGGCCGGGAGGGTGGCGCGGACCTCGCTCGGGGTCAGCGGCGCGACCGGGATAATCTCGAACTGCGCCGGCGCATCTCGGAGCAACCGGTGTGCGCGAGCTGCGTATCTCGTGGTCAGCACGAAGCGGTTGCCGCTCGTCGACAACGCAGCGAGCAGATCGCGAAGCACCGACCGCAGTCCGGGAAAGCTTTCGAACGTTCGCAGCTCGAGGAATTCGTCGAGCAGGAACGTCGCCGGTACGTCGCCGGATGCGCGGACGGTATCGAGAAACGCGAGCGCCGCATCGAACGCACCGCGGGCGCCTGTGTCTGCATCGGTTTGCCCGAACGGCCCGGGCGCAAATGGCGAGTCGTCGCGCAGCGACTTGAAAAATCGTTCTGGCGTCGTCGCAATGCGTTCGACGTCCACGTACTGAGCTGACGTGCGGCCGATCAGATCGCGCAGACGCAGCAGTAGCGATGTGCGGCCAGTGCCACAGCCGCCCAGCACCACCGGGATGCGCATTCCGCCCCCTGCCGAACCGTCGAGCGCTGCCAGGACCCGTCGCTCGAGCGACGGACGCTCCGGAATCATCATCGCCCCGATCCCCCGTGACCCGAAAGTGAAGGCATCGTAATGCCTGTGCGCCGGACGGTGTCAATTGCCTCACCGTAGCCGGCATCGGCGTGCCGTACGACCCCGAGACCGGGATCGCACGTCAACACGCGCTGAAGTTTTTCATCCGCTTCCCGGCTGCCGTCGGCAACCACGACCATGCCGGCGTGAATGGAATAGCCGATGCCGACCCCACCGCCGTGGTGAACCGAGACCCACGTCGCTCCCGCTGACGTGTTGAGCAACGCGTTGAGGATAGGCCAGTCGGCAATCGCATCGCTGCCGTCGCGCATGTTTTCCGTCTCGCGGTATGGCGAGGCAACCGATCCTGCGTCGAGGTGGTCGCGCCCGATGACGATCGGGGCGCTCACTATACCGCGGCGCACGAGATCGTTGATTGCAAGACCGAAGCGTGCGCGTTCACCATATCCCAGCCAGAAGATTCGCGCGGGCAAACCCTGGAACGCTACACGATCCTGCGCTTTGCGAATCCAACGAACGAGCGACTCGTTGTCGGCAAACATGTCGAGCGCGAGTGCGTCGGTTGCCGCGATGTCCGCGGGGTCACCGGAGAGCGCAGCCCATCGGAACGGTCCGCGACCTTCGCAAAACAGCGGCCGAATGAATTCCGGCACGAAGCCAGGAATTTCGAACGCGTCGGTGACGCCTTCCTTTTCAGCCTGGGCGCGAATGTTGTTTCCGTAATCGAACGTCACGGCGCCGGCGCGTTTGAGATCGAGCATCGCGCGCACGTGATTCGCCATCGACGCCATTGACCGTTCGATGTACGAGTCGGGACGCGTGCGCCGGAGCGATTCGGCCTCGGCGAGCGGCAGACCAGCCGGGACGTACCCGTTGAGCGCGTCGTGCGCGGAGGTCTGATCGGTGACGACGTCCGGCGTGATCCCGCGGCGCACGAGTTCAGGCAAGACATCGGCGGCGTTGCCTTCGAGCGCGATCGACCGGGCGACATTATCCTTCCGGTACCGCTCAACGCGAGACAGCGCATCGTCGAGGTTCGCCGCTCGTTCATCGACATACCCGATCGAGAGCCGGCGCTGAATTCGATGCGGATCCACTTCGATCACCAGGGCGATGCCATCGTTCATCGTGACCGCGAGCGGCTGGGCGCCACCCATACCGCCGAGACCAGCAGTGACGACGACGCGGCCGGATAGACTACCACCGAAGTGACGCCGCGCGAGTTCGGCCAGTGTTTCGTAGGTGCCCTGAAGAATGCCCTGCGTGCCAATGTAGATCCAGCTGCCGGCGGTCATCTGGCCGTACATCGTCAGGCCACGGTCTTCGAGATCGCGGAAGGTGTCCCAGTTCGCCCAGGCAGGGACGAGGAGAGCGTTGGCGATGAGTACGCGGGGCGCCCACGGGTGCGTGCGAAACACGGCGACAGGTTTTCCCGACTGCACGACGAGCGTTTCGTCGTGCTCGAGATGACGAAGCGTTTCGACGATAGCGTCGAAAGCGGGCCAGCTTCTCGCGGCTCGCCCGGATCCGCCGTAGACCACGAGATCCTCCGGCCGTTCAGCAACCTCGGGATCGAGGTTGTTCATCAGCATTCGCATCGCAGCTTCCTGCGGCCATCCTTTGCAGGACAACGCAGGCCCGCGCGGGGCGCTGATCTGTCGGCTGGCAATATTCATCGTGGATGACGATCCGAGTCTTCGCAGATTCACACGCGTGCTGATGAAGCACGCGGCGAAGGAAGCAATCTAAAAACGTACGAGCGCGTTGTCAATTTGAAATTGAAAAATTTCTTACTTGACTTCCATCTCGCACGCGACTTCGAGTGAGCCGTCGGCGATCATCCGAGCAATTGCTTCGATATCGGGCGCGGGTGGACGATCGCCGGCGAGCCGCGGCACGATCGATCGCACGCGCGCATGCACGCGATCGAGCGGCGCGGAGGTCTTGAGTGGTGCGAGAAGGTCGATCGCCTGGCATGCGCAGAGAATTTCTACGGCGATCACGCGCGTCGCGAGCTGGAGCGCACGCTCAGCCTTGAGCGCGGCGCCCATGCTCATGCTCACGTGATCCTCTCGATTGGCGGACGTCGGGATCGTATCCACACTTGCAGGATGCGCGAGCGTTTTGATTTCAGACGCGAGGGCGGCAGCGGTCACCTGCGCGAGCATGTATCCCGAATGCAGACCGCTGTCAGGCGTCAGGAAGGCGGGTAGATCGCTGAGCGACGGGTCAACGAGGCGATCGGACCGGCGTTCGCTGATATTCGCCAGCTGCGCGAGCGCAATGACCGACAGATCCGCAGCGATGGCGACCGGGGCGCCATGAAAGTTTCCGCCGGACACAATCTCGTCGTCGATTGCGAAGACCATCGGATTGTCGGTCGCCGCGTTCATTTCCGTTGTCAGAGTCGTGCGCGCAAATGCGAGCGCGTCGCGGGCGGCACCGTGTGCCTGAGCCGCACAACGAAGCGAGTAGGCATCTTGGACCCGGCCGCAGTGCTCGTGCGACTGATTGATGGGACTTCCGGACAACAGTGCGGAGATGTTTGCGGCTGACGAGCGCTGGCCGGCGTGCGGCCGCGCGGCGTGAATCCGCGCGTCGAAGGGACGAATCGATCCGCGGAGGGCGTCGATCGACAGCGCCGCAGCGATGTCCGCGGCGCGGCTGAGGCGTTCGGCGCCAAGGACCGCGAGTGCCGCGACTGCGGTTGAGGGCTGCGTTCCGTTAATCAGGGCGAGCCCTTCCTTTGGAAGGAGCGTCGCCGGCTGTAATCCGGCACGCGCGAGGGCCTCGCGTCCTGACAACAGGTCACTGTCGTGACCGACCGTCGCCTCTCCCTCACCGATCAAGACGAGACAGAGGTGAGCAAGCGGCGCCAGATCTCCACTCGCTCCAACCGAGCCGCGACTCGGCACACGCGGATGCACGCGTCGATTGAGGAGTTCAATCAACAATTCGAGCGTGTTACGGCGGATCCCGGAGAAGCCCTTTGCCAGGACGTTCGCGCGGAGCGCCATCGATGCGCGGACTGCGCGCACCGGCAGCGGCTCGCCGACTCCCGCGGCATGGCTTCGCAGCAGATTAAGCTGGAGCGCCCCAAGCGCATCGCGCGGAATCCGCGTTTCAGCGAGGGCACCAAATCCGGTGTTGATGCCGTAAACGGCTTCATCCGCCGCAGCTTTGCGATCGACAACCGCTCGAGCGGCGTCGACGCGTGCCGCCGCCCTTGGCGCGAGCGCGACGGGCGTGCCGCCGTCGGCGATAGCGAGCAGGTCGCCGAGCGCCAACGAGTCTCCGTCAAGGAAGACCATCAATATTTGAGTAGAATACTGCAGGTATGAATATCGCCGTTCTCGGCGCGCAGTGGGGGGACGAAGGCAAAGGCAAGATCGTCGATCTGCTGACGCCTCATTTCTCAATCGTCGCGCGATATCAAGGTGGACACAACGCCGGCCACACGGTTTATGCCAACGGGCGGAAGTTCGTCTTGCGCCTGCTGCCCTCAGGGATTCTTCACGACGGCATTGCGTGCGTCATCGGCAACGGCGTTGTCGTCGATCCGCAAGCGCTGTTTTCCGAAATCGAGGAAATCGAAAAGGCCGGCATTGCGATTGGTTCGCGGCTGCGCATCAGCGACAAGGCGCATCTAATTCTTCCGTATCACCGCGACCTCGATCTGCTGAGCGAGGCGCGGCGGGGCGAACGAAAAATCGGCACGACGTCGCGCGGCATCGGCCCTGCCTATGAGGACAAGATCGCGCGCCGCGGTGTTCGCGTCGGGGATCTCGCGAATGCGGCGGCTCTGGCCGAGGCGGTCACGCACAACGTCGAGGCACGAAACCGGCTGATCGGCGAGTCGACGATGGATGCGCGACAAGTGCTCGCGGATCTCGCACAGGCCTGGGAGCGAATGAAGCCCTGGGTCACGGATGTTTCGGTGTTCCTCCATCGAGCACGGGCGGAGGGGAAGGCGATCATGTTCGAAGGAGCACAGGGCACGCTCCTCGATATCGATCACGGCACGTACCCCTACGTCACGTCATCGAACGCGACCATCGGCGGTGTGTGCACGGGTCTTGGGATCGGTCCGCGGGCAATCGACGGTGTCCTCGGCGCGGCGAAGGCATACACCACTCGCGTCGGCGAAGGACCGCTGCCAACAGAACTCACCGGCGATCTCGGCAACCGGCTGCGCGAAAGTGGACAGGAGTTCGGCGCGGTCACGGGTCGACCGAGACGATGCGGGTGGTTCGACGCGGTTGCCGTCCGGTACGCCGTGCGCGTCAACGGTCTCGACGCGCTCGCGTTGACCAAGCTTGATGTTCTCGACGGCCTGCCCGAGCTGCAGGTCTGCACGGCATATCGCTGCCGAGGCGTGACGTTGACCGAGATGCCAGGCGATCTCACACAACTCGCATCGTGCGAACCCATCTATGAAACGTTGACAGGGTGGAGCGCTCCCACCGCGGGCGTGCGCCGTTACACCGATCTTCCGCGCGACGCGCAGCGTTATGTCGCGCGACTGGAAGAGATCACCGGCGTTCCCGCCGCGATCATCTCGACTGGCTCGGCGCGCGAAGACACCATCATCCGCGACGACTCGGTTGTCGGGAAGTGGTTCGGGGTGACGGTGAATCGCTAATCGCTCATCACTGATCGCGAATCGCTAATCCGTGAATCCTGAATCCTTGAATCCTGGAATCGAGAGCCCGCAAAACGGATCCCGGAAACCGGACCCCGGCCACTAGATCTTTATCTTGAGACAGTATTCGTCGAGCGCCGCGGCGTCGGCATCGGCGAAGTCAACGCCGGCACGGTAGCGCGGCGGTTCGTTCGGTTTTGGAAGCTCGAACTTCGCCCACGCGATCGCGCCACGAAAACGCATCACGAAGTCGTCGTTCGGAATGCTGATGCGAACCTTCTGATTCGGCCGCAGGATCGTTGACGACAGCACTTGCACGCCAACGATCGAAAGATCGACGACGCTGGCCGGATTGCCATCCACCTGGATTTCCACCCCCGATCGCACCTTGTAACGGGTGGCGCGACGCGTGCCGTGCCAATCGAGCGGTCGTGTCGCGGCTTCGGCGGGTGCAATGACAACACCCGTCGCGGTTTCGGCGCCGGTCCCGGGACTGGTCTCTGGCAGGTTCTCAACTTTGCTCGGCTTAGCGACCTGACGTGTGTAGTCGCCGGTGTGCGACATAACCCGGACCTCTGCGTTCGCGAGTTGAGGATCGGTCTTGATGCGGTTGATTAACGCGGCGCCGCGCGGAGTCGCGGCGAACAGCCGCTCGAGCACGATCAGGGACGGGCGTTGTTCGAGGATCGCCTGGAGTGCCTGTATGGGCTCCGTGTCCGCGAACGTCAGCAACTCTCCTTCGCCGGCCAGGCGCTCTTGAAGCGCGGGCATTAAATTGGTGGCGGCAATCACGACCGCAGGCATCTAACGAAGTTTATCATGCACACTTGAGCTTATGGTCAATGGGCCTGCTCAACGTCCAATGTTCAATGATCAATGTGCAGTGGATAACGTGTCAGTATTGAATGGTGTGATCGAGCGCTGAACATCGAGCATTGAACATCGATCATTGAACATCGATCATTGAACATTGAGCATTCGATGGGCCTGTCACTGCACCCGGAGCGGCTGAAACGATACAAAGATGTCGCGCGGCTGCTCTTCAAGTACGGCCGCAGCGATCTGGTTCGCCGGGCCGGACTCGACGAGGCGCTGGCCGGCGAGTCATTGACCGCCGACACCGACGTCAATCCCGAAGACCTTGCGACGGATCTCGAACGGCTCGGACCTGCCTTCATCAAGCTCGGTCAACTCCTCTCGACGCGCGCGGATCTTCTGCCAGCGCCATACCTCGATGCCCTCGGACGACTTCAGGATAGCGTCGAACCGTTCTCGTTCGCCGATGTCGAGCGCGTCATTCATGAGGATCTCGGCGTCCGCACCTCGAAGGCGTTTGCAACGTTCGACGCCGAGCCCATGGCTGCGGCCTCGCTTGGCCAGGTTCATCGCGCCACACTTCGTGACGGCCGAGCGGTCGCGGTCAAGGTGCAACGGCCGAACATCCGCGAAGGCCTCGCTGCCGATCTCGCGACGATGGAGGACATCGCCGGTTTTCTCGATCACCACACAACCGTAGGACAACAGTTCGAGTTCGTCCAGATGGTGGCGGAGTTTCGCCGCACGCTCGCACAGGAGCTGGATTATCAGCGCGAGGCGCACAACCTCGTGCGGATCGCGACCAACCTCTCGTCATTTCGTCGCGTCGTAATTCCGGCACCGGTCGAGGACTTCACAAGCTCGCGCGTGCTGACGATGGAGTTGATTCCGGGACGAAAGATCACGTCGATCACGCCGCTGATGCGGCAGGACTTCGACGGCATCGGCCTGGCGCGGGAACTGTTTCGCGCGTATCTGCACCAGATTATCGTCGACGGGTTCTTTCATGCCGATCCGCATCCCGGCAACGTGTTGCTGACCGACGACTACCGCATCGCGCTCATCGATCTCGGCATGGTCAGCCGATTGTCGCCATCGCGGCAGGACCAGCTGCTCAAACTGTTGTTGGCGGTGAGCGAGGCGCACGGTGACCGGGCGGCTGCGTTGGCGTTGCAGATCGGCGAAGCGCGTTCGGACGTCAACCAGGCCGCGCTTCGCAAGGATATCCAGGAATTGGTGTCCGGCAATGTCGACATGTCGTTGGAACGGCTCCACGTCGGCCGCGTCATGATGGAAATCTCGCGGACGTCGGGACGGCACGGTATCCGATTGCCGTCCGAGCTGACACTCCTCGGAAAGACTCTATTGAATCTCGACGACGTTGGACGGACCCTGGCCCCCGACTTCGACGTCAACGCCGCCCTGCGAGACGAAGGGCCGACGCTGATGCAGCGGCGGATGCGACAGGGGATGTCGCCGGCCAATGTGTTTTCCGCCGCGCTCGAGACGAAAGAGTTTCTCGAGCAACTGCCCGGCCGGGTCAACAAGTTTCTCGATGCCGCAACGAACAACCAGTTGAAAGTGAATATCGAACTGATCGACGAAGGCTCGATCATCGACGGCCTTCAGAAGGTCGCTAATCGCATCACGCTTGGGCTCCTCCTTGCCTCGCTCATAGTCGGGGCCGCGATGCTGATGCGGGTCGAGACGACCTTCCGGTTGTTCGGATACCCGGGCTTGGCGATGCTGTTCTTTCTTGTCGCGGCCGCAGGCGGTGTCTGGCTGGCGTTCACCATTCTTACGAGCGACCGCCCGGCGCCGAAGCGCGGACGATGATTCGCGCGGTCCTCTTCGATCTCGACGACACGCTGTTCGATCATCGCGGGTGCGCCCGCGATGCGCTCACCGCCGTTCAGCAATCACAGACTTGTTTCCAGTCGATGCCATTCGAGGCGCTCGAACGAGCGCACGGCGAATTCCTGGAGGAATTGCACGCGGAGGTCATGCTCGGTCACGTGCCGATTGATGTCGCGCGCATCGAACGGTTTCGGCGGCTGCTGGAATCCGCGGGTGCGCGCAATGAGGGAGAGACTGCCAGCGAGCTTGCGACGTTGTACCGGGAGACCTACAGGACTCGCCGCAGGGCTGTCGCTGGTGCGGCGGCGCTAATGTCCGCGGTCAAGCCTTACGCGAGAATCGGCATCGTCTCAAACAACGTGCTCGATGAACAGCAGGAGAAGCTGCTGGTCTGCGGACTCGATCAGTTTGTCGACCAACTCGTCGTCTCGGGTGAAGTCGGCGTCTCCAAGCCGGATCCGCTGATCTTTCACACGGCGTTGAATCGACTCCGTGTCACTGCTGACGAAACGGTCATGGTGGGAGACTCGTGGATTGCGGATATCGAAGGCGCCCGCGGAGCCGGCATTCGCGCCATCTGGTTCAATCCTTCCGGCTCGGCGCCGCCGTCTGCGCGCGCTCAGGTCGAGCAATTGCAATCGCTCGAACCCACGGACGATGTGGTGAAGATGATTTTGGGGAAGTGATTCAAATCGCGATCACTCCCAGTGCGCTTTGAAGAGCAGGATCTCGTCCAGCGTTTTTTCGAAGTCGCCGCGAAAGCAGATCGCCCGATCATCGACGAAGACGTGTGCAGCGGGCTTCTTCCGTGTAACGGCCGAGACATACGTGAGCAGCCCGTGTTGGTGAAGCCACCGTCGCACCTGAGTGTGGTGACGCGTGGTGAACACGACGACGTCGAAGCCACGCTTGGTCAGCGCCTGCAGGAACGCCTGCGCGCCAGGCCTCGGCGAGTCCCAGTGATCCGGGTGCTTCCATCCCGTATAGGCGTCGAGGACGCCATTGAGGTCCACGCACACGATCGGCCGCTGCGGGTTCTCCAGGTCAATCTTCCGGGCTTGCCGGGTCATCGTGATCAAATTACCATTTGTGATTCCTCCGCCTAACGGCGGAAGCTACAATGAAAACGTGAAAGAGATGACCACTACCGATCACCGAAAAGTTGCCGAGGACTACTTGCAGGTCCTGATCGCCGAGGTACAAGCGCAGCAAGAGAGCCCGACCCGCGAGGCGTTTCTCGAGGAGTGCGCGGCGCTGAGTAACGCCATTCGCGCGTTTCACATGGAGGGTATTCGTTTCAGGACGTTCAATGTGGATCGATTGATCAACCGGAACGCCCTTCCGCTCAGCGACAGCGCCCGTCGTGCATTTGCCGATGTGAGAACCGAACTGGAAGCCGCGGGATTCCATACGCGCTCACATCAGGCGCCGACCTAAACCCTGAGCTCGAACGGCCGGCAGGTTGCAAGGTACAATAGGGAGTTTCCTATGGCACCATTGCAGCCACTGTCGCAGGTTGAAGAGCTCGAAGCCGCCATCGCAGAATCGAGCGAGCGGCCTGTCCTTTTGTTCAAGCACAGCCGCAGCTGCGGAATTAGCTGCGAGGCGCTTGATGAGTTGCGCGCGCACCTCGAAAGCGCGCAAGTGACCGCGGCATATAAGCTCATCACCGTGCAGAGCCATCGGCACGTGTCGAACGAGGCGGCCGCGCGGTTGGGTGTGCGCCACGAGACGCCACAGGCGATTCTGCTTCGCAACGGACGTCCCGTATGGAGTGCCTCTCACTTTCGCATCACGAAGGACCAGCTCGACGACGTCCTGGAACGCTGCAATTAGCTCCGCACTAAACCATTTACCTGCGCAAGTCGCCTCCTGCAACGTGCGGCGATCATCTGAAATCGCCTCGCATCATCCGTGTTTTTCAGTGTGTGTCCGTGGCCCTCATCCGTGTTGATCCGTGTTTGTCGGTGGCCCTCATCCGTGTTTTTCCGTGTTTGTCCGTGGTCCGTCCCTGCCAACGCCTGCGCGGCCATCACTGCATATCCGAGCCTGAACGCTGGGTAAGCGATGTCGTAAAACGGCATCCGCCATACAACGTCGGTATCGCGCGATTCAGCGATGTATCTCTGAACCATCCGGGCACGGGCGCGTGAGTCCAGATCGAACTCGAAGGAAGCGACTGCGAGATCCCATCCTGCATCCTGAATTCCGGGGAAGAAATGGTCCTGATGATGGTCGAGTGCGTCGACTTTAATGAATGTGTCATCAGCACGCAGCCATTCATGCGGAAGCATCCGTCCGTCAATAGCCGCACACGGGGCCGCCTCGAGCATCGCACGATATTGCTCGAGATTCGGCACGGCGATGTCCCCGTCACCTCCTTCCTGTACGTTGGTAACGATCATGTCGAACAGATTCTCGATCGAAGGCGATCGCCGCGCGGCAAACACTCGCGTCAGAAACGCACAGTGATGGGCAACCGCGTCGACGAGTGCTTCACATGGTTCACCCCACGACGGTGACCGAACGAACGGCACTGACAAGTAACCATGTTCCAGCTTCAGAGGGTGTGGTCCGAGCCCACCGTCGGCGAGCATCTGCGATCGTTGCAACTTCGCGTCACCGTATCGGCCGAGACCAGCAAAGCGCGCGATCGTGGACGTCTCCGGGAACCATCGTTTGACAACTTCATGCTGCGGCTGGACGGCGGGAGGACTGTTTGTCGGCCAGAAGATGCTTCGCCAGTGGCCGGCAGAGATGTCGACGCCGTGTGGCGCGATGCTGATGTCGTCGATCGACCAACCAGCCTCGCGATCGCTGACCCAATAGCGGCGGTGTTCGTTCCAGATCGCACTCGCGCTATCAGAACAGAACGCGGAACCGTCCGGATTCGAGCTGGGAAAAAAGACGATGCGATCGGCGTGAACGCCGAGCTGACGGAGTGCCGTCGCAACGGAAGCGAACGATGACCCGCTCAAGCCAGGGCCTTCATCGACGATGAGGAAGTGCGCGTCGCCGGGTGCTTTGCGGAGCCGCGTCTCGAGCGAGTCGCCGAGCACGACCCGACGATCGAACGGATGCCCGCGAGGACGGACGGTGTACGCTGCGACGCTGACCTTGAATCGTTCTGCTGCCGCTGCAACCGCCGCCGACAGGCTGCAGCCAATGCTGCGAATCCCTACAGAAACGATCGACGCCGGCCGATGATCACGAATCCATTTCTCCGCCGCGAGCACGTACGTTTCCGGCCGGAGCGCGTAATATGCGTAACCCTCCGACGGGCGGACGGAGACGGTGTGCGGCAGATCGGTGCGGGGCAGGGAACGCAAATGTTGTTGGACGCGTTCGATTGCTCCATCGCGCTGATCCGATTCCTCTCGCCACGACGAAATCAGAGCGTGGGCGGACTGAAGCGCCGCCGATCGCAGCCTATCGGTGAGTGGATCAATTCCATCTTTGTTTGGGAACAGGTGGTCCGCGATCGCTGATTCGATCTCTCCAAGGTCGATGAAGACCGAGATGACTTCGTCGTGCTGAGGAGCCCTCAACGCGGCAATTCGATCCGACAGCCGGTCCAGCGCTTCGGCAACAGCGACAACCTCGTGATCGCTGCGGTAGATGAGCATCGAACCGATCCGCGATTCAACGGTAGTGCCAGCAGCGCGCGTCCCATGGTTTAATCGACTCGTGACGACAAATACATCAGATACGACGGCCCGTCCGACCGGCCGAGCGCGCCTGGAACCTCCAGACATCAGCGAAAAGGGGGGCCTCAAAGACGGCCAGCCGCAGCGGTCCGATCGTCGGCTGTTTATGCAGCTCTTGGTCTATGGCGACTGTTCGGATCCGTCGGCGGTAGGACGCCATCTCGCGGATGCGGCCGACACGGTCGTTGTCTATGAAGACCTGCACGACCCACACGGAATTGCCGTGCTGACCGTCAGCGAACATCCTGATGTCTTCCTCAACCGTGTCAGACCACGGCTGACGAGCGGCGTCATGGCGGGACTGTCACTCAAGCCGGACTTCACCATGTTCGGTCGCACGTATGCCCTCGGATACGAACCGGATCTCAACGAAGTGCTCATCGAACGACCACGCCGCACGGTGTTGAATCCGGACTGGCCATGGGCCATCTGGTATCCATTGCGGCGCAACGGCGCGTTTGCGCGGCTTGGTGCTGACGAGCAGCGTACGATCCTCGCCGAACACGGGCAGCTTGGGATGACGTATGGGGCAGCAGATTACGCTCACGATATCCGACTCGCGTGCCACGGGCTCGATCGCGATGACAACGACTTCGTGATTGGGTTAATCGGCAAGGAGCTTTATCCGCTGTCAGCCCTCGTGCAGGCGATGCGCAAAACGCAGCAGACCTCGCTCTATCTCGATCGTCTTGGACCGTTCTTCGTCGGACGCAAAATGCGCTGACGCCACGTGTGGTCCTTCGATTGCACAGTTGGCCGATATGAGCACCGAAGAAATCCCCCGCCGCCCGTTCGGCCGGCATGCCGACATAGTATCTGCGCTTGGACTCGGCGGTTTTCACATTGGAAAGATGAAGACAGATGCCGAGGCGACGAAGCTGATCCACGAAGCGATCGAAGCCGGCGTCACGTTTCTCGACAACGCGTGGGAATACCACGACGGTAAAAGCGAAACCCGCATGGGCAAGGCGATCAGGGATCGACGCCAGAGCGTGTTCCTGATGACCAAGGTGTGCACGCATGGGCGCGACGCGAAGACGGCGATGCGTCAACTCGAGCAATCCCTGAAGCGCTTGAAGACCGATTACCTCGACCTCTGGCAGATTCACGAGTGTGCGTACTACAACGATCCGGAGCGCCACTTTGCAAAGGGCGGAGTGGTCGAAGCGCTCGAGCTGGCGCGAAAGCAGGGGAAGGTTCGCTACGTCGGCTTTACCGGTCACAAGGACCCGGAGATCCACCTCGAAATGCTGTCGTACAAATTCCCCTTCGACAGCTGTCAACTTCCATTGAACGGTTTCGACGCGACGTTTCGCAGCTTCGAGCAGCTCGTGCTGCCGGAGCTGAGGAAACAGCGGATTGCACCACTCGGAATGAAGAGCTTGGGAGCGGGCCAGGCGGTGAAACACAAAGCGGTTACGCCCGCCGACGCGCTTCGATACGCGATGAGCCTGCCCGTCACCACAACGATCAGCGGAATGGATTCAATTCGCGTCCTGCGACAGAACCTCAAAGTGGCGCGCGGATTCAAGCCGATGACGCAGCAGGAGATGCACGCATATCGCGCGCGGCTCGCGGATCGAGCGGCCGACGGACGGTTCGAACTGTATAAAACAACCGCGCAGCACGACGGCGTGGAAGGCCGCGAACAGCACGGCTTTCCGTCCCAGGAAGAGCTGGCCGGATAGCGGTTACGCGTGGATGCGAGTGAGCGCCTCCGTCGCGCTCGCCGACAGCCGCTGTTTCCTCGTCCAATAATCCCGCCATGGATCGCGGCGCAACGACGACAACCGCCGCTCGACGGTCCGGACGGTCCATCCCGCCGGCTTCAGCGCAGGTGTGAGTTCTTCCCATCGAATCGGCATCGACACCGGCGCGCCTTCGCGTGCTCGCGTCGAGAATGCCGAGACTGACGTATTGGTGCGATTGTTCCTGAGATAGTCGACCAGAATTTTTCGTTCCCGCCCTGCTTTCGAAAATGCCGTGGTGTATTGACTGGGGTCGTGGCGCTCGATCGCTTCGGCGAGCGCGCGCGAGAATTCGAGACACTCCTTCCAGTCCGCTCGCGGCACGAGAGGCACGACGACATGAAGGCCTTTGCCACCGGTCGTCTTGAGGAAACTCTCCAGTCCCAGGGTCTCGAGCATTTGCCGAACGAGTCGAGCGCTCTCAATCACCTTCTTCCACGGAACCCGACTGCCCGGGTCGATGTCGAAGACGATGCGATCGGGCTGCTCGACGTTATCAATTCGTGAGTTCCATGTATGGATTTCGAGCACGTCCATCTGGACTAAAGACACGACGGCCGCAGGCGTGTCGGCGATTAGATACTGCCCGACTTTCGTCTTTTCCTGGATGGCGACGCGTCGCAATGCCGGCGGCGCCCACACCTTCGAGTGCTTCATGAAGAAGCACTCGCCCGGGAGGCCTTCAGGACAACGCACGAGGGTCAACGGCCGTCCCTCGACGTGCGGCATGATCCAGTCAGAGATGCGTTCGTAGAATCGTGCGATATCCGCCTTGGTCAACTGCGTATCCGGAAACATGACGCGGTCGGGATGACTGATGCTGACGTCTGCGATGGTGACGCGTCCGTGCCGCGTCGAGATCACGAGTTCACCAGTTCCGGCTCGGCCCGTTCGTCCCAGACGTCTGCCTGAGCGATCTCTTTTATTTCCGGCCGCTGACGCACTCGTCTTATAAGCTCGCCTCTCGGACTGTGGAATCCCCATTCGGTGACGTCAATGGTGAAACTGAACCGAGAGATGAGAGGGCCCCTCGTGAGATCCTGATTCTCGTCGTCCACGCCGACCTGCGCTCTGGCGCGCTCGAGAAGTTGCTCGGTGACCCAGCTCGGAACCTTTGACCGATACCCAGGGTAGACGTACGCGAACATCAGCAACTGCGAGAGCAACAGCGGCCAGTGTTCTCCGACACGTGTCACGAGCCGCTCCCAATCGAACGTCTCGCCGCAACAAAGAATCAGGTGGACGATGTCGGACATGTCGTGGCGATGCCGCTCGCTGATGAAGAGGCGATGCCAGATAAGTTCTTCCGCCGGCGCGATGCGCACCGGAGATGCGGCCAGGATGCCGGGCCGGCTCTGCGCCATCCATGTATGGTCGATCAGAGCGACACCATTTCCCATTCCGTAAATGAGATCGATGAAGTAATCGCCCGAAGTCGCTTTCGCGAGCCAGTGCGAATCTTCGAGCCGCGTCACGAAACCGGCGGCTCGCAAGGCGCGCGCGGCGGGAACGACGTAAGCCGGCTCAAAGAACAAATCGAGATCTTTCGTCTTCCGGTAAATACCTGTGTGTTCGTAAATCGCGTACGCACCGGCGACCACATACGGGACGTTGGCGGCGTTGACCGCCTCGAGGGCGCGCCGGTAGATCTCCCGCTCCTCGTCAGGGATCCAGAAATCGCCATGAGTCAGCGATTTGCGTTCTTCAGGGGTCAGGCGCGTCGGGCGTCCTCGCAGGTTCGGCATCCAACTCGTCTCCGGGAGAACTCTGCAGTTTTGCAGGCCGTTGAGTGAGCAGCAACTTATGAGCCACCTTGGCCGTTCCGCCGGGCGGGGCAGATTTTGGCGTTCGCGCGCGTCCGGGTAAGATCACTGGCATCGATGTTCAAAGGGTTGTGGAATCGCCGCTGGCGTGAGTCGACCGACCCGTTGCGCGCGGCGCTCGGCAACCTCGAGCGTGAGGTAATGGCCGTCGTGTGGCAGGCCGGCCAGACGACAGTAAGAGAGGTGCAGGGCGCGCTGCCGCGGCCGGTCGCTTATACGACCGTCATGACGACGCTGGATCGTTTGTTCAAGAAGGGCTTTGTCGCACGGACGCGGGCCGGGCGGGCATTCGTGTATCAAGCGCTACGCACACGCGAAGAGACCGAGGCGGCAGTAGCTCGAGGAATGATGTCCGGGCTTTTCGCCGGACCATCCGCTATGCCGATTCTGTCGAACCTCGTTGACGCAGTCGGCAGTCAGGATGGCGGAGCGGATCTGCTGGATGCCCTCGAAGAAATGGTGCGAGAGAAACGCCGTCGCCTCGAGCAGGATCAAACGAAGGCGTCCGGCCATCCCGACGACGAGGAGCGCTCGTGACCGATCTGCTTTTTCGCATGATCGTTCTCGCACTCGCCTGGTTCGCGTGTATCAATTCCGTTGCAAGTGTGTTCACTGCGGCACTGGCGTCGGCATCAAGTCATCGCACGGCTACACGACGTGCGTGGGTGTTTTTCGTCATTCGTCTGTTGCCCACGTGTTTGTCACTGTTCTTTGTTGGTGCACTGTTCCTGCCGGCTCAGTGGGCGCTCGAACCCCGCGACGCGGCGGAAAGGCTGGGCTTCGCCCTGAATGCAATGGCGGCTGCGGGCCTCGCGTTGTTGTTGCGCAGTGCATGGCGCGCGATCGCTATCGCCCGAGCCAGCCGTTGGATACGCGCCGGTTCCCCGTACCGTCGCGGCACACCAAATACCTGCGTCGTCGATTCGTTGCCTGGGGTCTCGCTTGCCGGCATCGTCAGGCCTCGCATTCTCATTGGACGGAGCGTCAAATCGCTGTTGTCTAACGACGAACTCGAAGTCGCTGTGGCGCATGAAGTGGCGCACCGTGATGCATTCGACAATCTGGCGCGGTGGTCCATGTTCTGCGCGCCCGACTTTTTGGTGGGCTCCGCTGTTGCTTCACGTCTTGAACACGATTGGCACGTGGCGGCCGAGTCGCGCGCCGATGCGAGAGCTGTCCGCGGCGACCATCGGCGGGCGGTCCATCTTGCATCCGCATTAATAAAGGTGGCGCGCCTGTCTGCAGTCCAGGCCCCGACAGTCTCGGTTCCATCCTGGAGCACGCTGAACGACTCCGAGCTCCTCGAATGGCGGGTTCACCGCCTTCTGAGCGGCACGCCGCCGCAGACTGAGGCCGTTCCGCGGCTGGGCTTTATCGCGGTAATTCTTGCCGTTTCGGTATTGATCGTCACCCCCGTCCTCGCTGGACCAGTTCATCGCCTAACCGAAGCGCTCATTACGTTCCTGCCGTAAAGGAGCGCCAGCTTTCTTCACTGCTCGCGGGGCCCCCCCGCTCGCTGTCGCTCGGCGACTTCCGCCTTCGCTAAAGCTCCGGCGGACCGCCGTAGCCTTGGCGGAGGCTGGTCGCGCCTCGCTCCGGCCGCAGGCGCTTTCTACGACTACTGGTAGTAGGTCATCCCGAACGGTCAAGATGTCGTGTTATTGCCCGTGTGACAGGAGAAACTGCGTCCGGAACGCCCTCGACCGACTGGATACGTGTCGAGCGGTTGACCAAGCGCTACGGCAATGTGCCGGCGTTGGCCGACGTCGCGTTCTCCATTCGGCCGGGCGAGATCCTTGGCTTGATCGGTCCAAACGGCGCCGGCAAGACGACGCTCTTCGAGTGTCTCGCGGGAGTGTTGCCGCCGAGCTCTGGCGTCATCTTCATCGATGGCAAGCCATTGAGCGCCACCAGTCGAACTCGCGCCCTTTTTTATCTGCCGGACGCGATCGCTCCCTGGCCGTCACAGACCGTCCGCTGGGCCCTCGATTTCGTCGTCGGGTTTTTCGGAGGCCGTCGCGATCTCGTCAGCACGGTGATCGACGGTCTCGCGTTGAGCCCGTTGTTGATGAATCCGATTGGCACTTTATCCAAGGGACAGCGAAAACGGGTGCTCCTCGCGATTGGCTTACTCACGTCGCAGCCGATGTTACTGGCCGATGAACCCTTCGATGGCCTGGATCTTCGACAGACGCGTGAGGTCGCCGCGATCCTGAAGGATCACGCGCGAGCCGGCCGAACGTTGTTCCTATCGATTCATCAGATTTCGGATGCGGCGCGGGTCTGCGATCGGTTCGTGCTCTTGAGTGCGGGACAGGTCTGTGGTGTGGGGACGCTTGACGAACTGTCGGCGCTCGCGCGCGCGAGAGGAGCGGCCGCTGCGAATCTAGAAGAGGTCTTCCTTGCGCTTACGTAGGAGGGCGTGGACATGGCTTCTCGAGAAGGAATGGCGCGAGCTGGTGGCGTCACGCGCGTGGTGGGTATTGCTGCTCGTCATGGGACCCCTGGTGGGCTTTGCGTTCATTAGCTCGGTGCGTACCTACGCCGAGGCGAGCGGCCTGAATGGAACGGCCGTCGGCGTTGGTGAAGCGTTCTCGCCGCTGGTCGGCATTTGGGCACCAACGTTCAGCGCGTGCGAGTTGGCGGCGGTCTTCTTGCTGCCGTTCGTCGCCATTCGTGTCGTTGGCGGTGATCGTCAGAGCGGCGCGCTCAAGTTGGAACTCCAGCAGGCGATGCCGTCAGCCGGTCGTATCGCAACGAAGGCAATGGTGCTGCTGGGTGGGTGGCTGATCGCGTCGGTGCCCGTGCTCGCCGCGATCGTGCTGTGGCGAAGCTACGGCGGCAGCGTTTACGTTCCCGAACTTGCGACCGTCGCTATCGGACATCTGATCAACGCGGGCCTCACGATCGGAATCGCGGCAGCGACGGCGTCGATCACGGAGCACCCGTCGACGGCGGCGATCCTGACACTGACGGTGACTGTCGGCACCTGGATCCTGAACTTCATTGCCGCGGTCCAGGGAGGAATCTGGGAGCGTCTCGCGAGCTATACGCCGACCACCATGGTGTCTGACTTTCAGCACGGGCTGATAAAGCTCGACGCGCTGATAGCGGCGATCACGCTGATCATGCTCGGTCTCGGCCTTGCGGCATTGTGGATACGCCTTGGAGTTCCGGTCCGTCGCCGAGTCGCAGAGTCTATCGCGGTGACGGCATTTGCACTGCTGGTGATCATTGCGGGGACGGCGACGACGAGGAGCTGGGACACATCTGAGAGCCGTCTCAACTCGTTCTCCAGGTCGGACGAGGCGGCGCTTCGATCGATTCCCGGCCCGCTGACGATCGAAGTTCATCTCGCGCCGGAGGATCCCCGCCGGGTGGATCTGGATCATCGCGTTATCGCAAAACTTCGCCGCGTGCGGCCTGACGTAGAGGTTCGGTACCAGTCAGCTACCTCGATCGGCCTGTTCGAGCAGACGAGCGCAGGTTATGGCGAGATTTGGTACGCCATTGATGGAAAGAAGGCGATGAGTCGGGCGGTCACCGCAGAAGCCGTGCTGGAGACGATTTACTCGCTCGCCGAGGTTGCGCCGGCGGCTGAGAACGGCGACATATTTCGAGGCCACCCACTGATGGCACGGCCGGCGAAAGCCGCGATGGTGTTTTACGTGTTATGGCCCGCGCTCATCGTCAGCGCGGCGATCGCGACGCAAGGTAAAAGATAAGAGGCAAAAGGTAAAAGGGAAAGCGCCTGCGGCCCGAGCGAGGCGCGAAGTCGCGGAGCGAGAGCGAGCGGGGGTGGGGCCCCGCGAGCATTGAGAAAAGCAAACACAGAAAGGTGCGCAGATGTTACGAAAGTCGGTGGTGGTGATCTCCATTTCAGCAACAGCGATCGTGACGATCGCAGCGGCTGCTGACGTGAAGGTCGATTTGAGTAAAGAAACCGTCGGCAAGCCGCCAGCGACGTTTGAGCCGATGGTTGGAACGTGGGTCGTGCAGCAGGTCGGCGCCGACAAGGTTATTGCCGTAGACGGCAGACCGTGGGTGGCGAGCAAGGACAACCCGACCAAGCTGCTGATCGAGAGCGCGCGCCGGCTGTATGGCACCAGCAACGAAGAATTGATGGACAACGCAAAGCAGTTCGCCTACTACCCGGTCGCCGTGCTGAAAAACGTCAGCACTTTTTCGAACGGCACCATCAGCGTCAAGTTCAAGACGATCGCGGGCGATTCAGATCGAGCATCGGGAATCTTATTCAACGTCAAACCAAATGGTGACTGGCTCGCGGTACGCTACAACGACACTGAAAACAACGTTGCGCTGTGGGAATTCCATAATGGGATCCGCCGCAATGTGAGGTTCAGCGATCGGACGAAGCCGTTCCTGCTCGATCGTGCCGCATGGCACGAGCTGAAACTCGAAATCGACAACGCGAGCCTCAAGACGTACCTCGATGGGGCGCTGGCGCTCGAATACACACTGGGCAGCCAGCCGGGTCCGGGCCGCAATAACACTCCGCCCAACCCGGATCTCTTTCCCGAGAACAACCCGGTTCTTCGGCCGCCCGTGGCGGGCCGCATTGGTCTGTGGGCGAAAACCGACAGCACGAGTTATTTCAAGGACTACGTCGTCAGTTCCAAGCAGGAGTGAATCTTGAAGCGGATTGTTTGTTTACTTGGCGCGTTTGCGGTTTTTGCGGTCGCTGCGTCCGCGCAGTCGCCCAACACCTCGACGATCGTCGTTTTCGCTGTCGATCAATCCGGCGCGGTCGTGAAGGATGCGAAAGTTGCGCTCACAAACAATCAGACCGGTGCGTCTCGTGAGTCCATATCCGGCGCAGATGGAAGCGCAACCTTTTCGGCGCTGTCGTTAACCGGCACTTACACAATCACCGTTTCGAAGCCGGGCTTTGTTGCTGACGATGTCACGGCACTGACGCTGAGGGCCGGAGAAACAGCGTCAGTGCGCGTGAAGCTCGTCGCCAGCGGCGGGAAGAGCGAAGTGACAGTTTACGGAACGAATCAAGGGGTTCGCGCCGACCCGCAGATCGGTCAGCGGATGGACAGTCCCGCGATCGACGAGACGCCGATTCTTGGCCGCAAGGTTGGGAACTTGCCACTGTTCAACTCGGCCTTCCGTCAAGGCAAGGGAACAGGAGACCTGTTCGTCAATACTCCATACTTCATTACGGCAGCGGGAAGTCGGCGTACGACCACCTTCATGCTCGATGGTGCGAGCAATGACGAGGGCTGGGGACGTCAGACGAGCCTGGCGACGGTTCCAATCGGCGCCGTTCAGGAAATCTCGGTGCTCTCGAATGCCTTTTCAGCTGAGTTCGGCTGGACCGCCGGGCCGGCGCTGAACATTGTGACGAAGTCGGGCACAAACGATTTGCACGGTGAAGGGTTGTACATGGTGCGTCCTGGAAGCATGCAGGCGAAGACGTTCTCGACGGATGGCTTTTGCGCGCCGTCGGTTTCCAGCTGTATTACGCCCGCCACGCTGCAGGCGATCAACCCAGCCGATCTGCCGGACGAACTCGATCAAGTCTCCGGCTCGATTGGCGGGCCGATCGTCAAGGACAAAACTTTCTTTTTCGCCACTTCTGATTACACGCGGCAGGACCGAACGACATTCCTTTCGAGCACACTTCCTTCGTTCGTGCTTCCACCCGATGGCAGCCTCACTTACGTCGGCCACTATCGTCAGGGACTTTTCAATGGCCGCCTCGATCACAAGCTGACTCCAACGCAGACGTTGATGCTGCGCGCAAATTACGACCATTTCTACGACACAAATCCGAACGATGCGGTGGTTGGCACGAACGCGCCGACAGTGGCTCGCAAGTACACGAGAGGGTCGTGGACAACGCAGGTGAATCACACGTCGGGTCTGACGTCGAATCTGCTGAACGAGGCGCGGATCGCGTATCTGCATGGCGATCCGGTGACACTCTGGGAGGCGCAGGATCCGTCCACTACTCACACGCGTGGTGGGTCGGTGCCGTTCACGATCGGAGAATCGCGGTCGTCGGATCTCTATAGTCACCAATTCCAACTCGCCGACACGTTGTCGTGGGCGCGCGGGCCGCACAACGTGCGGTTTGGCGGGAGTATTATCAGGCACACGACCGGCGGATTCGGTAGTGAGCCGGGGACCGCTGTCCTCGGCACATTCACGTTCCTCAATACGACGACGGCACCCTTCGAGCAGCTGACGCTGGCCGACGTGCAGCAGTACTCGGAACCGGTCAGCTACGGGATCACCAGCTACAATCTGAAGCAATGGATGTCGGTCGCGTTCGTGCAGGACAGCATGCGAGTGAGCAATCAGTTGACGCTCGACGCCGGCCTTCGCTACGACCGGCAGACGCTGACGGATGCGGCCGTGAACCTTGCGCCGCGGCTTGGCTTCTCGTGGCATCCGAACGCCGATCGGCGACTCGTTGTTCGCGGCGGTTACGCGATGTACTACACCCAGGTTCGCGCGAACGCTCTGGCAAGTGCATTGACGGGTGGACTGGACGGTCTCGTGACTTACACCGCGACACCGGGACAAACGGGATTTCCCACCTGCCTGACCTGCGTCCCACTTCGGATTGATCCGCGGACGCTGCCGCTTTTGCAGCAACCGGCGCGGAATATCACGATTCGCGCCGGTGACCGGGAGTTCTACAAATCCCAGTTCGCTTCATACGGGCTGAACTTCGACCTGCTGCCCAACTATCCCGACGAGTTCGTCAACCCTCGAAGCCAGGTGACTTCGATCGGTGCCGAGCGCGAGATAGTGAAAGGGCTGTTTGTCGGAGCCGATTACGTCCACCAGCACTGGAGCAATCTCGATCGAACCGTCGATCTGAATGCGCCGACGCCGTTCGATCGCACGGCTCCGGGACAGACGCGGACCGTTGCCGCGGCGAACGCCACGCGGCCGATCGTTCCGGTCAATGGCGGCGTGCGAAACGTCAACGTGCTGATGAACCTCGGCGCGGCCGATTACGATGGCCTGCAGACGCTCGTCAGCTACCGCGGACATCCCAAGATGTACGCGTCGCTCAGCTACACGCTCGCGAAGGCGACGAACACGACCGAGCCGGATGGAAATGGGATCAACCCGAACGACAGCAACTTCGCTCGGCTCGGAGAAGAGGAGCGCGGTCCCAGCGTCGTCGATCAACGCCACCGTGCGGTGGTCACGTTCACCTACAACCTTCCGTACACCATCACAGCCGGCACTGTGAGCCAGTTCGCGTCGTCGAGGCCTTTCAACGCCGTCACCGGCATCGATAACAACGGTGATGGGGCGAACAACGATCGGCCAGTGATCGATGGGCGAGTGATTAGCAAATCTTCGTTTCGAGGCACACCGACCTCAGAGGTCGCGCTCTTCGCGGAGGGTCGCATCAAGCACTCAGGTCGCGCGATCCTGCTGCGTGCCGAGGTTTTCAACCTGTTCAATCACGGCAACATCCTCGGACGGGCGCAGACGACTTACGGTGATACGACGACCGTGAATTCAACGTTCGGCCAGGTGGTGAGCGTCGGGATCGCGACCAACGCTCTGCCGAGCCTGGCGAACATTGATCCACCGCGGATGGTCCAGTTTCAGATCAGGTATCAATTCTAGTTTCCAGTTTCCAGTTTCCGGTTCTGTTATTGAGAGACTGGCGACTGGTAACTGGCCACTGCAAACTGACATGCGTTAGTTCCGCTATACAATCAGCGCTGTGCGGTTTCAGACCGTCAGCGCTGCGCTGGTTTTCGTTTGGTTCGCCGTCGCCCAATCCTTCGCACACCAAGCCGCACCGTCCACGCCTTTTACGCTGCAAGCCGCGCTCGCCGCGGCGGAAGAACATAACCGGACGCTGATCGCCGCCCGTCTCGGACGCGCCGCCGATCTGGCGGGCATCGACGTCGCCAAACAGCGCCCGAATCCGGAAGCCTCGTTCGAAGCTGGGCGAGATACGCCTCACGAGGCGTTCAGCGTCGGCGTTCCACTCGAGTTTGCTGGGAAGCGAGCGCGACGCGTCGATCTGGCGAATGCGACATTGGCGCGTACCACGGCGGAACTCGTCGTTCAGGCGCTCGACGTGCGACGCGCGGTCCGCATGGCGTATTTCGAGCTTGTCGCCGCTGGAGACCGGTTGCAGGTCACCGGTGATCTCCGGGGTTTTGCCGAACGCACGCGAAACGCGGCACGCGATCGATTCGAATCAGGCGCGGCGCCGCGACTCGAGGCGCTGCAGGCAGAGCTGGCGCTGGCCCAGGCGGACAACGAACAGGAAGCGGCTCGCGGTCGTTTAGAAGCGGCGCGTGCGGAGTTGAACACCTTGATCGGTCGCCCGCCCGATGCCGCAGCCGATCCAACCGACTCGTTCGATGGTGGTTCGCTACCGGCAGACATCGGGAGTGCCGTCGCGGCCAGTCCTGACATCGTCGCGATGGATCGCGAGATCGACGAGGCGGTCGCGCGGGAGCGTCTCGCCCGGACGTTGCGGACGCCGGACACGACCGTGTCGGGTGGAGTACTGTTTGATTCTCCACCGGAGTTCAACTACGGATGGAAGGCCGGCGTCGCGGTAACGCTGCCCATTTTTATGCGGCACACCGCCGACGTTCGCGTTGAAAGCGCGAAGGTCATTCAGCTGCGCGCGCGGCGAGAAGCCCGGATCGCGGAGTTGACCGGACAAGCGACGGCGGCCGCCGCGCGCGCTCGAACGGCGCGGCAGCGATTCCTCCGCTATCGAGATGAGATCATTCCGCAGGCAGCGACGGTCGAGTCGATGGCGGAAGACTCGTATCGCTCCGGACAAACCGGATTGTCGGCGTTTTTGCAGGCGCTGCAGGCGGCCCGCGAGGTGCGCCTGCTCGCAACCGACGCAGGCCTCGAGTATCAATCCGCGATTGCCGACCTCGAGCGTGCGCTCGGAGGATCGATTCGATGAAGCCCGTCTCTCTCGCTACCTCGCTCGTGGCGCTGTCGCTTCTTTGCGGGTGCCGTCATGAAGCACCGGAAGAAACCGAGACCGAAACGCCAGTGGCGGTGCAGGTGGAGCCCGCTCGCAGTGGACCGATTCGGGAAGTGATTGCGGCAACCGGTCTGGTGACCGCCGCACCCGGTGCCGAGCTCACGGTCACGGCCCCGGAAGCGGCTCGTATCGCGGAGCTGCCGAAAGCCGAAGGTGATCGCGTCCGCGCGGGGGACCTGCTGGTGCGATTCGATATCCCGTCACTCACGGCCGGAGCGACCGCGAGTCGCGCGGCAATTGAACAGGCGCAGGCGCGCGTCGAGAATGCGAAGGCGGCAGCGACTCGCGTCCGGGGCCTGTTCGAACGCGGCGTCGCCGCGCGCAAAGAAGTCGAGGATGCCGAGCGCGAGCTGCGCGAGGCGAATGCGGCTCTCGAGCAGGCACAGAGCGCGAGCGGTGCGGCGAATGCCCTCGCTGGCCGGACCGTCGTGCGGGCGCGGTTCGACGGCGTGGTCGCGAAGCGATTGCACAATCCCGGCGATCTCGTTGAACCTGGCGCGAGCGATCCGATTCTGCGCGTGATCGATCCGTCGCATCTCGAAATCACTGCCGCGGCACCGGTTGGAACACTGGCGCGGATTGCAGCCGGTGCGCCGGCATACATCATTACCCCGGGCGGCGGTGAACCTATCGAGGCATCGGTGATCGCCAGACCAGCGGCAGTCGATCCCGGTAGTGTGACCGCTGCTGTGCGTCTTCGCCCATCCTCGGCCACCAAACTCACGGCAGGGATGTCGGTGGAGGTGGAGATCCTCGGCCCCGAGCATCCGGCTGCGGCGCTGGTGCCGTCCGCGGCCGTCATCCGCGACGGCGAAGCCACGATCGTCATGACCGTCGGCACGGATTCGAAGGCGCACCGCAACGAGGTTGAA
This sequence comes from Acidobacteriota bacterium, assembly GCA_046734955.1. GTDB lineage: Bacteria > Acidobacteriota > Vicinamibacteria > Vicinamibacterales > 2-12-FULL-66-21 > JALZOC01. Next base: position 25,166 of record JBKPSH010000005.1, read on the forward strand.
ATTGGAGTGACCTCGCCGGACGCGACTGAAATCCTCAAGGGCATCAAAGCGGGCGATCGCGTCGTCGTGCGCGGCCAGAATGGCCTGCCGGATGGTGCGACGGTCACAATCGGATCATGAGTCTCGCCGGAGCCGTCGACCGCTATGGCCGCGCGATTGCGCTCGCGGTCGCGCTCCTTGCCGGCGCGGGCATTGTCGCAGGCACGAACCTGCCGAGCAGCATCTATCCGCGCCTCGAGTTCCCGAGAGTGGTCATCATTGGCCACAGCGGAACGCTTCCCGCGCGCGCGATGATGATGTCGGTGACGCGGCCGCTCGAGCAAGCGGTGATGGAAGTGCCCGGCATCCGCCGCGTGCGCTCGACCACATTTCGTGGCGCCACCGAAATCTCCGCCCAGTTCGAACCATCCTCGGACATGGTGGTCGCGCTGCAGCAGGTGCAAGGCAAAATCGACGACGCACGGCCGGCATTGCCTGAGGGCACCGACCTCATTGTCGAACGCCTCACCCCGGCGGCGTTCCCGATGTACATCCTGAATCTGACCGGGCCTCTGTCGTCCGCGGATCTGTACGATTACGCGTTCTATGTCATGCGTCCGCGCCTGGCGCGCGTGCCGGGCGCAGGGCAGGTCGCCGTCAGTGCAAGCGACACTCGCGAAATCGAAGTCGTTACAGATCCGGCGCGGTTACTCGCCGCAGGTCTGACTGTTCACGACGTCGCCGAGAAACTGAAGTCGGCGAACGAACTCGCCCCCGTCGGAAGGTATTCCTCTGGCGGCGTCCAGCAACTCGTACTGGCGTCAGGTCTCTGGACATCTGTCGATCAGATTGCGGAAACACCAATCTCGGTTCATCCCGAGGGTGTGCTGCGGGTGAAGGATGTCGGGCAAGTGTTTCCGGGGGCTCCCGATCGCACGGGCCTGATTACCGGCAATGGAAAGGACGCTGCGAGCATCAGCGTGTCGCAGCAGGTCGGCGCGAACATCCTCGACATCGAGACGTCGGTCCAGGAAGCCGTCGACGAGCTCGCGCGCGCGCTGCCCGCAGGGTTACACATCACCAAGGTCTACGATCTCGCGGAGTTCGTGCGCGCCTCGATTGCAAACGTGCGGGACGCCATCGTCATCGGCGGCATTCTCGCGGTCATCATCCTGCTGGTGTTCCTGCGTGACTGGCGGTTGACGCTGATCGCGGCGATAACGCTGCCGCTTGCTGTTCTGATCACGAATCTCGTGATGCACCTCTTCGGCGAATCGATCAATCTCATGTCGATGGGCGGACTCGCCGTCGCCATTGGTCTCGTGATCGATGATGCCGTCGTGGTGGTGGAAGGAATCCACCGGCGAGTGCAGGAGGGATCGCCGACGGCGATTGCCGATGCGATCACCGAGCTTACTGGTCCGGTCGTGAGCTCGACGCTGACAACTGTGGTGGTGTTCGCTCCGCTCGGTCTGCTGTCCGGTGTCGTGGGACAGTTCTTTCGATCGCTGTCGCTGACGCTGTCTGCCGCTGTGCTCGCATCGCTGGTGCTGGCGCTCACGTTGATTCCGTTGCTGGCGCGGTGGGGCATTCAACGCGATCACGCGGCCGAGCATCCTGGCGGACGCCTCGTTGACAGGTATGCGACAACGCTCCGGCCGATGCTGGCACGGCCGGTGTTTGCGTTGGTCATCGCTTTAGCGTTGGCCGTCGCTGGCGCCTTGTTGTACTTCTCGGTCGGCAGTGGATTTCTTCCGCGCGCGGACGAAGGCGGCTTCGTTGTCGACTACCGGACCCCTCCCGGCACAGCACTCGAAGAGACTGACCGCCTGTTGAAGAAGATTGAACGCGTGTTGCTCGACACGCCTGAAGTGGCATCCATCCAGCGGCGCACCGGATCCGAGCTGGGGTTGTTTGCGACGCCGCAAAACAGCGGTGACGTGCTGGCCCGCCTCAAGGCTCGCAATCAGCGCGATCGATCGTCAGAAGAAATCATTTCCGACTTGCGAGACAAGCTCACGGAAGCCGCGCCAGGCGTCGAGATTGAGTTCGTGCAGCTCCTCCAGGACATGCTCGGCGACCTGGAAGGGAATCCGACACCCATCGAAGTGAAGATCTTCGGCGACGATGCGAATGTGCTGGCTCAACTGGGCGAGCAGGTAGAGGACGCGATTGGGAAGGTTGAAGGCCTGGTCGATATTGTCGGCGTGCAGAAGGGGAATCCAGAAATCACATGGCAGATCGATCCGACGGCTGCGGGACGTCTCGGTCTGACAGTCGCCGACGTCCAACGACAAATCAGCGCCGCGTGGCTGGGAGAAGTCGCCACTGATTATCTTGCGCTCGACCGCGATATTCCGGTTCGCGTGCGCTATCCGGATGTGGTGCGCTTCAATGCCGGGCGACTTGGTGAGACAGTGGTTCGAGGCGCCGAAGGACGAACCGCGCCGATATCCGCACTCGCCACAGTAATTCCCGAGGCGGGGCAGACGGTGCTGATGCGCGAGAACCTTCGCCAGATGGTTCTCGTCAGCGGGCGGCTCGAAGAACGCGATCTCGGTTCGGCCGCCGCGGAGATCAGGACAAAGCTGCAGGGGATGAAACTGCCTGTCGGCTACACGTGGGAAGTGGGCGGGCAATATCTCGCGCAGCGTCAGGCCTTTCGTGAACTACTCGAGGTGCTGGCGATCGCGTCGGCACTGGTCTTCGTGATCCTCGTCGTCCATTTCCGCGCGTTCAGTCCCGCGGTGTTGATTCTCGGCGCCGCGCCGCTCTCGCTCGCCGGTGCATTGATCGCCCTCGTGCTGACGGGCACTGAGTTGAACGTCTCGTCGGCGATGGGCCTCGTCCTGCTCGTCGGGCTGGTCGTGAAGAACGGGATCGTGTTGCTTGACTACGCCGAACGCGAACGGCTCCGCGGGATTCGAGCAGAAAACGCCGTGTACGACGCGGCGAAGATTCGTCTTCGTCCGATTCTCATGACCACACTGTGCACTTTGTTTGGCCTCGTGCCGCTGGCGCTCGGTCTCGGCGCCGGAGCGGAACTGCAGCGGCCGCTCGCGCTTGCCGTCATTGGCGGACTCTCTCTCTCCACATTGATCACTGTCTACCTGATCCCGTCGCTGTATGCGGGGCTATATCGGAATCACTGATGACTGATCCTGAATCGCCAATCCTCGAATCCTCGCATCACTGATCGTTGAATCCCCGAATCGGCTGAGTCGGGCCGGGATTTGAGGAAAGGCGATTCGCAGATTCAAGGATTTTAGTGAGTCGCAGATTCAGGATTAGTGATTCGCAGATCGGGATCAGTGATTCGCAGATTCAAGGATTAGTGATTCGCGATAAGTGATCAGTGATCAGTGATTCGAAGGGCCTGCTCTTTGCACGACAGATGATGATGAGGGCTCACGCCCCCCATCCGGATGAGCTGCACGGCGAGCGTCCCGCTCGATCGGTGCATCTGCCAGTTTCGACCATCGTCAAGGTTCTCCTTGTTCTTCTCGCCGCCTGGGCGATCTACAAACTGGGAACCGTCATCGCGGTGGTCCTGGTGGCTGTCGTCCTTGCCATCAGCCTGGAACCGGTCGTGGTGTGGTTGGAGGACCGGCGAATACCGCGCTGGCTTGGGTCGACCCTGGTGGTCTTCACGATCATGGGTGTCTTGATTGTGTTCTTCGCCATCTGTGGCTCGTCGCTCGCGATTCAGGGCCGGCAGGTGGCAGGACGACTCGGGACGGCTCAGGAGGATCTCGCGAACCACACACCTCCTCCATTCGACCGAATGATTCGTGAGGGGAAGGCGCCCACGCCCGATGGATCGGCGCTTGCCGGCTACGCGGTCCGGCTCGGCAGCATCCTGACCGGCGCGGTGCTGGGAGCCGCGGTCGCGTTCATCCTGACGATCTACTTTCTCATCGAAGGACGACGAACGTGGGCGTGGCTTGTGGCCTACGTGCCCCGGCACAATCGCGGCCGAGTGCAGGAGACAGCCGACGCGGCGTGCAGGGCTGTCCTGCATTACGTCGCGGGCAACGTGGCGACCTCTATTTTCGCCGGCACCACCGTGCTGATCGTTCTGGCAATCCTTCACGTCCCGGCAGCGTTACTGCTCGCGCTGCTTGCCGGTGTCTGCGATTTCGTCCCGGTTCTTGGCTTTATCGTATCGGCGTTCCCTGCGGTTCTCCTTGCGTTGACCGTATCGCCAACGACGGCGGTCATTGTCGCTGCAGCCTACGTCGGATATCACATGGTCGAAAACTATTTCATCGGCCCAAAGGTGTACGGCGGGCAACTGCGATTGTCGAATCTCGCCGTTCTGCTCGCATTTGCCGTCGGCGCAGAGTTGTTCGGTCTTATCGGTGCGTTACTGGCACTTCCTGTCGCGGCCATGTATCCGTGTGTGGAGGATATCTGGCTGCGCGACTATCTCGGGCGCGATGCAGTCGAAACGCATAGGAGAATTGAACGCCAGAAACGTGACTGATTTTCAGAAATGCTGAATGTTGATTGCTGAATGCTGAATTTTGGCGGGGTCTAATGACCCCGCCCTACATTGTTTGCTGTTTAGCACGTGTAGGGCGCGGCCTTCAGGCCGCGCCAATTCAGCATTCAGAATTCAGCATTCAGCATTTCAAAATCCAGCAAGGGCTCGCGCCGCCACGCGAGCGGTTGCCCACGCCCACTGGAAGTTAAATCCGCCGATGCGGCCATCGACATCGAGCATCTCACCGACGAGATAGAGACCTCGACAGTTCCGCGACTCCATCGTTGCCGGATCAATTTCATCAAGCGCCACGCCACCAGCGGTTGCTTCCGCGTAGTTGTATCCACGGCTGTCGGTGATCATCACCGGCCATTCGACGAGGGCGTGAATGAGCCGACGGCGGTCAGCTCGCGCAAGGTTAGCGACCTGGTTCGCCGCGTCGAGGCCGATGCGCTCGAGAATTGCCGTGGAGACTGCCGCCGGCACCCACTCTGCGACCGCACTGTGGATCGAAATACGCGGCCTCGCTGCAGTCCGCAACGTCCAGTCGTGTTCCAGGGATTCGAAGCTTCCGCCACCAGCCAGATTGAGGGTCATTCGCGCCTCGCATCCTTCAAGGCGAACGCGCAGCCAGTGACGCGACATGTCCAGCACCACCGGACCGCTGAGGCCAAAGTGCGTCCAGAGCAACGACCCGCGAAGTCGGCGTGAAACCGACCCATCAACCCACAGCGCGAGTTCCGCTTCCTGCGAGACTCCACTGAGGGTTTTGTGAAACTGCTGGTCGTTGACTGTAACCAGGGGAACGAGCGCGGGCGTGGTTGGAACGATAGTGTGACCGAGAGATTCGGCGATGGACAGTCCGCGTCCGTCGCTACCTGTCTTTGGGAGTGATAAACCACCCGTCGCCATGACGATGACGGCCGCATGAATCGGACCCTGACTCGTGTCAAGAATGAATCGTGAACGGATGGCGTCGTGATCCGGTCTCCGGTCTCCGGGATCCGGCAAACCGGGCATCGCCGTAATTGTTTCGACTCGCGCACGCGTCAAAAGATCGACTCCCGCAGCTCTGCATTCATCGAGCAGCGCGTCAAGAACATCGCGCGAGCGGTTGGAATCGGGAAAGAGCTTCCCATGCGCCTCTTCGTGAAGCGCGACGCCGAGAGACGCGAACCACTCGACGACATCACTCGGTGGAAACGCCTTGAGGACTCTTCGGATGATGGCTGAGTTGCCACCATTGAAGTCGCGTTCAGTGACGGTGACGTTCGTCACGTTGCAGCGCGATCCGCCGCTGACCAGAATCTTCGCGCCGGGACGCGTAGCTGAATCGATGAGGCGTACCGATCGGGAGGGGTTTAAGCGGCGCGTGAAAATCGCCGTCGCGAGACCTGCCGCTCCCGCACCGACAATGGCGACCTCGCACTGAGTTGGATCAGTCGACGATCCGGGCAGATGAGCTTAACCTCGTCCGTCTTGCGTGGCCGGTCCCCACCATCCATCGTTTTCCAATCGATGATGGATTTGCATCCAGCGCTCGTGGACCTGCTCGGAGGTCGGGTAGCGTTCTACGCGAACGGTGCCGGCCGAATCAGTAATGACGATCTCGAAACCCGGGCCATCCGCCTCGGATCGAACCTCGCACTGAACCGTCTCGTTCCCGCGCTTGAAGAAGTAGAACACGGCGAAAGATTATTGCACGGGTTGCGCCACCAAATGGCTCAGCTCAATACGCGCGCGGTATATCATTTCGTTTTGCTTTTTTGGGCGGTTTGGGTGGAGACATGCAGATGAGTGTAGTGATTGGCAACCGTGTACTGGCTGCCGGGCTGGCCGGTGTGCTCGCGACGCTGCCGCTTGGTGCGGCAGGCGAAAAGATCGATTACCAGGCGATCAACAAAATCAAAGAACAAGGTCTGCAGCCGCAGAACTCGAAGGTCATGGAGATTTCAAGTTGGCTCACCGACGTCTACGGACCACGTCTGACCGGTTCGCCCACCACGCAAAAGGCCGGCGAGTGGGCGGTCGCGAAAATGAAGGAGTGGGGTCTTCAGAATGTCTCGCTCGAGAAGTGGTCCGACCAAACGATGTTTCCGCGAGGATGGGCGAACGAGAAGTTCTACATGGCGGCCGTCTCGCCGCAGGCATTCCCGATTCCCGGCACTCCGAGTGGCTGGACGCCTGGAACAAACGGTTTGGTACGCGGCGAAGTGATCCTCGTCAGCGAGACGACGCAGGAGGACGTGCAGAAGTACGCCGGCAAGTTGAAGGGCAAGTGGGTGCTGACCCAGCCGGCGCCCGACGTCGCCGCGTATTGGAGCGCGCCGGCGACGAGAACAACGACGGACGAATTGGACCGAATGGAACTCGCGACGCCGCCGGGGCCTGAATTTGGCGTCGCCCCACTGCCAAGTAGCCGGCCTGGTGGTCCGTTCGGAGGAGGGCACGGGCAGGGTGGAGCGGCTCCGTTCAACCGGAACGACTTCTTCCGAGCCGAAGGCGCGCTCGGAATTCTCTCGACTGCAGCGCGAGGCCACGGCATCTATACGATCAGTGGCAGCCGCGCGACCGATCCTGCGCAGGCGTTACCGGCCGTCGTTATTCCTGCGGAACAGTACGGGCGTATGGCTCGCATGCTGCAGAAGAACTTGACGGTCACGATCGAAGCGGACATTCAGAACACCTACTATCCGAATCCGGTCATGTTCAATGTCGTTGGAGAGATTCCAGGTACTGATAAGACCGACGAAGTCGTGATGCTCGGTGCCCACTTCGACTCATGGCACGCGGCGACCGGCGCAACCGACAACGCAGCAGGTTCCGCGGCGATGCTGGAAGCGATGCGCATTTTGAAACAGAGTGGCCTGCGATTGAGACGCACCGTGCGCATTGGACTGTGGACGGGCGAGGAGCAGGGACTGCTGGGATCGGCGCAGTATGTGTCGGCGCATTTCGGTTCGAGAGCGACGCTGCCAAGTCCTCCCGACCAGCAGCCAACGCCAGCTGCTGGACGAGGCGGCAGTCGCGGCGCGCTTGGACCGGTGACGCTGAAGCCGGACCACGCAAAGCTCGCGGCGTACTTCAACATCGACAACGGGACGGGCGCGATTCGCGGCGTGTATCTACAGGGGAATGACGCCGTGGCGCCGATCTTCCGGGAATGGATGGAGCCCCTCCGCAGTCTTGGGATGGCGTACTTGACGATTCGGAATACGGGAGGAACGGATCATCAGTCGTACGATCGCGTCGGGCTTCCTGGATTCCAGTTCATTCAGGATGAGGTCGAATACAACACGATGACGCATCATACGAACCTGGACAGCTACGAGCGGCTGCAGCCAGGCGACATGATGAAAAACGCCACCATCGCCGCGGCGTTCGCCTATCTTGCGGCCACCCGGGACGAGATGCTCCCGCGCAAGCCGCTGCCAGCGCCGCTGGCGGGGCGGGGAAGTCAATGAATCGCTAATCACTCATCACTGATCCTGGATCACTCATCGTCGAATCCCGAATCGCCGAATCGCGTGCGGTGATTCAAGGATTCGAGGATTCGCGATTCGCGATTAGTGATCAGTGATTAGGGATGCGATGACACCGAAGAGACCTGGAAGCTACCCGATTGCTGTCGCGCAAGGAAGAACGATCCAACAACCAGCGCGGCCGCGAGGAGTTGCGCGGCGAGTGTCTCGACGGTCGGGAACACCGCGAACCAGAGTCCCATCCATCCTGGAATCACGTGCTGCAGCGACGCGATGGGCGTCGTCGGCAGCCACTGCGCGAGTTGCATCTCTTGCGCCTGCTCGCCGACCATCACGAGAAGAACGAGACCGAGCATGATGCCGGTGAAGACGAGCATTCGCCGGTAGGGAAGCCGGCGGTGCGCGATGAAGGTGAGGACGCCGACGACCACCGTCAACGCAAGCCCGAGCGAAACTCCGTAGAGCACGGGCGTGGCTCCCAGCTTCAGGCGATAGCTCTGAAGGAACAGCACGACCTCGAAGCCCTCACGATACAGCGACGAGAACCCAAGCAGCGCGAGTCCCCACACGAGTCGCGCCGGCGACGCAGCTTTGAGGAGGGCCTGTTTCCGCCGGCTGTGCATCGAGATCCATCCCGCCCAATACACCTTGTGAAAGAACCAGTTCATCACGAGGAGCAGCACGAGGATCGCGAGAAGCCCGGTCGCCGCCTGAACGTCGAGTGCTGGCACGTTCTCGGCGAGGCTGTCGACGATGCGGATTGCGATCGCCCAGGTGATCAGGGTCGCGGCGAACGCCGTTGCGGCACCTGCGGCAACCGGACGCTGAAGGGATCGTCGCGCGCCAATCATGTTCGCGGTAATCGCAGAGAGCACCAAGATGCATTCGAGCCCTTCACGAAAGACGAGGACCGCGATATCGAGCACACGCGCGCCGAAATCGCCGTGTCCGGTTGGATCCGGCAACCCGCCGGTTCTGAGTACTTGAAGGAGTAGGATGGCCGCGACAGCGCTGGCTGCGAGGACCACGCCGATGGTCGTAAGTGGTAGGCGCTTCAGCATGTTGGAGATATCCGACCGTTGCAGTCGGATAAACAAGCTTATATCCGACCCGATCGGTCGTCAATAGGTAGGCTATCCTTCACCGCGGATTCACACCAAGGAGAGCGAGGATGATGCGTATCGTCGTGGCGGTTGTCGTGGCTTTGGGTTTCGCGGCGCAGGGCGGTGGTGGCGCCGCCGGCGTGCACGTGTGGAAAGCGGCAGAGCTCGCCGCCAAAGGAAAGACGCTTGGACAGAAGCTGGATTCTCAGAAATCTGCGAACGAAGTGCTTGCGACCGAAGGGAACCGACGATTCATGGTCGCGCACCGGGAAGGATCAGGCCTGGCCGAGTGGCACGAAAAAGAAGCGGACGTGATGTTCATCTCCGCCGGCGCGATCACGATGGTCTACGGCGGAACGATTGTCGATGAGAAGACGACAGCGCCAGGCGAGAAGCGCGGACCATCGATCAAAGGTGGCACCGAAGCGAAGCTTGTAGCGGGAGACGTGCTGCACATTCCCGCGAAAGTGCCGCACCAGATGATCCTCGCACCAGGCGCTCAGGTCACGTACTTCGTGACCAAAGTGGTTGAATAGGTTGAGTGGTTTCAAAACCGCTGTGGGCCGAAGGGCAGGGTTGGGCATCTCGTTCACGGCTCCCGCGGACGTCGCGTGGAAAAGCGCCGCCCGGGCGCGCTTTACTGCCTTCGCCCTCACGCGAGTCCGAGGTCGCCACGAACCAGACGCCTAACCCTGCTCGGCCTTAGATCGGTTTTGAAACGAGATCTCGAACGGAATTCGCTCGACGCCCAAGGCCGCACGGTTCTGGCGGACGGACGCCGCCTACACTACGACCAGCCTGTGCGAAGAAGACGCGAGCGAGCGCAGCGAAGCGAGCCACGCGAACGGAGCGAGCCGGCAAAGCGGCCCGCGAGAGAGCGTGTGGGGGAGTCCGAGGGGTGCAGCCCCTCGGAGTAATGAAACGAATCACCGCCGTGCTACCCACGCGAGGCCGTCCGGTTGCCGGCCGGCCTCGATCTTTCCGGCAATCTCTAACGTCTTCAGATCAACGATCGCGACGTAGTCGTTCGGTGTGCACGAGACGTAAGCGCGCGTGCCGTCAGGCTGCATCTGGATCCCTGCCGCTCCTGTTCCACCTGTTTTCAGCCGTTTGACATCTCGTTTGGTCGCCGCTTCAAAGATCGCGACCTCCGGTCCGCCGAGCGATGACACGAAGACGTGTTTGCCGTCCGGCGTGAACTTCAGACGATTCGCGCCATTGACCTTTGCCGCCAGCGTATCGGTCACTTTCTTCGCCGCGACATCGACGATCGAGATTGTGCCGTCCTGTGCGTTGGCCGCCCAGATCTCTTTGCGATCGGGCGAGACGTCAAATCCTTCAGCGCCGCGCCCGACGGCGACGACGGTTTCGTCCCAGTCGCTCTGAGGTCCACCACGTCCACGTCCACCTCCGGTGGTCTTCTCGACGATCGTCAGCGTTGCCGAGCTCACGTTCGACGTGACGATCCGTGAGACGTCCGGCCAGACGTAGAGCATGTGCGTTCGATTCTGTCCGGTACCGAGGACCCAATCGACTTTCTGTGTCGCGGGATCGTAGCTGCCGATCACCTTCGCTCCTTCGGCGGTGAACCACAGTTTGTTCGCAACGTAGTCCAGCCCGTGCGGCGCGCGGAGCGGACCGAGATCGATCGGCGTCAGCGCTTTCATCGCGGCGAGGTCGACTGGGGTAATGATGTTGCCGCCGCCGTTGTAATTGGCGATATAGGCCATGCGTCCGTCGGATGACGCCACGATTTCGTGCGGATCTGGGCCGGAGGGTACCTTGCCAACCACTTTCAATGTCGCCGGATCGACGACCGACATCGTGAGGTCACCCTTGGAGAGCACCAGCAGCGAGCCGCCGACCGAGGGTTGTTGGCCTTGAAGTGCTTGCAGCGACAATGTCGCAACCGCGAAGGGCAGGCTCACGATCACGAACAATCTTTTCAACGTCATCAAGCGCAGGCCCCCGTCCGTGTTCATCCGTGGTCGCAGTCCGTGGCTCGGTATCGGTGTTTATCCGTGTTCTTCCGTGGCCCCAGTCCGTGGTTCGGTATCGGTGTTTATCCGTGTTCGTCCGTGGCCGCAGTCCGTGGTTCGGTATCCGTGTTTATCCGTGTTCTTCGGTGGCACCAGACTATAATGCGACCGCGTCAGCCAGACAATGTATTCGCACGCCGAGGGAGAGGAACTCGGACGTTATCGACTGGGCCGGCTGATCGGTTCTGGCGGCTTCTCACGAGTGCCCCTCAGATGCCATGACGCTGCCAAGCTGCAAATCGGCCTGCATCACCTGCAACGGGTTCTCGAGCGTTTGTGCAATCTCGGGCGCCCGTTTGAGTGACGCCCGTGCACCCATCATCGTCAAGAACGGCTCCATAGATATCGAGACGCTCGATGGCCAATGGCAGGACGGCGGTAACGACTGGATTAACGAGACGTCCGGGAGAATCAACGGGGGCGAACTCTGGGTCAAAGTGACGTCGTCGACCGGCACCTGCCGGGCGCAGGGCAAACCGGTTCACATCCAATACAGCGTCCCAAGCAATGAGGTGACGTTTACGACGAGCGGGGCCTGGTATGGGCCAAGACTCGCGTTTCTCCGAAGAGTGGGATCGCGTATGTGGATGGCAAACATTTCCGGTCGGGGACGGCCGGAGATGGCGGGCATATCACTGAAGTGCGCACCCAGAGCCTGGCGTGCTCGCTGTCGCCAACGAACACAAACGTCATCATCAACATCTGCTCATCAGGCAAGGTGACCGATTGTCAGTAGAGCTAGCCGGTGCTCTGGTTAACGGGTTGGCGAATTCAACGTCTTTGAGTGCAGGGGAGGTGGCTCTCAATGATGAAACGGACAATCGGCTTAGCAGTTGTCAGTGCCGCATTGGCGCTCACTGCCGTGCTCCAGGCGAGCGACATGGTCGGAATCTACGGGGTCGTCGAAAAGGTCGTCATTGAACCGAACGACAAGGCGCCCGAGCGAATCCAAATCTGGGGAGCCTTTGCCATGGCCGAGGGCAGAGGATCCACATACGGTCCGGCGCAACGCGGCTACCTCTATTACACGTGTGCATCCGGTCAGGACAACGTATGCCGGAAGGAATGGTCCGATCTGAAGGCGGTGGCCGGCAAGGGGACGGCGGTAGGGCTCGGAATGCGATATAAGCCAACCGGTCGTGTCCGGAAGGCGGATGAAAAGGTTGCATCGCCCGATCCCTATCCAATTCAGATGGGCGTCATGGTCGTTGAGAATGCCGCCGATCGCGGGTCGGACACGATGAAAGTGATCGACGGACTGAAGGCGGCGGTGAAGCAGCGGTAAAGACCGCATCCACGGGAGCCGGCCATGTTCGTCATGCTCACCGCTCGAATGCACGGCATCCTTCGTCATTCGAATAAGGATGCCGTGCTGATCCTGCTGTCGCTGGTGTATGCGAGCCTGCTGCTCTCGTTCCCATCAGCGCCGCTCATCGCGCTCGGACTGTGGTGGATCGGGAATACGGTCGCGCACAACTTCATCCACACACCGTTCTTCCGCTCGCGCGCGCTCAATCGTCTGTATTCGATCTACTTGAGTGCGTTGATGGGGTTTCCGCAGGAGTTCTGGCGCGAACGTCACCTGCGCCATCACCGTGGTGACCACCGTCACATCGCCGTCACCCGCGCCGCAATTCTCGAGTCGACGGTCGTTCTAGGTGTGTGGCTCACGCTCGCGATCAACGTTCCGTGGTTTTTCGTGAGCGTTTACGTTCCCGGCTACACGGCGGGTCTCGGGCTGTGTTTCCTGCAGGGACACTTCGAGCACGCGGGCGGGACAACCAGTCATTACGGCTGGTTATACAACCGTCTGTTCTTCAACGATGGCTACCATGTCGAACATCATCGACGGCCAGGCGTTCACTGGACGCGGCTTCCCTCGGAATCCGTGCGGGACGCGCGCCGCAGCCGCTGGCCGCCGGTTCTCAGATGGCTCGACACGCCGGCTCTGGAGTGGTTGGAACGGATCGCGCTGCAATCGTCGTGGATCCAGCGGTACGTTCTCTCCGCGCACGAGCGGGCGTTTCGCGACATTCTGCCGCAACTTCCGGCGACCGATCGCGTCACGATTGTCGGTGGCGGACTGTTTCCACGGACCGCGTTGATTCTTCGAAAGCTTCGACCCGACGCGAGCCTCACGATCGTGGACGCCAGCCGCGATCACCTTGAAGTCGCACGTTCATTTCTGAGCGGCCCAATCGAATTGCGCGAGCAGTTCTTCGATCCCCGGTTGGATGACGGCGGCGATCTGATCGTCATTCCGCTCTCGTTCATCGGCAACCGCGATGAGGTCTACCGGCACCCGCCGGCGAGAGCCGCTGTGGTGCACGACTGGTTGTGGAATGTGCGCGGCCCGGGCGTGCGTGTATCGTGGCTTCTACTGAAACGGCTGAATCTGGTTACGCGCTGAGAGGCGTCTGCCTGCTTGTCGTCCTGCTGACGGCACGTGCGGCGGTCCTCGTTGGGCGGCCGCTGCCGCCGTCGCTGTGGCCCTTCGTTGCGTATCTCTGGCAGGACGTACTCCTTGCGCTGCTGTTCATTGCCCTTGACCAGCGACTGAAACGGCCGCGCGTTGCCTGGTCGTTGTACGCCGCTCTCGTCGTCTACATAGCCGTCAACGTCCCCGTCACTCGAGTCCTGTCGTCGCCACTGACATGGATGATGATTCGCGCCGCGCGCGGTCCATTGGCGGATGCCGTCCTGCATTACGTGACGTTCACTAATGTGATCGCACTCGCGATCCCGCTTGCTGTCGCGGTGTGGTTGCCGCGGCTCCTGGCGGGACGGGCGATCCGGATGAACGCTGCCGGCGCGGCGGCGGCGATCCTGCTGGTTGCGATCGGCCGCTTCGCAACCGCCCGGCTGGAAACGGGCGGCCTGCATCGGAACGCCATCGGTGCGCTCGTCGAGACGAGCGTCACACGCGTTGCGGCGAAGGATGCCTTTGATGATTGGCGGACCTCTCCGTTTAAAGCTGGAGAACCCGGATCCCCGATCGCGGATCCCGGATCCCGGCTGGATCTCACACCATTTCGCGCATCGATGCGCGGACGCAATGTCGTGCTCATCGCGCTCGAGTCGACCGGTGCCCGCCATCTTGGTCTTTACGGGAGCGCGCCGGATCCGGCACCGAACCTCACGGCACTGGCGGCCCAGTCGATCGTTTTCGAGCGCGCCTACTCGGTGTACCCGGAAAGCATCAAGGGACTGTTTGCGACGTTGTGTTCACGCTATCCGGCGTTCGATACGGCTCCTGAAGTCTACGCTGACGTGCCCTGCGCGTCGCTCGCGGCAACAGTCAAGGCGGCGGGCTATCGCACCGCGCTCTTCCACTCGGGGCGCTTCATGTATTTGGGGATGATGTCGGTGATCGATCGGCGCGGCTTCGAGGTTATGGAAGATGCTGGCGCGATCGGCGGCCGAGTCGATTCGAGTTTTGGTGTCGATGACGCATCGACGGTCTCGCGCGTGCTGCACTGGATCGACACAACCGATCGTCGCACACCGTTCTTCGTGACGTACCTGCCGACGTCCGGTCATAACCCATACGTGACAACCGTCCCTGGTCCATTCAGAAGCGATCAGGACTTCTGGCGGTACATGAATGCTTTGCACGAGAGCGATGCGGCCTTCGGCGCGCTCGTTGACGGACTGCGTCGACGACAGCTTCTCGAGAACACGATCGTCGTTGTATTCGGCGATCACGGAGAAGCATTCGGAGAACATCCGGGTAACTTTGCGCACACGCTGTTCATCCACGAGGAGAACGTAAGAATCCCGCTGATGATTGCAGCGCCGGGCGCCATAGAGACGCCAGTTCGCGTGTCGAGGATCGCGAGCGTCATCGACATCGCGCCCACCGTTCTCGATCTCCTCGGCTTGCCGGCCCAATCTCTTCACCAAGGTGCGTCGCTGCTACCTGCCGAGTCACGCGTGGCGCTGTTCTATACGGACTATTCGATCGGCTGGCTCGGGCTGACGGATGGATGTTGGAAATATCTGTACGACATTGACTCTCGACGATCACGGCTGTTCGATGTTTGCGCGGACCCGGGAGAGACAACTGATCGAGGGACGGAGCATAACGATCGAGTGATTGCCTATCGCGATCGCGTGATCACGTGGGCGGGCGCGCAAAAGGACTTAATTGATCGACGGCATTAGCCTCAGCGAGCGACATACGCTGTCGAGCTGCACGTACCGTAGGTACGTTTCAGCGTGACGGTGAGAGTTGCTACTAAGAGAGTTAGCTGCTTTGATTTCAAGCATTTGGGCGCGATGCCCTATAATGTTGCCAATCAGATGCAGCCAACCAACGTCGGGCATCCGGACTATTACCACCGCGTCGTCGACTGCCAATGGGCGTGTCCGGCGCACACCAATGTTCCCGAATACATCCGTCTCATCGCCCAGAACCGGTTCACAGAAGCCTATCTGCTCAATCGGCAATCAAACGTCTTCCCGGGAATCCTTGGCCGTACGTGCGACCGCCCATGCGAGCCTGCATGCCGGCGTACGCGCGTCGATGGAAAGCCGGTCGCAATCTGCCGTCTCAAACGCGTCGCCGCTGACCATCGCGGTGAAGTGAAGCATCTGCTGCCGACGGCGCCGATCGAAAAGAACGGCAAGAAGATCGCGCTGATCGGCGCAGGCCCGGCGTCGCTCACGGTCGCAAACGACCTGATGCCGCTCGGCTATCAATGCACGATCTTCGAGCGTCAGCCGAGGCCGGGCGGGCTGATGCGCATCAACATTCCTGCCTTCCGGTTGCCCGAGCAGGTCCTCGACGAAGAAATCGCCTACATCGTCGACATGGGCGTCGAGGTCAAATACAACGCGCCCGTGAATAGCCTCAAGCAACTGCTCGACACCGGCGGTTACGACGCGGTGTTTGTCGGCACCGGAGCGCCGAAAGGGAAAGAACTGGACGTGCCCGGCCGTCACGATACCGATCAGATCTTCGTCGGCATCGAATGGCTCGAGGCGATCCATTTCGGCCACGTCGACTCGATCGGCAAGCGCGTGTTGATCATTGGCGTCGGCAACACGGCGATGGACTGCTGCCGGTCATCGAAGCGGCTCGGCGCGACCGACGTCAAGGTCATCGCGCGAAAGACGCGAAGGTATTTCAAGGCCTCGCCGTGGGAACTCGAGGACGCCGAAGAGGAAGGCGTTGAAATTGTCGAGAACCTGCAGCCGGTCCGGTTCATCATCGAAAACGGCAAACTGACGGGGATGGAGTTCGACCGGTTCAGGTCAACCGAGACTCCATCGGGTCTCAAACAGGAGATCATCGGCCGCGAGATTCTGCCGTGTGATTCAGTGGTGCTCGCGGTTGGCCAGGACAATGCCTTCCCCTGGATCGAGCGGGGCATCGGTCTCGAGTTCGGCAAGTGGGACATGCCGGTCGTCGACAAGACGACGTTCATGTCGACGCGCCCGGGCGTGTTCTTCGGCGGCGATGCCGCGTTTGGGCCGGCGAACATCATCTGGGCGGTCGAGCACGGGCATCAGGCGGCAATCTCGATTCACAACTACTGTCACGGTATTCCACTGACCGATCGTCCATCCCAGGGGATGACACTCACCAGCACGAAGATGGGCCTGCACGAATGGGCCTACAGCAACAACTACAGCGCCATCGAACGTCAGAAGATGGCGCATGTCGAGCTGCCGGTGCGTTTTGCCAGCATGACGACGGAAGTGGAGAAGGGCTTTACTGCCGAGCAGGCGCAGGCCGAAGTGGAGCGATGCCTGAACTGCGACATGGAGACGCACTTCATTCCCTCGCTCTGCATCGAGTGCGATGCGTGCATCGACATCTGTCCTGTTGACTGCCTGGCGATCAGTCCGAACGGCGACGAGCCGTTCCTTCGTGAGCGGTTCAACGCCCCGGCGCTGAACCTGGACCAACCGCTCTACGTGTCCGAAGCCCTCAAGCAGACAAGCCGCGTGATGCTCAAGGACGAAAACATCTGCCTGCATTGCGGACTCTGCGCCGAGCGCTGTCCGACATATGCCTGGGACATGCGCCAGTTCGTATTGAACATTCCGTATGCGGGGGCAACCGGGAAGGTGATACCGCTTGCTGCTGTGTGAGCTTGTAGTTTCCAGTTACCAGTCTCCAGTTTCCAGTAAGAAAAAGGGACGTTCTGGAAACTGGGAACTGGGAACCGGTAACTGACACCAATCAATCATTCATGGACAGAGTCAACAACTTCGCTTTCAAAATCGCGACGGCCAACGGCACCGGATCCGCGTCGGCCAACGGCCTGATCATGCAGGCCATCTTTCGCATGGGTGTGCCGGTGACGGGGAAGAACGTCTTCCCGTCGAACATCCAGGGACTGCCCACGTGGTACGAGATCCGGGTGAACCGGCACGGGTATACCGCGCGAACGCCGGTGTTCGACCTGATGGTCGCGATGAACCCGGCGACGTATCAGAAGGACATCACCGAGCTGCGGAGCGGGGGCTGGCTGCTGTATGACTCGACGTGGCCGCTCGACCCGCGCCTGATTCGGCCGGACGTGACCTATCTCGGCATTCCACTCGCGGAAATGTGCAACGAGCAGTTCTCGGGCGTGCGCGAACGCATTCTGATGAAGAACATCGCGTATGCCGGCGCCCTCAGCGCATTGCTCAACATGGATACGACGGTCATCCGCGAGCTGCTGAAAGAGAAGTTCTCGCGCAAGCCGGCGCTGATGGACTCCAATCAGAAGGCGATCGACATCGGCTTCGACTACGCAACGAAGAACTTCACGTGCCCCCTGCCGATCCATCTCGAGCCGATGGACAAGACCGCGGATTCGATTCTGATCGACGGCAACACCGCCGCCGCGCTTGGATGCGTCTATGCCGGAGCGACCGTCGGCGCGTGGTATCCGATTACCCCGGCGACGTCGCTGATGGAAGCGTTCAAAGGCTTCTGTCAGAAATACCGTCGTGAGCCGGAGACCAATCGAAATCGATTCGCAATCCTGCAGGCGGAGGACGAACTCGCGGCTGTCGGCATGGTGATCGGCGCGTCGTGGGCCGGTGCGCGCGCGTTCACGCCAACTGCCGGCCCCGGCATCTCGTTGATGACCGAGTTCATCGGCCTGGCCTATTACGCCGAAGTGCCGGCGGTGATCTTCGACGTGCAACGAACTGGACCCTCGACCGGAATGCCGACGCGCACGCAGCAGGGTGATTTGATGCTGTGCGCGTATGCGTCGCATGGCGATACGCGTCACATCTGCTTGTATCCGAGCGATCCGCGCGAGGCGTTCGAATTCGCCGTCGCCGCTTTTGATCTGGCGGAGCGCTATCAGACACCGGTGTTCGTGCTGAGTGATCTCGATATCGGGATGAACGACTGGATGATTCCAAAACTGACGTGGAACGACGACTATCGGCCCGATCGCGGCAAAGTGCTTTCCGCCGAAGAGCTCGAGCATGTCAAGACGTTCCATCGCTACGTCGATGTCGATGGCGACGGCATTCCATATCGAACGCTTCCCGGCGTGCACCCGAACGGTTCGTACTTCACGCGAGGCTCGGGCCACAATCGATTCGGCATCTACACGGAAGACGCCGATGAGTATGTCGACGTGTTGGACCGCATCGATCGCAAAATTCAGCACGCCGCCCGGTCTGTGCCGGCGCCGGCGGTGAGGACAACGGCGGGAGCGAAGCTGGGTCTCGTCACCGTCGGCGGTTGCCATGCCGCGTGTGTTGAAGCGCTCGATCTTCTGGCGGCGGAGGGATTTGCAATCGACTATCTGCGCGTTCGCGGGTTCCCGTTCGGCGACGATGTGCGATCGTTCCTTGAATCGCACGAAATGAACTTCGTCGTGGAGCAGAATCGCGATGCACAGCTTCGCACGCTGCTCACCCTCGAGACGGGTGTCTCGCTGGAAAAGCTGCAGTCGGTTCGCTATTACGGCGGGTTTCCGATGAGCGCGCATCACGTGATCACGGGCGTCAAGGCAAAGCTGGAGAGAGCGGCATGACCTACATCGCGAAACCGAAGGTTCACCACCCAGCCCTGCAACGCAACGAGATCGGCCTCACCAGGCGCGACTACGAAGGCACGATCACGACCCTGTGCGCCGGCTGCGGGCACGATTCGATCACCGCCGGCATCATCCAGGCATTCTGGGAACTGTCGATCGAACCGCACAAGGTCGCGAAGCTCTCCGGCATCGGCTGCTCGTCAAAGACGCCGGCGTACTTCCTGCGCGAAGCGCACGGCTTCAACGGCGTGCACGGACGGATGCCCGCACTGGTCGCGGGAGCGAACGCGGCGAATCGTGAAATCACCTACATCGGCGTGTCCGGCGACGGTGATTCGTTGTCGATCGGCCTCGGGCAGCTGTGCCACGCAATCCGGCGCAACGTGAACGTGCTCTACATCCTCGAGAACAACGGTGTCTATGGCCTGACGAAAGGGCAGTTCTCCGCATCGGCGGATCCCGGCTCTCTCAGCAAGAAGGGAGAGGAGAACACCATGGAGGCGATCGACGGGTGCCTGCTCGCGCTCACGCTGGGCGCGACGTTTGTCGGGCGCGGGTTTTCAGGCGACAAGGGCCAGCTGGTGCCGATGCTCAAAGCAGGGCTGAAGCACAAGGGTTTCGCGTTCATCGACGTGATCTCTCCCTGCGTTACGTTTAACGACCACGAAGGCTCGACGAAGAGCTACGCGTATACGCGTGAGAAGAACGTCGAGGTCGTTCACGCCGACTTCGTCCCCCCCGCCGTTGCGATCACCGCTCAGTACGACCCGGGAGCGGTTCGCACGGTGATGCTGCACGACGGCAGCTGGGTCCGGCTGCGGAAGATTGCCGACGATTTCGATCCCACCGATCGCGATACCACCTACGCTTACATTCGCGAACGCCAGCGGGCAGGCGAAGTGGCGACCGGGTTGCTGTATCTCTCACCCGACTCAACCGACATGCACGAGCAGGCCGACACAGTGGAGACACCGCTTGTTCAGCTGCCGTATGACCAGCTCTGTCCAGGCAGTGCTGAGCTGGGAAAACTGCAAAAGAGATTTCGATAGTAATTGGTGCTGGCGCTTGACTTCCGCCCCCGCGCGGGCGTAGCGTGCCGCCTTGGAAGTCATTGATTTACCACAGGAGGAGGTTCATTTGATGAGAGGGTTCCTTCGGTACTGCGCAGCCGCGCTTGGCTGCGTGCTGCTGACGGCAATGCCGGCCGCAGCGCAGTTCGACCGAGGCCAGATTTCCGGCACCGTGAAAGATTCCCAGGGC
>JBKPSH010000006.1:0-62257 GCA_046734955.1 Acidobacteriota bacterium
CCACGGAGTCGCCCTGCTGGGATACGACAAGCGCGGCGTCGGTCAGTCAACCGGAGATTGGAACACGGCGTCATATGCAGAACTGGCGGGAGACGTCGGCGCGGCGTTCGACTATTTGAAAACACGTCGGGATATTGACGCGGCACATATTGGAGTGCTGGGAGTGAGCCAGGCTGGATGGATCATGCAAATGGCCGCCGCTCGAATACCAGACCTGGGATTTCTCATCAGCATTTCGGGGGCCGGCGTTTCTCCCGCCGAAACCACACTCGACCAGACGCAGAACGAACTGACAGCGAACGGTATGAAACCACCGATGGTCGCTGCCATTGTTGGCTTGATGAAGCAGCAGTACGAGTTCGCGCGAACGGGCCGGGGCTGGGATGAATATCTCGCGGCGCGGCAGAAACTCGCCGCACAGATGGGACCACCGCCGGATTCGTTTCCCGGCACTCCCGACCATCCGTATTGGCAGACGATCAAGCGTTCGTACTTCTACGATCCCGGTCCGATCATTCGTCAGTTGCGACTTCCAGTGCTCGCCATATTTGGAGAACTGGACAACAACATCGTCGCGGAGAAGAACAAGAGCGCGTGGGAGGCAGCGCTGAAAGCCGGAGGGAATCGCGACTACACCGTCGTGATCCTCCCGAAGGCGAATCATGCGCAGTTCGAAGCAACCATCGGAAGCAACGCGGAAATGCCGTCGCTGAAGCGAATCGTCCCGGCGTATTTCTCAACCGTTGAGAATTGGCTGTCCAAGCGGCTTCCAGTGTTCGATGGCGCGTCTCCGAGGGAGCAGAAATGACCAAGACGCGAGCGAGCGCAGCAAAGCGAGCCACGCGATCGGAGTAATTATTCGTACTGCAGTGCGCGGATCGGATCGATGCGTGAGGCGCGCCTCGCCGGGACCAAACACGCAAGCGCCGAGACACCCACCAGAATCACCGACACCGCCGTAACGGCGGGAAAATACGATGGTACGAAACCGTAGAAGAGCGTCGACATCAGCCGAGCCGCTGCGGCTGACAGGCCCAGCCCAATCGTGAGCCCCACGAGCGTCAGCAGCAATCCTCGCTTACCGAACGACAGCAGAATGTTGCCTGACGTCGCACCCATCGCCATGCGAACACCAATCTCATTGGTGCGCTGCGTCACCGAGTACGAGAGCACGCCGTAGAGCCCGAGCGAGGCGAGAAGCAGCGCGAGCACCGCGAATGCGCTCAGCAACGTTGTGCTCTGTGATGGAGTTGACAACTGGCGTGTGACGATGTCATCGACGGTCCGCACGTGTGTAACCGGTTGATTCCTGTCGAGCGACCAGATCGCCTGGCGAACCGCCGGCACAATCGACGCGGGATCAACTGAGGTGCGAACGACGATGCCGCTTGGCTCGTCGTTGGTCTGATCTGCCTGCTCGTGAAGCCGGTAGATAGCGGGCTTCAATTCTTCACCGACGCCGCGCTCGCGCACTTCTTTCACCACGCCGACGATCGTGTACCAGTAGCCTCGGCTGCCAGTCGCGCCAAACTTAAAGCGTGCTCCAAGCGCTGACCGTCCTGACAGATTTCGATCGGCAAAGGACTCATTCACGATCGCGACTGGCGATTGCGAATGTCGATCCGAGCTATCGAAGAAGCGCCCTTCTCGCAGTGTCGCGCCAACGGTCTCAAAGTACTCACGCGTCACGACTCTGGACAGCGCGTCCTGTGCGCGCGTTCGTTCCATGGGTTGTCCCGCCAGGAGATATTGAGTCGTTCCGGCAATCTCCGTAAGTGGGATCTTCGATATCGCGCCAGCGCTGACGACGCCGGGGATCGCGCGGATCCTTTCGAGTTCGGCGTTCACGAACACGACGCGCCTATCGAACTCTGGATACCGGAACAGTGGAGTCACAAACGTCAGCAGCTTGTCCGTCCTGGTGCCAAGATCCGTATCCCGCAGATGCTGAAACGTCTGCAGCAGCAGCGCGCCACTCGTCAGCAGCACGACCGCGAGTGCCGTCTCGATTACCACCAGGAAACTCTGCACCCAGTGACTACTTGTGCCGGCACTGCCTCGACCGCCGTCGCGCAGTCCGGCTTGTGGCGCGACCCGTGATCCGCTAAGGGCCGGCGCCAACCCGAACGTGACAGCCGCCGCGGCGGCTGTCAACGTGCAAAATGCCAGGACACGCCAATCGATGGCCAGGTGCACGGCGGCCATCGTGTCGGGAATAAGCGTTTCGAGAAACCGCATGATAGGCACAGCCAGGCCAATTCCGGCCGCAGCTCCCAACCCGGCGAGCACCAGGGTCTCGGTCATGAGTTGCGCAATCAGTCGGCCGCGTCCCGCTCCCAGGGCGACACGCACCGCGACTTCGCGGCGGCGGGCGGTTCCGCGCGACATTAAGAGGTTGGCGAGATTCACACATCCAATCAGCAGGACCGCGGCGGATGCCGAGAGCAGGACGATCAAGGATGCGCGCGTCCTGCCGGCCAATTCCACTCGAAGAGGGACGACCACCGCCGTCCGCGCCGGCGTGACGTGTCCGGTAGTAACGTGGAGACTCAGCGCTGCCATCGACGCTCGCGCCTGGGCCAACGAGACTCCCGGCTTGAGCCGCGCGACGATCTGCTCGTCGTGCCACCAGAACAGTGTCAGGTGCTCGGGAGAGAATGAGGCCGGCATCCAGATGTCAACATCGCGCGAAGGCAGGAAGTAGAACTCACGCGGCATCACGCCGATCACTTCATACGACAGGTCGTTCAGCGTGACGCGGCGGCCAATCACGTCGGGCGCCGCACCAAAACGCCGCTGCCACAGGCCATGGCTGATCACCGCCGCTCGAATACCGCGGGTATCTTCGTCTTCTGTGAATACACGGCCGAGGAGCGGCTTCACGCCAAGCACGTTCCAGAAATTTCCCGTGACCTTGCGCGCAGGCACCTGTTCGGGATCACCGTCTCCGGAAAATGCGGCTTCTCCAGACTCTGTTGCAGCAACATCGGTGAAAACCGTGTTGAGACGCCGCCACGCCTGCCACTCCGCAGGAGTCGAAAGGTGTTTCGGAAAGCCGATGTGACTCCTCTCGTCCCAGATCATGACCAGGCGATCGGCGTCGTAATAGGGAAGCGGACGAATCAAGATGGCATCGGCCGCGCTGAACATGGCGGTCGTGACGCCAATGCCAAGCGCGAGCGTCGCGATTGCAATGATTGAGAAGCCGGGATTACGCCGAACCTGGCGGAGTCCGTAGCGCGCATCACGCGCGAGTTGCTCCAGGCGAGGCGTCCCGCACGCGCCGCGGACGTCTTCTTTGACCAGCGTTACGTTTCCAAAGGCAATACGCGCGTCGTGTTCGCCGGAATCCTCTGCCTCGAGATCCAGATGGGTCTGGATCTCCTGTTCGAGGGCGCGCTCCCGTTTATCCTGGCGCCGGAATAGCCATGCCCAAAAAGTCATGTCACGTCTCCGCCCGAGCGGCGACCGGGGCGACGAGGGACCCGGTTCCTCGCGGCGAGCGCCACGCGCTTAGAGTGGCTCGCTGAAACAGAGAATGTAGCCGTCAAGATCCTCGACATAAAAATCGAGGCATGCCCACGGTCGTTCTTCAAGCCGCCGAATCACTCGAGCGCCGCGCGCTTCCAATTCGCTGAACAAACCGCGGATGCCAGCGACGGAAACGTGCGCGTCCAGATGTTCGTTCACTTTCCGGTGTTCCCGGTCCGCGCGGATTTTCGGCGCATCCTTGAGGTGTATCGCGAATCCGTCACGGCTGACGCTCGCGTAAAACGACTGGTGTTTGAAATCGAGCACGAAGCCAAGCTGCTCGCAGTAGTACGCAATGGCTCGGTCAAGGTGATCGACGAGAAACTGCGGGGCTATCCCAGTCAGGTGCGTCGCAGGGTGAACTGCCGCTGAAGACATATCATTCACGTCCGGTGATCGGCGTCCTGTTCGAATCTAGCATGCTTCGGGGGCGCGCTCGACTCGCGGCAGCATCAAATCCGCCTGGCACCGGCTCGGATTTCGTGTACTGAATGGTTGGACTACAAGATGGGTGAAATGTCGGATGACATAAAGAAAAAGGGGACCTGAAGTCTGCAACCCGTTGGTACCGCAAGGCGGTCGCGGCTAAACCGAGCACGGGGCGACATCTATTTCTCGGCGCAGTCCTGGCACGGCACGGTAGTTACGCAGCGGCCAAGGCGCAGTACCGGGCTGCGATCCGGCTCGCGTCGGACGGCGACCCACTTGATGAAGCGCACTTCAATCTGGCCCTGGTTCTCCGAGCACAAGAGAAATATGCCGAGGCCGCGAGACACTTGCAGCACGCCTTGTCGATCGATCCGAACTACAACCTCGCGAAAGACGTCCTTCGAGATGTCCGACTCGCCCTCGAGTCCCGTGCGCCGCTTAACGAGGCATCTGGACTGACTTTGCGAGGCTAACAGGCCCCGGGCAGGATTCGCCGACCACAGAGACGGCACCGATCTGGTGCCAACAATGAACCGGTTCCGGACCGAGTTCGTATCCGGTTGACCATTTGCGAAAGAGCATCGGACCGAAGTGCTCTCTCGCCTCGTAGGCGTTGTGCGCGCGGCAGCGTAACTGCAGATTCTCCACCGTCGTCGGACCACCATCTGCGAACGGCACGACGTGGTGCAGCTCGAGGAATCCCGTCTCCTCACAGCGCCCGTCGCGGCCAACAAACGCACATCGCCCAGCGTCGCGCGTCCACACGTCACGTTTCACATTCGCCGGGACATGACGTCCGCGCGGATTGGCAGCTGGAGCCGGGCGCGGCAGCGCGACCCTGGACAGCTTTCTTCGCTCGAGATCGTCCAGTAAGAGCGTCAGCGCGCGATCGAAAATGATCGTCGGGTCGCCGTCGGGCACAACGTGCCGCAGCAGATCCTGAATCCTTCTGAGCTTGTCGTGCGTATCGCGGTTGATCGTGAGCTGCACCTTGTAGCGCTCGGGCGCGAGCGGCGCGACCACTGCAGGTACATAACGGACCGGTGGCGGAGTCGGCGGAGCGACGCAGTTCGACATGTGCGCCAGAGTCGACGCATCCGAGGTAGCGACCGTGGCGGCGGGAAGCGCGGGAGCTGTCGCCGTTGGTTGCGGAAGCCGGCGAACTACCACCGGAACGTCGGGCTTTGGCGCGAGTGCCGCGACCTGCTGCTCGACTTCACGCTTAGTCTTGTGCCGTGCCGCCTCGAGCAACGAGCTATAGTTCTCTTCGGTTAGGTGGCTCGCAAGGAGAGACACGGTGGTCAGCGTAATCGCCCCTTCCGTGAGCAAGTCCAGAACGATCGGGAACCTTCGCGCGGCCCGTGCCGCCTCTATACGCCCATATGCGGCGTGCTCGGAGAGATGCAGACATCGCGTGCAGTACACGAAGAGCGACGAGTAGCCTTCAGCAAGATAGAGCCGGCGGCTATCCATCTCCGCAACAAGGGTGATCAAATGTGCTGTGGCCTCACGCTCACGCAAGGCTGCTGATTTGAGACGAGAGAGTAGCTGTTCGTCGGTGAGAGCCTGAATCAAGTTGTTCATGATCCAGTTGTAACATCGCGATTTCTGCAACACGACGATGGCGTATAGACCGATTTGGACGGTACTCGATCGCGTTACCCGCGGGATCGCGATTCGCGATCAACCTGGGGCATCCTGGCGCGAACGAGGGGCAATCGGAGTCAATTGAGGTGCGCGCTGATGCGACTCGTCAAAGAACCTGTCAAGCTCTTTCTTGAGTCAGACCAAATTTTTTCTCGCACGCGAATGCAATCAACCGCGAGATGGCGGACGCATCATCGTTTAAGCTGCGAATGAATGAGACTACTCGCCTGGGCCGTCTGGCAGAGCGTCACTCTGTGTTCGCACTCGTGATCTGGGCAAACCTTTTTGGCGAGTACGGTCGCTATCCCGATCCGGTCGCCAGCGGATTCGCACTGATTGTCACCCTGATCTTCGCGTTGGTCGCTGGAACAATCGTCCCCTGGTGGAGATGGCGAGCGGCCGATCGCGAGATGCGAGCGAACGCGCGAATTCGGGACAAGTAGCGCCGCTCAAGACGGCGGCTACGGCAACGCCGTCCGCAGACGGAAGCTCGGTCCGCGATAGTCCATTACTTGAAGAAAAATGGAAGCCGCAGATGGCGCGTGGCACAAGTGTTGTGCCAAAAGCCAACTCGTTCCTGAACGAGTTCGTATCCGATCGTACGTTCGCGAAAGAACACATCGTCCTCGGGACATCGTCGACGAACGAGGTAAGCTGGCGCAGCATGGCCAACGTTCTCTCTCCGACGATGACAGTGCGCGAGTTCGAGAACGGCTATTGGTATCTCCATCAATTGAAAAACTTCGCCGAGTGTGTGGGTATCCCAGCGGCGAAGAAGCTGCGAAAAGACGAACTCGAAAACGCCATCGTGGTATTCCTTCGCACCGGCACGATTGCGGTACCGACGAAGCGTTCACTGCGCAAGACGGGCCAAAAGGACGTTGAACGTGGCCTCAGCCTGAAGCTGCGGATCGAGCACTACACGAGCAATCGTGAAACGAAGGACTTCATCGTCGCGCAGGCCCGGATGATGGCGCCCGACGTTCGTGAGAAATCCGGGGTCTGGTATCGCCTGAATCGGTGGCGAGAAGAGCAGATCACGAGCGGCAAGCGCCCAACGTACGGTGATCTCGTCCGACAGTACATCGTCCTGAACAAGGGGCAGCGATTCGAGCGAGTCCCTCATGGTCGCTACATCAACTTCGTCGCGGACTTCCTCGGCGCCGACAAGAGTACGACGCGTGTTGAGGCAATCGCTGCGTGGAAGGAGATCAAGGATCTCGACGTCCCCAAGGACTATGTCTCGTGGATCAAGGCACGAGCGAAGCGCAAGGCCAAAAACAGGTGACGCGTCTTCTGCCGGCTGAGCGAATGAACGTTCAGACACGTTGACGAGCGAGGATCTGCTGGATCTCCTCGTTGATGGCCATGCGATTGGTGTCGCCGCCGTTTGTCAGCATGATCACCGTCGTTCGACTCGACACGCGCCGTTCGATAAACGCGCGAAATCCTGCCGTGTTGCCCTGGTGCCACACCCTCAAGCCGTTGGCGTCGCGGACGATGTTCCACCCAAATCCGTAGGTGGTCGAACCCTCACGGACCCGGGCAGGCGTGAAGGCGACGGCGAGGGTGTCCTGTCGCACCAGCGTGTCGTCGTACAGCGCTTGATCAAAGCGCAAGAGATCGTTGACCGTCGAGTAGACGCCGCTGTCGCCGGTTTCCATGCCCTGAAAGTCGTTCGTGTCACCGTTCCTGTCGTAGCCCCGTGCAACATCGGCGGTCTTCTCCGTTAGACTCGTCAGCACAAACGTTGAGTTCATCCCGAGCGGCGTGAAGATGCGAGCCGCAAGAAATTGCGGCAACATTTGGCCCGCGACGTGCTCGATGATCGATCCAAGCAGCACGTAACCGCTGTTGCTGTACTGGTACTTCAATCCCGGTGGGAACACTGGATCCTGCACTCGCCGTAGTGCCGCGAGAATCTCCGCATTTGTGACGCCGGGGTGATCGACGCCAAGATCGGGGTAGTCGGGCACGCCCGAAGTATGCGTAAGCAACTGTCGAATTGTGATCGCTCCTATAGCGGTGGAGAACCCCGGCAACAGTTTCGACAGCTGAGTGTCAAACGTGAGCAGCCCCTTCTCGGCGAGTATCATCACCGCGACTGCCGTAATCGGCTTCGAAAGCGAGGCGAGGCACGACCGCGTGTCTGGTGTGTATGGCCGCTTCGCGTCGCGGTCGGCGAGTCCAAAGGCACCGCGGTAAACCACCACGCCTCGCTCGGCAACGAGCGCTTCGCCGTCAAACAGGCGCTGGTCGTGGCGCCGCGCGAACAGGCGATTGATCTCGGCGGTGCAATCCGCAGCCGTCAATGGGTCGCGATCGCTCCCGCGCCGGCAAGCAAGGGCGGCGCTGAACACCGTTGCGAGCAGAAACTGGCGCCGATTCATACTGCAGAATACGCTCGTGTCTCCGAGGAGTTCATTCACCGATCAACAATCAGCAATCGACATTTCAGGAGCACTTATGCAACTTCACACCTATCTCAACTACGGCGGCAACTGCGAAGAGGCATTCAAGTTCTACGAAAAGCATCTCGGTGGAAAGATCACCATGCTGATGCGCCACGGAGAACAACCGGGCGGCCAGACGCCGCCGGGGTGGGCCGGCAAAGTGCTACACGCCCGCATGGACCTCGGAGGAACCGAATTGCTCGGCGCTGACATCCCGAGCTTCCAACCGATTCGGAGCGCTTATTTGTCGCTCACACTCGACAGCGATCGCGAAGCCGATCGTGTATTCGCGTTGCTCGCCGACGGCGGCGAGATCTTCATGAAGATGCAGGAAACGTTTTTCGCCTCGCGGTTCGCGATGCTGCGCGACAGGTTCGGCACCTCATGGATGCTGCTGCATCCCAAGCCGCGCGGCGGCTGAAGAGATCGCTTCCAACGGGGACTTTGGAGTAGGCTAGGCGCTTCCGGAGAACACTGATGGCGCAAATATCATTGACCGTGAACGGCAAGGCACGGAAAGCGTCCGTCGAGCCTCGCCTGCTCCTCGTCCACTACCTTCGTGAACACCTGCGGCTCACCGGCACGCACGTCGCGTGCGATACGAGTCAATGCGGCGCCTGCACCGTGCTCGTTGACGGCCGAAGCGTGAAGTCCTGCACCATGTTCGCGGTCCAGGCTGATGGATCGTCGATTACGACAATCGAGGGCCTCGCAACCGATGGACAGCTGCATCCACTGCAGAATGCGTTCTGGGAAGAGCATGGCCTCCAGTGTGGTTACTGCACCCCCGGGATGATTATGGCCGCGGTGACGCTGCTCGAGCAAAAGCCGAAACCGTCGGAATGGGAAATTCGCGAGGGCATCTCCGGAAACTTCTGCCGCTGCACCGGCTATCAACACATCGTCAACGCGATTCAGCGTGCGGCGGGGGAAAAGAGGTAAGCCATGCCGACGACTCCCGTGTTGCCGAAACTCGTCGGCCAGCGCATCAAGCGGCGCGAGGATCCGCGGCTCATCCAGGGTCGAGGCACCTACGTCGACGACATCGCGCTCATCGGCATGCAGCACCTCGCCTTCAAGCGAAGCGACGTCGCGCACGCGCGGATAACCGCAATCGATACCAGCGCGGCCGAAGCCATGGACGGCGTGGAAGCGGTGTTCACCGGCGCACAAATCGCCGAGTTCCTCGCGCCAATGCCGATCGGAACCCCATTTCCATCACCCGAACACCGCGCGGTTGCGGCCGACACCGTTCGCTATTCGGGAGAGCCGGTGGCGGTCGTTGTCGCCCGCGATCGGTATGCCGCGCGAGATGCTGCCGACGCGATCGTCGTCTCATACGATCCGCTGCCCGCGGTTGTCGATGTCGAACAGGCAATGACCGGCAAGCCGACCGTCATCCATCCTGATTTCAAGAACAATCTGGCAGTGGCACTGGTTCCCAGCGGAACAGGCGTCTCTGCAGACGGATCCAAGGTCGACGACTCCGCGATCGATGCCGCGTTCAAGAGCGCCGACGTCGTCGTCTCGCAACGCATGGTAAATCAGCGGCTCGCGCCAAACACGATGGAACCGCGCGGCGTCGTCGCTCACTTTGAGCCAGGCAAGGGGACGATGACGATCTGGTCGTCAACGCAGAATCCGCATATCCTGCGGACGTTCATCGCCGCGCTGACGGGTCTCGGACAGGATCAAGTTCGCGCCATCGCCCCTGAGGTTGGCGGCGGCTTCGGTGCGAAGATCAATATTTACGGTGAGGAGTACGTCGCGGCGGCAATCTCGAAGCGGCTCGGAATCCCTGTCAAGTGGGTCGAAGACCGATCGGAAGCGTTCGTGGCCACGATCCATGGGCGCGACATCATCGGTTACATCGACATCGCCGCGAAGCGTGATGGCACGCTTCTCGGACTGAAGCTGCGGCTGATCGCGGACATCGGCGCCTACAACATGCTTTTGACCGCGGCCATCCCGACGCTCACGATGATGATGGCGAACGCGACCTACAACATTCCTGCGGTTCGCGCGACGCTCACCGAGGTATTCACCAACAAGACGCCGACCGACGCCTATCGTGGCGCCGGCCGTCCGGAAGCGACCTACTTCGTCGAACGCGCGATGGACATGCTCGCGCGCGAACTGAAGATGGACCCGGCTGAACTTCGGCGGAAGAACTTCATCAAACCCCATCAGTTCCCGTTCGCGACGCAGACTGGCGCCGTGTACGACTCGGGTAATTACGAGAAGGCGCTCGATCTCGCACTGAAGAATGCGCAGTGGGATCGTTTGAAGGCGGATCGCGATGCAGCCCGGGCACAGGGCAAGCTCGTTGGGCTCGGGCTCGCCATGTATGTCGAGGTCTGCGGCATTGGACCATCGGCGGCTCTGCCGACCGGCGGATGGGAACACTCGCAAGTCACGGTCGAGCGCGACGGCCGAATCAGCGCCACCACGGGCGCGTCACCGCACGGCCAAGGCAATGAGACGACGTTCGCGCAGATGCTCGCCGATCAGTTCGGCGTTCCCTTCGAACACGTCACGATTCTTCACGGCGACACCGGCGTCGTAAAGCAGGGAATCGGAACGTTCGGAAGTCGATCCCAGGCGGTGGGTGGCACGGCATTGATGATGGCGGGCGCGAAAGTAAAGAAGAAGATGGCGAAGTTCGCTGCGGCTCTCTTCGAAGCGCACGAAGACGATCTCGTATTCGAGAACGGGGCGATCTCGGTGAAGGGCTCGCCGGCTTCCGCCAAGCCGTTCGCCAGCGTCGCCGCATATGCGTATGTGCCGGTGCCGCTGCCTGACGGCTTGGAGCCGGGCTTGAGCGACGAAGCGTTCTTCGAGCCAACGAATAACACCTATCCCTTTGGCTGTCACATTTCGATGCTGGAGATCGACAGAGACACCGGCGAACCCAAACTGCTCAAGCTGGTGGCGATCGACGATGCCGGCAATCTAATCAATCCGCTCATCGTCGAAGGACAGATTCACGGCGGGCTTGCGCAGGGTATCGGTCAAGCGATGATCGAAGAGGTCGTGTACGGCGACGACGGTCAGCTATTGACCGGCTCGTACATGGACTATGCGCTCCCACGCGCGACCGATTTTCCACGGTTCGAACTCGACGCGACGGTCACGCCGACACCGGTCAATCCCCTGGGCGCCAAGGGCGTCGGCGAAGCCGGCACGCTCGGTTCAACGCCATGCATCGTCAACGCCGCCGTTGATGCGCTCAGCGGGTTTGGCGTGAAACATATAGACATGATGCTGCGGCCTGAAAAGTTGTGGGGCATCATCCAGGGAGGCCGGTCGTGATTTCTACCCAATTCGAATACACACGGGCATCCTCGCTCGACGATGCACTGGCCAAGCTTGGAGCCGCCAAGGGTGAAGGGAAGTTGATTGCCGGCGGGCACAGTCTTGTGCCGCTCATGAAGCTTCGGCTGAGTGAGCCGAAAGTGCTGATCGATATCGCGCGCATTCCCGGGCTGGCGGGCATCAACGCCAAAGACGGGGTCATCGAAATCGGCGCGGGTACGGTTCACCAGGACGTCGCCTCGTCACCATTGCTGCAGCATGCCTGTCCCATGCTCACTGAAGCCGCAGCCGACATCGGCGATCCGCAGGTGCGGAATCGGGGAACACTCGGTGGCAGCCTGGCCCATGCGGATCCCGCGGCAGACTATCCGGCGGTCATGCTCGCGCTCGACGCCGACATTCTGATCAAAGGCCCGCGTGGCTCGCGTACCGTCAAGGCGCACGATTTCTTTCACGGCATGTTCACCGTTGACCTGACGGCCGACGAGATCATCACGGCGGTGCAGTTCACACCGGTCAAAACCGGCGCTTATGCCAAGCTGCATCAGCGCGCGTCGCGCTTCGCGATCGTCGGTGTGGCGGCGGCGCTTGCGATTGAGAACAAAGTGATTCAGGCGGCGCGAGTCGGCCTGACCGGCGCGAGTTCTCACGCGATGCGGCTGACTGACGTGGAGCAGGCGCTCACTGGTAAGCAGATATCTGCCGATAACATCGAGGCGGCATCACGACTCGCCGGGAACGGCCTCAGCGACGTCAACTCGGATCTGCACGCCAGCGAGGAGTATCGCCGCTCGATGATTCCGGTATTTACCAAACGGGCGCTGATACACGCGTTGGAGCGTGCGTAGCGCAGGGCTTTAGCCCTGCGCCTGCGACTCAATCTTCGACTTTAAACACGCGAAGAACCGATCCATGGTCATCTTTGCGACGCCTCCGATCAGGCGCTGACCGAGTCTCGCGATTGGGCCGCCGGTGTGCACGGCGCCGCTGACATCCACTGCCGTCGCCGCGCCTTCGGCGCGAATCGATATGACCGACGTTCCTTTGACGAACCCGGGACGTCCCTGGCCCTCCATCACCAGTCGGTACGATTGATGCGGCGTCTTGTCGGTCAGCTGGACCGTACCCTTGTAACTCCCGGTGATCGCCGAAAGGGCGACGGTGAGCGTCACCTTGTAGCGATCCTCGCCGTCCGGTTCGAACCGGTCGCAGCCGGGAATGCACGACGAGATCGCGTCGGGATCCATGAGGACGTCCCACACACGATCGGGAGGTGCGTTGAAGGTATAAGAACTGAATATGTCCATGCGTGCACTACGCGAGCGCGTTCAAGTGTAATGCGAGGTCCGCGAGATTCGTCAACGTGCGCGACGGCAGGAAGTCATCGACGAACGGTAATGCCGCCTGTAGCCCTCGCGTCAGCGGCGCGTAGTCGGCGGTGCCGAGAAGCGGGCTCAACCAAATCAGTCGATGGCTGCTCCGTTGAAGCCGCGCGATCTGAGCCGCGAGGTCATCCGGGTCGCCACAGTCCCAGCCGTCAGAAATCAGGAGAACAACCGGCCCCCCGGTCAGTGCACGGCGGCCCCACGTCTGGTGAAACTCCTTGATCGCCCCGCCGATCCGGGTTCCACCAGACCAGTCCGGCACGGCATGCGAAACCGCGGCCAGCGCAGCGTCCGCGCGATGGATTCGCAGCTGTCTCGTGATCCGCGTCAGCTCGGTGGAGAAGACAAATGCCTCGACGCGGCGATGCCGGGTCATGACGGCGTGCGCGAAGTGCAGCAGCATACGCGAGTACCGTTCCATGGACCGGCTGATGTCGCACAGCACGACGAGCGGACGCGTCCGCACTCGTCGCATTCGCCGGCTGAGCGCGATTACGTCGCCGTCCGTCCTCAGGCTGTCGCCAATCGCCCGACGCAGATCAATCCGCGCACCGCGACCCGGAACCCAGCGTCGTGTGCGCCGCTCGCCTGGAGTCCACACCAGCGTCGACAGCGCCGCCGCTGCTTCAGCGAGTTCAGTTGCGGTAAACGCGGCGAAGTCTTTCGTCGCGAGCACGCCAAGATCGCTCCACGTCGGCAATCCCTCGTCCATCGGCACGGCGGCATCCGATTCGTCGCCCGTGATGTCGTCCCGCAACTGCTGAAGCGCAAACGTCTCGCTCTCGACAGCGCGCACGTCGTCCCTTCTCGGGCGAATGTCGTTGCGGCCCGACCCGCGCCAGAATGCGTCGAACGCACGATCGAAGATCGCGAGCTGCTCGTGGCGATGAACCAGCAGTGCACGGCAGGTGTAGTACACGTCGTCGCGCGCCGTGACATTCACATGACCCAGGGCTTCGACCACGTCGAGGAGCCGTCCGGAATGGACGTCGATGCCGGTGCGCCGGAGCGCGCGGCCGAACATCAGGAGATTGGCAACGACCGGGATAGGGCCGTTTTGCATTACGCGCGCGGAGCGATGCGTGCGGTGGCTCGCTCGAGCATCTCTGCCGCCTGAGAGCCGCGGACGACGGCAAGATCTTCCCTCGCTTTGAGCACCACGCCGAGAGTCTCGTCAACGGTTTCCGAATCAAGTGCCGATCGGTCGAGCGCGACCAGCGCCGTTACCCAGTCGATGGTCTCGGATACTCCGGGCACTTTATAAAGGTCTGCGCGGCGCAGCTCCTGGATCATCGCTGTGACCTGCTCTGACAATCGCGCGGATGCTTCCGGCGCGCGGGCGCGTACGATGGCGAGTTCCTTTTCGAATGATGGGTATTCGATCCATTGGTACAAGCAGCGCCGTTTGAGAGCGTCATGGATCTCGCGTGTTCGATTCGATGTGAGGATCACGAGAGGAACGGCGGTCGCGCGCAACGTGCCCATTTCTGGAATCGTGATCTGGAATTCCGCCAGCAGTTCCAACAGAAAGCCTTCGAACTCTTCGTCGGCGCGATCGATTTCGTCGATGAGGAGAACCGCAGGCCGACTACGCGCCGGATCGATGGCCTGGAGCAGGGGTCGCTTGATCAGGAATGCTTCGCTGTAGAGTTCACGATGGGCGCTCGTGCGATCGAGCGTATGGGTGGCGTCGAGAATCCGGAGCTCCAGCAACTGACGCGGGTAATCCCACTCGTACAGTGCATGGCCGACGTCCAGCCCTTCGTAGCATTGAAGACGGATCAGGTCAGTGCCGAGCGCCGACGCGGCAGCGGCCGCGAGCGCGGTCTTGCCGACACCGGCTTCCCCCTCGAGAAACAGCGGCCGCTTGAGGCGAAGCGCGAGAAACAGCGCCACCGCAAGACCGCGATCGGCCACATACTGCTGGTCGGCTAAACGTTGCTGCAGGTCTGAGATCGATTCGGGAAGAATGTCGGTGCCCCTGAACGAGCTGTGCCGGAGTATAACAGGTACCTGAAGGTATCGTTTTCCGGGATCCGTGATCCGGGATCCGCGGCGTGCGTCACGCACGCTCGGGCTGCGATTCGACGGGATCTCGCATCCCGGACAGCGGATCCCGGCAGGACGACCGAAGCCTGGGTTACACTGCAAGTTTTCGAAACGCTAGAGGAGAGATCATGACAACGGCAACTATCCCATCTGCGGAGATTGTCTTCGATACGATGTTTGCGTATCAACGATCGGCAGCGCTCAAGAGTGCAATCGACCTCGACCTGTTCACACACATCGATACCGGAGACAGAACACCGTCTGCGATTGCCTCGCGCACTGGTGCCTCCGAACGCGGGATCCGCATTTTGTGCGATTACCTCTGCACGATCGGGCTGCTGACGAAATCCGGCAATTCGTACGCCTTGACTCTGGACACTACGACGTTTCTCAGCCAGAAATCGCCAGCATATCTCGGCACGACCGTGAAGTTCCTGCTGCTTCCCGAGCTGAAGCAGAACATGGAAGTTCTCACCGAGGCCGTTCGCCGCGGTGGGATCACACCGTCGGGGGCGAATACTGTCGCCGAGGAGAACCCGATCTGGGTGGAGTTCGCGCGGTCGATGGGAGCGATGATGGTGCCCGCCGCCCATGCCATCGCCGATCTCCTCGCGGGCGAAGGCCCAGTCAGAGTACTGGACATTGCCGCCGGCCATGGGCTGTTCGGGATCACCATCGCACAACGCAATCCCCGAGCGGAGATCCTCGCAGTGGACTGGCCGAACGTGCTCAGCGTTGCGACGGAGCATGCCCGGGCGGCGGGGGTGCAGGATCGCCATCGCACATTGGCCGGCGATGCATTCCAGGTCGATTTTCCCGGAGGATTCGACGCCGCCCTGGTAACGAACTTCCTCCATCATTTCGACCCACCGACCTGCACCAGCTTTCTTGCGAAGGTCCACCGCGCGTTGAAGCCAGGCGGCCGGGTCGCCGTGCTCGAATTCGTACCGAATCCGGATCGCATCTCGCCGCCCGTGCCGGCTCGCTTCAGCCTCGCAATGCTTGCCAATACGCCAGCGGGGGACGCCTACACGCTGTCGGAACTGACCGAGCAGTTGCAGAGCGCCGGATTCCGGAACGTCTCGACGCACGCGCTGCCAACGCCCCAGCTGGTGTTGATAGCGGAGAAGTGAGCGCTGTAACTGCTGATGGCTGAATTCCGGGCGCGGTCTGAAGACCGCTACAGCCTCTTGATATGAATTTGTAGGGCGGGATCTTTAGACCCCGCCAATTCAGAAACCAGCAATCAAAAATCAGCATTTTCAGTATCTATTTTCACAGAAACCACGTGCACACCAGTTGCCCATCGCCGATGTCCCACCGCGATTGCCGGAGCTCCTCAAATGTCGCGCCGCGCCGCTGTTGGAGATGGCGCCGTCCCATAGCGATTTCTTCTTCGACCTCTTGATTCGATTGCCACGTGTAGAGGTAGGCCGACAACGTCGTTCCGATGATGGCAACAACAAGAGAAAGAAACTCGCGGTTGAACTGCATGGTTGCTATGAGTGTGCCGCGCACGACCTCGGACCAATCGGGTGAGGCCATCAGTGCCGCGCCGATGTAGGCGAACAGGCTCAGCGCCAGCCATCGGAATACTCTGCGTATGAGTTCGTATGATCCCCATACCTGGAGGACGAGGATCGCTACGGTTGTCGGGACCACCATCCACGGCAACGTGACGCCTGGCGCCAGCACGCCCACGGCCGCGGCCATGCCACCGATGTCAGCGCCTGCCTCGATGGTGTTGCCAATGATGACGCCAATGAGAGCCGATCGAAGGACCCAGCGCGGGTATCGATCGCGAATCGCCTCGGCCGCGCTCTAGGCGCCCGGGCGACGTGGATTCATTTACCGCCGGGATTTGATTGTCTCGTTCAGCTGCCGGAAGGCTGCATTGTGGGCGGCGATGGCCGATGCCTCTTCTCGAACCGCATTCGTCAGGGCCGCATAGTCGTGGCGCTTGAGGGCAGCGATGCCGCTCCGATGCGCTTTTGAAAAATCCGCGTGGCTCCGTCTGTGCAACTCGAGCGCGCGCTTGAGGCCGTCATCGTGCTGGTCCATTCGGTCACCGGTGCATAACGCATTCCGTGGCCGTCTCAGAACTCAACCGCTAGTAGATCTGTTGGGTCTTTGCGACGACTGTTTTAGGAGGAGTGACGCCAGCCGCAATCATGACCTCACGAATAGCGGCCTCTGTGTCCGGCGACGGCTTGAAGTTTCCAAACCGGTATCCGACGGCGATCGCGAGCGGGGTCCATCCGAATTTGTCGTTCTTGTTCCAGACGTCGATCCTGGCACCGCGTGCAGCGAGAAACTTCACAACCTGCGGCAGGTTCTTGTAGGCAGCCGAGTGCATGGCGGTTTCGCCGTTGTTGTCGACGGCGTTGATGTCGGCGCCGAGGTCGAGCAGCGCCTGGACGGCCTCGAGCACTTCACTCTCGGTGCCCGCGTCCTCGCCGGGCGAGCGGGTCGCCAGGCCTGCCGCGGCCATCAGCGGCGTGCTGTTGTCGACGTTGGTCAAGGCGGTGTCTGCCCCGAGCGCCGCCAGAGTTTTCAATAGCTCCGCATCAGCCGTCAACGCGGCAAGCATGAACGGGGTTGCGCCAAGTTCATTCAGGCGCGTGTTGTTCAAGTTCGCCTTCTTCGTCATACGCGCATTCAGGTTTGCACCTTTAGCCGCCAGCTTCTTCACCAGCTCGATACTGGTCATGCTGCCCGAACCGTCCGGGGCTGGATCGTTGTCGCCAACACCCGGTTTGCGAACCGCGGTGATCGCGTGGAGCACTGAGTAACCGGTCAAGTCCGCGTTGGGATTCGCGCCCGCGTCGAGCAGAAGCGACGCGAGCTCGTAGTGCGCATTGGTGATGGCGAGCAGCAACGGCGTCGCACCCGCCGGGGGCAATCGTCCCCCGTATCCACGTCTCCGTCCTTCGACGGGTATCGTTTCGTTCACGTCCGCGCCAGCCTTGAGCAGCACGCGAACGACGTCGGTGTGCCCGCCGCGAACGGCAAACATCAACGGACTGAAGCCAGATGGGACGCGGAGCTTGAAATCGGCGTCGGCATCGATGAGCGCCTGCACGACGGTCGCGTGACCTTCGGCTGCCGCCCACATCAGCGCCGTCTGGCCGCGCCGATCGTCCTTCGCTTCGACGTTCGCACCATGATTGATGAGTGCTTTCACGGCGGCGAGATTGCCCGTCCTGGCAGCCGTCATGAGTGGCGTCTCCCCGCCGGGAAGGGATGCGTTTGGATCCGCGCCGGACTTCAGGAGCACCTCGACGAACGTGGCATTACCGTTCGTGCACGCGAGCGACAGCGGCGTCACACCATAGCGGTTCATCGCCTTGACGTCGGCCCCGGCGCGAATCAGCAGCTGCGCGATGTCGAGATCGTCGTGGTAGGTCGCCCAGTGCAGCGGCGTCATTCCATCTGGCTGAGGCGCGTTGACGTTGACGTGTTGTTTCACCAGCGCGCGAATCTGCGCGCGATCCATCTTTTCCGTCGCGTCGGCCAGCGTCGCGCGCGCGGGCGTGGCGTGAGCGGTGGCAGCAATCAAAAGAAGCAATGTGGCTTCCGCCTTCAGGCGGAAGACCCAGGTGTTACAAGGAAAGAAGTTCATCTACCTTTCCTTTACTATCGGCGAACGCGTCCATCCGGACACCGACACGCTCGAGCAACGTTAAGTGCAAATTCGCGAGCGGCGTTGGTTCCGCGTACTTGATGTGACGCCCACCTTTGATCCCGGTTGCGCCTCCGCCGGCGACCAGAATCGGCAGGTTCACGTGATCGTGCACGTTGGGATTCCCCATGCCGCTGCCGTAGAGATACAACGTGTGGTCGAGCAACGTGCCGTCGCCCTCTGGCGTGGCCTTGAGTTTCTCGACAAGGTACGCGAACAGAGACACGTGGAACGCATTGATCTTTGCCATCCGCGCGATCTTCTCCGGATCGTTGCCATGATGCGTGAGCGGATGGTGCGGGTCGGCCACGCCGATCTCAGGATATGTCCGATTGCTCGTTTCACGCGCCAACTGGAAGGTGATGACTCGCGTCACGTCGGCCTGCAGCGCCAATACCTGAAGGTCGAACATCAGCTTTGCATGGTCAGCGTAGGCGGCCGGCACACCCGTTGGGCGATCGAGATCCGGTAGGACGTTATCTTTCGTCTCGCTCTCTGCTTTCTGTATGCGCCGTTCCACCTCACGGACCGTATCGAGATACTGGCCGACCCTGGTCCGATCCTCAGGCCCCAGATCCTTCTGCAGACGTGTGATGTCCTCACGCACCCAGTCGAGCAGGCTGGCACGCCTCTGCAGCGCGGTGCGGCGATCGGCCGCACTTCCGCCTTCGCCGAAGAGCCGCTCGAATACAACCCGCGGGTGCGCTTCGGCTGGCAGCGGCGTCGTTGGCGAAGACCAGGACAGGTTGTTCTGATAGACGCAGGCGTAGCCGTTGTCGCACTGACCGATGGTCTGGAGCAGATCCATCGACAGCTCCAGCGAGGGCAGCAGCGTCTGCTGACCAATCTGTCGGGCGGCGATCTGATCGACCGTGGTTCCCAGATAATAATCCGTGCTCTCGGTCCATTTGGCTTTTGCCGCGCTGAGGAACGCCGCATTGGAAGTCGCATGCGTCCCGGGGTATGCGTTCTTCAGCTCGAGATTGCTGATGACCGTCAGTTGATCGGTGACTCCAGACAGCGACTGGAGTGACGGCGAGAGTTCGGTCAGTCGCCCTTCACCGCCAGGCGTCCATCGCGGCAGGTCGCAACCCATCGGCATGTAGACGAAGCCGAGACGACGGACCGGTGCGGCCGCGGCCTTGGCAAACGCCGTCATCGACGGAATCATCGCATCGAGCAGCGGCAGCGCCACCGTTGCTCCCATGCCCCGCAAGAACGTCCGCCGCGGCAGTGCCTTCTTGGTGATGATCATCGCGACTTCCTCATTTGAAATGGCTGGCTCTTGACGACCCCGAGGATGATGGACGAAAGACGGAAGTTCTGCGCCCGCGCGTCGCGAACGATGGCGCGGGTTGCCGGCGCATCGTAATAATCGACGCCGCGACCTAGGGCATAGGTCATCAACTTCTCGGTGACGGTGCCGACAAAGAGTTCCGGTCGCCGCAGCAAGGCGGATTCGAGGCCGTTCACGTCTCCGAACTTGCTCCCGTCGGGGGCGCCGCCAGAGGCATCGATCGTGGCTCCGGCTTCGACCGTTCGGCGACGACCGACCGCGTCGTACTTCTCGAGCGACAGCCCGAGCGGATCCATCATGTTGTGGCAGGGCGCGCAGTTCGCGTTGGTCCGGTGCTCAGACAATCGTTCCCGAACCGACAGCTTGCCGTTGACGGTGTTGTCTTTCAGCGCCGGCACGTCGGGCAGCGGCGGCGGGGGAGGCACGCCGAGGAAATTATCGAGCACGTACTTGCCGCGAAGCACCGGAGAGGTGCGCGTCGCATACGACGTCACCGTAAGAATGCTGCCCTGACGCAACAGTCCGCCGCGCCAGCTGTCTTCGTCGAGCGCAACGCGGCGGAAGCGCGTCCCGTAGACGTTTGGAATTCCGTAATGCTTCGCCAGCCGTTCGTTCAGGAACGTGTAGTTCGCCCGCAGCAGATCGAGCACGCTTCGATCTTCACGAAGCACGCTGTCGACGAAGAGTTCCGTTTCCTCGCGGAATGCCTGGCGCAGGTTGTCGTCGAAGTCCGGGAACAGCCGCATGTCAGGCGTAATCGAATCGAGGTTCCGGAGACGCAGCCATTGTTCGGCGAAGTTGTTGACGAGCGCGCGGGATCGCGTGTCGGCGAGCATGCGACGTACCTGGCGCTCGAGAACAGCCGGCTGATGCAGCGTGCCGCTCTCGGCCGCTTTCAACAGCGGGTCGTCGGGAATGCTGCTCCACAAAAAAAACGACAGCCGCGACGCCAGTTCCAGGTCGTTGACACGATACGGTGTATTCGGCGGGACGCCGGCGGGATCCTGTTCGACACGGAACAAAAACTGAGGGCTCACGAGTACAGCCGAGACCGCCAGCTCAATCCCGGCGTCAAAATCCCCATCCGTGCGTGCCTTTTTGTACAGCTCGAACGGGCCCTGGAGATCGGCATCAGTAACCGGACGCCGGTACGCGCGCCGCATCAATGACGCGAGGATCTGCTTCGCGGAACGGTCCTCGTCCGCCGTGCTCGCAGGATTGGATATAAACAGGCGGCGCCGGCTCGGCGTATCACCGGGTCCTTTTGCATCGTACGGACCGATGATCGAGATGGAGTAGATAGCCGGCTGAATTCGCGGATGCCGATAAGAATTGAAATGCGTCTGGTAGGGCTCGCGCACGGATTCCAGCACCACCGATGGCTTCTTCGGAAACGTGACGCCAATCGTGTGTGGGCCGGCGGTAACCGGGATTCGCATGTTCAGGTGCTGGTCGACTTTCGCGTGCGACGGCTGCTCGGTTTCAGGTACACCCGCCTCTCGAGCCGGCGGCTTGACGGTGAACAACTGTACCCGGTCGCGGTCGAGCAAAAGCTCCACATCATGCGGCTCGCTCAGTCCTTCGACGTGCTCGTCGCGATCACGCGTCAATCGAATCTGAATCTCGTACTGGCCATTCTCGGGAAATGTATAGCTGACCAGCGCGCCGCCGCGTGTGCCGATCGGCAATCCTTCGATGTGCTCTTCCTGTGTGACGTCGGCCGGAATCCTGATCGTTTCGCCGCCGGGAGACTTGCTCGGACGGCCAACAGCGACGTGGCTGATCTTTTCCGCGGCCGTCACATAGCGATCCAACAATGTCGGTGACAAATCGCCGACCGTGACATTGTCAAAGCCGTAACTGGACTCGTCAGCCGGCAGCAGCGACGTCACGTCGACGTCGAGCGCAAGCAGATCCCGGATGGCGTTCTTGTATTCCGTTCGCGTCAGCCGCCGGATGGTGGCGGTACGCCCGGGATCCGGCTTCGCGACCGCGGCGCGATCGAGCGATTTTTCGAGGAACGTGACGACGGTGTCGTAGGTTGGCTCGTCGGGGCGCTCTTTGCCAATTGGCGGCATCAGTCGCGCGCGCAATTTGCGGACGACCTTCTCCCAGATCTCCGGATGCTCCGCGACATCGTCTTCAGCGATCGTCTCGAGGACGAGTTTGCCTTTTTCGTGATCTTTGTCGTGGCAGGAGAGGCAGTAATCGTCAACCAGCGCAACATGCGGGCCGAGGGGACGCTTTGCAGCGCGGTGTAGGGCCGGATCTTTCGAGCCGGCGGACGATGGCGGAGTGTTACTGATCGCCCGAAGCGCGTTGCGCGAAGGGGGAAGACCCCGCCCTACAACAGTGGATCCACCCGCGCACAGAAGGACGCCGATTCCAACGGCAATCGCCAGTCTGGCAGGCCTCCCCGGGCGCATATCCCGCCTATTCTACGCGTCAGACTGGATGCCGTCGAGTGCGCCGCCGAATTTCAAGGATGAGGCTGATTGCTACCTGCTGGCTTCGCCGCCTTCGACGCTTTCGGCGCGAACAGATTGCCGAAGTAATCGCCTTGGTACCACTTTGCCGGCGCCTCCGAATCCGCGAGCGTGCGGACGACTCGGTAGTTCACTTCGGCGAACTTCGCCCCCACATTCCACATAATCGGCAGCGACACATCGTCGGACGGCTGATGATAATGATCGCTGAGATAGTTGCTCCAGGCGGCCGACCCACCGTTCTCCATGCCGGTCGCAAGCATCACCGCGGGCACGCCGACCTTCACCATGGCGTAGTGATCCGACCGGACGAACACCGCCTGTTCAGGCATCGGATCGGGTGACAGCTTCACGTTCATGGCGGCGCCCGCTTGCTTGAATGCGTCCTGCAGGGTCGAGTGCGTTGCGCCATAGGCGATCACGTCGGTAAAGTCGTAGGTAATCAGCGGCATATCCAGATCGATCGCGGCAGTGATCTTTTCGATGGGAACGGTCGGGTAATGCGCGAAGTAGTCCGCTCCGAGCAGGCCTTTCTCTTCCGCGGTGTTGGCAACGATGAGCACTGAACGTCGCGGCCGCGCACCCGAAGTCAACACCCGCGCCACCTCGAGCAACGTCGCGGTGCCCGCAGCATTGTCGAGGGCGCCGTTGTTGATCCGATCCCCTTTGCCGGTGCGTTTGACGCCAATATGATCGACGTGGCCCATCAGCGCCACATACTCGTCCTTCAATTTCGGATCCGATCCTTCGATGACACCGATCACGTCCGGACTTGAGTATCGTCGCACCTTGGTGCTCACAATTATTTCCGCCGTCGACTTCAAGACCCTCCCTTTCGGACGTGCTCCGTCTTTATCTGCTTCATCCAGAATTTGGCTCAGGCTGGTGCTGGCGCCATCGAAGAGTGATGCAGCAGCCTTCGGCTCAATCATCGCGCCGGCTTTCAGACCATAGGTGGGATCGTAGGGTGTGCCGTCCTTGCGCACCCACGTGGTGACGGGTTCGCCGAGATACTGGACCACCTTGTCCCAGGGAAGGGCCGTCGACATCAACCGGGTCGGGATCCGCAGAACCGCTACGGCGCCATGCTCCGCGGCAACTCGGGGCTGTTCGTGCAAGAGGTGCGCGCCGATCTCGCTGTCGATTCCTTTCGGCGACCCAAGCAGGACGACGGCAATCTTGCCGCGCACGTCCAGGCCCTCGTAGTCGTCATACCCCATCGCCTTGTCCGTCATGCCATAGCCGACGAACACCAGCGGACCGCTGACGCGCACACTCCCACCGCCGAGGGGTCCGCCAATCATTGCGGTGACGCTCTGTTTGAACGTTTTCCGGCCTGCGGGGGTCGTGATCGAAAGAGTCGGCGCGGTTGCCGT
Source organism: Acidobacteriota bacterium (assembly GCA_046734955.1). Classification (GTDB taxonomy): domain Bacteria; phylum Acidobacteriota; class Vicinamibacteria; order Vicinamibacterales; family 2-12-FULL-66-21; genus JALZOC01. Next base: position 23,651 of record JBKPSH010000006.1, read on the forward strand.
GATCGCTGACTCGAGCAGATCAACCTTTTTAAAGTATGTGCCGTCGTCGCCGCCGGGTTTCAGAGCAAACGATGTGAACTGTGCCGCAATGTACTTCGCTGCGATCTCGTGACCACGCGTCCCAGCCTCGCGTCCTTCGAGGAGGTCGTCGGCCAGAAACGTGACGTGCGCTTTGAAGCGCTCGGCGCTGAATTCAGGATCGGACGGCGCAGCGGCAAGAGTTGCCACCAGCGCCACACTCACAATTGCGGCTTTCGGCATGGTCCCTCGTTTGGCGGTATCGACGAAGCATATCGCAGACACGGCCGCCGTATAATTCACCGTCGTCTTCGCGCAGCGATCCCGAGGCATAGAGCCATGGCTAAGACTGCGGTGTTCACCGCGATCGTCGTCGCACTCGTTGGTGCCGCGAGTCCCCGCACCGATCTGCTTCCGCCAGCTGATCACGAGAACATCGACTGGCCCGTCTACCGCGGCGATCCCAAAGGCAATCAGTACGTCGCGATGGCGCAGATTCACGCGGCGAATGTGCACAGGCTGAAGCCGGCGTGGGAATATCACACGCGCGACGCGAACCAGCGCTCGACAATGCATGCGAACCCGATCGTGGTGAACGGGGTCATGTACATCACCACGCCAGCGCTCAAGGCCGTGGCCCTCGACGCGGCGACGGGACGCGAGATCTGGGCGTTTGATCCGGCGAAGTACAACAACGGCGAGATCGTTCGGCTGCGCAATCGCGGTGTGACGTACTGGAAGGGAGCAGCAGGCGAACGGATCTTTCATTTCGTACGCGACCGCGTTTATGCGCTCGACGCCAAATCCGGTGCGTTAATTACATCGTTTGGGAAAGGCGGGTTTATCGATCTCAGGCAGAGCCTGGGTGTCGATCCTCGAACCGCGGCGATCGAAATGACGTCGCCGGGCGCGGTGTTCAAGAACTTTCTCATCATCGCGTCGCGCGTGAATGAAACCTACGATTCGTCACCCGGACACATCCGCGCATACGACACGGTCACCGGCGAGATGAAATGGATCTTCCACACGATTCCCGCCGACGGGGAGAGTGGCCACGACACGTGGAAGTGGGTGAAAGGGGAGACGTACGGCGGCGCGAACGCGTGGGGCGGGCTGACGATCGACGAGCAGCGCGGCTGGGTCTTTGCCGCGACCGGTTCTGCGACCGATGACTTCTACGGCGGCTTCCGGAAAGGCACGAACCTCTTCGCCAACAGCGTCGTCGCACTCGACGCCGCAACCGGGGAACGCAAGTGGCACTATCAGACCGTCCGCCACGACATCTGGGACTACGACAATCCGCCTGCGCCGATTCTCGTCACGATTCGGAATGGCGCCACGGCGAGAGACGCGGTCGTCCAGCTGACGAAAATGGGATTCACGTTCGTTCTCGATCGTGATACTGGTCAGCCTTTGTTTCCGATCCAGGAAGTTGCCGTCCCACCGTCAACCGTCCCCGGCGAAGAGACGTCACCAACGCAGCTGATCCCACTCAAGCCGCGTCCACTCGTCCGCCAGTCGTTATCCGAAGCGGACCTGACGAACATCTCACCCGAGTCGCATACGTACGCGCTGAAACAATTCCGGCAGTATCTCTCTGGCTCCATCTATACGCCGCCAAGCCTTCAGGGCACGATTACCACGCCCGGGCATCTCGGGGGAGCGGAATGGCACGGCGGCAGCTTCGATCCCGTCCTCAACGTGCTCTACGTCAACGTCAACGAGGTGCCGACGATCAACCGGCTGCGTCCGGTTCACGACACGGAAGGCGAATCACTAAACCCGGCGCAGCTCGGACAGAGAATCTTCGAGCGAACGTGCGCGGCATGTCATGGCATGAACCGACAGGGGACGCCGACGCAGGCGCCGCCGCTTGTCAATGTCAAGGGCACCAACGAGGACATCGAGAAAGTCATCGCGCAAGGGCGAAACGCGATGCCGGCGTTCCGTCAGTTGCAGCCGCGAGAGCTGCGCGCGTTGTCGACGTACCTGAAGACGGCACCGGGTGAGATCAGCACCGCATCAGTCACCGCGCCGCCGACGGCGCGGTACACGATCGACGGGTATCCGTTGTTCCTCGACCAGAACGGTGTGCCGGCGATTTCCCCACCGTGGGGCACACTGAACGCCCTCGATCTCGTGACCGGCGATCTGCTCTGGAGAGTTCCGCTTGGCGAGTATCCGCAACTCGTCACAAAGGGAATCCGAAACACGGGCAGCCTCAATTTCGGTGGAGCAGTGGCAACCGCGGGCGGCATCATCTTCATCGCCGGCACGGCGGATGAAAAGATCCGCGCATTCGAAAAAGCGAGCGGTCGGGTGCTCTGGCAATATCAATTGCCAGCGGGCGGCTACGCAACACCGAGTGTCTACATGATCGACGGCCGTCAATATGTCGCGATTGCCGCAGGCGGCAGTGGCAAGAACGCGACCAAGTCAGGCGATTCGATCATCGCCTTTGCGCTGCCCAGTGGTGATGAACGGCAATCGACGACAACGGCCGCTTCGAACGGTTGGATCGATCTTTTCGACGGATCGTCATTGACCGGCTGGGCGCAGATGAATGGCGCGCACCGGTTCACCGTCGAAGACGGTGCCATCATCGGCCGCACGGTTGAATCGAGCGCCGGCATGAATTCTTTCCTTTGCACCTTGCAGGAGTTCGACGATTTCGAGCTCGAACTGGAGACCGCGATTGATCCGATCACAAACTCCGGGATCCAGATCCGAAGCACGGTCCGGCCGCTGCAGACGACGGGCAGGGGATTCGAATCGGCCGCCGGTCGTGTGAACGGACCTCAAGTCGAGATCCGGCGCTTCTACCAAGGAGAGCCGGCAACCGGTCTGTTGTACGGCGAAGCGCTGGGGACCAACTGGCTTTCGTCACAGGCGAAGATCGATGCGGGGCATCACTACTTCGTCGATGCGGGCTGGAACAAACTCCGCATCGTCGCGCACGGGCCGCGAATTCAGACGTGGGTCAACGGGAACCTCGTCGAAGATCTGATCAACGGAGAGGTTTACAAGAGTCATCCGAAAGGATTCATCGGCCTGCAGATTCACGGGCTCAGTGACCGCGAGGTGAATGCGCATCCAGATCTGGGGATCACGACAAAACAGCCGCTGACGATTCGATGGCGTCAGATCAGGATCAAGCCGATGACGACTCCTTGATACGAGCCTTTCGGGATCGGCCTTCGCTCCCTTTCCCAGCGCTGTCGCCGAGGTATTTGACGAACACCACCTCGTTGCGCTTCTCGTTGTAGATCAGCTCGTCGACACTATTGCGCACCATGAGCAGCCCGAAGCCACCCGGCCGGATTCCCTTTTCCTCGCGAATCATCATATGGGCGATCGGATCGTCGGGAGATTGTCCGATCGCCGCATGCGGCAGGTCATCGAGCTTGAAGCCCTGCCCGGGATCCGCGATTCGATAGAGAAGCATGCGTTCGGTGCGCAGGCACGCAATCCGAACTTTTCGCTTCGGATCGAGCTTTCCACCCCATTCGACCGCGTTGAGCAGCAATTCGCGAAACGCGTAACCGATCGTCTCGCGAAGATCTGAAGGCAGATTGGTGTCAAGCTGCGCCATGACGGTGTGAATACGTTCGGCAGCCTCGCGAGTACATGGCACAACCAGCTCTACCCATTCCGGCCGGGCTGAAATCACTTCCACCGGTGGGAGATCCGCAGCGGCAAGGACCTCGCGCACGGTGTGCAGCAGGGCGATGGCTTCGACCGGTTTGTGCACGTACTTGAACGCCTGCTTGCGCACGGCCTCGAGAAGCGTCTGCGGCGCCTCGTCGGAGGTCATAACGACAACGCGCGGGCGCGTTTTCGTGGCCGGCAGCTTGCCCAACATTTCGAGACCGTTCATGCGCGGCATCCACACGTCGAGCAGGAGCAAGTCGAACCGCTTGCTCTTGAGCGCCTTCAGGCCATCGACGCCATCCTTGGCAACCGTCGTTGAAAACCCCGCGCCCGAGAGCACTCTCCGCAAAACGTGACGAGTACTCGAGTCATCGTCTACGACGAGGATCTTCTTCATCATCTTTGACCCCGCTTGGCTCGCGTCGCCCGCGGGCGAGCGCGAGTCGTCCTCGGTGCCTTCCGGGTGGTAAGCCCGGCAGCGACGAATGCCGCGTCAAGCTCCTGAACGAGTTCCCGCAGGTGCGCATATTCACGCTCGGCGTCAGTGAATCGGCTCGATTTCGCCAGCATCTCCAGCTCCGCGGCAATTTCACGCCCTGCCGAGGATCCGACGGTCGCGATTGCGCCCTTCAGCGCGTGTGCAGCCATTCGCAGAGCGTCAGCGTCGCGTTTATGCAGCGCGCGTTCGATGCGGCGAAGCGCTGCTGGAGAGTCCTTTCGGAACAGATCGATCACTTCCTTCAGCAGCTGACGATCGCCACCGGTGTATGCCAGTGCCGTTTTCTCGTCGAACGTCGCGATGCGCCGGGAGGATGCGTGCTGGTGTACGTCGGCCGGAGCCCCGCCATTGCCGCCAAAACGCTCGACGGTTGTAATCAGATCATTCACTTCGATCGGTTTGGACAGATAGCCGTCCATACCGGCAGCAAGGCAGCGCTCACGATCTCCCGCCATGGCGTGCGCGGTCAACGCGACGATCGGCACGTGCACCGGCCCGCCGCGTTCTCGCTCGCGAATCTCGTGAGTTGCCTCGAACCCGCTCATCTCCGGCATCTGCAGATCCATCAGGACGACGTCAAAGCCCGGTGTGGTGGAGGCCAGTGCGATGACCGCAGTGCGTCCGTTGTCGACGGCGTGAACGTGGTGCCCACGCTTCTCCAACAATCGCACGACGAGCTTGCGATTGACGAGGTTGTCTTCGGCAAGCAGCACACGCAACCGTCTTCGCGGCCGCGCCGATGGCTGCAGCGCAGGCTCCGGGCGCGGACGCCGCGTCGAAACCCGAAACAGCGTCGCCAGCGCGTCGAGCAGGTCGGAATGCTTCACCGGCTTGGTGAGATACGCGTCGACACCGATTCCGCGTCCGTCGTTCTCTTTGGCGTCGCCCACCGACATCATCATGATGATTGGCGTACGGCCGAAGTGCTTGCCGCGCCTCACTCGGCGGGCCAGCATGAGGCCGTCCACGTCCGGCATGTGTCGATCCGCAACGATGACATCGAACGTTTCCCCACGGGTCACTGCCGCACCGAGTGCATCGAGCGCGGCCTGAGCATCCGCCACCGGCGTTGGCTTCATGTGCCAGCTCGCGAGCATCTCATCGAGGATTTTGCGATTGGTGGCGTTGTCGTCGACAACGAGAACACGAAGACCGTCGAGGGCTGTCGTCTTGTCGGGCAGCGGCTCGTGTGCCGCGATCTGGGGACGATCAAAGCTGGCGGTGAAAAAGAATGTGCTTCCGTGTCCGGCGTGGCTCTCGACCCACATCCGGCCGTGCATCAGCTCGACAAGGCGGAGCGCGATGGCGAGACCCAGACCGGTTCCGCCGAATCGGCGGGTGGTCGATGCGTCTGCCTGGGTGAACGCCTGGAAGATCTGCTGCTGCTTGGCGGCAGGTATTCCAATCCCGGTGTCCATCACCGCAAAACGGAGCGTCGCTTTCGCCGGATTGACCTCTTCGACGTTGACGTCGAGCACCACCTCACCAGCATCGGTGAACTTCACGGCGTTGCCGAGGACGTTCAACAGGACCTGGCGCAGCCGGCCAACATCACCGAGGACTTCGTCAGGGACGTCCGGATGGATATGACACGCAAGTTCGAGCCCTTTCTCGGCGGCGCGAAGCGCGAGCACTTTCGCGGCGTCACCCACAGCTTCGCGGAGGTCGAACGCGGTGTGTTCCAGGTCGAGCCGTTTCGCCTCGATCCGTGAAAAATCGAGCACGTCGTTGACGATTGCGAGCAGCGACGCCGCCGATGACTTGACCGTGTCGAGGTAATCGCGTTGCTCTGGAGTGAGTTTGGTATCCAGGGCGAGTGTCGTCATGCCGAGAATCGCATTCAGCGGCGTGCGGATCTCGTGGCTCATGTTGGCGAGAAACGCGCTCTTGGTTTCCGCCGCTTCCTCGGCCCGCGATTTCGCGAGCTCGAGTTCCCGCACGAGCTGCGCCAGCCGCGCCGTCTGTTCCTCGAGTGCGTGCTGACTGAGTTCGAGATCGCGCGCGTAGCTCCGCATCGTCTCTTCTGCGGCTTTCTGCTCGGTCACGTCGCGCGCGGAGGCATAGATAATCTGTTGCTGCGCAAATGGCGTCGACGTCCACAGCAGCCACCTGACGGTGCCGTCTTTGTGCAAATACCGATTCTCGAAATACATGATGTCGTGACCGTCCGACAGCCGGCTTGCCGTGATCTTCGTGACATCACGATCATCGGGATGAATGAACTCGATATAAGGTCGCGACAACAGCTCGGCCTCGCTGTAGCCGAGCGTCCGCTCCCACGATCGGTTGACCCGTTTGAAGTAGCCGTCGAACCCCGCGAGGCACAACATGTCGAGCGACAAGGCGAAGAAACGATCGAGCTCTTCCTGCGCGCGCCGCCGATCCACGTACAGGCCAATCTGGTTGCCAACGCTCGTCAGCATCGACAGCAGGTCTTCATCGGGTTGGCGGATCTCGCGGCTGAAGAACTCCATGACGCTCTGAACGTCGCCGCGCAGAAGGATTGGGAACCCGAAGGCGCCGTGAAGGTTTTCGCGGGCGGCATGCGGCGCACGCGGGAAGTTTGGATCGCGGATCACGTCAGCAATCCACACCGGTTGACCGGTACTCCAGACCCGACCTGGGAGCCCGACGCCACGGGTGAACGTCATCTCTCGACTGACGCGATCGAATTCCGGAAAGTCAGCGACCGAGGCACGCCACGTATCGACGCAGCGGAGCAGGTCGGCCTCGCGGTCGATGCGCCAGAGCGCGCCAAACTCCCAGCCCAGGGCCTCGCAGATGGCCTCGAGGATCTTCGGCGCCGCGTCGCCAAAGGTTGCCGACTCGACCAGCGCCCGCGCCGCGATGTGCTCGGCGGTCAGGCGCCGTTGGGCATGGTGGATGGAGACTATCGCGTGATTATAGGACACTGAAATTGCTGATTGTCGATTAACAATCAGAACTTTCAGCCTCTACATGCGAACGATCCAGCGATCGAACGCGACGGGACCTACGATGACTTCCGCCTGAAAAAGGCTTCCGCCTGACGGCGGAAGCCTCATCGTTTACTTCTGCGCGCTCTGCTGGGCGAAGTTCTTCATGAACTCGTCCTGCCGCTGCTTCATTTCTTCCGTCGAGAGATCCTCTTTGCGAGTTGCGATCGTCCACCGGTAGCCGGCAGGATCGGTGAACGCCCCGCACCGATCACCCCAGAACTGGTCCGCCATCCGGCCCATCGGTCCTTCGAGAACCTTCGCACCTGCTGTGACCGCGCGGTTGAATAGCGAGTCGGCGTCCTCGACATAGATCCACAGCGACATCGGCGATCCGCCGATGGCCTTCGGCCCTTTAGCGCCCATCATCGCGTCGTTCACCATGATCACAGAGTTGCCGATACGCAGCTCGGCATGGAGGATCTTGCCGTCAGGACCGACCGCGCGTCCTTTCTCTTCGGCGCCCAAGCCCTTCTTGTACCAATCGATCGCCGCCGCGGCGTTGTCGAGAACAAGCTGAGGCGTAATGGTGTGAAATCCCTCTGGGATTGCGCTTTTTGCTTTCGCCATTTCGATCTCCTTTCACGCAAGGACCAACCTCGCATTTTCACGCGCTGTCCGCCGAATGGCAAGCTGTTGGATAGACGAACGGGACTTTGCGAGATCGACATGGGCACGGAAAAAGAGACTCACGTCTTCCGGAGCTCGTCCATCGAACACGTGAGGCGGGGCTTCTCGGGATCGCTGATGTCAACCTGGTCCCAGCGGGCGACGAAGCTCCTGCCAGGGTGTAACCCGAGGATCATGCGCACACCGAAGCCGAGTCGTTCGAGGAGGCCGGCCGAGCCAATGACCCATTCCGTGATGACCCATGAGTCATCGCGGCGTTCGGCGCGGCATTCCTCGAGTCGACCAAGCGGACGATTGTTGCCGGTCAGGATTTTTCTGCCGATCAAACGATCGAGGTGGACGCTGGTGCTCATCGGCTTCCCGGAATCTTGAGCAGCCACGTCCGCAGCCGCCGCTCCAGCGTCTCTGCACCGGTCTCGCCAGCCGCGAGATCGATCTTGACCTTCTCGCCGATCGCGTCGACATGCGAGAACGCGATGCGAATCGGACGCTCGTCGCCAATACCGATGCCATGCTCCAGGCCGTGGACCCAGCGCCCGAGAACAGGATTCACGCGGGCGCCCAACACTGACGCACCGATCAGCACTTCAGCGAGGCGCGGCGGCGCGTTCTCACGGACTTCCACCACAATGCCGTCGACGCGACCCATTTCACGGCCGTTGCGATCGACGATGTGCTTGTCGAGAACGTCGTGGACAACATCCATGGTTTGTCCGTTTCCGTTTTTATCCATGTTCATCCGTGGTCAACCTCCAAAGATTTCCAATGGAATGACTACCAGGGCCATCAATGCGCCGAGAACCGTCAGCGCGGCGAGAAAACCATTCGAAAGGGGGCCGGCTTTGTGTTCCTGCACATACTGCTCGTCGTTCATCAACACCAGGAAGGGAAGCACGATGAGGGGCATGATGACCACGGTCAGCGCCACCGAGATCAAAGTCATCTGCAACGGATCGAACCCAAGGAGTCCGACAACGAGCGAGAGCATCAAGACTATCGTGAACGCCGCGCAGAAGCGGGGCGCGTCGCGCCGCTCTTTGTCGACACCCCATGTCCAGCCGAACGACTGCGCCAGCACGTAGCCGGCATTCAGCGTGATCTCGATCGCCGCGCCGAAGCACCCGACGCCAAGCGCGCATGCGAACAACGTCACTGCCCAGTGACCAAAGACCGGAACGAACATCAACGCCGCCTGCTCGTACGAATCAACCCGGAGCTGCAGCGGGCCGAGCACAACGGCGGAGGTCACCAGGACACCCATCGACACGATGCTGCCGAATCCCATGCCGAGATAGGACGTGGTTCGATTGATCCAGAGATCGGGCTCCGTCCATTTCTCCTCGATCGCTCCCGACGAGTAGAAGTTCAACAAATATGGACTCACCGTCGCGCCGACGATACTGATCGTGAGGAAGGCATAGCGTGTGAGATCGTGGTCGGGTAGTGAAGGAATGAAGCCCTGGGCGACTGCCTTGTGGTCGGGATGCAGCTGCCACGCTGCTATGACGAACGTAACGGTCACCATGCCGAGAAGACCGACGCCGTCCTCGATGATCGTGAAGTTCCCGAGCCAGATGACCAGCCAAACCAGGAGGCCAATCGGCAGGATCCACCATTGAAAACCGATTCCCGTGAGCAGCTTGACGGCGATGGCCACGCCGCCGATCTCGGCTGCGAGCAGAAGGATGTCGATGATCAGCTCGGCGCCAAGAGGAACCATTTGATAGTGAAATCCGAACCGTTCTCTCACCGCGGCGGCCATCGATCGTTTGCCAACGGTGGCGGCGCGGCCGGCCATTTCCGCGAGCAGCGCAAGAATGATCGTCGCCATCGCAATCGCCCACAGCAGGGCAAAGCCGAACTCTGCGCCTCCCTGCGCGGCGGTGGAGATCGATCCGGCTTCGACGAAACCGCCGATGCTGGTGACGACCCCGAGCAGAACGTTGAAGATCTTCTTCACGGCAGTTGGCCCTGCCGCGAACTGACAGCGGCGATCTGTTGCCGGACAGCCGCCCCGTCGGAATCCGCGAGTGCCTTGCGCAGCGCGGCGATCTGCCGCGCGAGCTCGTTTTGCGACTCGCTCACCGATGCAACCCTGGGATCGACCAGAGCATCGGCCGAGGCAGCAACGTTTGCCCGTTCCTTCTCCAGCAGTGTGGCTGTCGCCTCGAGCGCGGTGCGAGCGTATGTCGTCGACACATTGCGATCGAGCCACGCGTTACCAACCGCGATCACCGTCGACCGTAACGACACGAGCGCCTTCTGCTGCTGGTTCAGCAGCTCCTCTGTGCTGCCGCATCCAGCCACCGAAACGGCACACAGCAAGACGAGAATAGACCGCAGACGCCGTGGCCACGATCGCCAGGAGATGCCAGGTAGGAGGGGGAGTGTCGCGGTCGTCACTCTGTCGGTGGCGCCTGCGGTTCATTCCGCGTGCGAAGCGACTTGATGTAGGCGACGAGCTTCCACATTTGATCTGCGGTGAGCTGCTTGTGCCAGGCCGGCATCCCGTGAGCCCGCCCTTCGGCGATTGAACTGAAGATCTGAGCATTGCGGTTGCCGTAGATCCAATCCTCGTCGCGCAGGCTCGGCCCCATCCCGCCACCAGCACGGCCACCATGACAACCGGAACAATTGAAGGAAACGAACAGCTTGCGCCCTTCGCCGATCGCCGTACGATCCGACGCGTACGGATTGGCCGCCTCACTCGGTTCACTCTCCGGACCGGGAATGGGGCCGACCGGGGTAATTTCTGGGGGAGGTGCGGCCGCTCGGACGCCTCCCTGCGGTGGCGTTCCGCCACAGGCCGGCAACATCACCACGAGCGCTAAAGCGACCCGACTTGCCTTCCGCCCCCAGGCGGAAGCCACAAGAGAGCAGTATGAGGCTTTCATCCGTTCACCCGCGTTGAAGCTGCCGGCAGCGCCGCTTCGAACCGCGTGTGTTTGTCCGATTCGCGCAGCCACGCAGCGAATAAAACAAGGCCCCCGGCGATAAAAGTAATGCCTGCAGGGATCCACATGAACAGTCCCGCGAGCTGCTGGTCCTCGAGGGCGCTTGTGGCCCCCTGATGATTTTCGACGTACGGCAGATACCAGACGTTTGGTGAGAACGTGAGCAGCGCTCCGAGAACACCGCTGTGAACGGCGGTCGCAAACACATAGACGACCGCGGCGCCGTAACCCACACGTCCGTAGCGGCCGTGCGCGATACCCCACCAGAACAGCGTTGCTGTCCCGAAAAAGCAAAGGTGTTGGACGACGTGGACCGGCTCGTGCGCGAGCGCGGTGTCATACAAGGCAGGCATGTGCCATACCCACAGCGCAACCGCGTACAGAAGAAATACCGACACCGGCAATGTGAGCAGTCGCCAAATGCGTGCAACAGCATGTGTCGACGCGGCGTCGATTGCCAGCCGTCGCATTCGTGTCGGCATCGCCCACAACGTCGCCACCAGCGGCAGGCTGATCGCGATCAGCGGAGCCGCGATCACCATCAGCAGTTCGTGTTGAATCATGTGTGCCATCTGCGATTGTTCGCTCAATTCGTCGAGCGGCGGCGACAACGCCACCACCAGCGTCAGCCACCCAACCGAGAAGGCAGTGACATCGAACAGACGGATGCCGCGGCCGTACCCCGCATGACGCCACAGCCGGATCACGCCGGCGACGTACACGATCGCGAATATCGCAAGGCTAGTGGCAAGCATCGAGCACCCACCCTGGATACGCGTTGGCGGCAAGCGCAAGAATGAAAAACGCGGAGGACGCGAGACCCATGAGAGCCATGAAACGAGCGCGCGCTTCTGGCGTTCCTTCGTCCGGGTCGAGGGTGCCGGCCGTGTGCTGCAGGGCCACCCACGAAATCCACGCAGCACCGAGAACGGCAAGAATCGACAGGACTGAAATCAGATGCAGCACACCTTGACGATCAGTGATGCACGCCCACTTCACGAGCGCGTACGTTGCCGTCAACTTGAACGCGAACATGACCGGTCCGGCGAGTATGCCGGTCCACAGCGGTAACGGTGACAGCCAGCGGAGATCGCCAGCCGTTAGATCAGTCGAGGAGCCCAATAGATCACCCCGTAGATTGGCAGCCACGCGAGAACGACGAAGTACCAGTAGACAGCGTTTTCCTCGACATCGACGTAGCGTTTCTCTTCAATCGGCCCTGTGAACATCAGCGCCGTCAGCACGGCCGTGTCGAGAAAATCGGTCACGATGTGCGTGGTGTGAAGGCCGAGCAGAAGCCACACAATGGAGCCGTACGCGTCGTGATCCCACGTCACATTGAGATGCCTGAACTCGTACACGCGAATCGCATTGAAAGCGAGGCCGAAAACGAGGCACACCGCCATCCACAGCCGCACCCCGGCGAGATCGACGTGCTCGCCGGACCGTTTCGCCAGCTCGTTGGGAATCATGCTCGCGAGGAGAACGACCGTATTGATGGTTCCCCACGTCAGGTCGGGCGCGCCAACGCCGGCCGGGGGCCAGTGGGGGTAGCGCGTCACGAGGAAAAAGTAGGCACCGATGGCCAATGCGAAGGCGGTGCCCTCGATCAGCACGATGCCAAGGGTGCCCCACCACATCAGGCTTCGCGAACCAAATGCACCGGGAGGCAGCGTGCTGACGTCGAGCGTGCGGGCGGCGCTCATATCGCGCCTCCCGCGGCAGGAGTCTCATTGGGCCGCGGCAAAGTGCGACGCGCGGGCGACGGTTGCGTGCCTCCCTCATCAGGACTCTTCGGCCAGAACCAACCGACCGTCGAGATGAAGACGGGTATCGCGCCCCAGACGACGGCCCACGGCGTGAAGATCGATCCGATGAACAATGCGGTGGTCGCCAGTGCCGTGACGAACGGCCACATGGAAGGCGAAGGGAATTCGGATCGGTGGTCTGGCTCAGCGTCCAGAAGATGCGTCACGAGGACGTCACGAACGTCGGTGCGCAGCCCAACGACGACGGCCTGATCGGCGGGGTTTTGCCATAACGGATCACGACCAGCCACCGTCGGCGGAAGAAGAAAATTGCTGTTCGGCGGGGGGGAGCTCGTGGCCCACTCGAGCGTGCTGGCCTGCCACGGATCGTCCGGTGCGTGCTCGCCCTTACGCAGCGCACGGACAACATCGAGAAGAAACACAACCACACCGAGCGCCATGAGCACAGCGCCGGCGCTGGCAAGCAGGTTCAGCGGCCCCCAACCCATCGCGGCGGGATAGGTATAGATTCGCCGCGGCATTCCGTGCAGACCGAGAATGTGCATCGGGAAAAACACGACATTGAACCCGACGAAGAGGAGCGCGAAAACAACCTGGCCGGTGCGCTCGCGGAGGAGGCGGCCGGTGATTTTCGGAAACCAGTAATAGATCGCGCCGAACAGGGGAAACACGGCCCCGCCGATCAGCACGTAATGAAAGTGCGCGACGACGAAAAACGTGTCGTGGACCTGGATGTTGACGGGAACTGCCGCAAGGATCACACCGGTCAGCCCGCCGATCAGGAAGATGAAAAAGAATCCGAGCATCCACAGCATCGGCGTCTTGAGCACGATGCGCCCGGACCACATCGTCGCAATCCAACAGAAGAACTGAATGCCGGTTGGCAGCGCGATGATGATGCTGGCGGCGGTAAAGAAGCTGCGACTGAGTTGCGGGATGCCTGTCGCGAACATGTGATGCACCCATAGTCCGAAGCCCATGAATGCGGTCGCGACGAGTGAAAGCGTAATCGCAAGGTAGCCGAAGACCGGCCGCCGCGAAAACGTCGACACGATGGTCGAGACCAGGCCCGTCCCGGGAATGAAGATGATGTACACCTCGGGATGACCGAAGAACCAGAACAGATGCTGAAAGAGCAACGGGTCGCCGCGATGCTCGACATCAAAGAAGTGCGTGCCGACGAGACGGTCGCAGATCAGCGCCGTGCTGGCCACCATGACGGCTGGCATCGCAAAGATCACCATGAACGACGTGACCACCTGGGCCCAGACGAAGATGGGCAGACGGTTCAACGTCATTCCCGGCGCCCGCAGCTTGAAGGCAGTCGTAATGAGTGACACCGCCACCGCGAGCGATGCAACCTCCGTGAACGTGATCAACTGCGCCCACACGTCAGCCCGTTTGCTCGGGGTGTAGAGCGATTCAGCGAGCGGCGGGTACGAAAACCACCCGACATCCGGCCCCGCATTGAGGAGAAAGGAAACGTAGAGAAAGATGCCGCCGAAGAGAAACAGCCAGTAGCTGAAGGCCACCAGTCGCGGAAATGCAATCGCGCGGGCTCCCACCATCAGCGGCAGAAAGTAGATGCCAAGCCCCTGCATCACCGGCACGGCAAACAGAAACATCATCGTCGTGCCGTGCGTGGTGAAAATCTGGTTGTACAGGTCGGGACCGAGGAATGAGTTGTCGGGGCGCGACAGTTGAATGCGCATCAACGCCGCAAGGAGGCCTGCCAGCAGAAAGAACGCAAACGCGGTGACGAGGTAGCGGCGCCCGAGCGACTTGTGATCGACATGCGAGAACCAGCCGAAGAACCCGATCGGATCACGCCAGGTTGTCTCCAGGCGTTCAAAGTCTTGGTCACCGAGCGCCGTCCGCGTCATCGTGGTCATTTCAGGAATTCGAGATACGCGAGCAGCGCGCGGCTCTCCTCGTCAGAGACCGGGTTTGGCGGCATCTGGTTGCCGGGCTTACTCGCCTGGGGATTCTTCACCCAGTCGTTCATGTGGTCTCGCGTGTTCGGCAACGTCCCGGCGCCGATCGTGCTGCGGCTTCCGATGTGCGTCAGATCAGGACCCATCTGGCCAAATGCCTCGGCACCGCTGATCGCGTGACAACCGGCGCAGCGACGAGTCATGAACACGTCGTGTCCTCTTCGCTGTTCATCGGTCTGAGGCGGAGGAGCCGGCTTGCGCATCCCTTCCAGCCAGCGATCGAATTCCGGGGCGGATTCGGCGACGACGTCGAGCGCCATATGTGCATGCTGCAGCCCGCAGAATTCCGCGCATTGACCACGAAAGATTCCCGGACGATCGGCCTGCAGGAAGATTGCAGTGGTATATCCAGGGATGAGATCGCGTTTCCCCTGCAGGTTCGGAACCCAGAAGCTGTGGATCACGTCGCGCGATGAGACTTTCAACACAATCGGTCTTCCAACCGGGATGTGAAGCTCGTTAGCAGTGAGCACGTGCTGACTCGGCACGGTGTCCTCGTACTCGATCTCCCACCACCATTGGTGTCCAGTGATCTTGATCGTTACGGCTCCTGATGCCTGAACTGATTCCACTCCACGCGTGATCAAGATGCTCGCAATCAAGAGCATCACCAGAATGAGCACACTTAGTGTCGTCGCTGCCCAGACGGCTCGCGTGAGCGACGGCTCAGGGCCCGCCGGAATCCGGACAGTCGCTTCCCCCTTCGCGCGGCGAAGGAGCGCTACGGCAATGAACCCAAGTACGACGACGCACACGATCGTCGTGGTCCACAACATCAGCAACCAGAGTTGATGAATGGATGAGGCCTGTGTGCCTGCTGGCGAGAGGACCGACTGAACTATGTCGCCCGTGCGCACGCATACGGATAAGCAAGGCAATCGCCAGAGTGGCTCTTTCGCGCGGTCTAAGGACCGCGCGCGAGACCTGCAACGCTCGTCGCAAGCCATAGGTGTATGGCCACCGTCTTCAGACGGTACCCTCGTGACAGGTGTAGGGCCACGGTCTTTCGACCGTGGCCTGACTGGTACATCGCGTGCTTGTTTGCGAGCGATCGTTACTCAAAGTTCGGAGTCACTCATCTCATGCGAAACATGCAGACAACACTTCCCGCAATCTCGCACCGCCCGACGATTGGTGCGCTCGAACGTGTCGCGGCACTCACGACCGCCACGGCAGTCGTCGCGTACGGGCTCAGCCGTCGCAGTCTTCCGGGCGTCTGTCTCGCGGCGGCAGCAACGCCGATCGCTTATCGCGGTTTGGCGGGCGATTGGCCGCGAACGCGAAACGGACATTCAGCACGAGCGGTTAATCGCGCCGCGCTCGGAGGAAAACGGGGCGTTCATGTGCACGAATCAGTGCGTCTCGAAAAACCGATTGATGAGGTCTACCGGTTCTGGCGCAACCTCGAAAACCTGCCGAAATTCACGAACTACCTCGATGAGGTGACCGACCGCGGCAATGGACGTTCACACTGGGTCGCAAAGGGGCCGGCGGGCACGCGAGTCGAATGGGATGCGGAAATCATCAACGAGGAGGAAAACAAGTTGATCGGCTGGCAGTCACTGCCCGGAGGCGATGTGGTTACTGCTGGCTCGGTCAATTTCGATACGGCCCGGAATGGACGGAGTACACAAGTCTCAGTTCACTTCCAGTACGCGCCGCCGGCCGGCCGGGCTGGTTCGTTCATCGCCACGGTGTTCGGCCGCGAACCGTCACACACCGTTCGTGAGGACCTGCGTCGGCTCAAGCAGCTGCTCGAAGCCGGAGAGTTCCCCCACGCGACGGCCAAGAACCTGGGGAGTTGAGAATGAAAGCGGTTTGTTATTACGGGAAGGAAGACGTCCGCGTCGAGAACGTTCCAGATCCGAAGATCCTGAACCCGCGCGACGCCATTATCAAAATCACCGCGACAGCGATCTGCGGATCCGATCTGCACATCTATGACGGTTTCATCCCGACAATGCAGAGGGGCGATGTGCTCGGACACGAGTTCATGGGGGAAGTCGTCGAGGTCGGCCGCGGAAACAATAAGCTGCGCGTCGGCGATCGCGTGGTCGTGCCTTTTACCATCGCCTGCGGTAACTGTTTCTTCTGCAAGGAACAGCTGTGGTCGCTCTGCGACAACTCAAACCCGAATGCGTGGATGCTGGAGCAAATCACCGGCTTCTCGGGTTCGGCGCTATTTGGCTACTCACATATGTACGGCGGTTACCCAGGTGGTCAGGCTGAGTACGCTCGCGTGCCCTTTTCCGATGTCGGCCCCTTGAAAGTTGCGTCGTCGCTGAGCGACGAACAGGTGTTGTTCCTGTCCGATATTCTTCCCACCGGTTATATGGCGGCCGACAACTGCCAGATCAAACCGGGAGACACTGTCGCCGTCTGGGGGTGTGGACCGGTTGGACAGTTCGCGATTCAGAGCGCATTCCTTCTTGGCGCCGAACGCGTGATCGCGATCGATCGATTCCGCGAGCGATTGACCATGGCTCAAACGCACAGTCGCGCCGAAGTCCTGGACTATTCGGAAGTCGATGTTGCAGAAGCGTTGAGGGCAATGACGGGCGGGCAAGGACCGGATGCCTGTATCGACGCGGTTGGTTTGGAAGCGCACGGAACGACTCTCGACGCATGGTACGACCTGGCGAAGACGACGATGTACATGGCGACCGATCGTCCTCATGCTTTGCGGCAGGCGATTGCTTGCTGCCGCAAGGGCGGGACGGTATCGATCCCGGGAGTCTATGGCGGACTCCTCGACAAGTTCCCACTCGGCGCCGCATTTGCAAAAGGACTCACGCTCAAGATGGGGCAGACCCACATGCACAAGTACATGCCGGGGCTGCTCGAGCGAATCGAACGCGGAGAAATCGATCCGTCGTTCATCATCACCCACCGCGTCACTCTCGACGACGCGCCGAAGATGTATCGCGTGTTTCGCGACAAACGCGATGCCTGCGTGAAGGTGGTGATGAAACCGGATGGGCAGGCATGAACAGATAACGAGTTGGACAGGAGGCACAAAACATGGCTCAAGCGGGAACCTTGCACGATGCGTTCATCGAAGAATTGCGCGATACCTACGATGCCGAAAAACAACTGATCAAGGCGCTGCCGAAACTCGCGAAGGCGGCGGCGTCCGACGATCTGCGCGCCGCCTTCGAAACACACCTCGAAGAAACGCGAGGACACGTCGAGCGCCTCGAGCAGGTATTCGAAACCCTTGATGAAAAGCCTCGCGGAAAACATTGTGAGGGAATTGCGGGAATCATCGAGGAAGGCAAGTCGATCATGGAGGAGGAATTCGACGACGCGACGATGGACGCGTGTCTAATCGCCGCCGGTCAGCGGGCCGAGCACTATGAAATGGCTGCCTACGGCACGCTGATCGCGTGGGCCCAGAGTATGGGGCACACGGAGGCCACGAATCTTCTCCAGGGAATTCTCGACGAAGAAAAAGCGGCCGATAAAAAATTGTCGTCGCTCGCCGAAGGCGGAATCAATCAGGAAGCCGCCGACGCGGCACATCCGGAAGACGAAGAGGAAGAGGAGGAAGAAGCTCCGGCACGCGGGCGCAAGGGCGGCTCGGCCACCGCTGTTGCGACGCGACGTCGGCGATAATCCGCGCTGACGCTGATAGTTATCGTCCGGCGGTGCACACGAAATTCGACGCCTCGTCCGTACTGCCCGATCCTGTGTAGGTGGCGACCTGCGGATACTGACAGAGCGGACGCGTGCGATCCGTGGCACCGGCGGTACGATGAGAGGCAACGATCCGCACCGGCGCAGACCCGGTGCGGATCCACTCTTCCATCGCCCCCACTTTATCGAACGCATCGGTACCTGTGCCACCCTGGCAATGTCCCATCCCGGGCACGAGATACAGCGCGATTGATTTTCCCGCCGCGTCTTTTCCTGAATCTTTTACGACCGCATCGAAATACGTCGTGCTATTCAGCGGCGCGACTTGCTGATCCGCCCATCCGTGATACATGAGGAGCTTGCCGCCGCGCGAAAAGAACGGCTTCAGGTTCGTCGACGGTGGCTCGATTCCCGTGGCTTGACGTTCGAGGCGCGTGATGTCGGTCGAGGCATTGAAGGAAGCCGGATCCCAGGACGCGTCGTTGAACACAACATATCGGAACGCCTCCGTGGCGATCTGATAGGGCTGCGGCCCTCCGAGTGTCGCCCAGCTAAGTTCGGAGCCGGGATGGAGCATGGGGAACGAGAGAATCGCGCCGCTCTTGGGATCTTTGACCGGTCCGTACATGGCGCGCGCCGTTTCTACCTGCGTCGGAGTGAGACACGTGGGACCGTCGTCGCCTTTGCACTGGATGACCGCCGGGTCGAACGAGCAGCGGTCAGGTCGATCGATGACGCCGTCCTTCACGCCATCGCGCGCGTCGCAGGCTTGCAGCGCGGCTTCATGAATTGCCGGATACTTCTCAGGTGGGATGTAGCTGTCGGCGCTGCGGTGCACCATTCGATTGAACTGTATCCGCACGCCATGAAGTCGCGGCGTCGTCACCGGCGTTGCGCCCGCAATGATCGCCTCGTAGTCGGCTGGATATTTCGACGCTTCGATTACTCCCTGCCGTCCTCCTGTCGAACAGCCGTTCCACAACGACAGTTTCGGACCGCCGCCGTAGAACGCCGCAACAATTGCCTTGGCCTGAACCGTCATTTCGTGAACTGCCCGGTGACCGTAGTCGATCAGTTTTTCCGGATGGTTCATCGCGAACGACGCGCCTGGCGTCGAGTGGCCGGTGTCGGTGCTTCCTGTCGCGTATCCATTCGCGAGAGCGGCAGCCATCGGACCATACGAGATCGTGCCCGCCCAACCGCCATTGCCGACTGCCTGCAGCTTCTGATTCCAGTTCGCTACGGGCATCCAGACTTCAATCTTGATATCTGAATCGGTTGCCGGCGTTAGCGTCGCGGCAACGCGACAGAACGCTGGGAGCGAGCGATAGGCCGGAGTGGCGGCGGTTGCGTTCGACCCGGGAGGGGTGAACCCACCGGCGGGCACGGCGGAAGCTGACGTGATGCGCCCGTTAACGAGCGTCATCGTCGACAGCGATTCACACGCGGCCGGCGGGATCGGATCTCGTTCCGGAGAACCACGCCGCGTTGCGGCGATCGAAAGAGCCGCGACCGCAACGGCCAGGCAGCGCGTAGAGTTTCGCATCATGCACCATCCGACACGAGCCTCGATCGACGGCTCGTGGCGGCGGGAACTCTACCACATGCGATGCGGTTGCGCGGACGAGTCAGCGCTTCTTGCTCGAGCGTTTGCGCGAGGACTTCCGCGCACCTTTGCGCGAGCCTTTGCGTGGAACTTTCGCGCCCTTTTCGCGCGCTTCGCTGAGACCGATGGCGATCGCCTGTTTGCGGCTGGTGACGCGCTTACCGGATCGTCCACTCTTCAATGTGCCCTTTTTCTTGCGGCGCATCGCCGACTCGACGTTCTTTGAGGCGGATCTTCCGTACTTCGCCATGCATACACCTCCGCAGGCAATGCCTGCAAGGTGTGTGCTGGAGGCATGGTCGAGGTGGGGCGACGGACGCGCGAGGTTGACCTAAAACAACACTGCTACGTCGAAGATGACCTGCGTGCGCGGATTGTAGAGGACCGCGTGGCCGTCAATCACGCCTCGCGAATACCCCGGCGGCAGAACCGCGATCCGGTGCTCGAGCGCAACTGGAAAGGGCTCCATCTTCTTCGCCCATCCCGGAGGCAGCTGACCCGTGCGGCGATACTTCTTCTGGAGTCCCGGAGGCAGCCCCTGAAATCGCGTCCCGTAATACCCGCGGATGATCCGGACGTCATTCGGCAGGAACACGACGTTGACGGCGACGTTCGTTCCGTTCGCGCTCACCCGCTCGGCGCCCGCGTTCTTCTTTCCCTTCCCGTTCGAGTGACCCTTGTCGGAGTCGTCGGCGAAGGCGACAGTGGTCATCAGCAGGAACGCGATCGCAACATACAGGACTTTCTTCATACGCCCTCCCCGCGGCGGTAGTCGCATGTGGACCAGTCGATCGCCGCAAGGATCCTGCCCGCCGACCTGACGGAGTAAATATCGGCGGGTCAATGACTTCAGAGAGCCATCGGGTCAGAGTTGTCGTCCTGCCCTCACGAGAACGTCCCACAAGCAGCAGGATTGTAATGTGGGGTCAGAGGGGCGTCAGACGCGGGTCAGAGCAGGGTCAAACCGTGGTCTGACCCCGTCTGACCGCCTCCAGCAGCGCGCACGTATCGGTTAAAGCGTCACGGCGGCGGATTTCATCGGACCAGTGACGACAACGATCCGCGACGTGCTCGTCATCGATGAGCGCGGCAAGCTGCGACGCGACATGATCGCCGTGGAATTCCTTCGGGCGAATCCATCGCGCCACGCCCAGCCGCCACAACCGCGTCGCGTTGTCAGGCTGATCGAACGCGAGCGGCATGATCAATTGCGGAGCACCGGCGGCGAGCGCCTGTGCGGAAGTGCCAATGCCGCCGTGATGAACGATGGCGGCACACCGGGAAAAGACCCGCGAGAACGGGACGTACGACTCGACCCGTTCCTGGTCACTCAGGTTTTTCGGCAACTGCCCGGGATATCGAGTCAGGAACAGTGCTCTGCGCCTCAAACGACGCGTCGCATCCAGCGCCGCGACGAAGAACTGCGTTGCCGCGCGATTCGCCGTGCCCGGAGTAAAGAGGATCGGCGGTGAGCCAGCATTCAAGAACGACTCGAGGGCGGGATCGAGCGCATGCACGTCTGACTCGTCGTACAACGGAAAACCGGTCAGTCGCAGTTGCGGCGGCCAATCCCGTTGAACGGGAGCGAACCATTCCGGGAAGAGTCCGATCGCACGTTGCGGCGAGTGAATCCATTGCCTGAAGACTCTCGAAACCGGCGGGACACCCAGGTCGCGACGCAGTTCATTCAACGCCGGGACGATTTGCGGGTCGAGCAGCAAACGATCGATCAGCCACATCGCGGATCGCTTCACCCATCGTGGCAGCCCTGATGCGTCGACACCGGTCGTGGACACCGGCTGCTGAAAGTCGGATCGGAAAATCGACGGCGCCAGATGTATTGTCGCGGCAGGCGCGTGATGCGCATCTTCGAACACCCGCGCCGCAAATGCGAGCGTGTGCGCGACGAGCACTGTGCGTCCAGGCTCGTACCCCGACGAGATCAATTCGTAGTGAGCGCGCAGCATGGATGCGATCTTCCGCAGGATCAGCGTCAGTCCTTTGCGGCCGTGCCAGAGATCCGGATGCTTCGTCATCTCGTCGAGCTCCGCCTCGGAGTGAAGCTGGACGAAACTGATCCCGGCACGTTCGCACATGGCGCGGAATGGCTCGGCGGTGAGTATCGTGACGTCGTGGCCGCGAGCGCGAAGGGTACGGCCGATGCCGATGAATGGATGCACGTCGCCGCTCGAACCAACAGGCATCAACAGGAAGCGCGGCACCTTACTAACGTGTGAGTGGCGTGATGAACGATCGAGACGTCCCGCGACGATCGTCAGTCACCGCGCGATCGAACCGGGCGGCAAGGTCGGCGAAGCTCGCGGTGGGGCCTATCCACCGAAGCGCTTCGACGTCGTCAAACAGAGGAATATCCGTTCGCAGCGTCGCCAGCGTGCGGAAAAGCAGCGCACGATCGCGTTCTTCACCCAGCCTGCGAGCGAGCGCACTCGCGCTGGTGGCATTGACGCGCCATTCGCGCCAATCCTCCGGGATGGCTTCGAGATGGTGATACTTCGCCAGGACAGCGGCCGTGGATTTCGCGCCCCATCCCTTGAGTCCAGGATATCCGTCCGCGGCGTCACCGACGAGGGCGAGATAGTCGGGCATCGACTGGGGAAGGACGCCAAACTTCCGAACGACCGCGGGTTCGTCGCGCGTCTCGCGTGTGCGTCGATTGAGCTGGACGACGCGATCGCCGCGGACACACTGCGCGAGATCTTTGTCGGGCGTGCAGATAATCACCCGTTGCACGCGCGGATCGCCGGCCGCCGCCGCGGCGCCGGCCGCCAGTGCATCGTCGGCCTCGAATGCGACCATCGGCCAGACCACTACACCCGCCGCCGCGAGCGCCTCCTCGAGCAGTGGAAACTGGGACAACAAGTTCGGATCGACTCCCGCACCGGTCTTGTAGTCAGACCAGAGATCGTTGCGGAACGATTCGATCACATGATCGGTGGCAACAGCGAGGTGCGTGACGCCCGCGTTGAACATTGCCAGCACCGATCCCACGACGCCTCGAACCGCGGCGATTTCGCGACCGTCGTCGTCGCGCGCCGACGGCAGCGCGTAAAAGTGGCGGAACAGTTCATACGTGCCGTCAATCAGATAGACTTCCAGGCCCACACTCCAGGAAAACGAACTGAGCATGTTAGTCCATGTTCGGTCACCGCTTCTTCAGTTGTTCCGCCTGCGCCCGAACTCTGGCTTCCTGCTGTTGCAACTCGGGCGTGAGCTCGGCGCCGAAGTCTTCGGCCTCGAAAATCTGACGAATCTCGATCTCCGACTCGCCCGGCATTGGATTCGGGCACTTCTTGACCCACTCGATCGCTTCTTCCTTCGACTTGACGCGCCAGATCCAGAAGCCTGCGACCAGCTCCTTGGTCTCTGGAAAGGGGCCATCGATCACAGTTCGCTTGTCGCCGGAAAACTTCACGCGCGCCCCTTTGGAACTCGGGTGGAGTCCTTCGCCTTCGAGCATGATGCCCGCCTTGACGAGCTCTTCATTGAACTTGCCCATGTCGGCCAGCAGCTTCTGATCCGGCATGACACCGGCTTCCGAGTCCTTCGTCGCTTTGACCAGAATCATGAATCGCATCTTCATCTCTCCGTTTGCATTTAGTATCCGTTTTCTTATGTCGTGCTCTTATCCAATGGTCGAACGAGGCAGCAGGAAATCGACAGGGTGTCTGAGTTGCAGTGGTGAGCTCAGCGTTTTCTCTGCAATCTCTGGTACCTCTGGTGGGAATCGGTGTCCAATGAGTCAATTACGTCACACGACTCGCCAGAAAGGCGAGGTCAATCGTCTAAGAGCGTGGCAGACTTCTAACCCGAAGAGGAAGGGCACATGGATCGACGAACGTTCCTGGCAATCGCACTTGCCTCGCCAGTTCTGCAACAGCGCTCAAAGACTCCGACGCAAAAGAAGCCTCCCGCGCCAGCTCCAACTCCAGCGCCGAAACCGGCTGCGCCGGCCCCCGCATGGACGCAGTGGGGCGGACCGCACCGGAATTTCCAGACAGAGGCGACCGGGATCAAGGACTCCTGGGCGGGAAGCGGCCCGCCGATCGTCTGGCAGCGACCGCTCGGGGAAGGCTACTCGTCGCCCTCCGTTGAAGATGGCGTGCTCTACACGATGTACGGCCGACCGCGCCAGGAGGTCGTGCTGGCTGCCAGCGCCGGCGATGGCAAGACGCTGTGGGAGTACACCACGCCGATGACGTTTCAGAGCGATGCGCCGGAAATGGGGAATGGGCCGTACGCGACGCCGCTGGTTGTCGGCGATCGCGTGATCACGGCGGGTGTCGCGGGACGTCTGCAGTGCTTCGACAAGAAAACCGGAAAGGTGGTCTGGACCCAGCAACTGTGGGCCGATCATCACGGCTCGCGGATGATGTACGGCTACGCATCGAGTCCCATCGCGTTTCGCGATTCGGTGATCGTGCCGGTGGGCGGCGCGGGAAAAGCAGTAATGGCTTTCCGCCAGGCTGATGGTTCGGTCGCGTGGAGCCAGAACAACTATGGAAACGTCTATTCGTCGCCGATTCTGATCGACGTCAACGGCCTCGAGCAAGTCGCGCTCGTGATGGACGGCGCGGTGATCGGCGTCAATCCGCACAATGGAGACCTGCAATGGCAGGTGCCGTTCAAGGCGGACTACTCGATTGCGGTGGCGATGCCGGTCTGGGGACCGGACAACCTGCTGTTCGTTTCGTCGGAATACAACGCAGGTTCGAAAATGATCGAATTGAAGCGAAACGGACAGCGGACCGTTGCCACGGAGTTATGGAGCTCCAATCGCCTCAGGCTGCATCACGGGAACGCCATGCGAATTGGGGAAGCCATCTATTTTTCGAGCGGCGGCAAGGGGAGCCAGGCAATTCTGAGCGCCGTCGACGCGCGGTCAGGGAAGATTTACTGGCAAGAGCGCAGCATCGAGAAGGCGACGTTCGTCTGGGCGGATCAAAAACTGATCACACTCGATCAGGACGGCAATCTCATGATCGCCTATCCATCGCCGCAGGGATTCAAGATCGCGGCGAAAGCATCACTGCTCACTCACCTGTCATGGACGCCGCCGGTCCTTGTCGGCACGCGGCTGTATATCCGCGACCGAAAGACCCTGATGGCCGTCGAACTCGGATGAAGCAGTGAAGTAACACAGACTCCACATGCTCCCCGTATACTAGTCCACGCGCGGAGGCGGTTTGTGGTTGCAGTGGTGTGGCAGTTCAAGGTCCGGCCCGGGGCCGGGGAGGATTTCGAGCGGTTTTACGGGGCCGATGGCGAATGGACGAAGTTGTCGCGTCGGAGCCGCTCGTTCCTCGGTAGCTCATTCCTGCGCGACATCGGCACGGAGTCGCGATATGTGCTCGTCGAGTACTGGGGAGAAATGGTCGTCTACGAAAAACACGTAGCCGACTTTGGTGACGAGCTCCACGCACTCGAACAGGAACGCGAACGGCTGGTCGAACGCATGGAGACAATCGGCGTCTTCACCGCGCTCGATGTGCCGCAGCGTGCGGGGCCGACCTGGTCCCGGCGTACGGGCCGATAATGTTCCACGCAATCCTACACACGCAGGCGTAGGCCGCGGTCTTTAGACCGCGCCATTTTGAAGGAGCGGGTTTCATGACACGTGTATTGACTGTTCTCGCCGTTGCCGCGTCGATGACCATTGCGGCCGCGCAGGCGCCGCCAAATTTCGCAGGTAAGTGGACGCTCGTCCCGGACGCCAACACGCCGCAGGGCGGAATGGGTGGACTTGGCCAGGAGGCGACGATCACCCAGGACGCCTCGACGATCACCATCACGCGGACTAACCAGATGGGGACATTTACGAGCAACTACAAGCTCGACGGATCTGAAAGCCGGAACGTGTTGAACTTTCAGGGCAACAGCGTCGATCAGCTCTCAACCACGAAGTGGGATGGCGGCAAGCTCCTTCTGAACACGAAGATGGATTTCGGCGGAAATCTCGCCGAACTCAAGACCGTGCTGTCGCTCGACTCGTCGGGAAATCTCGTCGTTGAATCCACGCGCCCAGACTTTCAGGGCGGCGGTGCGCCGATCACGACGAAGATGACGTACAAAAAGAATTGAGTGTTCAGCTTCCAGCTTCCGGCTTCCAGCGCGGTCAGTCGATTCAAGGCTGGGAGCTGGGAGCTGGAAGCTGGAAACTAAACCGCTGCAGGCGTCGGTGTTTCGAGGAGCGGTCGAATCTCGATTGTGCCAATCTTCGCCGACGGCACTCGCTCCGCCAGGCCAATCGCCTCGTCCAGATCCTTCGCTTCGACCAAGTAGTAACCGCCCAGCTGTTCGCGCGTTTCCGCGAATGGACCATCGGTCACCAGGCGTTTTCCGTTCCGCACCCGCACCGCGGTCGCCAGCGAGGTCGGCGCGAGTTGCGACCCGGCCCGATAGTGGCCGCTTGTCTGAATTTCTTCAGAGAATCGCCGAAAGTCCGCCATCATCTGCTTCAGCTCGCCCTCGCTGAGCGCGTTCAGCGCCTGTTCGCTGTTGTGAATGAGCAACATGTACTTCATCGCAGGCCCTCCTGACACTCAGTCGAACGCCGTCACCCCAAATCGACAGAATTATTTGAAGAGCAGCGGGGCAATCTCATTCAGGTGGTGGCGCCAGACGGTCCACTCGTGCCGCCCTTCGGTCACTCGCGACGTGTGAGTTATCCGATATTTCGTGAGCATTTGCTCGAAGTCGCGATCGCCAGGCCCGGTCAGCATGTCGTCTTTGCCGACGCCGAACCAGAACAGTTTGAACTGTTTATTGGCCGGCTCGGGAGTGGAGAGGAATTTCGAGTAGATCTGATCCGCCTTTCCGGTGACGGCGCCGCTCATCACCGCCACATACCTGAACAAGTCCGGGCGCGCTTCCAAATGAGTAGATGGCGGGCTGTCGCTGTTTGCGAAGGATCGAGCGCGACCGTGCCGTCGACGGTGAAGGCATAGGTGTAGATATCCGGTGCCAGCGGCCCGATGGTTACGCTCCACACACCATCCGTGCCTTTGGTCATTGGGTGCGGCTCCCGTCCAACTCGCCCGCCACGGTTACCTGTTTCGCGTCAGGCGCGCGATATCCCACCGTCAACCGGCGATCGGCTGATACTTCCGGTGAAACAACGGGCGCCGGCGCCTGAGCTCCCACCGTCGGGGCAAAGACCATGATTACTCCCAACGACATCACCATGCGTTTCACGACTCCTCCAATTGAATGTCCATTTCCAGAAGCGCCGAACTCAGCGACTTGCCGTGCGCATCGAGGGCGAGCGTTCGTGTGACGCCACCACCAACGACTCCATGAATCACGAAGTTCAGCGCGCCAATAAGCGGCAGCTCGTAGCGAATCACGTGCCCCGTCGCGAGTTCAGAAAAATGCGCCTTGACGCGATCGGCAGTGACCTCGCGAACGATCAAAGGATAGTGGCGATGGTCGTAAACGATCAGGGAAACGTTGATGATCGTCCCCTTGTCACCGCTCCGTGAATGGGCGATCGTGCGGAGCTTCATGACACTTCCATCCGCACCTGGCAGCGCACAAGCTCGCGCGGTATGAACGTCGAGGCGAGCGACAGGACTTCGCGCGTTGCCCTCGTGGCACCGCCGCCGCCCGCCGGTCCATTCGTATACAGCGCCTCAATCTCGTTGCCAA
Source organism: Acidobacteriota bacterium (assembly GCA_046734955.1). GTDB lineage: Bacteria > Acidobacteriota > Vicinamibacteria > Vicinamibacterales > 2-12-FULL-66-21 > JALZOC01. The sequence goes on from JBKPSH010000006.1 coordinate 51,048, forward strand.
CAGCCTGCGCTTCCAAAAGAGTGTTCGTGCGCGCCGCAACTCGAAGACGAACCTCATAAGGATATTCGTGTTGGCGTGACAGGTATGAACCATGCAATGCGTTGATGCCAATGAGATCGCAGCGAACTTCCGACGTGTGAATCCCGCATCGTGAGAGACGCCGTCTCACAACATCCGCGGCGAGACGTGCGCGTCCTTCCGCTCCGGCGCCGGCGTAAGAAATCTGTCCTTCGCCGATGAATCCGTCCTGATATGCGAGCGAGACCTTGAGCAGATCCGGACGTGGTCCTCCGGTGGCACCGTCCACCTCGACTCGATCGTGCCCGGCTGACTCGATTCGGACCTGACTGAAGTCCGCCATCGTATCGGGTGTCATGTACGCCGCGGGATCGTGAATCTCGTAGAGGAGCTGTTCCTTGCAGGTGGCCGGCGTGACGACGCCGCCCGTTCCGGGCACCTTTGTGATCACGATCGGGCCTCGCGGGGGAACTTCCGCAATCGGGAAGCCGAGGTTATCGAGTCCAGGGACGTCCTTGAACTCAGGATCCGCGAAGTAGCCGCCGGTGATCTGACCGCCACATTCAAGAAGATGTCCGACGAGTGTTGCGCGTCCGACTTGGTCACAATCATCGAGCGACCATCCGTGAGCGTGAGCGAGGGCCGCGACGAAGAGCGAGGGATCGGCCGCGCGGCCGGTGATCACCACGTCAGCACCTTGTTCGAGTGCCCGCGCGATTGGCTCGGCGCCGATATACGCGTTCGCGGATACCAGCCGGCCGCCGAGCGATCGGATCGCCTCCCCGGTTTCTCTCACACTGAAGTCGCCGCGATCAACGATGTCCTTCAGATCGTCGCCGACAACTGCGGCAATCGATAGCCCCTCGAGCCCAAGCCGCTGCGCAATTCGCCGCACGACCGCGGCGGCGGCTGATGGATTGGCGGCTCCCATATTCGTCACGATGGTTGTGCCGCGTTCGCGGCAGCGAGGAAGGACGGCTTCCATGCGAGCGACGAGCATCGGGTCGTAGCCCAGTTCCGAATTGCGAGCCTTCACTTGTTGTGCCAGAGCAATGGTTCGTTCCGCAAGGCACTCGAACACGAGATAGTCGAGTTCACCTTTGGCGGCAAGCTCGATCGCCGGATCGATTCGATCGCCCGAGAACCCGGCTCCGCAGCCAATGCGCACGGTCTTCACAGCGGAAACACTCCAATCAACACGCAGACGACCGTCATCAGCACCGATGCGGCGAACAGGTAAGGGGCCGCGAATCGTTGGTGCTCGCCGAGCTCAATCCGGGTCAGGCCGACGACCAGAAATGTCGCGGGTGTCAGCGGGCTCACCGGAAACCCGGTCGTCATTTGACCGAGAAGCGCCGCTTGGCCCACCTGGATCGAAGGGACGCCAAAGGTCTTCGCGACCTCAGCGATCACCGGCAGTGCGCCAAGGTAGAACGAATCCGGATCGAACAAGAGGCTCAGCGGCATCGAGACCAGGCCAAGCACGAAGGGAATGTGCATGGCCATTGACGGAGGAACGGCCTGGACGGTGGCAGACGCCATGGCCTGGAGCATGCCCGATCCCTTCATGATCCCGGTGAACGATCCAGCCGCCAGCAGAATCGCCCCCATCGTCAACGCCGCTTTGGAATGTGCGTCCAGCCGCGCGCGCTGCATATCAGCGGCCGGGTAGTTGACGATCAGGGCGATCGCCGTGCCGACCATGAATATCGCAGCCGGATCGACAGCGCCGCTGATCATGACGGTAACTATCACGACCGTCAGCAGCGCGTTCACCCAGAATCGTCCCGGGCGGCGCAACGCGCTTTGATCCGCGGTGATGACACCAGGCGCTGCACCGGTGATGTCGACGCGGACGAGACCAAGACGGCGCGTTTCGCGCCGTCCAAGCACAATCGCGACGACAAACACGAACGCCAATCCGATCGCCTGCACTGGAATCAACGGCCTGAACAGATCGGTTGTCGTGACGTGAAGCGCCGTTGCCGCTCGCAACGTCGGACCGGTCCACGGCAGGAAGTTGACGCCGGCCGCCATCGACGCCACACACGCAAGAATGCGTCGATCCATCCCGAGTCGTTCGTAGAGAGGAAGCATCGCTGGAATAGTCACGAGAAACGTGACGGCGCCGGAGCCATCGAGGTGCACGAGCAAGGCAAGGAGCGCTGTACCAACGACGATGCGAGTGGGGTTTGTACCGACAGCACGCAGGATCCGATCGACTACTGGTTCGAGCAATCCAGCGTCGGTCATGACGCCGAAGTAGAGGATTGCAAACACGAACATCGCAGCAACAGACGCCGTCTGCTGTAGCCCCGCGATCATGAATTTCGCCGTCTCGAGACCAAATCCGGCGACCAACGATGCCGTGACCGGAACCACGATCAGGGCGACAAGCGGCGACATCATCCGGCTGACGATGACGCCAAGCAGGATGACGACGGTGATCAGGCCGAGCCACGCCATCATCGAACAACCGGAAGAGCCGTCTCGCGATGCGAACTGATAGCGAATGCTACGGTCCCAATCGCGCCAACGACCGCCGCTGCTTTCAACGGTAGGGCGGGCGATCGTTGCCACAGCAATCCACCAATCAAGCCCGCCGGTACGACGAGCAGATTGCGGATGCCGTAATACACGCCCACCGCTCGACCGCGAAGATGGTCAGGGGCCAGGTCAACGATGAGCGATTTGCGCGCGGGTTCGCCAAACTCCTTCAACCCGCCAATCACGAACGCGGCGACGAGGGCCGGAAACGTCGTCGCCAGCCAGACTGCCAGCGGGAACGCCGCGAAGAACACAAACGTGAGCAACACGAGCGGGCGTCTGCCGGTGAACTCTGCCAGGCGTCCGGCAGGAAGGTAGAACAGGATCGCGATCGTCTGCTGAACGGCATACAGCACGCCGTAGTTGCTCGCCGAGTAGTGCAGACTGGTCGTGACGAACAGGACGATGAAGGAGGCCGCGATCCCTTCGCCGATTCGCACGATGCAGTCCGCCGTCAAAAGTCGTTTCAGCGAGACCGGAAGGGCACGGAACACCGTGCCGGCACTCGAATCGTCCTGCGCCGCCGGAGCCGACCCGATTTCCTCTTGAAAGCCGTACCACTGCACTGCCAGCACGAAGAAGGCGAGTGCTACTGTGGCGATCAGGGCGACGCGAATCCCCGCGACCACGCCAAGGCTCGCGATCAGCAGCCCGCCAACCGGTGCGCCGATAACCCGCGGCACACGCACGAGCACGGATTGAACCCCGAACGCCACGGCACGGCGCTCTCGCGGTAGTGAATCGCCAATGACGGCAAACGTGGTCGGGAACGCCCCCGACTTCCACGCCATGACGCCAAGAAGACCCACGAAGACGATCGGCCACGCCGGCGCAATCGCGTAAACGACGTAGCCAGCCGTCGCGAGACAGGTGAAGAAAAAGAGTGCACGCCGGCGGCCGATCCGATCCGCCAGCCAGCCGCCGGGATACTGATACAGGCTGTCGAGAAGATCTTTGAGAGACCCGAACAGGCCAACGACGACGCCGGAAGCGCCGAGCGCCGTCAGGTAGACCGGAACGTACGCCTGCCAGAGCTCTTCGCCAAGGGCGAGACCGAAGAGGCTCGCCGCGAGAACGGCGACGTTGCGATGAAGTCCCAAGGCCGCGCGATACGACTGACTGATGATGCCTAATCCTACGCCAACCCTCGACGTCGCGGCTGCTCGGGGCCGCGGTACAAGATGATCTGCGCAGGTTCCACGGTGACGAGTCCTTCACCGACGAGTCCATCGAGCACAGGCAGGAACGCTTCGATCTTTTCCTTCGCGTCGACAATCTCGATCACGATCGGCAGATCCTGCGAGAGTTCAAGGATCTTCGCCGTGTGCATGCGGCTGTGCGCACCAAATCCCATGAAACCTTTCCAGACCGTGGCGCCCGCCAGTCCTCGCTCCCTCGCTTCGCCGACGATGACTTCGTAGAGCGGACGACCGTTGTGCTTATCGCTTTCACCAATGAACATCCTGAGGAGCATGCCGTCCGTCGGAATCTTCATGGATTATCCTCGCGCGTTCTATCCGTGTTCATCCGTGTTGTTCCGTGGCCCGTGTTTTTCCGTGTTATTCCGTGGCTCGTGTTATTCCGTGGCCGGTGTTTTTCCGTGGCTTACAGCGCTGACACCATGGCGTAGCCTGCCCACAACGCGACAAGGCCACATACGACCTGGCCGCCAGCATTCATCGAGGCACGAACGAATTCACCGTCCTGCAGAAGCGCGAAGGTTTCGTAAGTGAACGTTGAGAAGGTGGTGAATCCGCCCAGAACGCCAATCAAGAGAAACGCGCGCTCGGAAGGTCCGAGCACGAATCGCTGCCGTGCCGCTCCCATGATGACGCCGAATAGGACGCACCCCAGGACGTTCACCACGAACGTGCCGTATGGAAAAAACGGCGAGGACAGGCGCTGGACCAGCGTCGACAGCCCGTAACGACAGACCGATCCCAGAGCCCCACCAAGCGCGATAAGTAGCAGTTGCACCGGGACAGTATGACTGGACGGGTCGACTGTGTGTATTCTTTGAAGGTTGTCGACTTGCAAACACTTCGTCGCGGTTGCTCTTCTCTGTCTCGCCTGCTCAGCGTGCGGGGCGACCGCGCAATCCACCCCACCCATCGTTCAGCCGGGAGCCCCCGGTGAACCGACACGAGTCATTGGCCCGAATGCGGCGGTCGATATGTCCCGGGTTGGACACACGGCCGCCGACGCGCGCTTCATGCAGGGCATGATCAGCCATCACGCGCAAGCCGTGGAGATGACCGATCTCGTTGACACGCGCACGGCAAGTGACGCGATGCGAAAGCTCGCGCAACGCATTCAGGTGTCGCAGACCGACGAGATCAAGATGATGGAGCGCTGGCTCTCGACGCGCGGTGAAGAGGTTCCGTCGGCACATGCACACCACGCAATGGCGGGCGCCGCGCTCATGCCCGGCATGTTGACAGCCGAGGAGATGTCGCGTCTGTCGGCCGCCAAGGGGCGCGAGTTCGATCGGCTCTTTCTCGAAGGGATGATCAAGCATCACGAAGGGGCACTGGTGATGGTCAAGGACCTGTTCGGCACGCCCGGCGCAGCGCAGGAGTCGGATGTTTTTGCGTTCGCGTCAGATGTTGACGCGGATCAACGGGCGGAGATCGATCGTATGCGCAGCTTGTTGAAGGAGTATCAGCAATGAAATCGGGTGTCGTGCGGTTGGCCTGTTGCTCGGCGGCGGTGCTGTGGTTCACAGCCGGCGCAGACGCGCAGCAGGATCCTCGTGTCGGTCTCAAACCTGGACTCCGCGATGCCGGTCAGGTGTCGCGGCATATGGATCTGGTCGCCAGCCTGCCGAAACCGGAAGGCTTCTTCGATCCAAAAACGCCGGCAGGCCCTGAAGTCCCGCCGGAATCCCCGTCAGACAACGGGCGCGACAACACGGTCACCGGGCCATCGTCGCCGACGCGAACCCCCATTTCATTGAATTTCGCCAACTCCGACCTTGCGTTCAGCGGCACGCTCGTCTTCGTCGGCAATTTCAACGGCTTTAATACCTACGACATCGAAACGCCGAAGAAAGCGCAGTTGCTCGCCTCGGTTGTCTGTCCGGGTGGACAAGGGGATGTTTCCGTTTACGGTCATCTGCTATTCATGTCGGTTGAGGAAACCCGAGGGCGAATTGACTGCGGCACACAGGGTGTTCCCGAGACCGCAAGCCCGGAGCGCTTCCGCGGCGTCCGGATCTTCGATATCAGCGACGTCAAAAAACCGAAACAGATCGCGGCGGTGCAGACCTGCCGTGGTTCGCACACGCACACGCTCGTGATGAACCCGAAGGATTCCGAAAACATCTACATCTATGGGTCCGGCACCAGTCGCGTGAGATCCGGCGAAGAGCTTGCCGGCTGCACGGACGACAAGAGCGATCCGAATACGTCGCTGTTCAGCATCGACGTCATCCAGGTCCCGTTGGCCGCGCCGGCGACGGCCAGGATCATCAATCGTCCGCGAATCTTTGCCGATCCGCGGACCGGCGCGGTATCGGGTCTCTGGCCTGGCGGCGATCACGGACCGGGGACGCAGAAGACGTCGCTGACCGACCGCTGCCACGACATCACGGTCTTCCCTGAAAAGGGCCTGGCGGCGGGAGCGTGTTCGGGGAATGGGATCTTGCTCGACATCTCGGATCCGGTGCATCCCGAACGCCTCGATGCCGTCTTTGATCCAAACTTTGCCTTCTGGCATTCCGCCACGTTCAATAACGACGGAACGAAAGTGATTTTCACCGACGAGTGGGGAGGTGGCACACGTCCGCGGTGCCGCGCGACTGATCAAATGACCTGGGGCGCCGACGCGATCTTCGACATCGTCGATCGCAAATTGAAGTTCGGTGGGTATTTCAAGATGCCGGCGCCGCAGACCGACACCGAGAACTGCGTGGCTCACAATGGATCGATCATTCCGGTCCCGGGCCGCGACATCATGGCGCAGGCGTGGTATCAGGGAGGTGTGTCGGTCTTCGATTTCACCGACTCCGCGCATCCCGTCGAAATCGCGTTCTTCGATCGAGGCCCGCTCGATCCGGCGAGGTTGATCATCGGCGGCTTCTGGTCCACGTACTGGTACAACGGCTACATTTACGGAACGGAAATCGCACGCGGACTCGATATTTTCAAATTGACCCCCAGCGACGTCCTGTCGCAGAACGAAATCGACGCCGCGAGCCAGGTCCATTCGACAGAATTCAACGCACAGTTTCAGCAGCGAGTCACCTGGGCACCAACGTCCGCGGTTGCGCGCGCGTATCTCGACCAGCTCGGACGAACCAAGGGCATTACGACCACACGCGCGGCGGCAGTGAAGTCAGCGCTCGGGCGAGCGGATCGAATCAAGAGTGCGTCTGACAAGGGAGCGCCCGCGGTGAGCGACGCGCTGACGACTCTCGCAACCGATCTGGAGAACGATGCGTCGGCCGCCGCGGCGACCGATGCCGTGCGGCTCAAGTCGCTCGCGGCAACATTAAGATCGCGTGCGGAAAACCATCAGTGACAATCGCTCCTCATGGCCGCTTCTCGTTCCTTGCGACTAAGCCACGAGACTTGAACGACTGTTAGCCCGAACCGAGAAGCGAGAAGCGAAAAGCGAGAAGCGGCGCAACGTCAGCCACACGAGCTAAGATCCAATGTGTGACTACCAATCCATTCGATTCCGGCGATCCATCGTTAACCGATATTCGAACCCGCGTCACCGGGCCCGCGGGTTCGTTACCTTTCACACCGGAAATGCTCCGCGAGCGGCCATCCGGCGATCTCTTCGGATGGTCGCAGAACGCCGGCATGGGATGGGAGCCCGCCGCCATGAGCGGGAGAGAATTCCTGATTCTCTCCACGCACGGCGGCATCCGCGCTGCTGACGGTACGCCTGTCGCGCTCGGGTATCACACTGGTCATTGGGAAGTCGGGCTGCTGATGGAAGAGGCCGCACGTGCGATGAAATCACGCGGCGCGATTCCATTCGCCGCGTCCTGCACCGATCCGTGCGATGGCCGATCGCAAGGGACGACAGCCATGTTCGACAGCCTGCCGTTCCGCAACGACGCCGCCACGGTGTTCCGGCGACTCATACGATCCTTGCCAACTCGCCGCGGCGTCATGGGCGTCGCGACGTGCGACAAGGGGCTGCCGGCAATGATGATGGCGCTCGCCGCGAGCCGCGATCTTCCGTGCGTGCTCGTCCCTGGCGGCGTCACGTTACTTCCGACGCAGGGAGAAGATACGGCCCGCGTTCAAACCATCGGCGCACGGTTCGCGCACGGCGAGATCACGCTCGAGCATGCGGCAGATGTTGGCTGCCATGCGTGTGCGTCACCCGGTGGCGGATGCCAGTTCCTCGGGACCGCGGCAACCGCGCAGGTCGTCGGGGAAGCGCTCGGCATGGCGCTCGGACATTCGGCGCTCGCTCCGTCCGGCCATCCAATCTGGCTCGACATGGCGCGGCGATCGGCAATCGCCTTGATGGACCTTGATGCGAGCGGCACACCCCTTCGTGAGATCGTGACCGATGCCTCGGTCCACAACGCGCTGGCAGTACACGCGGCGTTCGGTGGATCGATGAACTTAATCCTTCACTTGCCGGCGGTCGCGCACGCGGCCGGACTGCGCCGGCCGACGGCGCAGGACTGGGCACGCGTAAGCCGGCAGATTCCTCGCATCGTCGATGCGCTTCCCAACGGTCCACGACACTTCGCAACCGTTCAAGTGTTTCTTGCCGGCGGCGTCCCTGAAGTGATGCTGCACCTCAGGCGTCTTGGTGTGCTCGACACTCGCGTCCGCACCGTGCAGGGCATGACGCTCGAGCAGCAGCTCGACGCGTGGGAGTCATCCGCGCGGCGCGAGTCATTACGGCGCCTGTTGCGGGAGCGCGACGGCATCGATCCCGACGACGTGATCATGCCGCCGGCGAATGCTCGAGCGCGCGGGCTGACACCAACCGTGTGCTTCCCGCATGGGAATCTTGCGCCGGAAGGTTCGGTGATCAAGAGCACCGCGATCGATGCCTCCGTGGTTGGCGCTGATGGCGTGTATCGCCTCAAGGGTCCGGCCAGAGTTTTTCTGACCGAGCCAGCCGCGATCGCGGCGATCAAGTCGAACCGGGTGCAGGCCGGCGATGTGCTCGTCCTGATTTGCCGCGGACCGCTCGGTGCCGGCATGGAGGAAACGTATCAGCTGACTGGCGCGCTGAGATATCTGCCGTTTGGAAAACGCGTCGCGGTCGTCACCGACGCGCGATTCAGCGGAGTCTCGACCGGGGCGTGCATTGGGCATGTTTCCCCAGAAGCACTCGCCGGTGGACCGATCGGACGCGTCCGCGATGGAGACCTCATCGAGATTGTGATCGACACACGAACGCTTGAAGGAACGCTGAATCTTGTTGGGGAAGCTGGCATCGATGCAGGGGTAGAGGACGGAACGCGCATTCTCGAACGGCGAAGTCCGCGGCCTGATCTCGCGCCGGATGCGAAGTTGCCGGACGAAACGCGGATCTGGGCGGCGTTGCAGGATGTCAGTGGCGGCCCGTGGGGCGGTTCTGTCTATGACGTCGATGCGATCTTGAAAGTAATCGCGGCGGGGAAGCGGGCTCTCTCGCAATGATCATGGTCAATGTTCAATGTTCAATGTCCAATGCTGGGTTGAGAGAGCGATTGAGCATTGAGCATTGAGCATTTCAAATACTGACAATCTTCCCAGGGTTCATCCTATTGTCGGGATCGAGTGCGCGTTTGATCGCGCGCATGACCTCGAGACCCTCGCCGTGCTCGGCCTCCAGAAATTTCATCTTGCCGTAACCGACACCATGTTCACCGGTGCACGTCCCGCCCATCGCGAGGGCGCGCGACACTATACGCTCGTTCAGCCGACGTGCCTCTGCCAGTTCCTCCTCGCTGCCGGGATCGAGCAGATAGATCACGTGAAAATTTCCGTCGCCTGCATGGCCTACGAGACACACCGGAAACGGCACGTTGGCGTGATCCGCTTTTGTTTCGACGACGCATTCGGTGAGACGGGAGATGGGGACGCACACGTCCGTGGCCCACGAGCGGCAGCCTGGTCGTAGCGCGAGGGAGGCGAAGTGCACATTATGGCGTGCCTGCCAGAGCCGCTCGCGATCCTCGAGCCGCGTCGCCCACTCGAAGCCGCGTCCGCCGCGTTCTCCTGCGAGCGCCTCGACCGTCGCCGCCTGTTCCGAAACGTACCGATCCGTGTCGCCGTGAAATTCGAAGAACAGCGTCGGAGCGACCGTGTAACTCGTCTTCGAGTAACGATTGACGGCATCCACCTGCGCGTCATCGAGCAACTCGATGCGAGCGACCGGGACGCCGAGCTGAATGGTCGCGATGACGGTATCGACCGCGCCCTTGATCGTGTCGAACGCGCAGACAGCGGCCGCAACGGCTTCGGGAATCGGGTGAAGGCGAAGTGTCACGTCGGTGATCACGCCGAGCGTGCCTTCAGATCCGACGAACAGGCGGGTCAGATCGTACCCGGCCGCTGATTTTCTCGCCCGCGTTCCAGTGTGAATGATGCGGCCATCGGCGAGCACGGCGGTGAGCGCCAGCACGTTCTCTCTCATCGTTCCGTACTTGACTGCCGTCGTCCCTGACGCGCGCGTCGCGGTCATTCCGCCGATTGTCGCGTCAGCGCCGGGATCGACAGGGAACATGAGACCGGTGTTGCGAAGCGCTTTATTGAGTTGCAGGCGTGTGACGCCGGCTTCAACCGTCGCATCGAGGTCATCGACGCTGATGCGGGTGATGCGGTTCAGATCGCGGACGTCGATCGTGATGCCACCGCGCAACGCCTGGACGTGTCCCTCGAGCGAAGTGCCGGCGCCGAAGGGAACGATCGGCAAGTCAAATCGCGCGGCGATCCGGACGATCTCTGCAACTTCGTCAACCGATTGAGGGAAGCACACGACGTCCGGGGGAGCCGGGGTGTGGTACGACTCACCATGGCCGTGATGCTCACGCACCGTCTCGGCATCGGTCGCCCGCGCGCCGAGCAACTGCTTCAGCTCCGCGATTGCGTCGCTCACATAGGTGATTCTGCCGTTTTTCGACACCATGACCTCTGGATCAGCTAGAATCTATCCGATGACCGAATCGGGAACCAGCAGTCCCCACGATTTCCCCCGGGCCGGTCGCTGACCGGCCCTTTTTCTGTACCCCCCGCGCGGGCAGTTTACACAGGGAGTTCTCCATGGCGAACCGTACGAAAGTCACTCAACAGAAGCGCGCACGCGAACGTGCCAAGCAAGAACGCCAGATGGAGAAGACGCGTCGCCGCGAGGAAGCGAAAGTGCGGAAGGCGAACGAACCACATCAAGCTGGCGGCGAGGATCCAGATATTGCCGGGATCGTTCCTGGACCGCAACCGCGGCCGTGGAATGACGACGATCTCGAGGATGTGTCGAGTGACGACGAGGGAAAGTGACGTTATCTCGCGAAAGCCCGGCTACACTCAGGTCCGCGCTGCCGTATAGCAGCCAGTAGACAGCAGGACGGCGGCTGGAACCAAATCAGCGCTGCAAGCTGAAACGGCAACCCGGTCCGGAGGAGACCGGAGTCTCACAATCGCGCCCTGCTGTCTACTGCCTGCCACGAAGGATCGCGGCTA
>JBKPSH010000007.1:0-92333 GCA_046734955.1 Acidobacteriota bacterium
CGAACCGGCTGCGGACCGTCAGCTACGGCGAGGAGCGGCCGAAGTACGACAACAGCCGTGAAGAAACCCGCCGGCTGAACCGACGAGCCGCTTTAGTCGTTCGTCTGCAACGATAACGAACGACTACAGCGGAAGGCAAAAAGGGAAAAGGGAAAAGGCAAAAGGTAGAAGGTTGCCACTTCTACCTTTTTGCTTTCAGGAGGACTCCCTATGCGATTCATTAACGCTTATCTGATTGGATACTTCATCCTTGTTCTGGGCGCGCTAGCTGCGCTGTGGTACGGAGGAGCACTTCGACACATCTCGGCGACATGGATCATTATTGGGCTCGTCATCGCCGTTGGTTTGGGCATCATGCTGTCCGTTTCCGCCGGCAAACCCGAAATCACGCGCGAATAGAAAGGAAAACGCAAAGGGTAGAAGGTAATAGGAACGGCTCACCTTCTACCCCTCGCCCTCTTGCCTTTTCCATTTCCCCTTTCCTCTTTGCCTTTTGCCTTTTGCCTTTTGCCTTTTCCCTTTTGCCTTTTACCCTCGCCCCAAATGGCATAGCTTGTGAGTACAGCTCTGGCTATGCTTTGCCGCTCTCTCTTGCGCGCGACGCTGTTCTGCGTTGTGGCCGCAGCCGCTGTCGGCTGTAAGGAAGAAGGGGGCATCAAGGTTACGAGTTTCAGCTTCAACGGAACCAAGGCAGTCACACCAAAGCAGTTGAAATCGGTCCTCGCCACGTCTGCGAGTTCGAAGATCCCGTGGGGCGAGAAGCATTATTTCAGCCGCGACCAGTTCGAAGCGGATCTGAAACGCATCGTCGCGTTCTATCGCGACCGCGGCTACCCCGACGCCCGCGTCACATCGTTCGACGTCAAGATGAACGACGCGCAGACCTCCGTCGGCATCAGCGTCAACATTTCCGAGGGCGAACCTATCCGCGTCGAACGAGTGGACTTCAGTGGATTCGAGCCGCTGCCAGAGCAGCACCGAACCGCACTGGAGAGCGGACTCCCGCTGAAAGCGGGTCAGCCGCTCGATCGCGCGTTGTTGCAGGCAAGCCGCGAGGCGGCGCTCGACGAGCTGAAGGATCACGGGTATCCGTACGCGTCAGTGAAGATCGCGGAAACCACAGGCAGCTCTGAGCGGCAGCGGGTGGTATCCCTCACTGCGGACACCGGGCCACTCGCCAACTTTGGTCCTGTTCAGATCAATGGCAATGTCAGCGTCGGCAACAGGATCGTCCAGCGTCAGCTCACATATCGACCCGGACAGCTCTTCCGGCAGAGCGCGCTGCAGGAAAGTCAGCGACGACTGTACAGCGCGGAGTTGTTTGACTTCGCGAACGTGGAGCCGCTCCAGCAGGATCAGAAACCGACTGACGTGCCAACGCGCGTGACCGTGACCGAAGGCAAGCACCAGAAAGTGAACTTCGGCGTCGGCTATGGCACGGAAGAGAAAGCGCGCGTCCAGATCGATTGGCGTCACGTCAACTTCCTTGGCGGCGCGCGAACTGCCGGTGTGCTCGCTCGTTATTCCGCTCTGGATAAAGGCGTGCGGCTCAATTTCAAGGAGCCGTACTTTTTTGGCGCGCGCAACGACTTCACTCTGACCGGCCAGTCGTGGCACACCGACGAGCCCGCGTTCACGCTCGACACCAATGGCGGACGCGTGACGATCACCCGTCAGTTCCGTCGCGGCGGAGGCCCCGTGCTTCGCTCGCGGCCGACGACGACGCTGTCGTTTACGTATGCCAACGAATATGAGACGTACACCATCTCGAACGAGGCGCTCGAAGATCCGACGTTCCGTGACGAACTGATTGCCCTCGGACTGGATCCGCGGTTTGGGACCGGCAGAGGCACGCGATCAGCGATCAGTCTTGACGGCGGCCGGAACACGACGAACAACCTGCTGGACGCGAAGCAAGGGTATGTTGCGGCGATCCATGTCGAACAGGCCGGCAAGTGGCTCGCTGGAACCTGGGACTATCTCGAGGCCACCGGCGAGCTGCGCGTGTTCCGGTCGATTTCCGATCGCGTCGTACTTGCGGCGCAAGGGCGAATCGGAAGCATTGACGCGTTTGGACCTGAAGAACTGAAGGTCCCGTTTTTCAAGCGCTACTTCCTTGGCGGCGCAACAAACCTGCGTGGCTGGGGCCGCTTTGAAGTGTCCCCGCTGAGCGGCGCGGGCCTGCCCATCGGCGGCTTCTCGTTTCTCAATTTCTCAACCGAGGTGCGCGCGAACTTGTGGGGCAACCTTGGTGGAGTGCTCTTTCTCGACGGCGGCAACGTGCTCGGTGATCGCTGGAGCTTCGACCTGCGCGGCTTGCGGTACGACATGGGTCCCGGACTTCGATATCAAACGCCGATCGGCCCGATTCGCGCCGACCTCGGCTTTCAGCTAAACCCGATTCGCGGTCTGGTCGTGAACGGAGAGCCCGAGAAGCGGCACTTCCGTTTCCACTTCAGTATTGGCCAGGCCTTTTAAAGGGAAAAGGGAAAGCGCCTGCGGCCCGAGCGAGGCGCAGTGAGTAAAGAGGACCAGGCCTTTAACGACATGCGAGCTGTTCGTCGCGTTCTCCAGGTCGTGACTTTCGTCGGCACATTGATGATCGGTGTGCTGGCGATTGCGTTGATCGTTTCGCAGACGCCGTGGTTTCGCGACTGGCTGCGCCGCTATATCGTTCGTGAATCCAAACAGTATCTCAACGGAGAGCTGACGATCGGTCGGCTCGACGGCAACCTCCTGTTTGGCGCGGATCTGTCGAACGTCGCCGTCGATGTCTCCGGAGAACGCGTCGTCGCAGTCAAGGGAGTCGAGCTCGATTACAGCATCTTTGCCTTGATCTCGAAGGGACTGGACGTTCAGCAGATCAAGATCGACCAGCCGGTCCTCAAGTTGGAACACGATGCGAACGGCTGGAACGTAGCCCGGTTGGTCAAGCGCCAGGAGCAGGAAGCGGATCGCCAGGGGCCGTTGCGTCCAATTTCGCTGCCGTCGATTGAGATCGCTGATGCGAGCGTGTCTATTCAGGACGGCAACCCGTCAGGCGTTTCCCTCCCGCGTCGTATCGATGATGTCGATCTGAAGGCGCGCTTCGAATACGCGCCGGTGCACTACAGCCTGACCCTCGATCACGTGAGCTTCCGCGGCAGTGCGCCGACGCTCTCGCTTCAAAATCTCACCGGCAAACTGGCGGTGCGCGACGACAACCTTTACATGGAGAACGTCGCGCTGAACACGAGCGAGACGTCGGTGACCATTAACGGCGTTGTCGAGAACTACCTCGCGACACCGATCGTCAAGCTCACCACGACCGGTACGGTTTCACTGCCGGAGATTGGCCGTGTTGTTCCCGCCGCCGCAGGTTACAACCTGCATCCAGCGATCGATCTGAAAGCCGACGGCCCTGCGGAGAAGTTGAACCTCGACCTCGACCTCCGCTCTGAAGCCGGGAACGTTCGCGGCCAACTGACGACGGACGTTGAAGCGCCGGACTTCTCGGCCACGGGAGACATCGATGTCGACCGCCTCAATCTGGCGCCTCTACTTCGCGATCCAGCCCAGCGTACGAACCTGACCGGGCACGCGAAACTCGATCTTGCGATCAAATCCACGCCCGCGAGCGCTCCAGCCATCGATCGCGTGAGCGGTACGTTTGCGTTCAATGGACCGCATGTTGTCGCCGCTGGTTACGATGCGCGCAATGTCAAGCTGTCGGGAAAGATGAGCGGGCCAAAGATCACGTTGGACGGTCGCGCCGCCGCGTACGGTGGCACCGCAACAGCGCGTGGATTCATTGTTGTACCCGCGAAGGGGCGCGCGTTTGCCTTTGATCTGCGCGGAGCGGCCGACCACGTTGACCTCCGTAATCTGCCCGCCTCCATGGGCGTGCCGCGCATGGAGACGAACCTGTCGGTAGCGGACTATCACGTCGCCGGCCAGGGCACATCGATTCACGGCACCGCCGCGTTGAATGATTCGACCATCGAAGGCGCGACGTTTTCGCAGGGGACGAACGCGGAATTCGGGTTGAGCCCGACCGAGATCACGTATTCGGCTCGCGGCACGGTCGCAAATCTGGACCTCGATCGCTTCGGGGACGCGCTGAAGATTGACGCGCTCGCAAAGCCGATCTACGACAGCTGCATCAATGGAACGTTCGATGTGTCGGGCAGTTCGCCGCGAACGCCTGCAGCGCGATCGTCCGAGAGCGCTGCGCCATCCGCGATCGCTGCGATGAAGTTGGATGCAAGCGGCAGCTTGACCGACTCCGACGTGTTTGGCGGCCGGTTGCCACACATGACCTTCGACACCCACCTCGATCGTGGCGGGTTGAATGGGCATGCGACGGGCGCGTTCGAGAACTTCAATCCCGGCAGACTTGCAAATCGCCAGGACCTGGAGGGAAGCGTTTCCGGTAACGTCGACGCGAACTTCGCCGTCCGCGACGTGAGCGCGCCGATTACACCAGAATCGATTACGGCAGATGGCCACGCCGCCCTGAAGCAATCAACCATCGGCGGGCTGCACATCGACACCGCGCAAGTTGACGGCAAGTATGCGAATCAGGCCGGAGAGGTGACCCGTTTTGAGATTGCGGGTCCGGACCTCAAGGCCAATGCGTCTGGTCGGATCGCGCTCGATCGGAGCAACACGTCGGACGTGAAGTACCACGTCGAGGCGGTCAATCTGCCGGAACTGGCAAAGCTCGCCGGCCAGACGGACGTTGGTGGCTCGGCGACGCTCGATGGAACCCTGACCGGTAACGCGGCATCGCTGGTGACGAAAGGCACGATCGACGGAAGCGATCTTTCCTACGGCGCCAACAACGCGTTGGACCTGAATAGTCAGTACACGGTAACCATACCGGACCTCCAGGTTGCAAACGCGAAGGTTGAAGCCACGACTGAGGCAACGTTCGTCAAAATCGGCGGCACCGAGCTGAACTCGGTCAAAGCGACGACGACCTACAACCAGAAGACGCTTGATTTCAGCACGAACCTGAAGGAGAAAACCCGCGAGCTGGATGCGGCGGGCAAGGTGATCTTCCATCCGGATCATCAAGAGGTGCATCTCCCGACGCTGGCTGCCCGCACTCAGGGTGTCGAGTGGCGCACCGCGCCAGGCAGCGAGGCGACGGTGAAATATGCACGCGAGCGCGTCGAGTTCGAAAACGTCCGTCTCGTCAGCGCCGACCAATCGCTCGATGTCAACGGAACCCTCGCGCTCGGAAGTGGGGCGCCCACCGGCGCCATCGACGTCAAGGCCACCAATGTCGATCTCAAGCAACTCGAGACCCTCACGTTACAGAATCGGGGACTGAGCGGGCGTGTGAACGCTGACGCGACGATCGCGGGCTCCACGACGGCACCGGACATCAAGGGGAAGGTCCAGATCACGAACGGCGCGTTCCTGAATTATCAATATCAATCACTCAGCGCCGACATCGATTACAAAGGGACGCGCGTCGGTCTTGACGCGACGCTTCAGCAATCTGCCACCGAATTCATCACCGCGAAGGGCAGCGTGCCCACGACCCTGTTCAAGGCGAGCCGGAGCAGCGAGCACGTCGAACCGACACCGGGTGACACGATCGATCTTCAAGTGAAGTCGTCGGCAATCAGCCTTGGTCTGATTCAGGGATTCACCAGCCAGATCACGAATGTCACGGGGACACTCGAGGCCGATGTGCACGTCACCGGATCGGGTGAGGATCCCCACGCTGAGGGTTTCGTCGACATCAAGAATGGTGCGTTTGGCGTACCTGCGGCGAGCGAGACGTTCACCGGATTAACGACGCGGATCGAGCTGGCGCCGGAGGTGGTCAAGGTGCCGGCGTTCGAGCTGCTCGATCGACATGGCGAAAAGCTGCGCATCGCCGGCGAGCTGGCGGTTCACCAGCGCCAGCTTGGCGCCGTCAACGTCAGCATCGACTCCGACAACTTCGAAGTCATCAACAACGAGCTCGGCGACGTGCAGCTGCAGACCGCGCTCAAAGTGACCGGAGAGTTGCGGCGGCCGCAGCTGGTCGGCGACGTACGGCTCGATGCGGCGCGAGTCGAGGTCGATAAGGTCCTCGAACTGTTCTATTCGCCGTACTCGCAGGAGGGATTGCCTGACGTGATCTCCGCGGAGCGGGACGCGGAGGCGAGCGGCAGCGCGGAAGAAGCGACAAGAAGCGCGTTGTCGAAAGCCGGCGAGTCTGCCGCGCCCCCGGGAGCGAAGGAGAAAGCCGCGGCGGAGGAACAACAGGCGGGCGCGCCGTCAGGGCCGGCCGCAGCGCTCGCGATGGACGTGCACCTGGTCGCGCCCGACAACCTCGTGCTGCGCGGCAAGAGTCTTCGTCCCGGCGGCCCGACGGGAACCGCGCTGGGCGACATCAACATCACTGTTGGCGGTGACCTGCACGTCAACAAGCGGCCGAACGGACCGATCACGCTGGTCGGCACCGTCAACACCGTGCGTGGGACGTACGACTTTCAGGGCCGTCGGTTCGATCTGGCGCGCGACGGGACCATCCGGTTCATCGGGACGCCGACAATCAACCCGCTGCTCGATATCAGTGCGACGCGCAAGATCCCTGACACGGGCGTCGAGGCACGCATTCACATCACCGGCACGCCGAAGGCGCCGCAACTCGAACTGACGAGCAACCCTCCGCTCGAGGAGAGCGACATTCTGGCGCTGATCGTGTTCAATCGCCCGGTCAACGAGCTGGGCACCGGCGAGCGTTCGTCCCTGGCCGCGACCGCCGGCGGCATTGCGACCGGCTTCATTGCCGCGCCGCTCGGCGAATCGATCGGTAAGGCGCTCGATCTCGACTTGTTCGAGATCTCGACCACGACCGAGAACGGCGATCTCGGCGCGGCGATCACACTCGGGCAGCAGGTGAACCAGCGGACCTTCCTCAAGATCTATCAGCAGTTCGGCACGCGCACCGCGACACAGTTTCAGCTTGAATACCAGATTGCGAGATTCCTGCGCGCGGCGGCAAACGTGTCCCCGGAAACGACCGGGGCCGCCAACCGCATCAACGAGCGGAGGATTGAGAGGGCTGGAATAGATCTCATCTTCTTTTTCAGCTACTGAGCTTCGTGTCGACTGCAGACTGCAGACTGGAGATTGCGGATTCGCCAATCATCAATCCGAAATCGCCATTCAGTGTTTGCCCAACGAAGCCACCTGCACCCGCGCGTCGTTGAAGCAAGCGCCGCCGCCAAGATCGGTCAGCGTATCGGGCACCAGCGCATTGGATGTGAATCCGTTATAGGTGCTCTTCCGCCACAGTCCTTTTGGTAGCGACACGGTGCCCGGACGGATGTCGGGGTTCAGAGCGACCGGGCACTGCACTTCGCCGCGATCGTTGAACACACGCACGGGATCGTCGGTCGCCAGTCCTCGAGCCTGCGCATCCGAGGGGTGCATCTGGAGTACGGCCGGGCGCTGACGCAGTTCCGCCAGTGTCGACGACACGCTTTTCTCGCTTGCCGGCGAGATCAGTGCGAGCGGGTATTTGTCAGAGGCCGGATCGGACTGATACCCATACAGTCCCGCCGGAGCGCTCGCATCGAGGGCGGCTGGGAACAGATCGATCTTGCGGTCGGCGGTCAACGGAAACACATCGACGAACTGAATTGGCGCGCCATCAAAGGGCGGCGTCGCTGAACCAGTCTCGAGGAGTTCCGCCGACAGGTGTTGCGGCAATCGGCCCGCGATCCGCAGGAGCGTATCGGTCTCTTCCTCCGCTTCGCCGATACCGAGGCGTGCGGCCAGATCCGAGAATACTTCCGCGTTCGCCCGCGCTTCGCCAACTGGCTCGATGACCGGCCTGACCAGCTGCAGCGTGATCGGTCCATAACTCTTGGCGATGTCGTAGTTCTCGAGGAACGTGGTTGCCGGCAGCACGACGTCGGCGTAGCGCGCCGTATCGGTGAAGACCTGTTCGTACACGACGGTGAACAGATCATCCCGTTTGAGGCCTTCGAGAACACGATTCTGATCGGGCATCGTTGCCAGCGGATTGCAGTTGTAGACGAACAGCATCTCGACACGCGGATCGGTGTACTCGGTCAACGCGCGGCCGAGGTGGTTCATGTTGACCAGCCGCGTCCGTGGTTCCGGTATATCGTCCATCCACGCCGTTGACTTGATGCCCAGCGCGGTGGAATTGCTCATCGAGAACCCGCCGCCACGCACGCCGAACTTGCCGCCGATCGCGGGGAGAGCGAGGACAGCTGCGGCAGCGCTCCCGCCGTTCCGGTTACGCTCCAGCCCCCATCCGCATCGGACAAGTGCCGGTGACGTTGTCCGATAGAGTTCCGCGAATCGTTGCAATGCCGCCGCGTCGATGTCGGCCTGGGCCGCGGCGCGGTCGATCGTCCACTCATCGGCGCGCGCGCGGAGCTCGGCGGCGCCTTTCGTGTGTTCGGCGAGGAATCGCTCGTCGACGCCATGCTCGAAGAGATAACGATGGATCGCGAGCGCAATTGGCAGATCGGTACCTGGCCTTGGCGCAAGGTGCAAGTCGGCCTGGCGCGCGAGCGATGTTGTTCGCGGATCAATGACGACGAGCTTGGCGCCCTGCTTCCGCGCTTCCCGAAGATAAGGAATGAGGTGGATCCCGGATGCGGATGGATTGACTCCCCACAGTACGATCAATCGTGCGTGAATGTAGTCGGCGTAGGTCACGCCTGGCATCTTTCCGTAGAGCCCCAGGTTCGCCGCGCCGGTCGGCGCCGCGCAGACCGTGCGAGCCAGTCGCGACGTCCCGAAGGCGCGAAACAACGTCGCATCGTTCGTATCCTGAGTCAGTAGACCGTTCGAGCCGCCGTAACAGAAGGGAAGGATCGCTTCGGCGCCGGTGGTGTCGCGGATGTGCTCCATCCGCTCGGCGATGTGATCGAGCGCCTCATCCCACGTGACTCTGTTGAACGTGCCCTGACCCTTCTGTCCCTTGCGAATTGCCGGATACAGCAAACGGTCTTCGCCGTAGACACGTTCGGCGAAGCGCCGCACCTTCGCGCAGATGTATCCGCGGGTAACCGGATTGGTGTCGCCGCCATCAATCTTGACGACACGCCCCTTTTCAACGGTCACGTCGAGCGTGCAGGCGTCAGGACAATCGAGCGGGCAGGCGGTGCGGACAGTCGAGTGTCCCCACGACTCGGGGGTGGTGGTACGCATGGTGGATTATCGCATGCGTGCCGTGAGTAATGTTCAATGCTCAATGTCTAATGCTCAATGGCTGCCTCTCGCACATTGGACATTGAACATCGAACATTGAACATGTATGAGTCGCTACTCGACGTCAGTGCCCGAACCACCGCCGCCCATATCAATCCCCGTCGCTCCGGGACTTCGTTTGTAGGCGGTATCGCCCTGACGCATATCCTCGTCTTCTTCGCGGATCGATTCGGAGTTGCGCGTCACATCTTTTTCGAACGAAGTGCTGGGCTCAGTCGAGCTCTTCGGCGGCAGCGCACCGCCGAGACCAAGAATATCGCCTTCACGAACGGGCTCATCGTCATTACGGTCGCGTTTCGTTTTGTTGTCAGCCATATTGTGTTCGCCTCCGCGCTCAAGCGAGCAAGCGAAGTGCCACTCGGAGCTGCGCTGTCGGGTTCCGATGTCGGGATCGGGATCCGCGGTGTCAGATCGATCCCGGACCACGGGTCTCGGACAACGGAGCGAGCGAGCCCGGAACAGTGTGACCTGCCCGGTGTCAAAGGTTTCAACGGAGGCGACATCATGCGTTGGTCCTTCTGGCCCGTGTCCATCACGTTCCACATCGCTCTTGGGATCGCGGCCTTCGTTGTTCCACTCGTGGCGGACGTGACACCGCCCACGCCCGCGCCGATTCACATGTTTCTCCCACCAACGAAGACCGTGCCTGTGCCGGAGACAGTGATTGCACAGGCGTCGCCGACGCGAACACTGGCGCCCGTCAATGTCGTCGCTCCAACCGGAATCGCACCCGAGCGGAAGGATGCTCCTCAATACTTCGGCCCTCCGGCAATAGATTTGCCGAGTTCCGATGCGATCGACCTATCGATTGTTGGCGCCTCTACGGGCACGGGCCCGGTTGCACCTCCCGCTCCGCCGCCCCCACAAAAGCCCGCGCAGACGTTGTTCAGGCCCGGCGGGGCGATTAAGGAACCAAAGCGGATCAGCGGACTGCCGCCCGAGTATCCTGCAATCGCTCGCGGTGCGGGTGTTCAGGGTGTCGTCATTCTTGAAGCGATCATCGATGAGCGCGGCGAAGTCGGCCGCATCAAGGTGCTGCGATCGCATCCGCTTCTCGATCAGGCGGCGATCACCGCAGTCCAACAGTGGCGCTATACTCCCACGCTGTTGAACGGGGTGCCCGTTTCCGTGCTGATGACAATCACGGTGAATTTCACTCTCCAGAAGTGATACACGGTCTTGTGTTCGGGCTTGCGGTCGCAATCTTTGCGCCGCAAGCCGACCTCATCGATCCCGCTCTGCGTGCGGCCGTCGAACGCTTCTATGCGACGCAGGAGGCGGAGGACGTGGCCGGCTATTTGTCGCTGTGGTCGTCGGCAGCGGAGCGGCCGCGTCCGGACCAACTCAAGTTCGTTTTCGAGTCCGGTGACGACAAGTTTTCTCAAATCACCATTACGTCGGTTCGCGCCCGCGGCGCACTGACAATCGTGCGCGTATCGGTGGTACGCGACCGCACGAGCACGGTCCGCCGCCCAGACGGCTCGCCGGTTGTCTTTCACACGTCTGTTCTGGCAGCGCTGACCTACGTGCGTGAAGGGACCGACTGGAAGCTCGTACGCGAAGGAACGCCGACCGACGCGCTCGCCGACGCCTTGATTGCAGCGCCCGACAGCGATGCGCGAGAGAAGGTGCTGGCCGACGAGCCGGATCTCGTCGGTCCCTTGCTTGTCTCCGCAATCTCACGGCAGGCCGCAGCCGCGGCGCAGCAGGGCCTTTACCCGCGCGCGCAGGACCTCTACGAGCGCGCGCTCGATGTCGCGACGCGAGTTGGCGACAAGAAGCTGCAGGCGGATGCGCTGCAGAATATTGGCAACACTCTTTACTATCAACGCAACTTTGTCGCCGCCAAACCCGTCTACGAGCGCCTTCTCGTCATCGAGCGCGAACTTGAAAACGATGAAGGCATCGCGACTGCCCTGGTCGGCCTCGGCACCGCCCAGTATTCGCAATTCGAGTACACCGATGCGTACGCGACCTTCAAGGACGCGCTCGCAATTCAAGAGCGGCTGAACGACACGCTCGCGATTGCCACGACACTCATCAGCACCGGCAACGTGCAGTACGTGGAAGGAGACTTCAACGGCGCGATCGTTGACTATCGTCGAAGCCGCGCGCTGTACCACGAAGCGGCCAACCCCGGTGGCGAAGCGCGCGCGCTCGAGGGGCTCGGTCGATCGTTGGCCGCGCAAGGCGACCTCGCAGCAGCGCTCGAGGCATTCAACGCCGTGCTCGAAGAAGGAAAGAGCCGCAGCAACCCGGGACTTCAAGGCAGCGCGCTTCTCAGTATCGGTGACGTGCATGTGCGTCTCGGCAATCTCGATCTGGCGCGCGGACTGTTCGACCAGAGCCGCGCGCAGTTTGAGCGAATGGGCGATTTTCCCAATGGCGGCCACGCGTTGCAGGCGATGGGCAGGACGGATCTTTTGTCCGGGCGCTTCGCCGCAGCCGAGGACACGTTCGGGCGCAGTGCCGCAGCGTGCACGAAAGGCAGCGACCCTGAGTGCGTTGCGCATGCGACGGTCGGCGCTGCCTTCGCGCAGTCGCTGCAGCAACACCATACGCAAGCCGTGTCCTCCTATCGCAAAGGGATCGCGCTCTTCATCACGCTGAAGAAGCGTGAAGATGCGGCGCGTGCGGAAGTCGGGCTGTCGCAAGCGCTCACAGGCAGCGGTGACTACGCGGGGGCATTGGCTGCCGCTCGTCATGCAGAGACTGAAGGTACGGCGATTGGCCAAGACGATGTTGTCTGGAGAGCGCTCGTTGCGACCGCGCGAGCACAGCGGCGCCTGACCAATTCACAGGCGGCTTTGACGGCTGCGAAAAGCGCCGTCGCGCAAGTCGAGCGCATGACGCAGCGTGCGTTCGACGGTGTCGGTGACCAGCCATCTCTCGACAGTACAGGCGCATATGCATTGCTCGCCTTGCTGCAGGCTGAAGCGAACGACGCCGCTACCGCCTTTGCGACAGTCGAGCGCCTGCGCATGCACTCGCTCCGGCTCCGCCTGGTGCGAAACGAGCGTGACATCGCTCGAGGAATGACGCCGGCCGAGCGCGAGGCCGAACGGCAGCTCGCTGCCGAAGTCGTCACCGTTCGCGCACAACTCGATCATGAAAAGGCGCTCCCAAAACCCAATGCGGTTCGCGTGGAGCGTCTTGCCCAGCAGCTGACCACCGCGGTTCAGAACCGATCGGTTCAGCGAGAGGAGCTGTTCACACGTTTGCCTGATCTGCGCACGTGGCGCGGCCTCATCCCGGCGGTCGGCCTCGACGCGGCCGTGGAGCGGCTCGACGAACGGGAAGCAGTCGTCGAATTCGTGATCGATGACGACGACCTTCTTGTCGTTGTGGCGATGCGGACCCCGGACGGGCCAGCATGTCGCGCCTATGTCAGCCCGGTGCCCCGACAAACGATTGCTGAGACTATTTCGCGCGCCGTCAATCCGGCCACGCTCCGAGACCTCTCGGCCTGGCGACAGGCAGCAGCCGACCTGATGAAATCGATCCCGGCGGGCGCATGGTCGGCGATTTCTGACGCTGCGAAAGTGGTGCTGGTTCCCGACGACGTATTGTGGCGCGTGCCGTTTGAAGCACTCCCTGTGGGCGATGGAGTCCTGGCGGATCGGACAACCGTGCTGTATGCGGGCTCAGCGACGTCGCTCGTTCAACGGTCGTCAACGCTCCCTGAGTTGGCGGAATCATCGATGCTCGCTGTCTCCGCGCCGGAGATCTCTTCGTCAACGCGCGAGCGTCTGCAAGCGACGGCCCCAGGGTGGAC
Organism: Acidobacteriota bacterium; assembly: GCA_046734955.1. GTDB lineage: Bacteria > Acidobacteriota > Vicinamibacteria > Vicinamibacterales > 2-12-FULL-66-21 > JALZOC01. The sequence goes on from JBKPSH010000007.1 coordinate 13,013, forward strand.
CCTCCGACCGAGCGACGGCGCAGCCGCGGAGATTGAGGCGATTGCTACCGTCTTCGATGATCCACCTGCAACACTCCTCACCGGAATCTCGGCGACGGAATCGGGCTTTCGTGATGGCGCTGAAAGAGCGCTCATCATCCATATCGCGGCGCCCTTCAGGCTGGACGGTGCGAACCCACTGTTCTCATCGATCCTGCTGACGTCTGAAAGCGCGGAGGGGGAGCCACCGCCCGACAGGGATGGTGTCCTTGAAGCTCGGGAGGTGATCAACCTTGCGATGCATCTCCACGGAGGGACAGTTTTTACGGATGGAACGAACGCCTCGATGCGGGGTGCCGCCTCGGCAATCGACGTCGTCAGTTGGGCATGGCGCGCAGCTGGCAGTTCTTCGATCGTGCTGCCGCGATGGGCGACCGACGATCAACCGGCAGCGGCGTTCTTGAAGGCGATGTATACGAACGCGGTGATGGAAGGAGATTCGGTAGAGAACGGGACGCGAAGGGCAGCGGCCGATATCCGGGCGGAGGAAGCGACACGCGCTCCCTACTACTGGGCCGCCTGGCAAGTCATCGGACGCTGATCCGCAGTCTCGCTGAATCCAGTCGGGATCCGCAGGAGTGATTCTTGTGGGCATCCCGGATCCGGATCCCGCACCACGGTTCCCGGTTACCTGGACGAGCGCGCTCGCACGACTTCCGGTCCGTAGCGATCGGGAAAGAAGTCGCGGCCTCGAACGACTTCGATCAGGTTCTTCGCCGCACCGACAAACGGCGTTGCGTTCAGTCCCGTGTCCAGCGCGCCGCTAATCACCCCTTTCCGGCGCATCGTCGACGCGACGGTCACGACGGCGATACCGGCGCCAATCCAAGGCAGCGACCGCGACACGCGGCGCGAGAGCCGCGCACCTCCCCAACTCGCGATTCGATGAGCGATGGTCATACGACGGAACGGTGCAAAGTGCGTTCCGTTCTCAATAGGAAACAGAGGAGACGAGAGATCTCCTTACCCCCTCCGTTTACTCATCGCGTGCGCCAAGCTCAGCGCGATCCGATAGTATGTTCCACAGTGCACGTCGTGATCGTTGGAGGCGGGTTCGGGGGATTGTACGCAGCGCGTGCACTTCAAGATGTGGACGTGGAGGTCACGCTGCTCGATCGGCGGAACCATCACGTCTTCCAGCCGTTACTGTATCAAGTCGCGTCCGCCGCACTGTCACCGGGCGACATCGCGTCGCCGATTCGCTGGATTCTCCGACATCAGAAGAACGTCGAAGTCCTGCTGGCCGATGTCCGCCGTGTGGATCCGGCACGCCGAACGGTGATTCTCGCCGACGGTGAAATATCCTATGACTTTCTGATTCTGGCGACCGGCGCGACGCACGCCTATTTTGGCCACGATGAATGGCAGGTGATCGCGCCCGGACTCAAGACGCTCGAGGACGCGCTGGAGATTCGGCGGCGTGTGCTTCTCGCCTACGAACGCGCCGAACGCGAGGAGGATGCGGCGAAACGCGCAGCGCTCCTGACCTTTGTGGTGATTGGTGGTGGCCCCACGGGGGTGGAGCTCGCCGGCGCGCTCGCGGAGATCTCGCGTCAATCACTGGCGCGCGACTTTCGACATTTCGATCCAAGTTCCGCACACATCATCCTGATCGAGGCCGGGCCGTCCATCCTGTCGACTTTTCCCGGGATTCTGCGCGAAGCTGCTTTCAAGGACTTGAAGCGACTCGGCGTCGACGTGATCACCGGCAAGGCGGTGACGGGCGTCGCGAATGGACGGGTGGACATCGGCAATGACACGATCGACGCGGCGACGGTGATCTGGGCAGCGGGAGTTGCCGCCTCTCCCGTCGGCGTGACGCTGGGCGTTCCCACGGATCGCGCCGGCCGAGTGATCGTCGAACCTGACTTGACCATTCCCGGTCACGCTGATGTCTTCGTGATCGGTGATCTGGCGTCGTTCGCCGGGCCGAACGGGAAGCCGCTGCCCGGCGTCGCGCAGGTCGCGATCCAAATGGGAAAACACGCGGCAGCAAATATTCGCCGCGCGATTGAGAAACAATCCTACAGGCCGTTCGTCTACAAGGATCTCGGCAACATGGCGACAATCGGCCGCGCGTCGGCAATCGCCGATTTCGGATGGTTGCGCCTCAAGGGCTGGATTGGGTGGCTGGCGTGGCTCTTCGTTCACATTATCAATCTGATTGGCTTTCGTAATCGCATCGTGGTCCTTGTCCAGTGGGCCTGGGCATATTTCAGTTACCAGCGGGCGATTCGGTTGATCACCAGCCGCGACTCTCGCGAGACCAACGCGTGAGCGGTCGCGCGCTCGAAACGGCAGCCGTCGTCGGTGTCGCGCTGATCTGCGCGATTGCGCCCTTCCCGGCTGAAACGATCGAGGGATTGTATTCGACCGATTGGTATCTGCGCATTCAGAACGTGTTGACCACCGCGACCAACACGATCCCGATCGCGTGGCTCGACATCGCGGTCGCATGCCTGCTGATCGCGGCGATCGAACTGGTGATTTCGCGAACGCGGACGCTCGGTCCCAAACGCGCGTTTACGCGAAACTTGATGACCGCCGCGGGCGCAGCGGCGTGGCTGTATCTGCTCTTTCTCGCGCTATGGGGGCTCAACTATCGGCGAGTTCCGCTCGAACGCAAACTCGATTACGAGCAGTCCCGCCTGACCCGGGAGGCGGCGATCGAATTTACGAACAGCGCGGTCGTCCAGGTGAACACGGTATATGCGGCGGCGCGTGCAACCGCTTTTAGCAGAGACGCGCTCGCGGCGTCGTTTGCCGACACTCAAATTGCCCTCGGCGCAACCCGGCTGGCGGTACCCGGCGTGGCGAAACGATCGCTGTTGAATTACTACTTCCGCCGCGCGGCCATCGACGGCATGACCGATCCGTACTTTCTCGAAATCATCGTCAATCCCGATGTGCTCGAGGTTGAGCGCCCGTTTGTCGTTGCGCACGAGTGGGCGCACCTTGCGGGATACGCCAACGAAGCGGAAGCGAATTTTCTCGCATGGCTGACATGTGTTCGTGGCAATCCGCCTCAGCAGTACAGCGGGTGGCTGGCCGCGTATCAACATGGAATGGCGGCAGTGCCGCGCGCCGATCGCTCAACCATCAAGCCGCTTGACAACGGTCCACGGAAGGACTTCGAGGCCATTGCCGCACGCTACGCGAAGTCGTCGCCGGCCGTGCGCCGCGCGGCACGTGGGGTTTACGATGAATACCTCAAGGCCAATCGAGTCGTCGAAGGCATCGGCAGCTACGACGCGGTCGTCAGGTTGATGATCGGCGTCCGGTACAAGGAGAAGTGGATTCCGCTCGCACGCTGACGGAGCGCATTTTGCTTCTTCAAGATCCGGATGGCAAATCGAGCTGGTCGATGTCGGCTGGTGAGACGGGAGTCCGCGCACGGCCCGTTCGGAGGTCTTCAGGATGCACCGCCGGCCCATCGTCGCTGATCAGGATGTCCCGCCACCTGCGCCAGCCGCATTGATGGCATCGATAGGGCTGCTTGTCCGTGCACATCTGCCGAACCCGTTCAAGTGCGTTCCGCAAACGCGACGGAAATACCCGTGCTGAACCGCACGCGGGGCACTGCATGCGAACAAATCCTCTAGGGGGGCACGGAAAGACTACCACACTGCTGAGCCGCGGGCGGCGCAGATCTGCACGGATTGACCCACGGGAATCCGCGGTCGCCGCCGGGTTGCACTACACGACCGATGCGCGGGTGGGGATTAAGCGGATCCGTCACGGCTCGTCCTTTCAGTATGTGAATGGCAACGGGCGAAGGATCCGGGATGCTCGCGAGCTGGCGCGCATCCGTTCGCTGGTCATCCCTCCGGCGTGGAAGGACGTGTGGATCTCTGCTGATCCCCGAGGACACCTTCAAGCCGTTGGTCGAGACGCGCGCGGCCGAAAACAGTATCGATATCATCCGAAGTGGCGCGTCGTTCGCGACGAGACCAAGTATTACCGGCTCATCGGCTTTGCCGAAGCGCTGCCTGCAATCCGCGCCCATACCGCCCGCGATCTTGGTAATGCTCGACTTACACGCGAGAAGGTCCTGGCCGCTGTTGTCCAGCTTCTCGAGAAGACATTAATCCGCGTCGGCAACGACGAATACGCGCGCGACAATCGATCGTTCGGACTGACGACCCTTCGCGACGGACACGTGAATGTCAGCGGCGGGAAGGTCCGGTTTTCCTTTCGAGGGAAGAGTGGTGTCGAACACGACATCCAGCTCGATGATCGGCGACTCGCGCGAACGATTAAAGCGTGCCGCGATCTTCCCGGCTACGACTTGTTTCAGTATCTCGATGAGAACGGCGAACGTCACGCGGTCGGTTCCGCCGAGGTGAACGCCTACTTGAAGGAAATCACCGGAGAGGACTACACCTCAAAAGATTTTCGCACCTGGGCGGGGACGGTCCTTGCGGCTCAAACGCTGCAGGAGTTCGACAAGTTCAAGTCAGACGCGCAGGCGAAACGCAATATCGTAAGCGCCGTCGAAGCGGTCGCCAAAAGACTCGGCAATACGAAAGCGGTTTGCCGCAAGTGCTATATCCATCCGGCGATTCTCGAGTCTTATATGGATGGATCGATGGTCAAGGTCCTTGTCGACCGCGCCCGCCGCGAGTCTCGCAAGTCGAGCGATCTATCGGAAGCAGAGGCCGCGGTGCTCGGATTTCTGCAGCGCCGCCTGACGCGCGAAACGCGCGCGAAAGCGAGCTAAAGCAGAACCTGATCTGCTCCTGGCCCGTATAAGGGCGGGAGGAGAATCGATCCGATGCGCACACAGCCACTCTCCCGCCGCACAGTCGTCTTCGTGCTCCCGGTGCTTGTCGTCGCATCGGCAGCCGCCGCCGGTTGCGACATCGCGATGGCGGATCTGCGCCAGAAAGAGACCGTCGAATGGCGAAAGAATTACGAGCTTCAACCGGGCGGTCAACTTGAAATCTCCAATGTGAACGGCAAGATCGAGGTCCAGCCGGGCACCGGCACCTCGGTCGAAGTTGTGGCTGAGAAGTCGGCGCGTGCCGGATCGGTCGAAGCCGCGAGGGATGCAATCGGGCGGATTGAAATCCAGGAAAAGGCTTCACCAACGAATGTACGAATCGAAACAAAAATCCAGCGCGGCGGTGGTGGATTCTTCGGTGGATGGAATCAGGAAGTTCGATACATGGTCAAAGTGCCGCCGTTGATAGAGGTTCGTCTCACGACTGTCAACGGGGGCATCGAACTCTCGGGCCTCAAAGGAAGAGTCACCGCCGAAGCAACGAACGGCGGCGTCAAAGCACGCGATATCTCGGGTGCCATCGACGCTAGTACGACCAACGGCGGCGTTGAAGTGGATCTGGCCGACGTCGCGGAGTCGGGTGTCAAACTCGGTTGCACGAACGGCGGTATCCGTTTGCGGCTGCCGACAACCGCAAAAGCGACGATTTCCGCGCGGATCACAAACGGCGGTATCGAGACCGATGGGATCAACGTCGAAACGTCCGGCGAGGCGTCCCGAAGGCGTCTCGAAGGACGGCTCAATGGTGGTGGCCCGCGGATCGAGCTCGAAGGCACAAATGGAGGAATCCGGATCGCGGCACGGTGACGCGAAAGAACCCGTATAATCAACGCACAACATGTCCGATCGGAAGTATCGACAGCGCGGTTATCAGGACGAGCCGGGACCGGCGCGTTCCGAACACAAGCCTGCCGAAAAGAAGGAATACGCGCCGCGTGGCCAGCCGCCGACCGCACCCAAGACCTTTAACATGCCTGGGTTCCGCGAGGTCGTTCGCTGTCGCGGTTGCGGCGACGAATTGACGATCGCGGCGGCATGGAGTCCTGAGGGTCGATGCAACCGATGCGGCGCCGATCTGCACACCTGCGCCCAGTGCGTGAACTTCGACACGGGCTCACCTCTCGAGTGTCAACAGTCGATTCCGGTCCGCATTTCTCCCAAAGACCGCCGCAACACGTGCACGTTCTTCGAGCCGCGGACCACGGTCGAACGCGAGACGAAATCCGCGCCGCCGGCCAGCGCGCGGAAGGCCTTCGACGACCTCTTCAAGTAAGCGTGAAACTCGCCACGATCGCCGTCGCTGCCCTGTCGGGGGCTGTTCTCATCTCGCCGGCGCAACAACGCGCGCAGACGCGTACGTCGACGCGCGCGCCGGTGAGCAAAGGGCGGGTGGTGCACGTCTTCCCGCACGATCCGCAAGCCTTTACACAAGGGCTCGTCTATCTGGACGGCTTTCTTTATGAGGGTACCGGACTGAATGGACGGTCCGGCATCCGCAAGGTGCGCCTCGAAAATGGCGAGGTGCTGCAAATCCAATCGATCGATTCGCAGTACTTCGGCGAAGGCATTGCCGTCAAAGGGGACACGATCTACCAGCTGACGTGGCAGTCGGAGATTGGATTTCTTTACGACCGCGCCACCTTCAAACGCAAAGGCACGTTCACCTATAAGGGTGAAGGCTGGGGACTGACCTACGACGGCCAGCGTTTGATTATGAGCGACGGCAGTGCATTCCTTCGGTTCCTCGATCCCACGACTCAGAAAGAGCTGTCACGTATCCAGGTAAAGGATGGCGGCGCGCCGGTCGGGAACCTGAACGAGCTGGAGTATGTGAAGGGAGAGATTCTCGCCAACGTCTGGACGACGACTCGCATTGCCCGCATCTCGCCGAAGACCGGATCGGTCACGGGATGGATCGAACTCGAAGGACTTCTGACGCCGCGAGAGGCCCAGGCGGCCGAAGTGCTGAATGGCATCGCCTATGATGCCGTTGGCGATCGCCTTTTTGTAACCGGCAAACTCTGGCCAAAGCTGTTCCAGATTGAGGTGATGAAATAGTTCCCAGTCACCAGTTGCCAGTCTCCAGTTTTATGTCTAAGTCTTGAACTGGAAACTGGGAACCGGAAACTGGGAACTGGTAACTGGAAACTGGGAACTGGTAACTGGAAACTGGGAACTGGTAACTGGGAACTGGTAACTGGAAACTGACGTCAGCAGCGTCCGCAATCCGACCAGCGTCCGGTTGAGCGATTCCCTCGCGACGCGATCGACCATCCCGTTCGCGACGGGACGAAGCAGCATCGGCACCGGCCGGCTCAGACTCACCGACTCGCACTCGACGATCACTCCACCCTGCACCGCTTCGTAGCGCCAGTACGCGTTCAAGCGCCACAGAAATCCATTGTCATCGTCCGGGGACTTCTCGTGCTCCTGCGGTGTCCCGACGTTGCCGAGTTCAGTGATTTTCGTCGCCACGCTGCGCGCGGACGCGCGGGTGGTGCCGATCCGTTTGTACTCGACCGCGTGTTCAGTGTTATAGGTCACGGTGATCAGGTTCGTCCGGCGCAGCTTCATGAAAATCTGCAGTCGATCGCCCTTGCGTTCGATCAGTCGCGACGCGAGCACATCCTCGTAATGCTCGGACTCGTGGCCCGCGTTCTGCTGGATGCGGTCGACAACGGCCTGCACCGTCATGCCGGGCACGAAGATGGCACCAATCCAGTGATGAATCTTTCCATCCTCGACGCCAGCCGGATCCACTTTGGACAAGACCGGCTGACCGCGAAGAACGCTGTCGCGCCATCCGCGCGCTTGTGTTTCGCGATCGAGAGCAAAGAACACGTTTGCGCCTGTAGCAGCTGCGTTATAGCGGGCATCGATCTGCGCTTCGTAGGTACGCCAGCCCGCGAGCGTCGCCGCGCTCGGTCCCGCTTCAGCGGAAGACGACATGGCAAAGAGCACAAACGCCGCGATCGGCACCGATACGAACCGGCGGCGTCGGTCAGGCTGAAACACGAACGATTCGCTGGCGGCAAAGTTCACAACCGAGCACGCGGTGATTGCGATCACATTCGAGATCAGTGCGTCCAAACCCGCGATTCCAGTACAGAACGCTGCCAGTCCAACATTGCCGACAAGCGAGACGACGCCGTTCACCAGGTGAAAATTCATGAATCGGAGTGCCGTAGTGCGCGCGGAACGCGCCGGCCGATCACGCCACGTGCAGTGGTGATGCCACACAAAGTTGTGCAGCACCGCGGATTCAACCCCAACGGCGGTCGCGGCGAGGTAGTGCCACTCGGCCACGCGCACGAGGAAGGCCACAACCGCGAGCTGAACCAGCATTCCTGCCAGACCAACCGCGTTGAAGACAACCCAGCGTCGGGCTGAACGGCGAACTCGTTTGCCCCCGGCGGGCCGAACCACTGCCTGGCGGCTGTCATCGATTGTGCAGGAAACGGCAGACATCTACCAGGGAAGGCGCAATTTGTTCGTGGATCGGCTCAGAGGCCGACCGCGGGCTTTGCGCGCAGTACGCCGACCTGAACGAGGACGCCCGTAAAATCAAGAATTCGCCGCTCGTGCACGATCTTGCTGTCTTTCACCGTGTAGAGGAACGCGCAGACGAACTGGACATGCCGGCCGGATGCCGGAAGCCCAAAGAAATCGCCGGCGTGGGTGCCAACGACCGTCATGATGAGAGCCACCCGATCCCCGTCGATCAGCAGATCGCGTTCGCTGAAGCGGAGGTCGGGGAAGGCGGTGAACCACACCTGATAGATTCGGTGAATCTCGTCACGGCCTTCAAGGACACCTCCGGTTGGACTGATGACGACACATTCACCCCCGTGGTCGGAAGCCAGGGCGGCCGCATCGTGGGCGTCCCACGCGGCATCCCGCCGCTTGAACATGTCCGTGATTTCTTCGCGGGTCATAACAGGTCCTTTGGAAAATGAGGACGCGCGCGAAGTTTCCGTCCGCACTATAGGCCGGACTCCGGTGGTATTCAACCTCAGTTGGCGGGGTCTAAAAACCCCGCCCTGCATTGGAAGTGTTTCACGGGTGTAGCGTGGGGTCTTCAGACCCCGCGTGCCATATAATCCGCCCGCTATGAATCGGACCGTTACGCGAACCTCCCGCCGCGGCGCCACCATCCTTTTGACGTTCGGCACTTGCATCATTGCCATCGTCGGATCGATGGCGCAACGCGGTGCGATCCCGTCACCACGCCCTGGGCGGCAGGCCAATGGTGCCACCCTTCTGCCGAATGGATGGCGGATCGCGCCGGCCGGGCGGCACATTCAGGTTGGAGACCTGCCGCTCAACATGGCGACGTCGCCGGACGGGCGATTTCTCGTCCTCACGAACAATGGATGGACCCGTCCGACGTTAACCGTATTCGACACGAAAACCGAACAGGTCATCAGCCGTGTGAACGTGGACAACGCGTGGCTCGGACTTGCGTGGTCTCCTGACGGAACGCATCTCTATTCGGCTGGCGCGGCTGAAAATGCTGTATATGACTTCGCGTGGACCAATGGGTCGCTGAAGGAGGCCGGACGAGTCTCGCTCGGTTCGCCGGAACGCCGAAGCGGCGGCGAATATCTCAACCCGGGTTTCATCGGCGGATTGGCGATGGCTCCGGACGGACAGACACTCTATGCCGTTCACGTGTTCGGTCAGGCGGTGAGCGCGATCGACCTGCAGGCACGCAAGGAAATCAAGAAAGTCAGCCTTGCCGCCGAGCCGTACACGGCAGTGGTATCGCCTGATGGACGGACGCTCTTTGTATCGTTGTGGGGCGGTAGCAAGGTTCTCATGTTTGCGGCCGACACGCTGCAGTCACTTGGTGAGATCGTGGTTGGTCCGCATCCGAACGCGATGTTGTTGTCCAAGGATGCCAGCCGCCTGTTTGTCGCGTGCGCGAACACTAATGCCGTCTGGGTCGCAGACCTCGCCTCAAAAACAGCGAAAGAACAAATTTCGGTCGCCCTCTATCCAAACGCTCCCGTTGGAACGACGCCAAACAGTCTCGCGCTATCACCTGACGGCGCGAAAATGCTCGTGGCAAACGCCGACAACAACACCGTTGCCGTTGTCGACGTGACGACGGCAGCCGCAAGCAAGGTCCTTGGATGGGTACCTGTCGGGTGGTATCCGACCACGGTGTCGTTTTCACGCGATGGAGCGCGCTTCTTCGTCGTGAACGGGAAAGGGCTCACGAGCGAGCCGAATCCACGAGGCCCGCAGCCCGGCGGAGTGCAGTTGCCGGGTCAATACACGGCCAACATGCTGCCCGGTGCGCTCTCCGTTGTGCCGATGCCCGACGCTGCCTCGCTCCAGTCGTTCACGCGTCGCGTGCTCGACATCACGCCCTACAAGGACGCGACGAGGCTCTCACCTGCAGGCGCGCCGATCGACAGTCCAATTCCCCGACGTGTCGGCGGATCATCTCCGATCAAGTACGTCTTCTATGTGATTCGTGAGAACCGCACCTACGACCAGGTCTTCGGAGATATCGCGCGCGGGAACGGTGATCCGTCGCTGACACTGTTCGGCGAGAACATCACGCCGAACGCGCATGCGCTGGCGCGCGAGTTCACGCAGTTCGACAACTTCTACGTCGACGCGGAAGTCAGTTACGACGGCCATGCGTTCTCGATGGGCGCGTATGCCACCGACGTCGCAGAGAAGCTGTGGCCGACCAATTATGGCGGCCGCGGTACGCCTTACCTGAGCGAGGGCGGATTCAATATCCGAGATCAGTATGGCAATTTCTCGGCGCCACCACTCGGTTACCTCTGGGATTTTGCGAAACGTGCCAACGTGTCGGTGCGCAGTTATGGCGAGTTCGCATCCTGGCCACGGCGTGGTGGAGAAGTCCGGGCCGACGTGCCCGGGCTCGAGGGGCTTGTCCACCCAGCCTATCCACCCTTCGATCTGGGCGTGCCGGACCAGCAGCGCGCGGACATCTGGCTCGAAGAGTTCGGCCGGTTCGAACGCGACGGCAATCTTCCTCGCTTGTCGATCATTCGTCTTGGCAACGATCACACGAACGGAACGGCGCCAGGATCGCCCACGCCGCGCGCGATGGTGGCAGACAACGACCTCGCGCTCGGCCGCATAGTTGAGGCGATCACTCACAGCCGTTACTGGAAGGAGTCGGCGATCTTCGTGCTCGAAGATGATGCGCAGAACGGTCCGGATCATGTCGACGCCCATCGATCATTGCTGCTTGCGGTGAGCCCCTTCTCCCGGAAGCGGGTGCTTGACAGCACGCTATACACGACCTGCGGCGTGCTTCGCACGATGGAATTGATCCTTGGCTTGCCGCCGATGAGTCAGTACGATGCGGCTGCGACGCCAATGTATGCTGCCTTTCAGCCAACGCCGGATGCGACGCCGTTCACGCACCGTCTGGCTCGGGTACCGCTCGACGAAAAGAACGATTGGTCATCGCCAGGAGCTCGCGCGTCGCTGGCCATGAACCTGCGAGACGCCGACAGAGCGCCGGAACTGGAGCTCAACGAGATTCTCTGGAGATCGATCCGCGGCGCCGACTCCGTCATGCCGCCGCCGCGGCGAACGGGATTCATTCGCTCCATCGGAGATGAGGACGATGCAGGGGAAACGACACGGGAGCGGGAGCGCGATCGCGACCGGGAACGTTAGCCAGAGTTCGAGCGCACCGGCGATACGCGTGCGACCGGCTCGCGGCACCGACCGGGCATTCGTGCTCGACACAGCCGCGCGGCTCGCGGATTTCGGTCCGCCTGACTGGCGCACATCCGAGGAACTCGTCGAAGGGGAAGCGCGGACGCTGCGCGATTTCTTCGAGTCACCGGACGATGGAACGCGGTTACTGATCGCCGAGACAGGGGAGGGTCGTGTCGGGTTTGTCCTGGTCGAGGAGCTGCGCGACTACTTCACGCTCGAGCGTCATGGTCATGTCGGGATCCTCGCCGTGACCGCCGGCGCCGAGGGCCGCGGTGCCGGTGGCGCGCTCTTGCGTGCGGCCGAATCATGGGCGCGCGATCGGGGGTTCCGCACGTTGACCATCAACGTCTTCAGCGGCAATCACCACGCACGCGCGGTGTACGAGCACTTCGGGTTTGAGGAAGATACGGTCAAGTACATCAAGCGAATCTGAGATTCGATACTGAATTGCTGAATGGTGATTTCTGAATGCTGAGTTGCGGACTTCGCAGCCGGAATTGCCAGGGTCAAGAGCATTCAGCATTCAAGATTTCAGGATCACTCTGTCGCCAGCGCCACCACAGGATCAATAGTCGCCACTCGGCGTGCGGGAAGAAAACTGGCGAGCAGCGCGGCGACGGCGAGCGTCGCGATGACGCCGCTGAAGACAATCGCGTCGCGCGGATTGACGTGATACAGCACCGGCTGCAGTTTGTCTGACGCGAGGAGCGCAAGCACCAGTCCCAGTACGAGACCCGCGCCTAACTGCACGACAGTCTTCTGCATCACCAGGACGATCAATTGATTTCCTTGCGCGCCAAGCGCCGATCGCACGCCCATTTCGCGCGTACGTTGCGTGACCGCGAACGACATCACGCCGTACAGTCCGGCAGCGGCCAGGAACAGCGCGCAAAAACCGAACGTCATGAAGAAGGTGCCGAAGACCCTGTAGAACAACGTTTGCCGTTCGATGACGCGCTGCAGCGTACTCACCTCATAGATCGCAAGATCGGGATCGAGCGATGCCACCACGCTTCGCACAAGCGGAGTCAACGTCGCCGCGTCGCCACGGGTGCGAAGCGCGATGCGTACGCCGTTGGCGACATCACTTTGCGGGATTGGAATGTAGTAGCCGACCGGGCTGGCATTGTTTCTTCCGATCCCTTCCATGATGAGATCCGGCACGACACCGACGATCGTCAGCCACGGCTCGTTTGCGTTCGGCCTGATCCGGCGGATCTGGTGGCCGATCGGATCGATGGCGGGAAAGTGCACGCGCGCGAACGACTGGTTGACAATCGCCACCGGTTGGCTCGTTGTCGTATCTGCGGTCGTGAATTCACGGCCGCTCAGGATCCTGGTTTGGAATGTGTCGAAATATCCGGCGGTGACGATGCCCTCACGCGCGAGTGGATAGTCGGACTGCTGTGAGTATGCCTTGCCTTCAATCTGCACCGGGATCGTGCCGTTACCAGCCGCCGGTAAGCCGTCCGACAGCGTCGCGTCGTCGATACCGGGAACCGCCTGCAATCTCGGAAGCAACTGCTCGAAGAACCTGATGCTCGAGGCGACATTCGGATAGTCCGTTCGTGGAAGATCGACACGCGCCGTGAGAATGTTCTCGACGGCGAATGGCATAGGCACGTTCTTCAATTGAACGACGCTTTTAATCATGAGGCCGGCCGCGATGAGGAGGCCGCATGAAACCGCGAGCTCGGCGACGACCAGGCCGCTGCTGAATCGACCTAGCCGCGCGCTGGTGGCGGAACGACTGTCGTCCTTCAGCGCCGACCCCGCGCTCACGCGCGCCGCGTGCAGCGCCGGCAACGTGCCGGCGACGACGCTGGTCAGGACGATCACACCGAGAACAAAAAGCATCACGCGGTAGTCGAGATCGAACCTGATCCAGAACGGTGGAGGATCAGCCGACAGCGCCTGAACGAACCATCGCACGCCGAGAACGCTCAATGCGGTGCCGATGGCTGCTCCGGCGGTGGCGAGTACCAACACTTCCGTCAGGTGCTGCCGGACGACTCGGTATCGTCCGGCACCGAGAGCCATCCGGACCGCCACTTCTCGCCGTCTCAGCGACGCGCGCGCCACGAGCAGGTTGGAAACATTCACGCACGCGATCAGCAGGACACCGATGCCTGCGCCAAGCATCGTGTAAAGAAGCGCGTAGATCTCGGCGCCCAGCAGCGTCCGGGTGTAAGGCACGACGTCGGCACTTCTGCCACGGTTCGTTTCAGGAAAGTCCTTTTCAAGCTGTGCGGCGATCGTCGCCGCCTGGGCCTTTGCCTCTCCAATATCAACGTCCGGCTTCAACCGCGCGATCACCTGATAAAACGGTTCTTCCCCACGTTTCTTCCCGTTTGGCTCGATCGCGAGGGGCGTCCAGAGCGCCTCACGAATCGGAAACGCAAATTTCTGCGGCATGACGCCAATGACGGTGCGCTGCACACCGCCGGCACGAACGGTTCTGCCGATGATGTCGGCCGCTCCGCCAAACCGTTCGCGCCAGAGGTCGTATCCCAGCAGCATGACGGGTTCGGCGCCCACGCGATCGTCGCCCTCCTGAAATCCGCGCCCGACAACCGGCTGCACGCCAAGCGCCTCGAACGCCCCAACCGTCAGCAATCCGCCACTGAATCGTTCGGGACGGCCGTCCTCCGTCGACAAATTCATCGGCGCAGCCGAATACTCACCAAACTTCTCGAACGAAGTCTGCCGCGCTTTCCAGACGACCAGGTCCTGCACGCTGATCGGTTGCTGCGGCTGATTCTGCGTCGGGTTGGTGCCGACGACGGCAACGATGCGGTCGGCCGCGGGGAAAGGAAGCCCTTTGAACAGACCGCCGTTAACGATGCAGAAGACGGTCGTGCTCAGTCCGACTCCGAGCCCGAGCGTCAGAATCGCGACGACGGACAGCATCGGATACTTCACCAGCATCCGAAGTCCCGAACGAATGTCTGTGACGATCGAGCTCATAACGAGGACGAACGGACAGAAACTGTCCGTCGATGGGCTATTGTCGCAGATCAGGCGTCTGATTCATCCGCTCGGAGCAGCGGTCGCGTCAGGCAGGTCGGACCGCCCCCTCCTTTCATGCTGATGTTGTCACCGTCGTACTCGATGACCTCGACGCCCGCCGCTTCGAGTCGTCGGCGAGTTATTGGATTTCCGGTCAACATCAGAGCGCGCCGAGGGCCGATTGCGAGAACGTTCGCTCCCATTGTGGCGAACTCTCCATCCGGGACCTCGACGAGCGAGATGCCCCGATCCAGGAGTAGCTCGCGAAACGGAACGGGCATCAGGGGAGAGTAGACCAGCGCCAGATCGCGATCGAGGGGGCTGATGATGGACATGAGGTGGAACACATCCCCGCTGCCCTGCCAGTGCGGCAGCGGCACGACGATCAGCTGATCGACGTCACCGCGAAGCATTGCTTGAAGCTGCGCGATGCCGGCGTCGTTCGTCCGGTAGCTGCGACCGACGACGATCGTGCGTCGATCGAGCCACACGGCGTCTCCGCCCTCGAGGCGGCCGGGAGCGACGATCGTGCCTGCGATGGGATAACCGACGGCGCGAAATGCCGCTTCCTGTGTGTCGGGTTCTCCCTCTCGGGCTGGCTTTCCCATGCGACACAGGATCGCCCCGCGATCGCAAACCACCGATGCGTCCCGGACGTAGATCGAATCAAGCGTCGTCTCGTCTGACTCGGGGAGAAAGTGCACAGCCACGCCGTGGCGATCCAGGATCGAAACGAATCGATCGTATTCAGCGATCGCTTCGGTGAGGTCGGGAGCGGATGCGAAGTTGAGCGGGCGCCACTGTTGGGCAATGGTCGCTGCGTCGCGGAAGGCCTCGCGGGGATGTTTAAGAAGAAGTCTGGTGATCGCACCCGTTTCGGACTGCGCCGTCTCTTTCACTTTCGAATGACCCAAACGTAGACGGGAAGGCCAGACAGGAGCAGCAGGAAACCCCAATAGACGACTTCCGCGCCGGCTCCGCTAATCGCCCAGAGCGAGTAGACGAAAGCGAGGAAGGAGATCACAGGGGTGCCAGGGGTGCCAAGGGTGCCAGGGGTGCCAAGGGCGCTCGGGCGCCTATTCACAAATCCGGCGAGCGAGCAGAACACATACGGTATCAGCGTGCTGAGTGTCGACAACAGAATCACGAACGTGAACAGCGACACCAACCCGCGGGTGTAATTCATCGCGATCAACGCGGTAGAGAGGATCGCGCCGACCACCAGACCGAAAGCTGGCGCGCCGTTCGACGATCGGCGCCGAAAGATGGACGGGAACAAGCCGTCCTCGGCGACAGCCAGCGGAAGCTGGCCGACGATCAGGATCCAGCCGTTCAACGCTCCGACACATGAGATCGCCGCGCCAATCGAGACAATCGAGGCACCGGCGCTGCCAGCCAGGGTGCGCGCCGCTTCGGCATACGGCGCCGTGGTCTGGCCGAGCATGGCAGGTGGAACCGCGCCCATCACGGCAATCGTACCCAGAATGTAGATCAGGGCAGCCACCAGCGTTCCAACAATCGTCGCGAGCGGAATGGTTCGTTGCGGATTGTGAATATTTCCCGCGGGAATAGTGGCGGACTCGAGGCCGAGAAACGCCCAGAGTGTCAGCGTCGCGGTTGCGGTGACGCCATGGGCGATTGCGCGGGGGCTCGTGTCGGCGACGAGGAAGTGCTCGTGATTCAAAACGAATAATCCGCCGACTCCGACCATGACAAGCGGAAGGATCTTGAGCACGGTCGTGGTCACTTGAACCACTCCGGCGGTGCGCACTCCGCGAAGGTTCACCCCCGTGAGCGCCCATAACGCGACGATCGCCAGTCCGGCGCCGGATGCCGGATTTCGAACGAGAGAAGGAAGGAACGGATCGAGATAGCCGACGAAGGCAACTGACAGGGCTGCGTTCGAGCACCAGACCGAGATCCAGTAGCCCCAGGCGACGATGAAGCCGGCCAGTTCACCAAACGCCGAGCGTGTAAACGCGTAGGGGCCACCAGCCGCCGGATTCTCAGCGGCCAGGCGCGCGAAGACAAGGGCCAGCAGGACGGCGCCGACTGTCGACATCAGCCATCCGGCCAGACTGATCGGTCCAAACGGCGCCAGTGATGCGGGAAGGAGAAAAACTCCCGATCCGACCATGTTGCCCATGACGAGCGCAACGGCCATCCAGAAACCAAGCGGCGCTGCTGCCACCTCGCGCTTCGCGCTGACGTCCATTCGCGCCGCACTGTACAAGGGACAAGGGACAAGGGAAAAGCGAAAAGCGCAGTAAGAACAGCGAACTCCACGCAGCGATCCGAGTGAGCTATGGCAGAATCCAAGGGTGGTTTCGATCCTGCGCAAAGAGCGGCATGTCGTCGATCATTTCCGAGAGGCTGGTGCGACCTCGCCCGCGACAGCCAAGCGACTCGACGATCTGCACGAGCGGCTCACGCTCGGGTTACGGCGACTCCGAAAGCGCGCCGTGATCCGTGAAGCGTCGCCGGATCACTTCTATCTTGATGAGGAAGTTTGGGAGGCGTTAGGACGCACGCGCCGTCGAGTCAGCATCGCGGTCCTCGCACTTATCGTCCTGCTCATCGTTGCGGTGCTCGCAGTCAGCCGCTTGATCGCGCCTTCACCAACTCATTAATTCACCAGTCTACCAATTACGTTGTCGCGATCGAAGCGTCGCGCATTGCGACGCGACGGTGCTTTGCAAGACTGTTGAACTGGAGGGACGGAATGACCTTTTCGATGCGGCGGCAGGCCGTGGTCCGCTGGGCCGGCGCGGTGACGCTTGCCCTGACGGCGGCCGGCGTCGGCTCAACGGGAATGTTCGCGCAGTCCAAGTCGGCGACTTCCGCGGGGCAGAAGCTTGACGCCGACTACACGGCGAAGATCAAAGTCGCCACCGCCGATCCGCGCATTTTGACCGAGCTGGTCGATCACGTACCGGCATCCGACAAGGTGCCCTCGCCGCTGAAGTTCTTCGGCTATATCCCGGGCGAACCCGGGCATATGACGTACTACAAAGACATCGCGCGCTATCTGGACGCGCTCGACAAGGCGTCGGATCGAGCGACGCTGTTCAAGATTGGTGTGAGCGACGAAGGCCGCGACATGTACGCGATGGCAATCGCGGATGAAACGACGATCAAGCAGCTGGACAAGTATCGTCAAATTACCGCCGAACTCACCGATCCACGTAAGCTGAGCGACGCGCAGGCGAAGCAACTCATTGCCACGGGCAAGCCAATCTACTTTGCATCGGGCAGCATTCATTCACCCGAGGCCGGCAGTCCGGAGATGTTGATGGAACTCGCGTATCGACTCGCCGTCGAAGAGTCCCCCTTCATTCAAACGATTCGCAACAACGTCATCTTCGTCTTTACTCCTGCGAGCGAGGTCGATGGCCGCGAGAAACAGGTGGACAACTTCATCGCGCAGCAGAAGGGGCAGCCGGTGCCCTCGATGGTGTATTGGGGCAAATACGTGCAGCACGACAACAATCGCGATGGCATCGGCGTCGGGCTGCGATTGACACAGGTCATGCTGAAGACGTTTCTCGACTGGCATCCCACCGTCTGGCACGACCTTCACGAATCGGTGACGCTGCTCTACACGTCGACCGGCACCGGCCCGTACAACTCGGTCGTCGATCCAATCCAGATCAATGAGTGGTGGCTGCTCGCGCAAACCGAGATCATGGAGATGACCAAGCGCGGTGTGCCCGGTGTGTGGACCTACAACTACTACGACGGGTGGGTTCCAAACTACATGTTCTGGATTGGCGTCACGCACAATTCGATTGGCCGTTTCTATGAAACGCAGAGTTTTGGCGGTGCCGCGAACCGTCCGCTGCCGGTTCAGCAGAGCCGTGAATGGTATCGACCGAATCCAACGCCGTCCGACATGCAGTGGGGGCCGCGCAACAACGTGAACATGCAGCAAAGCGCGCTGCTGATTGCGCTCAACACGGTCGCCAGGAACAAGGACACGTTCCTCGAGAACTACTACCTGAAAAACAAGCACACCATCGAACGAGGCAAGACCCAGGCGCCCTATGCGTATGTCATCCCTGCGAAGCAGCGGCGTCGTGTCGAAGCCGCCGAACTCATGAACCTGATCCGTCGCGAAGGCGCCGAAGTCCACACCGCAAACGCCGGCTTCACCATCGGGACGACCGAAGTCGCGGCCGGCGACTATATCGTCCGCATGGACCAGCCGTACAACGCGATCGTGGAAACACTGCTTGGCGTGCAGTTCTATGCGCCCGAGAACCCGCGTCCGTATGACGACACTGGATGGGCCATTCCGTTGGTGCGAAATCTCAAGAGCGCTCGGATCGAAGACAAATCCATACTCGAACAGCCGATGACGCTCGCGACCACCGACTTCAGGATGGCTGGGACGATCACCGGGACCGGACGAGTGCTCGTTGTCGACCACACGACCGACAACACGCTCGTGACGTTCAGGTTTCAAAACGCAAACGTCAAGATGTCGGCGGCCGAGAAGGAATTCGACGTAGCCGGACATCATTTCGCTCCCGGTGCGTTCGTGATTGCCGACGCGAATCGTGCGGTCCTCGAACCATCCATTCAAGCACTCGGCTTGTCGGCCTGGGCTGTCGACGCGCCGCCAAATGTGCCGATGCACGATCTCGACGTGCCGCGAATCGGATACGTGCACACTTGGACGAGCACGCAGGACGAAGGATGGGTGCGGCTCGCCTTCGATAATTTCAAAGTTCCCTACACGTATTTCGCGGCACCGAAGCTGCGCGAAGGAAACCTGCGCGCGAAATACGACGTCATCATCTTTCCGCATGCCGGCCAGGGAGGCTCTGCACTGATCAACGGCGGGGTGCAGGGGAACGAGCCCCGTCCCTACAAGAAAAGTGACGTGACGCCGAACGTCGGATCGGTCGACTCGACCGACGATATGCGCGGATCGATTGGCATCGAAGGATTGATGGAGTTGTACAAGTTCGTTGAGCAGGGAGGCGTGCTGATTACCGAAGGGGCAACCTCGACGGTGTTTCCTGAATACAATCTCACTCCAGGCGTCACGCTCGAAACGCCGGACAACCTCTACGTGCGCGGATCGGTTTTGAAAACTATTGTTGGCGACAAGAACAGTCCTGTCCTCTACGGCTACGATCAGAACGCACTGGCGGTGTACTTCAATCAAGCGCCAGTACTGCGCGTCGGCGGGGCAGGCGGGTTCGCGGGCGGTCGCGGTGGCGTCGGCGCGAATGTTCCTCCGGTTGGCAATCTCACACCAAATGCAGTGCAGCCGAATTTGACGACACTCGACGGTTCGCCAGCCGCAGGCCGCGGTGGCCGCGGCGGGGCTGGCCGCGGTGGGTTTGGTACCCCACCAACTCCCGCACCCACCGGTGCGACCGAAGGAGCACCCGGCGAACAGGCCGCCGCAGGCGGCGGCCGCGGCGGCGATCGTGGCGGTGGGCGTGGAGGATTCGGCGGCGGCGCGACCGACACGAACCCGCCGCGTGTGCTGCTGTCATTTCCAAGCAATTCGAACGATTTGTTGCTCTCTGGACTGCTGATTGGCGGCGATTCGCTTGCCGGCCGCGCGGTGTTGATTGACGCGCCAATCGGAAAAGGACACGTCGTGATGTTTGCCAGTCGTCCGTTCTGGCGATGGCAGACGCAAGGAAACTTCTTCCTCGGATTCAACACGATTCTGAACTGGAACGATCTCGATGCAGGACGCAGCACGCCGAAACCAGTCGGAACGGGTGCCCAAATACCGTAAAGGGTGGCTCGCACCTTTTCTTTGCTTTTTATTCGCTTTTGGCCTCTGGGCGATCGCGGCGCAGCCAACGCCGCGCAGTTTTCTCGCAACCACGAAGAACGGCGAGTGGCAAAGCTACACCGGCGACACGCGTGGCACGCGCTACTCGCCACTCGATCAGATCACGGCGCAGAACTTCAACGACCTCGAGGTCGCGTGGCGGTTCAAGACCGACAATCTCGGCACGCGTCCGGAATACAAGCTCGAAGGCACGCCGCTGATGATCGGCGGCGTACTGTATGCGACCGGCGGCACACGCCGCGCGGTGTTTGCGCTCGACGCCGCCACGGGCGAGCTCATCTGGATTCACCGCTACCCGGAAGGTCCCCGCGGCGCGGCCGCGCCGCGGCAACTGTCCGGCCGCGGACTGGCATATTGGACTGACGGCCGCAGCGATCAACGTATCCTCTACGTCACGCCCGGCTATCGCCTCATCGCGCTCAACGCGAAGAACGGACAGCCGATTCCGTCATTCGGCACCAACGGCGTCGTCGATCTGAAGATCGGCGTTGTCTATGGTCAGGGCACGCAGATCGATCTGGAAACCGGCGAGATCGGTCTGCACTCGACACCAACCGTAGTCCACGATGTCGTGCTGGTCGGATCGGCGATGAAGGAAGGAATGACCATCGTCACGAGCAACAACACGAAAGGACTTGTGCGGGCGTTCGACGTGAAAACCGGCAAGCTGAAATGGACGTTCAACACGATTCCGAAACCGAGCGAGCCTGGCGGAGATACGTGGTTGAACAACTCGTGGGCGATGAACGGCAACACAGGCGTGTGGACTCAGATCACCGTGGACGACGAACTCGGCCTGGCGTACCTGCCGGTCGAATCGCCAACGTCGGATTACTACGGCGCGAGACGTCCTGGCAACAATCTCTACGGCGAGAGCCTCGTCTGTGTCGACATCAACACCGGAAAGCCCAAATGGCATTTTCAATTCGTGCATCATCCACTCTGGGATCACGACTTGTCGTCGGCGCCGCTTCTCGCGGATGTGACGATTGACGGCAGGCCGCGCAAAGTGGTCGCGGTGCCGAGCAAACAGGCATGGCTGTACGTGTTCGATCGACTGACCGGTGTTCCGATCTGGCCGATTGAAGAAAAGCCGGTGCCGAAGGGAGATGTACCGGGTGAGTGGTATGCGGCCACCCAACCGCATCCACCAGCCTCGTTGATGTACGGCCGCAACGCCCTGAACGAGGACGATCTGATCGACTTCACGCCCGAACTCCGTGCGCAGGCGAAGAAGAATCTCGAGCGCTACAAGTGGTACCCCGGAGTTGTGTACAACCCGCCAATCGTTGGCAACGTGCACGCGTTGCTCGGCGCGATCAACATGGGTAACGCCAACGGTGGCACGAACTGGCCGGGCGGTGGTTACGATCCCGATACACACACGGTCTTCGCACAGGCCGCTATGGCGACGATCGCCGCCGAATCCGTGGCACCGCCTCCGCCCGGCTTTTCCGATCTCGAGTACCAGGCCGGTGTCGTCGGTCAACTGTTCCGCCTCCGTGAAGCCGCGGGGACGGGCACCTATGCCGACATTGCGCAGCGTCCGTCTGGCCGCGGCGCCGCGCCAGCCGGTCGAGGACAGCCAGCAAACGCGTCAGGCAATCCGCCTTCGGGAACAACATCGACGGCGAACGCCGGACGCGCGGGCGGCGAGGGAGGGTTGACCATCGATGGTCTCTCAATCGTGAAACCGCCGTACGGGGCGCTGGCGGCCATCGATCTCGAGAAGGGCCGCGTGAAGTGGCGGACACCACACGGCGACACACCCGACAACGTGCGCAACCATCCGCTGTTGAAAGGCATGACGATCCCGAAGACCGGACAGAATGCCAGCGTTGGCCTCGTCATTACGAAGACGCTCGTGATCCTTGGCGATCCGCAGATCACGACAACGGGCGAGCATCCGCGGGGCGCGATGCTGCGTGCCTACGACAAGATTGCCGGCACGGAAGTTGGCGCGGTGTTCATGCCGGCGCCGCAAAGCGGTTCGCCGATGACCTACATGCTCGACGGACGCCAGTACATCGTCGTTGCCGTCAGCGGCGGGCCGTATTCGGGCGAGTACATCGCCTACAGTCTGCCGCGAGACGCCGTCGGTAAATGAACCGCTTCGGAAACATAGCCCTGGTGTTGCTGACGATCGCGCCGACGGCATTCACGTGGCGCGCGCAGGAGAGAACGGTGTGGGACGGTGTCTACACCGACGAGCAGGCAACGCGCGGCGAGGCCGTTTACGGCGAGCACTGCGTCAGATGTCACGGAGCGACGCTGCAGGGAAACGGGGAAGGGGCGAAACCGCTTACTGACGCAGCGTTCAAATCGACCTGGAACGGTGTGCCGCTCGGCGCGTTGTTCGATCGCGTCCGTCTGTCGATGCCGCAGGATAAGCCGGGCACCATGACGCGCCAACAGGTCGCGGACCTGCTGGCGTTCATTCTTCGCGCCAACAAGTTTCCGGCGGGCAAGGACGAACTGGTGCGTCAGACGGACCTGCTGAACGCGATAGTGTTTAAGTCTGAGAAATAGGTTCTTCCGCCTAAAGGCGGAAGCTACCTGGTGTATTTCTTCAACGATTTCGATCCCACTTCCGCACCGAAGATGTTTCCGACCGCGTCCGCCGCGACGCCTTCTGCGGAACTTGTATTCGTCGCGACCTCTACGGGATCTGGAATGAACGCGATCACTTTCCCGTCGCTGATGTGGCCAACGCGAATACCGCGCTTCTCCGTTCGGGTGCGGCCGTTGCCAACCGCACCCGACTCGGAATCCGCAACATAGATGACGTCGTTCTTGTCGATGTAGATTCCGCTCGGGCGGCTGAACTGCTTCCACTCCTCGACGAAGTTTCCTTCCTGGTCGAGGATCTGGATGCGGTTGTTGCTGCGGTCGCCGACGAACAGACGTCCTTTCGAATCGAACGCAAGCGCGTGCGGTTGATCGAATTCCACCGGTCCGGTGCCTTTCTTGCCGATGACCTTGATCAGTTTTCCGTCCCTCGTGAATTTCAGAATCCGGGCGTTCGCGCCGCCGTGTCCCTCCGAGACGAAGATGTCGCCGTTCGCTGCCGTCACAACATCGTTCGGTTGATAGAAATACTCCGGCGCTGCAGCGCCTCCCGGTTTACCGAGCGTCATCAGCAGTTTTCCATCCGGACTGAACTTGAAGACCTGATGTCCCGTCGTCGCGCCAGGCGCGGGACCGTTCCGCTCCGCTGCCGCTGTTCCTGCCGCACCGGCTTGCACTGGGGCGTTGTCCTGACCGTCAGTGACCCAGATGTTTGCATCGCGATCGACATGGATGCCGTGCGGAAAGATCATCATCCCGGCGCCGAAGCTCTTGACCAGCGATCCGTCCGCGGCGAATTTCAGGACGGTGGGAAGGCTCGAAATCTCGCCCGTCGCACGATTCAGGCATGTGTTGGCTCCGCACCGCTCGGCGACCCAGATCGATCGGCCATCACGATCGATGTCGACGGCGCTGGTCGATCCCCACGAGCGGCCTTCCGGCAGCTTCGCCCAACCTTCGATCGTGCGATAAGGATTCCCCTGGGCCGCTGAAAAGATGGCAATTGTCAGTGCGGTGATGCTGGTGACCGCCATTCGCATCGTCGTCCACATCGCCGGGAAATGTACCACGGTCTCTTTGGTTGGGTGGCCACTGATTCATTGACGGTGCGTCGTTAGCGACTTAGAATCCCACGCACAGACGGCGCCACCGATGAACACGGATCATGCTAGCCACGGAAGAACACGGACTAACACGGATCATGCTAGCCACGGAAGAACACGGACTAACACGGATTAACTGTAGTTATCGGAGTGGACCAGAGAAATCCCATCCGTGTTATTCCGTGTTTTTCCGTGGCGTAGTTTTCTGTGTTCTTCCGTGGCCTTTCGTGTCCGTGGCTGAGGAGGTTTCATGTCCGTGTCACGCCGCGGGTTCCTGAGGCGGACGGTCCTTCCGTTGTCCGAACCGGTCATCGCCGCGCGCGGCATGGAAGCGTATCAAGCCGACGCCGGGCAGGATCGCAGCGCGCGGTCACTCGTGCCGCCGGGCGTCACTGAAATCCGCATCAGCAGCAACGAGAATCCGCTCGGCCCGGGCAAAGCCGTGCTCGAGGCGATTCTCGGCAAGTTTCCCGAAGCCGGCCGCTATCCTTTCAACAGCACACCGAATGACGGCGCGCTGACGTCGGCGATTGCCGCACAGTTCAGGATCAAACCGGAAAACATCGTCCTCGGCGGTGGCTCTCAGGAGATTCTGAGAAACGCCGTGCGCGCCTTCACGACGCCCGAGCGCGGGCTCGTCACCGCCGCGCCGTCGTTCGAAAATTGTCCTGGCGTTGCGAAAAAGCTTGGCCATCCGATCAAGGAGATCAAAGTCGATTCGCTCTTTCGCCTCGACCTCGAGCCGATGATTGACGCCGCGAAGGGAGCGGGTCTCGTCTTCTTCAACAATCCGAACAACCCGACGGCCACCGTACATGGAACGAAGGCGGTGGCGGATTTCGTGAGCCGCGTGCGTCAATCGTCGCCGGAGACTGTCATCCTGATCGACGAGGCGTATCACGACTACGTCACCGATCCGTCGTACGAAAGCGCCATTCCGCTCGCACTTGAAGCGCCGAACGTGTTCGTGACCCGCACGTTGTCCAAGGCGTACGGCATGGCGGGCATGCGCGTCGGCTATGCGATCGGGCGCGCCGAGACAATCAAGCCGCTCGAGAAGTTGAAGATGCCGTACAACATCAGCGTCTTCGGCATCGCCGCAGCGATTGCCGCGCTGGGTAATCCGAAACACATCGAGGCTGAGCGCGAGCGCAACACGAAAGTTCGCGCGTTCACGATCAAGGTACTCGACGAGTTCGGATGCAAGACGACCGACTCACAGGGCAACTTTCTTTTCGTCGATGTCGGGAAGCCGGCGAAGGAATTTCGCGAAGCGTGCGCGAAACAGGGCGTCGTGGTCGGGCGCGACTTTCCGCCGTTCGAGAAAACTCACGTGCGGATTTCGATCGGGACCATGGAGGAGATGCAGAAAGCGACCGCCGTGTTCCGAACTGTGCTGCGGCCGGTATCGACATCCGACGCCGGGCGGATTGAGGAGGCATCATGGCGCTGACGCGGCGCGGTTTCGTCCGGGCGGCGGGAATCGGCGCTGCAGGTGCGCTCGCTCATACATGGATCGGGGCTCGCGGTCGTGAACACGCGGTCTGGTCGAGGGTCGAGCCCTCGCTGCACGCCGCGGAATCCCACCTGGTTGTTCTCGCGAGCAATGAGAACCCGGTAGGCCCAGGTGCCCACGTGCTGAACGCTGTGAAGGCGGCATTCGGTGATGGTGGACGTGCACCCGGGCGTTACTCGAACGCTGGACGAGACCTCATCGACGCGATTGCGAAGCAGCAAGGCGTCAAGCCGGAGAACGTGGTGCTTGGTTGCGGCTCGACGCAGATTCTCCGGTCCGCGACGCACCTCTTCACCGCCAAGGACAAGCCGCTGGTCGGCACGATCCCGACGTATGAGGAATGCGCGGGCTACGCCGAGATGATGGGCCATCCTGTCCGTACGGTTACGCTCGACTCCGACTTCAGGATCGATCTGGACAGGCTGGCGGAGGCGTCAAAAGGCGCAGGGCTGGTCTTTTACTGCAATCCCAATAATCCGACCGCAACTTACGTCGGCGCCCGGGCGACGCGTGAGTACTTTGCGAAGGTGAATCGTGAGTCGCCTGAGACGACGATTCTGGTTGACGAGGCCTACTTCGACTACGTGACCGATCCAGATCACGACACGCATATTTCGGTTGCGGTCGAAAACCCGCGCATTCTGGTCGCACGGACATTCTCGAAGGCTTATGGCATGGCGGGCCTGCGCCTGGGCTATGCGATCGGCCATAAGGACACGATCAAGAAGATGGCCGACTGGGACGGTGGTACCGGAACCGGTTCGCTCAACGTGCTGGCGCTGCATGCGGGTCTTGCCGCGATCCAGCAGGATGCCTCGTTCACCGCCGCCGAACGCGCGCGCAACAAAGCAGTGCGTGATTTCACCATGAACTGGTTTGCCGAGCGCGGTATGAGGCCGACCGATTCCGAGGCGAACTTCATGTTCGTTCACATCGGAAGGCCGGCGAAGGAATTTCGCGACGCCTGCCGCAAGAAGGGGATCGCTGTGGCGCGCGACTTCCCGCCGTTCGAAAAGACACACTGCCGCTTGTCGTTCGGGACGATGGAGGAGATGAAGAAAGCGGTCGCGGTTTTTGGAGAAGTGTTGGGGAAAAAAGCCGCTGCGGCATGATTTTCCGAGTGCGCCTTGTCCCTTGTCCCTTGTCCCTTTTCCCTTTTCCCTTTTCCCTTTTCCCTTTCTATTTCGGCCACACCGTGCCCTGATCGAGCTTCGTGACGGTCGCGAGTCCCTTGTAGACGAATTTCTGCACGCGACGTCCTTCGTACGTCTCCGTCGTGAAGATGTTCCCCTTTGAATCGGTCGCGATACTGTGGACCGCGAAGAATTGGCCCGGCTGGCGGCCGCCCTCGCCAAACGTCGTAAGAATCTGCAGCGACTCGCGATCCATCACGTAGATCTTTTCATTCTTGCCGTCGGCGAGGTAGAGATACTTCTGCTGCGGATCTTTCGAAAACGCAATGTCCCATACCGAACCGTCGCCGAGCGTCCGCCGGGCGATGAACTGCTCCTTCACGAACGTGCCGTCTTTTCGAAACACCTGGATGCGATCGTTCGGACGATCGCAGACGTAGACCAGCCCGTCATTCGAGAGTTCGGCGCAGTGGACTGGTGAGCGGAACTGCTGCGCGGGCGGCGCGTTGGGATTGTAAAGGCCGAGGTTCGTGTCATCCGGCCTGTTTCCGTACGCACCCCAATACCGCTTGAATTTCCCGGTATCAGCATCAATCACCGCAACGCGTTTGTTACCGTAACCATCGGCGACATACGCTTCGTTCTCTTTCGGATCGACAAAAATTTTCGCGACGCGGCCGAAGTTCTCGGTGTCGTTGCTGCCTTTGCTTTGTCCCTGGCGGCCAAACTGCATCAGGAACTTGCCGCTCGTTGTGAACTTCAGGATGTGCGAATCTTTCGCGTCGTTGCCGCCAATCCAGACGTTGTCCTTGTAATCGACGAAGATCCCGTGATTCGATGCGGGCCACTCGTAGCCCGCGCCTGGACCGCCCCAATGGCCAACCAGGTTGCCCGCGGGATCGAACTCGAGCACCCAGGGTGCCCTGCGGCAGCATGACGCCGTCGGCGGATTCTGGTCGGCAGCTCCCTCGACCGCATTGACCCGGTCGGCGCGATGCACGATCCAGACGTGATCCTGCGAATCGATCCCGAGACCGATCGTCTCCCCCAGGACCCAGCCATTCGGCAAGGGTTTGGGCCAGAACGGATCAACTTCAAATCGCGGCGCCGACACGGTTCCTTGCGCGTCGAGCGCTCGATCCAGTGCCCATTCGGTTGTGCCAAGCACGAGGAGCGCCGTAAGGAAACCGGCGCCGACAAACACATGCCGCCGCATCAATGCCGTTCTCCGGTTGCCGCAGCGAGACTGTTGTCGATGAACTTCTGCAGCCGCTTGCCCTCGTAGGTCTCACCCGTATAGAGATTGCCTTTCGAATCGACGGCGACGCTGCCGACACCGTAGAAGTGTCCCGGCCATCGTCCGCCGGCGCCGACGCTCGAAATGATTGCGAGCGTGTCGCGTTGAAGGATCCAGACTTTCTGATCGGAACCATCGGCGACGTAAAGAAAGCGCTGCCCTGGGTCGCTGGAGAATGCGATATCCCAAACGGATCCTTCGGCGAGCGTTGACCTGGAAACGAACGCTTCCTTGACGAACGTGCTGTCCTTCTTGAACACCTGAATCCGATCGTTCTTGCGATCGCACACGTAGACGAGGTCGTCTTTTGAAATTTCGACGCAGCTCACGACATTGAATTGTTGGCTGGGCTGTTTGTCTGGATCGTATGTCGGGGACGGCGCCTCGCTCGTCGGTTCTCCGTACGCTCCCCAATGCCGCTTGTATGCGCCGGTGTCGCTGTCGAAGACAACAACACGCCGGTTCGCGATGCCATCGGCGATGTACACCTCGTTCGCCGCCGCGTCGATCGCGAACCCGGACGGACGGTTCAACGTCGTCTTGCTGAAACTGCCCTCGATCTTCCCCGGTTGACCGATTTGCAGCAGAAATCTTCCATCACGCGTAAACTTCAGCACGTGCGCGTCCGACGGCGGCGGAGGCTGACCCTCTACCGCCGGCGGCGTTGAAAAGATTCCGGCAATCCAGACATTCCCTTTCGCATCGACGGTAATGCCGGCAGGCGTGCGCGGCCAATCATAACCCTGGCCTGGCCCGCCCCACGAGTTCAGTAAGGTCCCTCCCAGATCGAACTCCAGCACCTGCGGCGCTGGAGCGCAGCACGATTCGGCGGTCGGTGGAGTGGTGGCCAGTCCGGCCTCGGTGCGCGCGGTCAGCGACTCGATGCCGCGGTGCACGAGCCAGATGTGATCCTGCGCGTCGACGGCCACGCCCGTCACCGAACCGAGGATCCAGTGATTCGGCAATGGCCGCGGCCAGAACGGGTCCACTTGGAAGGTTGGCGCGCCGGTACCGCGAGTGGCGCGTTGCGCCGTGACTGGCATCAGACTGAGCACCAGTCCGAGCGCCAAGAAGGTTGAGCTGCGAAGAAGATGTTTCGTGGTGAACATCTGCATCCGAAGGCGGGGGCAGTATACTCCGGGCGAATGAAAGGTTATCTCGCCCGAGCGCTAATCGTCCTCTGGTTCGCCGTGCCCGCGCTTGCGCACGATATCCCGTCCGACCTGACCGTTCAAACCTTCATCAAACCAGAAGCGAAATCGCTAACGCTCATTGTGCGTGTGCCGCTCAAGGCGATGCGTGACGTGAACTTTCCCCTTCGAGGGCCGGGGCTCCTCGACCTATCGCACGTCGATCCATTCATGCGCGATGCGGCACTGCTATGGATTGCCGGCAGCATCGAAATCGAAGAGGGATCTGCGCGGCTCGACTCGCCACGTTTGATCGCAGCGCGCGTCTCACTCCCGTCAGACCAATCGTTTGTCTCATATGCCGGCGCGCTGCAGCATGTATCAGGCGCGCGGCTCGCGGCAGACGTCGAGATCCCGTGGGATCAAGGGATGCTGGACGCGATCTTCGAGTATCCAATTGCGTCGGACGATTCGAGGTTCTCTATCCGACCATCGTTTGCCCGGCTCGGGATCCGCGTGGTAACAGTGCTGCGGTTTATCCCGCCGCGGGGCGAGGTGCGCGCGTTTGAATTCATCGGCGACCCTGGGCTGATTCGGCTCGATCCGCGATGGCATCAAGCAGCGCTGCGCTTCGTGCGGCTCGGGTTCGAACACATCCTCACGGGCACCGATCACCTGCTGTTTCTACTGTGCCTCGTCATTCCGATTCGCCGTCTCAAGCCTCTTGTCATCGTCATCACCGC
This sequence comes from Acidobacteriota bacterium, assembly GCA_046734955.1. Classification (GTDB taxonomy): domain Bacteria; phylum Acidobacteriota; class Vicinamibacteria; order Vicinamibacterales; family 2-12-FULL-66-21; genus JALZOC01. The sequence goes on from JBKPSH010000007.1 coordinate 42,872, forward strand.
GTTCACCGCTGCGCATTCGATCACGCTGATCGCAGCCGCCGTGAACGCGGGGCCGAACGGGTTATGGTTCCCTCCGCTGATCGAAACGCTTATCGCTGCGTCGATCGTGTATATGGCGCTCGACAACATCGTCGTCACTGCCACGCCGGACCGTTCGATGCCGCTCCTGCGCATTCCCACGTGGACGATCGCATTCGCCTTTGGACTCGTGCACGGCTTCGGCTTCTCGTTTGCGCTCCGTGAATCGCTGCAGTTTGCAGGTTCACATCTCCTGACGTCGCTTCTGTCGTTCAATGTCGGAGTCGAGCTTGGCCAGCTCGCCGTGCTGGCGATCATGGTGCCGGCGTTGCACGTCTTGTTTCGCTTCGTTGTCGCGGAGAAGATGGGCACGATCATTCTTTCGGCCCTCGTCGCGCATACGGCCTGGCATTGGACGGGGGAGCGGTGGAGCAGCCTTCGCCAGTTTGCCTGGCCGACGTTTGACGTCATTAGCGTTGTGATGCTGGTTCGAGGACTCATGATCCTCGTCGCGATCGCCGCGGCGGCGTGGATCGTCGTCTCGATGCTGTCGCGCGGGCGTGTCCGGAGGCCTATCGAGGAGCCTGTCCCGAGTGAGCGAACGCGCGCGCGAGTCGAGGGCGCGTGATCCCACCGAAGCTCGTCGACGAGTTATATCGCGCGGCGCACGCCGATCGGTGGACGATTTCAATCGAGCGATTTGCCGATGCGCTGCAGGTAAGTGCCGATCGCGCGGCGCCTGCCGACCTTCCTCGCTATCTGCGCGGATTGCATCTTGAAGATCTCGCGCTCGCGTGTGCCTGTGGCCTCGGCGACGATCAAGCCTGGGACTATTTCGTGCGCGAGTATCGACCGGTCCTCTATCGTGCAGCGGATGCGCTCGATGCGTCCGGCGGTGCGCGGGAGATCGCCGATTCAATTTACGCCGAGTTATACGGCCTGCCTCGAGCGAGCGAGAGTTCGAGCGAGTCGAGGCGGCAGTCGCTCTTTCGCTACTATCACGGACGCAGCTCCCTGAAGACATGGCTTCGCGCCGTCCTCGCTCAGCGGCATGTCGACGGGATTCGTGCCGTGCGGCGCCTCGATTCACTGCCGGAAGAAGACGGCCCGGCGACGCTGCCGGCAGCGACTCCTACGATTGCCGACCCGGATCGCGTTCGATATCTCGCGCTGATGCACCGCGCGTTCAAAGTGGCACTCGCAAAGTTGGGCGACCGGGATCGCCTGCGGCTCGCATGCTATTACTCGCAGGAACTGACGCTCGCCGAGACGGGACGAATCCTCAAGGAGCACGAAGCAACCGTCTCGCGACAACTAGCGAAAACGCGGAAAGTTCTTCGCCGAGAGGTCGAGCGTCATCTCCGCGAGGAGCATCGGCTGGATCCAGCCCAGATCGAGCAGTGTTTCTCATATCTGCTCGAAGATCCGGGCCCGATGGACCTGGGCGGTATGCTTCGCAAGAATTCGGCACCGGATCGTTCAATATGATGGAGACAACATCTTCCGCCGACAGGCGGAAGCTACAGAGATGACAATCGACCGCGATCGAACGATTGAATCGTTGCTGCGACGTCGTGAGATAGACGCGTCGCAGCCGACGGATCAGTGTGTCGACGCGGAATCGCTCGCCGCATGGATGGAAGGCGGACTTTCCGACGACGCGCGTGCCGCTGTTGAAAAACACGCGGCCGGATGCGCGCGCTGTCAGGCGCTCCTCGCGTCGATGGCGCGAACCGCTCCGGATGTCGAAGTCCGGCCGTGGTGGCGGAGCGTCACCGCGAAATGGCTCGTGCCTGTTGCCGCAATCGCGACCGCCCTTGTCGTATGGATCTCCGTCGGGCGCGAGCCTCTCCCGTCGATGACACAACCGGCGCCGACGGTTGAAGTGGCGCGCCAGGCGAATCCACCGGAGACTCCCGCCACCGCACCGGCCGTGCCGGTGCCAGAGACGCTTGAGTCGCGCACGCAGGCAGCGGACAAGCCGTCACCGCAGTTTGCGCAGAGCGCCGATTCGGCACGTGCGAGACCGGAACTCGACAAACTCGAGCGTCGAGCCCACGATCAGCAGCTTCCCGCAGCCGTGAAGCCGAAAGCATCCGCGGCATCGCGGCCAGCCGTCAGCGGTGGCGCTGGCGCTGGCGCAGCGAACGATGCGCTCCGGCCACAAGGTCAGACGATGGGCTCGGGTCGATCAGTCGCCCCGCCGCCACCTGCGCCGGCGACCGTGGCTGGAACGCCAGCACTCGCAGCTCCGGCCCCGCAACCTGTGACCGCGGCTCCAGCTGAGGCCAATCCAACACCAGTGGCGGGGCTGGCAGAATCGGTCAACCCGCGAGAAGTCGCGGCGAAACGGCTCGCGGCCGATGCCGCGGTCACAGCCTCCGTCGTCGAGATCCCGTCGCCTGATCCGAACTATCGGTGGCGTATTCTCCCGCCCACCGCGATTCAGCGAACGACGGACGGAGGAACGACCTGGTCCGTCGTCGATCCACTGCGCACCGCGTTTCGCGCCGGCGCCGCCCAAACACCGATTGTGCTCACGGCCGGTTCGTCCCCGTCGCGCGACGTATGCTGGATTGTCGGCCGCGCCGGAGCAGTACTCCTCTCCACGAATGGCGCCACGTGGCAGCGTCGCCCATTTCCGGAGCCCGTCGATCTGATTGCCGTGCGCGCGACAACCATGGCTGCGGCGATGGTTACCGCCGCAGACGGGCGTCAGTTCGCGACGTCCGACGGAGGAGCGACGTGGACTTTGGCGAAATGAAACAGATTTGAGCGCAAGCAATCAGCATTCAGCAATCGACAATCAGTATTTTCAACTCGGGCTGCTGCGCCATTGGGCTCTTCCAGTCCTCGGCTTTGCTGCGGTGACAGCCTGGTGGCTCTTTCCCGTCCTTTCCAATCTGTCAAGCGTCGTTCCCGGTGCCGGTGCGGGCGACAACCTCACATTCGTCTGGAACGTCTGGTGGATGCGCTACGTGCTGCACCACCCGGAGCAGACATTCTTCTTTTCGCCCTTTCTATTTCATCCAGCGGGCGTTGATCTGACGCTGCACACGCACACTGCACTTCCCGCGTTTGTCGCCGCGGCATGGTCATCACCGATTGCCGGACAAAACATTGTCATCGTGCTGCACGTCTATTTGAATTTCCTGTGCAGTTACGCGCTCGCGCGTCGGCTGACGCGCAGCGCGGTTTCAGCGTCGGCCGCGTCGGTGATCTTCGGAACATCGGCGTTCGTCACCTCGCACCTGAATGGACATTTCAATCTGATTGCCGCATGGACGCTGCCGCTCGTGTGCCTCTTGACATGGAATGCGCGCGAAAGGCCGTCGCGGATTCGCGGTGTTCTGGTCGGCCTGGCGCTGGGGGTGACCGCATACACCGACTACTATCTGTTCGTATATGCCTTCCTGATCGTTGCGTTGTTCTGGACATCGAGTGTGTTCAGGCTCGGTCCAAAGACCGAGCCCTACACGCGACAGACCGAGCCCTACACGCCGAAGCGCTCCATGCGATCACGCGTCCTTCTTGGAGTGGTATTGCTCCTGACATTGGACGTATTAGCGATTGCGGCCATTCTCGTATTCCCTGGTGACCGCCTCGACATTGGACCGATTCATATCTCCGTACGAACCGTTCGCAATCCAACCACCGTCGCGTGGATTCTGATGATGGTTGCCGCGGTGATCGTTGCATCGCCGCGAGTGCGCCTGATCACGAGCGCGGGCCAGAGCCGAAACACGTTCGTCGCAGCGCTCGGCACGATGGTGGTTGTGCTGTCCCCGCTATTGGTTCACGCAGCCGGTGTGTGGCGCACCGGCGGCTATGTCTCGCAAGCCTATTTCTGGCGAAGCGGTCCGCCCGGCATCGATGCCGCCACCATCGTTCTTGGGAACCCGTTTCACGTTGTATGGGGCGAGTCAGTTCGGGCGCTGTACGCTCGACTTCACATCGACGTCGTCGAATCATCGGCGTGGATTCCGTTCAGCGCGGTTGCCCTGGCGATAGCCGGGATCGCGGCCGGGCACGGCGGCCGGAGGATCGCGCCGTTGAATCTCGCCGGAATCATCTTCATGACGTGGGCACTCGGACCATGGCTGATGGTGTTCGGCCGTCAAACGCCGTTGATCATGCCGGCCATATTGCTTCGCTATGTGCCGATTGTCGCCAACGCCCGCATTCCTGGACGTGCGATGGTGGTGGTGTATCTCGTGCTTGCCACGCTCGCGGCGATCGGATTGGAGCGGCTACTGACGCGAGGCCGCACGGCCCGAATTGTGGCGACATGCCTGTTTGTGATCCTGCTCATCGAGTGCGTTCCTGCGCGACCACCGCTCTACGTTCCTGACATGCCAACGTTGTACTTTTCATTGCGCAATGCGACAAAACCTGGCGCTGTTTGTGAATTGCCCCTGGGCCTCCGCGATGGATTCGGCGAGCGCGGCTCGCTTGACGAGGCGGTTCTGTTGCACCAGACGATTCACGAGCGACCGATTGTCGGGGGCTTCGTCGCGCGTCTTCAGCCATCGATCGCCCGGACGTATGATGCAACGCCGGTCATTCGATCATTTCTGCACCTGTCCGCTGGGGGTCAGGTCTCAAACGACGATCTGTTGCTGACTCGCTCACAGGCTGCGGCACATCTCGCATCACTAGGCATCGCGTTTATCGTCTTGGATATGCGGAGAGCATCAGCGGATCTCATTCATTACGTCGATTCGAACATCGCACTGCATCGACTCGGGGCAGAGGATGGGCGCGTGTTTTATGAAGTGATGTAGCGCCTGCGGCCCGCGCGAGGCGCGAAGTCGCCGAGCGCGAGCGAGCGGGGGTGGGGCCCCGCGAGCATCGAGAAATGCTATTCTTTCACCGTGCCTTTGCAGTGCCGGTGTTACCGCCGGTTCCACCGCGCAGGCGGCGGAACAACTCCCACAACGAATTGGTATGCGTGTAGAGACGATCCTCGGGAAGGTTTGTTGGGGTAATGAATTGACCGGTCGCGGTCACCACCCAGCTTTGAAAAATGATCTGCTGTGGCATTGCTTCCCAGGTCTGAAACGTATCGGCGATGAGACCGGTCAGCCCGCCGACATCGAACGCATATAACGCATCCGCATCGCCGTTATAGCCAACGATGATGATGCCGAACGGAATATTGAGACCGCCGGTGAACGCCTGAAGCCGTTTCATGTCGCGGGCGAAGGCGTCCGGTTGCAGGGCGTGCCAATCGACGTCCATGTGCAGGAACGCAGGCGGGACGCCTCGCGCACGCATCAACTGGAGCATGGCTTCGATCGCGTCAGCGCTCGAGAACGGGTACGCTTCGATGAGTCCGATTTTCAGCGCTGGGCGCGTCCGTCCCACGGTCGTCATGTAGGTGGCTACCCGATCGGCCGTCGGCTCCAGGGCGGGCCCGCCACACACGCGCGCGCGCCCGGACACCCATGGTTCGTCCATCGCCAGATACGTGAGCTGGCCGCCGGCGCTCTCGATCGCGTTGATGTTATCGAGCGTCGATCGGATCGAGGCTTCCATCCCGCTCGCGTCAGCGGTACACCAGAACTCCTTGACCGAGCCCGCTTCGAGCGCTGTCTTGATCTTCCACGACGTTAACTTGCGGAAAGCGCCTGCGCGGACGAGCGCGTCGTACGTGTTCGGACCAACGATGGACGGCGCGGGCGTCTGCGTGTGCTGGGCGTAGAACTTGAAAACGGAAACCACCGAACGTGCGCGCGACCATTGCCCCGGGTTTTCGAAGAGCTGCAAGTAGTCAAGCGTGCCAGGTCCGGGCGAGAACCAGATGCGATCGGCCAGTACCGGCAGTGTCGGAGTGGCTGCGAGAGGAGACGCGGCCAGAATACCGGAGAGTACTGCGGCGTGTGCGAGCCAGGAGCGCACGCGCTTGATCGTACCATCTCGTCCAGGCTGCCGGTCAATGTCCAATGTTCAATGTCCAATGTTCAATGTTCAATGTTCAACGCGAGCCAACATTGAGCATTGAACATTGAGCATTGAACATTCGACGCCTACCGCCACACATATCCGCGCCGCGCGCGCACCTCCGCACCTTCCTGCTTCACGCGCACCTGCAGCGTGTGGGAGCCCGCGCGATCGACGTTCTTGGGCGTGAAGTACAGCACGTAGCTCGATCGAAAATCTGCGAGGACGCGGCGGAACGTCGAAGACAGACTTTCTCCTGGGGCCGTCGTGACGACCGTCCCCCCGGTTTCCCGTGCGAGCTGATCGTAGAGCCGCCCGATCGTGATCGCCGGTTTTCCTGGCGAGCGGGCAAACGGTGAGGCTATGTGCTCAGGGATGGCGGAGGCCAGGACGACGGCGACGGTCGGGGTTGTGCGCCTGGCGACGTCGAACAGCACCTCCGGATCGGTGATGCTGCTGCTGTCCTGACCGTCGCTGAAGAGCACGATCAAATGCCGCCGTCCCTCATGAGCCGGCGACGCGAGGGCAACAGCGACGCTATCGAAGATCGCGCTGCTGCCATAGCCGGACAGCTTGTCAAAGGCGGCGTCGGCGGCTGATGCGGGCGCCTCGAAATCCGTCAGACGCCGCACTTGCATGTTGAAGGCAACCAGCTTCAACCGATCCTTCGCGTTGAGATCCGATTTGAGCTGCCGCACTGATTGGCGCAGCTGATCGAGCACCGGCCCGGTCACGCTTGCGCTGACGTCGAGGACGACGGTGACGTCGATGGGGAGGCGCTCGTAACTCAGGTCCGTGATTTCCTGCGCGACGCCGTTGTCGAGCAGCTCGAAATCGCTGATCTTGAGACCCGTGATCGCCCGCTTTTCGCGCCGCACCGATGCCTCGACGCTGACGACGTCGGCGCCGCTCCGGAATGTCGCAGCGGGTTCCTGTTGAGGAGCGGGCGCAGACGACTGCGCGACGAAGAGTGCTGCGCTGAAGACCGCGATCCAGGATCCGAAGGACGTCATTGCGCCAGTTCTCGCAACTTGGCGATGATCGCCGGATATCCTCGATAGTCGCCGAGCCAGAACGTCCACCACGGGTCGAATTGATCCGCCGGCGCCGTTTCGGTCGCTTCGGCAAGCGATCCGGCCTCCTGTCGCTCCCCTCGAGTCAACTGGAGCGTCATCAATGCCACACGTGCCGATTGCGCACCCGGCCATGTGGACGAAGCCGTGCGAAACGCGCGCGCCGCGTCGTCCGGACGATTCTGTGCGCGCAGGATCTGACCGCGAACAAGCTCGGTCAGATATTGAACGTAACGATCGGTACCCGGCGGCAAGGGTTTATCAACGAGGGCCAGCGCTTGATCGAGTTTTCCCGTCCCGCACAGGAACCACGCCGCCCGCATCTTCGCTTCGGCTGCAGTTTCCTGAAACTTGATCGCCTGTTCGTAGCGCTGCAGGATCTGCGCTTCCTGGTTGTCGCCCGCGGTGCCGCGCAACCATTGCTGTTCCGACACCAGCGCCTGCGCGAGATGAAGTCGACCTTCACCCGGGCACCGTTCTACCGCACGCGGCACGAAGAGCATCGCGCTGTCGGCCATGAACAGCCCTTCGAGCGCGGCGACTTCGGTCCACAACCACGAGCACTCGAACGCATCCGGTCCTTCCGGCATGCGAACGCGCGTGTTGTATTCGGCAAGCAGCCGGCCGCCCTCGTCGCGCGCGTAACGGTTATCGCTGCGTAGCGCCGCAATGGCGAGTTCCAGCGCGAAGACAGCGGTCCGCCGCGGCGCATCGGGCCACGGTTGATCTGACGCGCGGAAATCACGAACAACGGCTGCGAGATCCTGCGTTTGTGACAGGCCTTTTTGAAAAGCCGGTTCTCCGTGATCGTAGAGATCGGCGAGGGCCTGCACATTCGGCGCGACGCGCCGTGGAGGGGGACCGGCGGGCGCAGGCGTTGCCGGCGCACTCGACGCATTCGGCGTTGACGATTCCGCGCCTTCAGACGTCGCTCCGTCGCGTTTGGGGACCGTGACCCATCGCCGTCCGCGAACGATCGCATGCCGCTCGGTCGTCTTCACCTTGATTTCGTGCGTCCGGCCGTCGCGATCGGCGTCGGCCGGCTCGACGCCGAGCAGGTAGTAAGCGGAGATCTCCTTGAAGATGCGATCGAAGGCGTATTCGCCGGTGCCAACCTGCACCTTGAACATGGCGCCGCCGGCTGCGCCGGAGAATTGATCCAGCCAGCGCCCAAGCACTTCACTGTCGCGAGCAACGGCCTGGAGGTTCTTGTCGCCGCTGCGCACGTCGGCGTTGAATCGATCGACGGCCGAGGTGTCCAGGTACAACGTGTAGACCGACGTGTTCGATCGAGCAGCTTCCTTGCCGACCTGCATCCCGAGCTCGCTGATATCCGGACGGCCGCCAGGAACATCGCTGGCCATCATGCCGGCGCTGATAAGGACGAGCGTCTTGCGGCCGGTGATGACGTGAATCTGCTCGAGGAGCGATCGCAGCATGCCGAGGCCGGCGTTGCCTTGTCCTTCGTAGTAAAGGGCCGCGCCGGTGATCTCGAGCATGAGCCGCTGACGGCAGACGTCCTCGGGAGGGTTCCCGCACTCCCTTTTCACCACCGCTTCGAGCAGCGACGCATCGCGAAGTGCGCCCGAACTCGCGGCAGCGGAGAGATCAACGATCTCGGATGGCCGCAGGTGAAACTGATTGGATGGCAGATCGCGCTGACCCAACACCGTGGCGAGTGCCCGCGACACCGCCGCATGATCCGTCGTCGGGTTCATCTTGGGCCCGTACGGATACGCGAACAATCCGACTTCGTCCGTTGCCGGTAACCTGTCGATGAAGTCCCGCGCGGTTGCGATGACGTGCCGTGATGCGCTGGAGTCGAAACTCAGGCAGTCAATCGCCAGGAACACGACGCGGGCGAGGTTCGGAATTACCGGGGCGCCACTCGCGGCCGTCGCGCGTTCCAGTGGCGTCAGCGACGTCGAACTGCGGCTCTCGATCAGGTTGGCGGATACGACCCGCCGCCGTCGTCCATTGATCGTGACTTCGAACTTGTCAGGACCGAGGCCGGCCACGGGCGTGCCATCGCGATCGATCACCTGGACGTCAACGGCGATCAGGTCCAAACTCGAGCGGAATGTCGTCGGCGGTTTTTGCGGCGAATCCTGATTCTGACCGGGCGCGGCAACGCCAGGAAGAGATCCGGCGCCCAGAGCGAGAAACGTTGTCAGCGCGATCGCGGAGGACTTGGTCACTGGAAGCGACATCCTAATTCAATGCTACGATTATCGATCCGCGACGGCTGAGTTCGAGGGCAAGATAGCACGGTGGACCGTTCTCCGTCACACTTTTGCCTCATGTACCGCCACCGGATGTCTCAGCCGTGCGTGATACCATCCGCGAATATTTCCTGACTCTGCGAGGTTGACCTGAATGTCCGCGCGCCGCGTGTTGCCGGCGCTGCTGCTCCTGTTTGTCGGGAGCGGTTGTGCCGCGCTGATCTACGAAATTGTCTGGTTCCAGCTGCTGCAGTTGGTGATTGGGTCGTCGGCCGTCTCGATGGGCGTCCTGCTGGGCACGTTCATGGGCGGCATGTGTCTGGGCAGCCTTTTTCTCGCGCGCGTGATTTCGCCGCGTGAGCATCCGCTCCGCGTTTACGCGTACCTCGAACTCGGGATTGGCGCATTCGGCTTGTTGCTGTTGTTTGGGATGCCTCTGCTTGGCGGCATCTACTTTCACTGGGGCGGCGAAGGCATCTCCGGCATTCTGCTGCGAGGCGTGGCTGCGAGCATCTGCCTGCTTCCACCGACCCTCGCGATGGGTGCGACGCTACCGGCGATGTCGCGTTGGGTTGAATCCACACCCGAAGGTGTCTCGTGGCTTGGGTTCTTTTATGGCGGCAACATCGCCGGCGGTGTGATTGGTTGCCTGCTCGCGGGTTTTTACCTGCTGCGAGTCCATGACACAGCATTCGCCACCTTCGTCGCCGTCGCTTTGAACATCCTCGTTGCCGGCCTCGCCCTGCTGATTGCGAAGACGACGCCGTTCGAGACCGTCGTCACGCCAGCACCACTCGAGCGCGCGTCAGGCGGGTGGGCGGTGTACGTCGCAATTGCGCTCTCCGGTTTTACCGCTCTCGGTGCTGAAGTAATCTGGACGCGCGTCCTGTCGTTGTTGTTTGGCGCAACGGTTTATACGTTCTCGCTGATTCTCGCGGTATTTCTGCTCGGACTTGGAATTGGCAGCAGTCTCGGTTCGACGATCGCGGCCCGCATCGCGCGCCCGCGGCTCGCGATGGGCTGGTGTCAAATGCTGCTCTGCGCCGCAATCGCGTGGACCGCATATATGTTGACGCAGTCGTTGCCCTACTGGCCGATCAACCCGTCGATTTCGACCGATCCTTGGTACAACTTCCAGCTCGATTTCGTGCGGTGTCTCTGGGCCGTGCTGCCCGGTGCGATTCTGTGGGGCGCAACTTTTCCCCTGGCGCTCGCTTCGGTCGCGATCGGCGGCAAAGATCCCGCGCGTCTGGTTGGCGGCGTCTATGCCGCAAATACACTCGGCGCGATCATCGGTTCGGTCAGCGCCAGCCTGGTGATGGTCGTATGGCTTGGAAGCCAGCGCGCGCAGCAGGTCCTCGTGATCGTCTCCGCGGTTTCCGCGTTGCTGATGCTTGAATCAGCAGCGGCGGAAGCCGAGTCGAAGAAATCGCGATTCCAGTTTGCGGGCACATTGCTCCTCGCCGCGGCCATGGGCGCAGCGGTCCTCCTCGCGCGGACGATTCACGAGGTCCCCGGCGTGCTCATCGCCTACGGGCGTTATGCGGCGACCCGAGTTGGCGAAGGGGAAATCATCTATAAAGGCGAAGGGTGGAACGCATCGGTCGCCGTCTCCCGGCTATCGAGCGGCGTCCTGAATTATCACAACGCCGGAAAGGTCCAGGCGTCGAGCGAACCGCAGGACATGCGCCTGCAGCGCATGCTCGGCCACATGACGACGTTGATTCCGAAAAATCCTTCGTCGGTGCTGGTCATCGGCTGCGGCGCGGGAGTGACGGCGGGTGCGGTCTCGATCGATCCAAATGTGAAACACCTGACGATCGCGGAAATCGAGCCGCTCGTCCCGCGGGTCGTGTCCCATTACTTCGCTCAGCACAACTTCGACGTCGTGTCGAACTCCAAGACGCGGGTTGTACTCGACGATGCGCGGCATTATTTGTTGACGACGAGAGAGAAGTTCGACGCGATTACCTCCGATCCGCTGGATCCCTGGGTGAAAGGAGCGGCGATGCTCTATACCAAGGAGTTCTTCGAGACGGTGAAGTCGCATCTGAATCCGGGCGGAGCGGTGACGCTCTTTGTGCAGCTCTACGAGAGCAACACGGCGGCCGTGAAGAGCGAAATCGCGACGTTCCTCGAGGTGTTTCCTGGCGGCGTCGTGTGGGGCAACACCAACAACGGTGCCGGCTACGATCTCGTGCTGCTGGGACAGGCTGAGCCCACGCGCATCGACGTCGAGGCTGTGCAGCGGCACTTGACCGAACCAACGATGGCGCCGGTTGCGCAATCACTCGGCCAGGTCGGAATGTACTCTGCGATCGATCTGTTCTCGAATTACGCCGGGATGAAGTCGGATCTTGCTCCGTGGCTTGCCGACGCGGCGATCAATCGCGACCGCAACCTGCGGCTGCAGTATCTCGCCGGCATGGGGTTCAATCTGTATCAGAGCGAAGCCATTTACTCCGACATGCTGCAGTACAGCCAGTGGCCGAACGATCTCTTCATCGGATCTGACGCCACGAAGCAGCAACTTCGGTCCGCGATTCTGCGCATGCAAGGAAAAATGAATCCCTAATCACTGATCACTCATCGCGAATCGCTAATCCGCGCATCCATGAATCCTTGCATCCTCGAATCGGTGAATGAATGTCGATTGCGCGATTCGGCGATTCGAGGATCAGGGATTCGACGATTCGAGGATCAGGGATTCACGATCAGTGATCAGTGATCAGCGTTTCACAAGTCAGCAACGGGCTCGGGCAAGAGCTTGCCATCGAAGAGATAAATGTGCCGTTTGGCTCGTGCAATGTAGTTGGGATTGTGCGTCGCGAGGCAGAGCGTTGCGCCATCGGCGTGCAGTTCGCCGAGCATATCCATCAGAGCATCGCCGGCCTTTGAATCAAGATTTCCAGTCGGTTCGTCAGCGAGCAGGATTGGCGGACGCCCGGCGATCGCGCGTGCGATTGCCACGAGTTGCTGGTGACCGCCGGAGAGTTGTCCTGGCCGCTGCTTCGCTCTGTTCACCAGGCCGACGCGTTCCAGTGCGGCTTCCACACGTGCCTTGCGATCCGCGGGACTCGCGTTCCGCAGCGTGAGAGGGTATTCGACATTCTCGTACACGCTCATGTCGGCGATCAGATTGAAGCTCTGAAAAATCAGTCCGATCTCAATATTTCTGAGGCGCGCTTTTTCCGCGGGTGAGAGCGTATCGACAGCTCTGCCGTTGAGGAAGTAGCGGCCACGCGTCGGCGTGTCGAGCATCGCCAGCAGCGACAAAAACGTGGATTTTCCACATCCTGATGGGCCGGAAACGGAAATGTACTCGCCGCGGCCGATATCGAGCGTCAGATCCGAGAGTGCCCACGTTTCCTCGTCTGCGTCACCTTTGAACACCTTGCTGATGTTCTCGAGCCGGATGAGCGGCATGTCGGGATTGACGCCGTCCGCCACGGGTCTCCTGCGCTTCCACCATGACATGCGGGTGAGGGTAGCACGCGTTTTTTGCGGCGATAAAAAGATGTGACGAATGGCGTGTAAACGCACTGTGCGAGGTTTTGGTATTCCGGTTGGGGCGCCAGGGTCTTCAGACCCTGGCGAACGGCGATGCTGGCGGGTCTCAAGACCCCGCCCTACAACAATGAGTTCGGAGGGTTTGATGAAGCGAACAATGTTCCTCTTTGCTGCGCTGGCGCTTGCGACACCGGTGTTCGCGCAACACGTGCATGAGGATATGCAAGCGCAGTCGGCGCCGCCTGCTGGCACTCCGCCCCAGGGCGCGCCGGCCGGAGCGGGTGGCGGGCAGCGAGGACCTCAGGTCCCGCCGATTGACGTGCCCTGGAACGACGCGATCCCGGCCGGCACACCGGAGCACGCGGCCCGCGCGCTGAAGGAATCGCCCAGGCACGGAGAGTGGGCCGACATCAAGATGGCAGACGGCACCGTGCTGAAATCGTGGGTCGTCTATCCGGAACGATCGACAAAGTCTGGCGTCGTGCTGGTGATCCACGACATTCGCGGCATGTCCGACATCGCGCGCGCCGTTGGCGATCAGCTCGCGCAGGATGGTTTCATTGCGATCGTTCCCGACTTCCTGTCCGGCAAGGGGCCGAACGGGGGCGGAACCGAGTCACTGGGCAATGGCGTCGGACAAGCGATTCAGTCGCTGACCCCTGATGACGTCAACGTACGTCTCAACACGGCGATGGAGTACGGAAAGAAACTGCCCGCGTCGAATGGCAAGACCGGCGTGATCGGATTCTGCTGGGGTGGCGCACGGAGCTTCGGCTACGCCGCGGCGCAGCCGGCGCTGAATGCCGCGGTCGTTTATTACGGCGATGCGCCCGGCGCCAGTGACGGAACGGCTGAAACGAAGCTCGCCAACACGAAAGCTCCGGTTCTCGGCCTCTATGCGGGGAACGATGCGCGCATTGGCGCAACCATTCCGGCAACAGAAGCGGCGATGAAGAAACTGGGAAAGAGCTACGAGATTCACACCTACGAGGGTGCCGGTCACGGGTTCATGGGCGCGCAGGCAGGCGCCGGCGGCGCGAACCTGAAGGCGGCGCAGGAGTCGTGGCCGCTCGTGGTGAAGTTCTTCACGACGAATCTCAAGTAAGGGTTCTACTGGGTTCCCAGATCATCAGCTTCCGAAACAGATCGCGCGCGACGTTGGCATCAGGCAGTGCAACTGACTGCGATGACTAGCCGCAACGCACATACTGAGACAGCGGCAGGAGACATTCAGGGCTACGGCTCAAGCGGCAGGGCGACCCTGAGGCCTGAGCCATCCATTTTAGTGAGTGAGCGCGTAGAGCAACACGTTGATGCCGGTCTGATAGCCTTCAACGGAGAACGTGTAGAAGTACTGCGGGTCGGCGGCCTCCTGTTCGAAGGCGTCGCCGAAATCAGTGTTGTGGGTGATGAACACCAGCATGCGGCCCTGTTTGTCGAAGATCGCGCGCGCTTCCGGCGTGGCGCTGTCGTCGCCCCGCTCCGAGGTCCCGCCGCCGAGCGCGCGCCACATGCCAATCGATGGAATCTGAATGACGCGCTTGACGTCGAACTGCTGATGGAAGATCGGATGCGAGAGCGGGACATCGACGATGGGATACTCGGCTGGGGTCAATACCTTTCCGATTTCACGCGCCCATACTTCCCACGCCCATGTGCCCCAGAAATCGTCGGCCCACAGGAAGCCGCCCTTCAGCAGGTACTCACGCAGCCGCTCCGCTTCTGGCGGACTGAGGTAAATGCTGCCCACCTCCGTCATCATGATGAACGGACATTGAAACATCAGATCGTCGGTGAGGTGGAGGAGGACGTGATTCGGTTCGCCGGCGGAATCGCGGCTGATGCGCGTGCGCGTGAGCTCGGAAAGGCGAATCGAAAGATTGATATCGGCGTGTGGATAGTCGACGCCCCAATTGCCGCCGTCGCCGTCGGAACTTTGCGAAAAGATAATGCGGCAGAAATTAAAGCCGCCGTCGAAGCTTTCCGCCGTCGCCATTCGCAGCGGCGCCCAACCGTAGCCGAAACCGAAGCCACGTCGGCGTTGTGCGAGCGCGGTCGTTGCCGATGCGAGCAGTATCGCAAGCGCGATTCCGCCAACGACGCGACGAGCCGCCTGTGATCGGAACACCCGGGTCACGTGTTCAGTGTACATGGCAAGGGACAAGGGAAAAGGGAAAAGGGAAAAGGAAAAGGGACAAGGCACAGGGGAAAAGGGACAAGGAAAGGTAAAAGGTAGCTATCATCGCCACATGTCCGTTTCGCTTCCGACCTTGGCCTTTCTTCTTTTCTCCCTTTCCTTTTCCCTTTTCCCTGCTCCCTTTTCCCTTTTCTCGATAATGCAACCAGGAACACTCACGCCCGACGAGCGTGCGCTCGCAACCTACGTCGACGCACACAATGACGAATCGCTCATACTGCTGGAACGTGTCGTCGACATAAACAGCGGCACACAGAATTTTGACGGCGTCCGGGAAGTCGCGCGCGTGTTCGCGACGGAACTCGACCGCCTCGGATTTCAAACGCGATGGGTGGACGGCGCCGCATTCAAGCGTGCCGGACATCTGGTCGCGGATCACCCCGGCACCGGTCCGCGCATTCTGCTGATTGGACATCTGGATACGGTGTTCGAGAAGGACAGCCCCTTTCAGAAATTCGAGCGCATCACCGAACGAGAGGCGCGCGGTCCCGGGATCATCGACATGAAAGGCGGCGACGTTGTCATGATCGGCGCTCTGAAGGCGCTGCAGTCAATCGGCGCCCTCAAATCGATGAATGTCGGCGTGGTGATGACCGGTGATGAGGAAGATTCCGGCGACCCGTTGAGCGTGGCGAGAGAACCTTTGATTGCTGCGGCGAGGGGAGCAGATCTCGCGATCGGGTTCGAAGATGGCCCGGCAGATCCACGCCTCGCCGTAACCGCGCGGAGAGGGACGATGGGGTGGCAGGTTCGTTCGCATGGCACGCCTGCGCATTCGTCGCAGGTGTTTCGTGACGACATTGGCTCGGGCGCGGTCTACGAACTCGCGCGAATTCTGAATGCCTTCCGGGAGCGGATGGCCGGGGAAGCGCACCTGACATTCAACCCTGGAATCATGCTCGGCGGTACCGCGGTCGATTTCGATCCGGTGCAGCTTCGTGGGTCCGCGTCCGGCAAAACCAACATCGTCGCCGAGCACGCCGTGGTCTCTGGCGACCTGCGGGCTCTTTCCCGCGAGCAGTTCGACAAGGCGAAGCAGACGATGACCGAGATTGTCGCTGCCTCGCTCCCGCACACCTCCTCGACGATCACTTTTGATGAAGGCTATCCGCCAATGGCGCCGACCGACGGCAACGCAAAGCTGCTCGCCATGTACGACCAGGCGAGTCGCGATCTGGGATTTGGAAGCGTGACTGCCGTCTCACCCGATCGCGCGGGAGCAGCCGACGTGTCGTTCGTGGCCGCTGAAGTGAAGACGATCATCGACGGCGTCGGATTGATGGGGCACGACGATCACACTGTCAAGGAGACAGCCGATCTGACGAC
The DNA here is from genome assembly GCA_046734955.1 of Acidobacteriota bacterium. Lineage (GTDB taxonomy): Bacteria > Acidobacteriota > Vicinamibacteria > Vicinamibacterales > 2-12-FULL-66-21 > JALZOC01. The sequence goes on from JBKPSH010000007.1 coordinate 59,161, forward strand.
GCTACCGTCGCAAACCAAGCGGATGGCGGTTCTGCTCTATCGAGTTCTGAAGAACGGCGTGCCAAAGTAAAGAGCCAGGAGCCAGCAGCGAGGAGCGACTACCGCCTGTCCACCACGATCTTCCCATCCTTCATCACCACCCGGACAGCACTGAACAGCGCGTCGATGGACTGTAGCGGATCGCCGTCGACGGCCACGATGTCCGCTGTATACCCGGGTGCGATTCTTCCGAGCGTGTCCTTCATGCCCAGGAGATCAGCCGCTGTCGTGGTGGCGGTCGCGAGGGCCTGCTCGCGCGTCATTCCCGCCTTCACGAACCATCCCAACTCGCGCGTGTTCTGCCCGAACATCGAATAAACGGCGTCCGAGCCCATTCCAATTCGCACACCCGCCTTCACCGCGCGTCGAGTCGACTCGAGGTTCTTCTGAATGTAATCCTGGAGCGGCTGTATCGCCTCGGCTTTGAAACCGTAGTCGTCTTTCGCGTCAATGTAGTAGCGATTGTGGTCGATTGTCGGGACCCACACGGTGGCGCGCTTCACCATCTCGGCAAGCGTCTCATCGTCGAGATCGATCCCGTGCTCGACGGAATCGGCGCCGGCGCGCACGGCATCCTTTACACCAGACGCTCCGTAGGAGTGAATCGCGACCTTGTGCCCGGCGGCATGTGATGTGTCGACGATGGTTTTCATTTCATCGAACGTCAGTGTCTGTGTTGTATCGACGCTATCGAAGCTGCCGCGTGATCCGTACACCTTGATCCAGTCGGATCCGTTCTTGATACGCTCTTCGGTTGCGCTGCGCATTGCGCCGGGGTTTGGCGCGGTCGCCTGTCTTGGTGCCGAGATTCCCTGTCCGGCAACGATCATCCGCGGGCCTTGCATCGCTCCCATTGCAATCAGATCGCGCATGGCGAAATCGGTGTCGTTCGAGGCGCCGAGGTCGCGCACCGTCGTCACGCCGGTCTCGAGCGTGCGGCGCGCGTTGTCCTGTGCAAGAAAAACCGTGACGGCAGGACGTCTTCGCTGCCCCAGCGGCCGCGTGCCCGACTGGCGATCCCAGTAGTACGTCATGTGCGTGTGCAGATCGATCAATCCAGGAAGCAGCATGTAATTGCGGAGGTCGAGCACCTCGGCGTTTTGCGCCATGGCGTGGCGGCCATCGACAATCCGAACCACGCGATCGTTTTCGATCACGATCTGAACGTCGTTGAGAACTCGCGCACCATCCCACACTCGTGTTGCACGGATGACCTTTGACTGAGCTATTGCCGTAGTGGCTTGGAGCGTGAACGCCAGCACCAAGCTGATCGTGGAGATGCTTTGCATGCGCGAAATCATACGCGCATGTAAGCGTAACGGGGGGACCACGTATCTGTGCGCTACGCGGAAAGAAGGCACCCTCCCGTAAACGCCGGATATCCGCGCGATCATTACGGGCCCTCGAATTGCACAACATCCTCGCGAACGAATAGATGAACGCTACCGAGGGAGGTACTTAATGAGACGCGATTTCATGTTGGGAATGGTGTTTTCGGCGGCCCTCGCGGCTGCCGTGTCCGCGCAGTCGACGCCACAGTCGACACCGCCGGACCAGAGGCCGCAGTCGACCTCACCATCGTCAGACCAGAGCCGTAGCAGCAGCCGGGAGTCCAGTCAGTCTGTGACGGTAACTGGTTGTCTGAAATCCGGCAGTGACTCGAGCAGCTCGTCCGCAGCCAGTCCAACCACCAGCCCGAATGCCGGAGCGGCGTCGTCTTCGGCGTCGTCAAGCGGAGGCTACATTCTGACCGATGCGTCGATGTCGAGTGGATCGTCGTCGAGTGCAACCGGCACGGCTGGATCAACGGCAGGCAGCCCGACGGCTGGAGGGGCTGCGTCGTCGAGCTCGTCGATGTCGGGCACCACGTACAAGCTGAGTGGCAGTGCTTCGAATTTCTCGACACTCGTTGGCAAGAAGGTAGAGGTTAAAGGAACGTTGCAGAAGAGCGATTCGAGCAGCAGCAGTTCGGCGGCCGGTGCGACTCCATCGACCGAGCCGGGCGGCGCAGCGAGTTCGTCACGGAGCAGCAGTGATAAATCGATGCAGCAGATTCGTGTGACCTCGGTCCGCGAAGTGGGAGGCAGCTGCTCATAGAAAGGGCGGTAGCGGAAAGGGCGGGCCCGGCAGCCTCCGCCGGCCCGCCCGTTCGGGGTTATCCCATAGTCGGCAGTTTGATTTCGAACCGCGCGCCTGTTCCATCGGGACGATTCCTGCCTTCGATTTTTCCTCCATACGATTCGACAATCGTTCTCGTGATTGACAGGCCAAGACCTGTGTGCCGCTGCGACTCTGAATCGACGTCAGGTCGATAGCTGAAGAACCGCTCGAAGATTCGATATCGTCAGAAATCGTTGACGTTCAGTGGAATCTCCTGAATGCGCGACGGTCTCGGCGGCGACGCGAATCGACGCGAGCGGATTCTTGAACTCGTGTGACACATCTGCCGCGAACCGTTCTGTCTCCCAGATGTATGCGTCCAGGCGTTTGGTCAGTTCGCTCAATGCGCGGGCGAGCTCGCCAAGTTCGTCACGTCTTGCGGAATCGGGAAAAGCACCTGGCAAGCGATGGCGACGCTCGGCGAGTGCGGTCGCTTCGCTGCGCAATCGGCGAATCGGGCGGACGATCGTGGCCGCCGCGAGTGTCGTCAACAGCACCGCCGCCACCAGCGACACCATCACGACCGCAAGAATGCCGTTGTTCAACGAAGCATCGGTCAGTGTCGGTGTTGCGGATCCGCGGGGCGTTCGGCGCGCCACGCTCAACTGGAAGGGCAGCGATCGACAGCTCGAGCCCGGCATGGCGGATGTCGGACTGGCGACGACAGGTCTTCATGCGCGCGTGAACCTGAATGAACCCATTGCGTCCGGCGCGATTCCCTTTTCAGTGGCAATTCAATTGAACGGCAGCCACGATTTCCGGATCCTGCCGGCTGGAACTGCCACAGCAGCTACTCTGTCGTCGTCGTGGCCACATCCCGGCTTCGTAGGGACATCGCCGCAAGATCGAACCGTCACCAACGCCGGATTCAGAGCGACCTAGGATGTCTCGTACTTCGGACGCGGATTTCCCCGCGCGTGGAGCGATGGCGGAGTGGACCGCGAGAAGATGCGGAGTCAGGCGGACGTCTCCGCGTTCGGCGTGACCCTGGTGCAGCCGGTTGACATCTATCAGCAGGCCGAACGTTCGGTGAAATACGTCTCGTTGAGTCCATCTAGAACAAACACGGAATACGTCGAGGCGAGGATGCGTCGTCGTCGGCGGCTGCACCGGCGCGCTTTATGGCTTTCTGTACCTGCCGTTAAGGCTCGAAGACTACGCGCTTCTGGCCGGCTCTCTGGGCCTTTTTGCCGCGCTCGCGCTCGTCATGTTGCTGACGCGGCGCGTGAACTGGTACGAGCTCAGATTGGGATCGCGTACTTAGTTCGATGACATATAGCGCAGACGTAACGGCCGGCAGTTTAGCCGGGCTTGAGCCCTCCGCTACCCGCTTCATATTGATACATAGATGTTTACAAGGATGACCTGGCGCGCCCTGTGTCCGGCACGATTTCCGCATTAAGCATCTCCAGAACGGGTGGGCGCCGTACGGCTTTGGCGTCCGGTAGGAGTGGAGCGATGCGAGTACGACGACGAACTCAGGCGGCGATTCTCGCGGTTGTGTTGTCGGCTTCGATTGCCAGCGCACAGACGAAAATCACGCCGCCCAAAAACAAATACAGCCCGCAGGACGACGTGAAATTGGGACGCGAGGCGGCGGCTGAGGTCGAGCAGCAACTGCCTGTGATGAGGGACGATAACGTCACCTCGTATGTCTCAGATGTTGGACAGCGGTTGGTTGCCGCTATTCCCGCTGAATTGCGGCATCCCGAATTCCACTACACATTCAAAGTCGTGAATGTGAAGGAAATCAACGCGTTCGCGCTGCCTGGCGGTCCGATGTACGTCAATCGCGGCATGATCGAGGCGGCAAAGAACGAAGGCGAAGTTGCCGGCGTCATCGCGCACGAATTGAGTCACGTTGCGCTTCGCCACGGCACTGCGCAGGCGACCAAGGCAACCCCGTACGAGGTGGGAACGATTGCCGGCGCAATCCTTGGCGCAATTGTCGGCGGCAATGCTGGCGCCGCGATCGCGCAAGGAACGCAGTTCGGGTTGGGCACGGCCTTCATGCGATACGGTCGCGAGTACGAAAAGCAGGCCGATATCGAGGGCTCGCAGATCATGGCGCTCGCTGGCTACGATCCGCGCGACATGGCGAACATGTTCAGGACGATCGAGCAGCAAGGCGGATCGGGTGGACCGGAGTGGCTCAGCGACCATCCGAACCCGGGCAACCGCTATGCCTATATCACCAAGGAAGCGGAATCGCTGCGAGTCGCCAACGCGCGGCGGGATAGCGCGGCGTTCCAGAGCGTTCAGGCGAGACTGCGACAGATGTCGCCTGCGCCTTCAACCAAGGAAGCGACAAGAAACGCTGGCAATTCGCGCGGCACCAACGCGCCAGCAAATGGCGGACGGATCAGTAACAACGTCGAGCGGCCCTCGTCGCGATATTCGTCATACACCGAGGGCAACTTGTTCCGCATCAGCGTGCCGTCGAATTGGCGCGAGCTGCCGGCGAACAATTCTGTGACGTTCGCGCCAGAAGGTGGATACGGTGCCGTGAATCAGCAGAGCGTGTTCACGCACGGAGTGGAAGCAGGCGTGGTGAGAAACGATACTCGCGACCTGCAGTCGGCCTCTGAAGAACTGGTGCAGGATCTATCGCAGTCGAATCCCCGCATGCGCCGCGATGATGGGTGGGATCGCGGAACGATTGGCAACCGTCGAGGGCTTCGCACAATATTGACGAATCAGAACGAAGTGACTGGGCGTGAGGAGCGGATCGCGCTCTACACGACGAGCCTTGACGATGGAACGCTGTTCTATCTGCTCGGCGTCGCGCCGGCGAACGAGTACGGCAACTACGATGATGTGTTCGATCGAGTTGCCGGTTCGCTGCAGTTTGCGCAGACACGCTCGAGTCGCTAATCGCTGACCGCTCGAATCGTTAATCACTGATCGCGAATCGCTAATCGCCGAATCCTCGAATCATCGAACGATTCAGGATTCGGCGATTCGAGATCATGGATCAGCGATTCACGATTAGCGACTAGTGATCAGCGATTCACCGCTTAAGCCGGTGTAAACGTGACCGTGTGCATGTGCCCGTTGTTGTTGGTCGAATCCCTCGTAACTGTCTGCCTGCTCTTCAAACTCTGTAAATCCGATTGACTGATCTCAACCGTGTGCGGATGGGTCGCCGTGCCCTGGATGTCAAGCGGGAATGCATTTGCAGCGGTGATTCTTGCAGCGGTGATGACGGCTGTGTGTCCGTGATTGGCTGAAATGCTTCCATTGACGTCATTTACGACGGGCGTCGGTTGGTTGGACGGGTTACTGCCGCAGGCTTCCGCGACAGTGATGGTGCATCCCGCCAGGATAGCCATGGCGGTTTGCAGTGTGAACTCACGGCGATCGATGTTTGTCTGTGTTGATCCGTGTTCTTCCGTCGCTGATCTTACCTTGTCCAACATTGCGATGACTCCTTCCCCAGAGATGAATGAAACGAATCGCGAGGTTGGCAACGCCCGTGCCGATCGAATCTGTGTTGTTTACAAGGAAAAAGACAAATAGTCGCCCGTGTCTGTTTTCCGCGGACGTAAAGCAGCGTCAGTCGATGTAAATGACCCTGCGATGGGCGAGTGAGACCGTCGTGTTGCTGAGCTGTTTCACTGGAGAGGCGGCGTGCTCGGTGGTGGCTTTCGATGAGGCGCGGATTGTTCGTACGAATAGGCAAGCTTGATTAAGGTTGCTTCGTCCCAAGCTCTGCCGAAGATTGTCACTCCCACCGGTAGATTGCCGCCGCGCGTGAAACCCATTGGCACGTTGATAGAGGGAAATCCGGTCGTCGGAGAGAACACCTGGCTGTTGTCTCCGTGCGGCGTGTTCAGATCACCGATGAGCCGTGGCGGATTACTCCACGTCGGATAAATAAACGCATCGAGCTTGTGCGCGCCCATCGTTGCGAGGACCGCGGCGCGGAACTGCTCGCGGTAGTCAGCTTCGGCCTTGCAGGCGGCGCTTTCGGGACCGTTGTTCTCCGTACTGTCCTGCGCCCGCACGAGGCGAAGCTCCACGGATGGATGAAAGCGCCGTGAGCGGACGATCTCGTCAAGTGAATGAACCGGAGCGCTGTTGCCGAGGCCAGAAAGGTAGCGATTGATGTCGTACTTGAAGCCGCCGCACGTTCCCGCGTTCTGCGCGCGGCGAACGCTTGCGACATCGACTGGCGCAGGATCGATCACCGTCGCGCCGGCGTGTTTCAGTTCCTCGATCGCTGCCGTGAACACCTCGATAATTTCCTGATCGGTTGAATCACGCTCGTAGGCCTGACGCAGCACACCGAGGCGAGCGCCTTTGAGACCGTCGCGCACGAGTGCTGCGCGATAGTTCGGGATCTCGGCGGGGTGCCCTGACGGGCGAAGGCCAGGCTGCACGTAGTCGGCCCTCATCGTGATCGGATCATCCGGATCCTCTCCGACGATTACTTGAAAGACGGCCACGGCGTCCTCGACCGAGCGGCCCATCGGTCCGGCGATATCGGCAAGCAGGTTCAACGGGACGACTCCCGCCCGGCTCGTCAACCCCATCGTCGATCGAATGCCCACGAGTGCCTGGTGAGATGACGGACCGCGAATTGAATTCCCCGTATCGCTGCCCAAACCAATCGCGCCAAAGCTCGCAGCTACGGCGGCGGCGGTGCCGCCGCTGGATCCCGCCGTCACGCGGTCCACCGCGTACGGATTCCTCGTGTATCCGGGCAGGATTGAACTCACGGTTTCATATGGACTGAACGCCCACTCCGCCATGTTCGACTTCGCGAGCACAATGGCGCCGGCGTCCTTTACGCGTTTGACGAGGAATGCATCCTTCGCCGACATGAAGCCCTTCATTGACAACGAGCCGGCGGCGCTCTGCAAGCCGATCGTCTCGAAGTTGTCCTTGACGATCATCGGTATGCAATGCAACGGACCCACTGGCCCAGATGTTCTGAAGCGGCGATCGAGTTCGTCTGCCTGTTCGAGCGCGCGCTGATTGATTTCTACCAGGGCGTTAAGCGCAGGGCCTTTCTTGTCGTAGGCGTCAATCCGGCGGAGGTACTGTTCGACGAGCGTATGGCACGTGAGCCGCTTGCCGGCGAGCGCAGATTCAATCTGTGAGATCGATGCTTCATATACCTGAAATGGTTGCGGCCCCTCCGCACTCGTCGTCAGCACCGGGATGAAGAGCATCGTGACGAGGATGAAGCGGAAGTTCTGGTTCACCAGATCCGCTCCACGAACCAATATGCGCCGGCCACTGTCACCACGACCGATGCTGCCGTGACGACCTGGCGTGCGCGCATTGGACTGCGCGATCGCAGAAGACCCAGTAGCGACGCGACGACGATGACAAGGATCGCCTGTCCAATTTCCACACCAAGGTTGAAAGAGAACAAGGAGATGCCGAGCGCGCGCGGCGGCAATCCGATTTCGCGGAGCACACTGGCAAATCCGAACCCGTGGACGAGGCCAAAGAACAACGCAATCCACGCGCGCACGTCCCGCGCTCCCTTCGTCGACAGCAGATTGTCCGCGCCCACATACACGATGCTGAGGGCGATGGCGGGTTCGACGACTCGTGCGGGCGGAGCGACGATGTTCAGCGCGGCCAGCGAGAGCGTGATGCTGTGGCCGACTGTGAAGGCGGAGACGATCCCGAGGAGACGCAGCACCGATCCGCCGAGTAGCAGCAATCCGATGATGAACAGGATGTGATCCGGACCGATCGCGATGTGATGGATTCCCGCGCGGGTGAATTCCTTGAACACGGCGAGCGCGCCCTGGCGCCCTCCGGTGTAGTACTCCATCGCCGGTCGTCCGGCACTGAGGACTTGCTGTGTCGTGAGGACGTTCCCTTCGTAGATATTCACAAATGTCTGGTGGGTTGGATCGTACGGAAACAGTGCCGCACTGACTGTGAGCCGGCCCACCCTGGCACCGAGTGAAATCCGATACGCCACCTCGACCGCTGTCCGATCCGAAAGTGGACGAATACCCGTGATCTCCCACTTCACGTCGCGTCCATCCGCATTCATCCGCAGGCGCTCCAGCACCAGCGTTGTGATCCCCGACGCCTGACCAGGGAGACTCGCCCGATCAAGCAGCGCATCGGGTGTCGCCAGCTTCAGCTCGTGCGCGACGTCGAAGTCGTGCAGCACGAGTGTTCCGTGGATCGAGTTGTCTGACAGGCGCACGTCGAGATAGCTGAATGGTGCGGGATGTGTGAGTGCCGGTATCGCCGTGAGAAGCGCGATCAGAAAGACGCCAATCGTTCGCGCCAGCTGTCGGGCGATCATTCGACCGGCCCTTCGTGAGCACGAGCGCTTTCGAGAATTCGGCGGACGTTCTCGAGCGTGTCAGCTTCGTTCGCTTTCTTGTCCGTGCGCCAGCGCAGCATCCGCGGGAACCGCAGGGCAATCCCGGATCGATGCCGGGGCGACGCGGCGATACCCTCGAATCCCAGCTCGAAGACGTGCACCGCTTCGACATGCCGAACCGGACCGAATCGCTCTTGCGTATGCCGCCGGATCCACGTGTCCATTTCGGCAATTTCGTCGTTCGACAGCCCGGAGTACGCCTTCGCAATCGGCACGAGCTCTCCCTGGTCCCACACGCCGAACGTGTAGTCGGTCAGCAAACTTGCTCGACGCCCGCTCCCCGGCTGCGCGTAGATCAACACCGCGTCGATAGTGTACGGATCAATCTTCCACTTCCACCAATCCCCCCGTCGTCTTCCGACGCCGTAGGCGGAACTTCGACGCTTCAGCATCAACCCTTCGACACCGAGGGCACGCGAATTCTCGCGCAAGGCGGCCAGCTCTGGCCAGCTTTCTGCGGTCACGATTTCCGAGGTTCGCAGCACCGCCGCTGTCGGCAGATGCAGTTCGAGAAGTGCTCGACGTTCTTCGAGCGGCGTCTTACGGATGTCGACGCCGCGATCCTCGAGAATGTCGTATGCCATGAACACCACGGGGACAGCACGGACCATCTGCGCCACCTGCTTTTGCCGGCCTATTCGTTGCTGCAAGGCGGAGAACAGGAGCGGTCGATTGTCGCGAAATGCCAGCACCTCGCCATCGAGAACGGTTCCATCCGGAAGCCTGGTCGCGGCCGCGGCGATCTCGAGAAAGCGATGTGTGATCAACTCTTCACCCCGCGACCAGAGATGCACGCCTCCGGCGCGACGCACGAGCTGCGCGCGAATCCCATCCCACTTCCACTCAACGATCCACGTGGCCCTCGGCCCAAGCGATTCAACCCGATCATCGAGAGGGGAGGCAAGAAAGAATGGGTACGGACGGGAAAGATCTTCAGTCGTTTGTTCATGAGACAGAAGGCCCGTAAACCAGTCAGGCGTCGGAGTCCAGTCGCCCATCATCCGCGCGGCGATCGTCGTCGTCGGCAGACCTGCAGCCTGGGCGAGCGCGCGAACGACGAGCGTGTGCGACACACCAACACGAAGCTCGCCGGTCAGGATCTTCAGGAGCATGAACCGCTGCAGTCGATCGAGCCCGCTCCACCATGACGTGACGCGCCGCTGTTGCGTTTCGTCATCGAGTTCGCGAAGCGGAAGGATCCGGTCTTCAACCCATTCGGACAGCGGAACATCTTCCGAGGATACGACCGCGACCTGGTCGAGCACGAGCGCCGCTGTTTCGGCGCCGTCTCCGACGACTGCGTAGCTTTCCTCGAGCAGCCAGGATTCGAGACCGGTGGCGGCAAGCGTCCAGGCGTGAATTGCCGGATAGGGTACGAGACGCTTCAGGCGTCGGCCGGTGAGAAAAAACACGGCCCACGCTGCATCCGCCGCCGGCGCTTCCTTGAAATACGCCACCATCGCCGCGACCTTCGCATTGGTCGAGGTCGTGCTATCGATCGCGTCGTAGAGTGCGGCGAATGTTTTCATGACGCTACGCGTCGCTCCTTCGCTTTTCCCTTTTCCCTTTTCCCTTTCTCAATCACCCGTCGGTTCTCCCTCCCACGCGGTCCTGATTACACCGCTCTCGAGTCCCTGTTGGGACAGATACCGGGCAAGCGGCTCGGCGTAGCCGTGGGTCGTCAGCACCCGGCTCGCTCCACTTTCAGCAATCGTCTGGAGCAGCGCTGGCCAGTCTGCGTGATCCGAGAGGACGAATCCGCGGTCGTAGCTGCGTTGACGACGGACACCACGCACGCGCATGAGGCCGGACGCAAATGCGTCAGAGAAGTCGCCAAGGCGGCGCATCCATGGCGTGCCGCGCGCCGATAATGGCGCGAGCACCAGTTCGCCGGCGAAGGAGACGGCCTTCGATCGCCCGCGGCTGGCGCGCTCGATGACCGGTTCGACTGGCAGCATGGCGACACCAGACTGCCGATACGCGTCAATCATGCCGAGCATCATTCCGTGGACGTAGACCGTGCGATCGGTCAATCGCATCAACTCGGCGAGCAGGCGCTGCGCCTTTCCAATTGTGTAGCAGAAGAGCACCGACGTCCGGCCGCCGTCACTATTCGACTTCCACCACGAGGCGATGTCATCGATGACGGTTTCGGTCGGATCCCAGCGATAAATCGGCAATCCAAAGGTTGATTCGGTGATGAAGACGTCGCACGGCACCGGTTCGAAAGCGTTGCACGTCGGATCGGCGACTCGCTTGTAGTCGCCGGCGACGACCCAGATCCCGTCCGGTCCTTCGATGCGTATCTGCGCTGAACCGAGCACGTGCCCCGCGGGATGAAAGCTGACGCGCACCTCGTCGAGGGTGAGCTGTTGTCCGTACTCGACTGCTTCAATGCGGACGTCGGGGCCAAACCGCCGGCGAAGCAGCGGCTCGCATGACGTTGAGCACAAATACGCGGCGGTCCCCGGGCGCGCGTGATCGCCATGCGCGTGAGTGATCAGCGCACGTTCCACCGGCTCCCAGGGATCGATGTGAAAGCGGCCTGCTGCGCACCACAGGCCGGCTGAGGTTTCGGTGAGCAATCACGTAACTCTTTCCGTTACCATGGACGCATCCATGGATTCGGTCGTATCGCACGATGCCGCGCTCGCGAACGCGTTGGAGCGCTATTGGGGTTATACCTCGTTCCGGCCGTTGCAGCGTGAATCGATGGCGGCAATCCTTTCCGGCCGCGACTCGACCGTCGTCCTACCGACAGGCGGCGGCAAGTCACTCTGCTTTCAGGCGCCTGCCCTCATTCGGGACGGTCTTGCCGTGGTTGTGTCGCCGCTCATCTCGCTGATGAAGGATCAGGTCGACACGCTGGTGGGCAATGGCGTGCCGGCGGCATGTTTCAACAGCTCGCTGCCGCCCGAACAAAAATCGTCGGTTCTGTCGGGCCTCCGAGCTGGACGATACCGGTTGCTGTATGTGTCGCCTGAACGGCTCGTCGGCGAAGGTGGTGACGCTTTTATCAAGCTGCTGGCCGGATGCAACGTGAGCTTCGTGGCCGTCGACGAAGCTCACTGCATCAGTCAGTGGGGACATGATTTCCGTCCTGAGTACCGGCAGCTCGGGCGTCTGCGTTCATTGCTGCCAGAAATCAGTCTGCACGCGTTCACGGCGACCGCGACGGCGCGCGTCCGGCGCGATATCGCGTCGCAGCTCGGCCTCGTCGAGCCGGTCGAACTCGTCGGATCATTCGATCGTCCGAATCTCATCTACCGCGTTCTCGCCCGCTCGAATCTCAAGAACCAACTGCTCGACGTCTTGTCTCGACATCGCGGGCAAGCCGGCATCGTTTACTGCACATCGCGCCGCGAAGTAGATGCGCTGGCCATCTGGCTTCGCGAACAGGGGATCCGGGCATTGCCATATCACGCCGGTCTGGCAGACGACGAGCGAAGCCGCCATCAGGACGCGTTTCTCGAAGAGGAAGCGGACGTGATTGTGGCCACGGTCGCGTTCGGCATGGGCATCGATCGCTCGGATGTGCGGTTCGTCGTGCATGCCGGTGCACCGCAGTCGCTCGAGCACTATCAACAGGAGTCCGGCCGCGCCGGCCGCGATGGATTGGAAGCCGAGTGCCTGCTGATCTACTCGACCGCGGACTTCATGAAGTGGCGAGTCATGCTCGAGCGGAATGGCGAACTCACCGACGCGTCGCGCAGGCTGTTGCGCGACATCGAACGGTATGCCGCCAGTGCCGCGTGCCGTCATCAATCCCTCGTCAGCTACTTTGGGGAGAAATACTCCAAGAACGATTGCGGCGCCTGCGACTACTGTCTGGACGAGCTCGAATCGGTCACCGACTCCATTGTCGTCGCCCGGAAGATTCTTTCTTGCGTCGCGCGTGTCGGACAGCGTTTCGGCGTCGCCCACGTTGCCAACGTGCTTTGCGGCAGCGAGACAGAGCAGATCACGGCGCGCTCCCACCATCAGTTGACGACATTTGGCCTGTTGCGTGACTCGACGACGCCCGAAGTCCGCGGGTATGTGGAGCAGCTCATTGCACACGGATATCTGCGGCAGACCGACGATGCGTTTCCAGTGGTGATGTTGACCGAGCCCGGTGTCGAGCTGATGAAGGATCCGGCCAGTCACCCGGATCTCGTGCTGGCGCGGCAGCGGCGGCCGGTGAAAGGACGGGTGGAGAAACGCGCGCGGATCGAGTCGGATTCGTGGAAGGATGTCGATCGCGATCTGTTCGAGCGGCTTCGTGGCGTGCGGCTGCAAATCGCGCGAGCGCGCGGCGTGCCGCCCTACGTCATCTTTCACGACACGACGTTGCGCGAGATGGCACGGATCCGGCCGACGACGATGGACGAGTTGCACGGAATCCGCGGTGTCGGTGCGCGAAAGGCTGAGGATCTGGGCGAAACGTTTCTGGCTGCTATACGCCAAACTGTCTAAGGTGATGATCCATGTGGCGGTAGATCAATACGCCCCACTGCTTCGCTGATAACTTTCCAAAAGCCGGGTGGCTCGGCGCCAGTGCCTCCGCGCCGCGCTCGACGAGACCGTTCAGCTCCTCTCGCAATGCGGCGATCTCAGTGCTCCAATCTCCAGGCTTCCGCTCGCTCAACTCGGCCGAACCTGACAGCCCTTTCGGGATCGGGAGCAGATAGAGCACTAACTGCTTCAGCGGAGCGAACCGAAGGGGAGCTTTCTTCGGCACGACCTCGAGTTCGCCCGACGCCATCCTGAGTGAGTCGCTCAGATGAGCCACCATCTGCAGCGGCGTCATCTTGCCCCACCGCGCCTTCTGGGTCGTCGTCAACCGCTGTACGCGCTCATGCAGCTCGAGGTGGTCGCGGGGGTTGAAGATCGATCTCATTGTTATCCGCGTTTCGCTGTTCGCTTCTCGCTTCTCGTTCCTCGCTCAACGAAGTGCGCCGACGGTGCGCGTAGCGTCACCCGGACTGTGCCGCCCGAGGAGCGAGCAGCGAGTAGCGAGCGGCGAAATCACCGGTTCGCCGTTTTGAGTTGCTCTTTCCGCCGCTCCATGTCTTCGAGCGTCTTCGGCCAATCCTGTTTCAACAATCGTGACAGCGCGCGATCGGAGAGCAAGCGCCCGCCGGTCTGACATGTCGCGCAATAGTTGGCCTCGTTCGTCGCATAAACGATTCGCTGTATTGGTGCGCCGCAAACCGGGCATGGCCGACCGTAGCGGCCGTGGGCTGCCATACCTTCGCGGAACGCGGTCACCTTCTCAGGAAAGCCGTCGCCGGTTTCATCGCGCAGCCGTGCAATCCACTGTTCGAGTGTTCGAAGGGTCGCGTCGTGCAGACGCGCGATCTCGGCATCGCTGAGGCTCGACGTCAATGTCATCGGCGACATCTTTGCGGCATGAAGAATCTCGTCGGAGTACGCGTTGCCGATGCCGCTGAAGATATGCGGATCGGTGAGCGCGCGCTTCAGCGTGTGGTTCTCGCGGGTCAGGCGCTCAGCAAACTCCGGCAGGGTCGATCCAAGAACTTCAAGGCCGCCAGGATCGAGCGACGCCAGCGCTGCGGCGCCTGATATCACGTGAATCGACGCCTGTCGCTTCGCTCCCTGTTCAGTAAGAATCGCGGTGCCAGTTGGAAAGTCGAAGGCGGCGAGGCCGACCTTGCGGGGAATCGCGGCGCCGCGGTCACGCCATCGCAGCCGGCCTGCGATCATCAGGTGCAGCACGACGAAGAGATCTCCCTCCATCGCGAAGACGATGCGTTTGCCAAGGCGTCGCAGTGCGACGACCCGCCGCCCTTCAACCGCGCTCACCGGCGGTTCGATCGAACGAACGACGAATGGGTTGCCAATGCGCAGCCGGTCGAGGGAGTGTTGCAACACCCGAGGCGCGAGCGCGTCAAGGTACACAGTGATGTCAGGAAGCTCGGGCACGTGAATCACTCATCACTAATCACTAATCGCGAATCGCGAATCGCGAATCGCCGAATCCACGAATCCCTCAGCGCGAATCCTCGAATCCTGGCGCGTCGACCTCGACAGTTTCCTTCTCAGCCCAGATCAGTGTACCTGACTGTCGGGCTTCGGTTCTCGGAATGCGTTTTGCTGAGCCACTCTTGTATGCGATTCGAGGATTCGAGGATTCGAGGATTCGAGGTATTCAAGGATTCGACGATTAGTGATTCGCGATCAGTGATTAGTGATGAGGGATTCATTTGATAGACGACCTTTGGTACAAGAACGCCGTGATCTATTGCATGGACGTCGAGAAGTACGTCGATGGCAACAACGACGGCATCGGCGATTTCGGCGGGCTCACGCGGCGACTTGATTACCTCGCCGGGCTTGGTGTCACCTGCATCTGGCTGCAGCCGTTCTATAACTCACCGAATCGCGACAACGGTTACGACGTTTCCGATTACTACTCCGTCCATCCGAAACTCGGCACCTTTGGCGAGTTCGTCGACTTCATGAATCACGCCGAGCAAATCGGGATCCGGGTGATCGTCGATCTCGTGGTGAACCACACGTCCGATCGTCATCCCTGGTTTCAATCAGCCCGCAAGGATCCGAAGTCGCCGTATCGCAACTGGTATCTGTGGTCGAAGAAGCGCCCGCCTGACTACAACAAGGGCATGGTATTCCCTGGCGTTCAGAAAGAGACATGGACTCGTGACGACGTGGCCGGAGAGTACTACTTCCACCGATTCTACGACTTTCAACCTGACCTCGACACGATGAACGCTGCGGTGCGAAGGGAGATCCTTCGCATCATGGGTTTCTGGCTGCAGATTGGCGTCTGTGGCTTCCGCATGGATGCAGTGCCGTTTCTCATCAGCCGTAAAGGCGCGCAGGTCCGTCCGTACAAGGATTACGAGTTCCTTCACGAGATGCGCCACTTCCTGCAGTGGCGGCGGCGCGACGCGATTCTGCTCGCCGAGGCAAATGTGCCGCCGGATGAGAGCCTCGAATACTTCGGGGACCTCGGCGATCGGTTGCAGATGATGCTCAACTTTCCGGTCAATCAGCGCATCTACTACGCGCTGGCGACTGGCGATCTCAAACCGCTCATCAAGGCGCTCGAAGACACCAAGCAGCGGCCCCAGGGCGCGCAGTGGGTGCATTTTCTTCGCAGCCACGACGAGCTCGATCTCGGTCGGCTGACGCAGACGCAGCGCGAGAAAGTCCTTGCCGCGTTTGGACCAACGAAGGACATGCAGCTGTACGACCGTGGCATTCGTCGTCGATTCGTCCCGATGGTGAACAACGATCGCCGCCGAATCGAGCTGGCCTACAGTCTGCTCTTTACGCTTCCCGGCACACCGATGATCCAATACGGCGACGAGATCGGGATGGGCGACGACCTGTCACTGCCCGAGCGCGAATGCGCGCGCACGCCGATGCAGTGGTCGGCTGACAAGAACGGCGGCTTCTCGACCGCACGGCGCACCGTGCGGCCTGTCATTTCCGATCCGATCTACGGTTACAAGCGTGTGAACGTCGAAGCGCAACGGCGCGATCCGCATTCGCTGCTGAACTGGATCGAACGCAAGATCCGGATGCGGAAGGAGTGTCCCGAGATCAGCTGGGGCGACTGGAAGATCGTCAAGACGAATGCCGACGACGTGCTGGTGATGGAGTATACGTGGCAGGAACACTCGCTCATCGTGCTGCACAACTTTGTCGACCAGCCGCGCGCGATCCGCATCCCGGTCAGCACCGCGGGTACGCAGGTGCTCGTCGATCTGTTGTGGACGAACGACAGCCGCGCCGGCGAGCACGGTCACCACGAGATCGAGCTGGGGCCGTACGGCTATCGCTGGTTTCGGGCGCGCGGCACGGATCGCAATGTGCCGCGCGACTAACGGTCGCCGCGATTAATCACCAACGGCGGTAGCGCGGCGCTTTAGCGCCGCGTCCGGATATTGACGCGCGGCTAAAGCCGCGCGCTACGGGTGTCCGTGTCGACCGTATAGAATGCGCGGATGACGTGGGCTCCCCAGTGCAGCCGCACGCGTCGATATCCCTCGCGGTGTTCGGCGCACGTGCTTCTACTCATCTCGCTTGCTGTGATTCCGGCGCCCGCGCAGACGACGGGCGCGCCGCCCGACCTCGACGCCTACGTCGCCCGCGCGATGAAGACGTTCCAGGTGCCGGGACTCGCGCTCGCCGTCGTCAAGGACGGCCAGGTCGTGGTTGCGAAGGGCTTTGGCGTGAAGAAACTCGGCGACGCCGCGCCGGTTGATTCCAGGACGCGCTTCGGAATCGCGTCGAATACGAAGCTCTTCACCGCGACGGCACTTGGACTTCTCGTGGAAGAAGGCAAGATCGAGTGGGATGCGCCGGTCGTCGGCTACCTGCCGGGATTTCAGATGTGGGATCCGTATGTCACGCGCGAACTGACGATTCGCGATCTGCTCGTCCATCGAAGCGGTCTCGGGCTTGGTGCCGGCGATCTCCTCTGGTGGCCAGCGTCGACGTACGATCGAAAAGAAATCGCTCGGCGGCTGCGATTCATCCGGCCGGCGACGAGCTTCCGCAGTGCGTACGCGTACGACAACGTGCTCTATTTGATTGCGGGTGAAGTCATCGAGGCAGTTAGCGGCCAGTCGTGGGAGGATTTTGTCAGCTCACGGATTCTCGCCAAGGTCGGGATGACCAGCAGCAACGTTCGGCACTCTGCGGCCACATCGAGCGGAAACATTGCGACCACCCATGCTGAAGTCGACGGCGTGGTCCGTGTCATAAAGCCGTTCGACAGCGACAACACCAACCCCGCGGGTGGAATCAACTCGAACGCCGAAGACATGGCGAAGTGGATGCTCGTTCAACTCGCGCATGGCAAGACGGCGAACGGCTCGCGACTGTTTTCGGAAGCAACGTGGCGGGAACTCACGGCCATCGTGACGCCAATGCCCATTGGAGACGGACCTCCGGAGTTGGCAGCGCTGCGCGCCAATTTTCGCGGATATGCACTTGGCCTGGAGGTTCGCGATTATCGCGGGCGCAAGCTCCTGCTGCACACCGGCGGGCTTCCAGGGTACACCTCCCGCGTCATCATGATTCCGGACATTCACCTTGGTATCGCCGTATTGACCAATCAGGAGTCTGAAGCCGCTTTTGAATCGGTGGCGGATCGCATCGCCGATACGTATCTCGATGCTCCGGCTGTCGACTGGATCGATTCCTTTCAGAAAGTGTTCACGCGGCTGCGGGCGGCGCAAGCGACTACCGTCAACACGGCTGCGCAGACGCGCAACACCTCATCACGCCCGTCCCTGCCGCTGCCGAAGTACGCTGGCACTTACGTCGACGGGTGGTACGGCGACATCGTCATCGCGCAGGAAGGGGAGAAGCTGGTGATGCGCTTCACGCACACGCCGGCGCTCGTCGGCGACATGGAGCACTGGCAATACGACACGTTCACGGTCCGCTGGCGCGACCGCGAGCTTCGCGCGGATGCGTTCGTGACGTTCGCGTTGAATCCGGATGGAACGATCGATTCGGCGAAGATGAAGGCCATTTCGCCATCGACAGACTTCAGTTTCGATTTTCAGGATTTGCTGCTGAAACCAAAGACGCGCGGCTAAAGCCGCGCGCTACGGGCGTCCGTATAGAATTCCCGAATGAACGCTCGCACCGCGACTGCTCTTACGCTGTTGCTCGCCGCCACGACTTCAACGCAGTCCACCAACCCGAAGACTCATCGCCTCGAGGCGACTCCGCAGACCGTCGCCTACGGGTACTACTGGTCGGAGGCCAAGCCGGTGCTGCGCATCCCATCCGGCGATATCGTCGATGTCGATACTCTGCTGACCAACACACCCCGTGGACTCGAACGTGCCGGGGTGAAGCCGGAAGATGTGCAGCAGACGCTGCGAACCATCGTCGACACGGTGACCGACAAAGGACCGGGTGGTCATGTCCTGACCGGCCCGGTTTACGTCGAGGGCGCGGAACCAGGTGACGCGCTCGAAGTACGGATCGTCTCGGTCGATCTCTCGATTCCCTACGGCTACAACGGGTGCAGTGGATTCCTAAAGGAAAACTGCACGCCTGGCCCCTCGAAGATCATTCCGATCGATCGGAAGAAAATGACCGCCGAGTTTGCGCCGGGCATCATCATTCCCCTGCATCCATTTTTCGGCAGCATGGGCGTTGCGCCGCCGCCCGCCGCAGGACGCGTGAGCAGCACACCACCGGGTATTCACGCCGGCAATCTCGATAACCGCGAACTCGTCGCCGGCACGACGCTGTTTATTCCCGTGCACGTCCCCGGCGCGCTCTTCGAAGTTGGCGACGGGCATGCGGCGCAAGGTGACGGCGAGGTCGATCAGACGGCGATTGAAACATCCTTGCGCGGGCGATTACAGCTCACGGTCCGCAAAGGCATGACCCTCCCGTGGCCGCGTGCGGAAACGCCCACCGACTACATCAGCATGGGCACCGACGAAGACCTGACCAAGGCGACGAAGATCGCCATCCAGGAGATGGTGGACTTTCTGGCGGCCACGAAGGGGCTCGACAAGCACGCGGCATATCAGCTGACCAGCATCGCCGGCAACGTCGTGATTACACAACTGGTTGATCAAAAGGTCGGTGTGCATGTGAGAGTGCCAAAAGGGATCTTTCGCTAGCCGGATCACGGATGAAGTAAGCGACAGCGCCCGTAAGAACGTATTTCACTTACGGGCGTTTTTGTCTTTTGCAAGTCTGCCTGGAGGGTGTTCGTCCATGCGTGTCCGTCGGTTCCTGTCTTTATTCTTCATTCTCTGCTTCATGGCGGCCGGACTGGGGGCGCAGAAGCCCACCGGCGGCCAGAAATCAATAGAACCGACAGAGCTCAAAGAGTGGTTGAGCTATATCGCGTCCGATGAACTCCAGGGACGTCAGATCTACACGGAAGGGCTGGGGCTCGCGGCTGGCTATATCACGCAGCACCTGGCCGAGTGGGGCGTAAAACCTGCTGGTGAGGACGGTTCCTACTTTCAGACAGTGAAAGTGCTCGGCGTTCGCACGACCAGCAACGCATCGGTGACGGTCGACGTCAATGGCCAGAAGCGCACGTTCAAAGACGGCGAAGGGATCACGTTCCCGCGCAACATGGGCGGGAAGCAGACAGTCGCGGGCGACGACATTCAGTTCGTCGGGTACGGTCTGCAGATTCCCGACGCGAAGATCGACGACTACGCCAACATCGATCCAAAAGGAAAGGTCATCGTCTTCATCGGCTCCGGTCCCAAGACGTTGCCGACCGGATCGGCTCGCCTCCTCGCGGCGCGTTCTCGCAGCGCGCTCGAAAAAGGCGCGATTGCGGTCATCGGGCCGCCGGGGGGGTTTGGGTTTGGGCGAGGCAGGGGCGCATCGGGTGCCACGGGTGCCCAGGGGGCCGCTGATCAGGGTGCCAGGGGTGCCCAGGGTGCCACGAGTGCTGCTGCGCAGCCGGCACGTGGTGCAACAGGACGTGGGGGTCAGCCGGACAACGGCGACTTCACCACCGTGCAGCGGTACGACAAGCCGGTCACGCCGTCACTCACCGCGCAGGACGAGTTTCTCGAATTCCTCTTCAGTGGTTCCGACATCAAGTATTCAGAATTGAAGGAACTCGCAACAAAACAGGAGCCGATCGCGCCGTTCGCGCTCAAGGGCGTGAAGATGACGTTCAATGTCGACACCGACTACACCATCGTCCGCACGCAGCTGACTCACAATGTCGTGGCCATCATCCCGGGAACGGACTCGAAAGTGAAGGACGAATACGTCGCGTTCGGCGCACACTACGATCACGTGGGCTACTCGCAGACGCCGGGCACCGGCCGCCCATTCCTTGGCGGCGCAGGCGGCGCGGGTGGATGCACCGGGCAGACTCGCGAGACCCCACGCCCGGGCGACAACATCAACAACGGTGCCGACGATGATGGGTCGGGGACTGTGGCGCTGATGGCTTTGGCGAAAGCGTTTGCGCTGGGACCGAAGCCGAAGCGATCGCTGCTCTTCGTGTGGCACTCCGGAGAAGAGGCCGGCCTCTATGGTTCACGTTACAACGCAGACTTCCCAATCGTTCCAATCGAGAAAATCGCCGCGCAGCTCAACATCGACATGATCGGCCGCAACCGCTGCGACGATCCGAACGAAGAGAACAAGGTCTACATCGTCGGATCCGATCGCATCAGCACCGAGCTGCACAATCTGAACGAAGACGCGAACGCGTCACTGTCGACGCCGATGATGCTCGACTACGAGTACAACGATCCCGCGGATACGGAATCCCTCTACACGCGCAGCGATCACTATAGCTACGCGGCCAAAGGTATCCCGATCATTTTCTACACGACCGGGCTGCACAAGGACTACCACTACGTCACCGACGAAGTGTCGAAGATTGACTTCCCGAAGATGTCGCACATCACGCAGCTGGTTTACGCGACAGCGATGAAGGTCGCGAATCTCGATCACATTCCCGCGCGCGACAACAAGGGGCCGCGAACGGGGAAGGGGGCGACGGGGCGGATTCAGTAAAGGGAAAAGGGAAAAGGCAAAAGGGAAAAGAGCTGGAAGAGCGCCTGCGGCCCGAGCGAGGCGCGAAGCCGCCGAGCGAGAGCGCGTGGGGGTGGGGCCCCACGCGCAGTGAGTGAAGCTGCCAGCGAAGTAAAAAAAGGCCGCTCGCAGCGCTTGCTGCAGCGGCCTTTGCTCGTCGTGCAAATTCTTAAGATCGGATCCCGGACAACGGATCCCGGATCCCGACTCGATTGCGGGTGAACCTACTGTTTCACCAACTGCCCGCGGACGGCGCCACCCGGATTCAACTGCGAGTGCACGTTGAAGTAGAAGCCGTTCGGGTTGTCGATGATCCGCTGGACAAGTGGGACTCCGTCAGCCCACCCGGTAATGTTCGAAAACGTAATGTTGGTCGCGGTTCCGTCCGCGAGCGTAATCGCGGTTGCGGGAGATAGTGGGGCGCCGATTTTCACCCCGCCCCCAATCCCAGGCCCACCCTCGTGGATGTGAGTCAGGATAATCGGTGTTCCCGGCGGGAATCCGCTCAAGCTGTAGACGAAATCCACCGTCGCCGCGGTAATCGTGCCGGAGCTGTCCCGCGTGAGATGGAAAGTCATCGTCGAGTTGCCTTTGGCATCCTTGTCTGCATTCGTAATCGGCGCGGGCGTTTCGTTCGCGGCGCTGAGCGCCGCGGTGAAAACCACTGTAGTCGGCTGCGAGCTGGAGGGTGACGTGCTGCTGCCGCATGCCGCAGCGAAAAGCACAACTCCGAGCCATACGTATCGCTTCATGTGATCGTCTCCCTTTGAGAATCAAAATCGACGAGTAATATTGAAACCGAGATACACGTCGTGCGGATTCCCGCCGCGCGCGAGTTGACCGAACGTCGTGCCGAATGAGTTGGTGAAATTCAGTTGCAGGGTGTGGCCGCCGGTGCGCTTCTCAATGGCGACGCCCCACGTCGATGCGTTCGGGTCGTACCCGGCGAGCCGTGGCGTGTATTCGCCGGTGATGTAGCCGGTGCCCGAAAATCTAAGACGCCCGCCAAAGCCCATCCACCACGTGTCATCGTGGCCCGCGTGTTCGTCCTCTTCCAACCCCAGATCGTGGTCGTGACCCTCGTGGCCTGCGATGAAGTCCACTGCGTGCGTGCCCGACACGAACGCCGGCGTTGTGTAGAGAGCGAGTCGGTCGCCGAACGTCCGAGACGCAGTAATCGCTACCGCTTGCTGATACCTTTCGCGGTAGTTGTTCAGCCCTTCAGTCGACAATGTCAACGATAGGGCCACCGGCATCGACTCACTCTGCCGAAGCGCATCCCATCGTCCGAACATCTGGATGGTCTTGCTCAGCATCGATCGATGAATGCCTGCCTGAATGTTGCTCGTGATCCCGAAGCGGTATTCGAGACCGATGATGGCGCCTCGATCAGTGCCGAACAGATCGGCAGCCTGATCCCCGAGGTCGCCGGCACGCAGGTCCGAAGTAAACCGGTGCGTCAGCCGAAAATAGCTGTGGTGCCGCGCGATCGACATCGTGGTGGGAAGGTTGATGAGGTTCAGGTCGATTTGCGCCGGTCGTGGAGCGGCTACCGGAACGTCCTGTGCGGTTGCCGGGTCCGGGGCTGGCGCCGGCGCCGGGGCGGCGGGATCTTGAGCGAAGGCAGTGGCCGAGATAGAAAAGAGCATCACCGCGGCGAGCCGCAGCGTCGAACGGATAGACGACGACATCATAGATTGCCGTGGGAGAGTGGCAAACAGCATGCCTGTCGAAAGCGCGTAAGTCAATGAAACAAGGCCACATTTAGGCTAGGTTCAAGCTAAAGCTTTCCGTTTCAGTAAAGGGTTACGGCTCGTGTAACGTAGGGGGGATATGGCCGATCGGGAGTTTGGCGGCGGGGGAAGGCTTCGGGCCGACGGGTGGCGGCAGCCGTCAGTATCGGTCAGCCTTCCCGAAGTGCACGGGTCGGTCCCGGTGCCGCTGACGGGCGGATTCTGGAAAAAACTGCTCGCGTTTGCCGGCCCGGGCTACTTAGTCGCGGTCGGCTACATGGACCCTGGAAATTGGGCGACTGACCTGGCCGGGGGTTCGAAGTATGGCTACACGCTCCTGAGCGTGATCATGCTGTCGAACCTGATGGCCATCCTGCTGCAGGCGCTTGCGGCGCGGCTCGGGATTGCCAGCGGCCGCGACCTCGCGCAGGCCTGTCGCGACCACTTCTCGCGACCGACCACGATCATTCTCTGGGTGCTTTGCGAGATTGCTATCGCCGCGTGCGACCTCGCGGAAGTGATCGGGTCGGCAATCGCGCTGAACCTACTGTTCGGCCTGCCCTTGATGTGGGGCGTTTGTTTGACATCGATGGACGTGTTGCTCGTCCTGTACTTGCAGCAGTATCAGTTCCGTTACGTCGAGGCCCTCGTCGTTGCGCTCATCCTCGGCATCGCCGGATGTTTCGCCGTTCAGCTGTGGCTCGCCAGGCCGGACCTGGTTGGTGTCGGCGCGGGCTTCGTGCCATCACCCCAGATCGTGCGCGACCCGTCGATGCTCTACATCGCGATCGGCATCCTCGGGGCGACGGTGATGCCGCACAACCTGTATCTGCACTCGTCGATTATTCAGACGCGGAATTACGCCGATACCGCGGACAGCAAGCGCGAAGCCGTACGGTTTGCGACGATCGACTCGACGGTTGCGCTGATGTTTGCACTGTTTCTGAACGGCGCCATCCTTGTCGTCGCGGCGGCGACATTTCACACCACGGGCCACGAAGGGGTGGCCGACATCTCGGACGCCTACCTGCTGCTCGCGCCGCTGCTTGGCACACAGCTCGCCAGCACATTGTTCGCGGTAGCGCTGCTGTTCTCGGGACAGAATGCGACGCTGACAGGGACGCTGGCCGGTCAGATCGTGATGGAGGGCTTCCTCAACATCCGGCTGCGGCCCTGGCTCCGTCGTCTGATCACGCGGCTGATTGCGATCATCCCTGCACTTTTGACCGTCTACTTCTACGGCGAGCGCGGCATCGGAGCGCTGCTGATCCTGAGCCAGGTCATTCTCAGCCTGCAGCTTCCGTTCGCCGTGTTTCCGTTGGTCATGTTCACCGGCGACAAGCGCAAGATGGGTTCGCTCGTCGCGCCGAGATGGATGCTTGCGCTCGCATGGCCGGTCGCAGTCCTGATTGCCGCGCTTAATGCATGGTTACTCTGGCAGACGTTCGCCGGATAGTACGGGTTCTACAAGGTTCTGCTAGCTTCTACGGGGTTCTCGGACGACGTGCGAGGACCTGGTGGAACCTCGAAGAACCGTGAAGAACCCCGCAGAACTTAAACAAGCGGACACGATCTATGTATAAGCACATCCTGATCGCGATTGAGAATTCCGAATCGGATCGCGCGGTGCTGGATCACATCGAGCCGCTCGCGCGGATGACCGGCGCGCGGCTGCTGCTGGTGCACGTGGCGGATGGGTGGGCCGCCCGTCACTTCTATGAATTGAAGCTTCGCGAGTCGGAAGAGATTCGCGGGGACCGCGAGTATCTTGCACGGATCTCCGACGAGTTGAGCGGGCGCGGCTTCGAGGTGCATGCGCGCCTGGCGATGGGAGATCCCGCGACCGAGCTATCGAAAGTGGCGGTGGAAGAAGGCGTCGATCTGATCGCGATGTCGACGCACGGTCATCGCTTCCTCAACGATCTTTTCCGCGGCGCTACCGCCGACCGCGTTCGCCACAACGTTCAAATTCCCGTGCTGATGGTGCGCGCCGTCAAGAGCGCTGTCGCGGCGCACTAGGCGGTCGAATCACTCATCACTAATCACTGATCGCGCATCATCGCGCATCACTAATCCTCGCATCGTCATGGCGGTGGGAATTGACAGATCCGCCGCGCCGGCGCTCCGCACGCGCAGTGTGAACGTGTATCTGCCGGGCACCGTCGGCACGCCAATCAAGCCTGCGCTCGCGTTTGGTGCGAACCCTGACGGCTTGTCGGTCCGCAGCGCCAGGCCCGGGGGTAGCGAGCCGGCGGTGACATCCCACGTGTAGATGCCGTTACCCCCGGCGGCAACCAGGCCGAATTGCAGTTCACCGGTGCTGAACGCGCCAAGGTCGGGACCAACGTTGGTGGAGAGTGCCTGTGCCGACACCGCGTCCGCCGTAAAAAGAACAGAACAGACTGCGAGGACGCCGCAAAGACCGAGCGCACGAAGGCCGCGGAGTCGCCTACCGTTCATAGTCCCATCCACGACAGAATCGGCCGTCGAGGGCCGATTGTGGTTGAGCTGGCTACAGGGGTTAGAGATGCTATGCAAACTCTACAGTAAGCACAAGCATTTTTGGGAACTTTGTTCCCGCCACTGCCCCGCCCGCCAAATTGGATAATCAGTTGTAATGGGTAAGAACGCCGGATCCGGCTGGATGAAACGCCTCGCGGGGCTCAAACCTCGCGATAGAACCGAGCTGTCGATCCTGATTGGCGGTATCGCTATCCTTCTCTTACTCGTCGTGTTCATGAAGCTGGCGAGCGAGGTGTTCGAAGGCGAGACAC
The DNA here is from genome assembly GCA_046734955.1 of Acidobacteriota bacterium. Classification (GTDB taxonomy): domain Bacteria; phylum Acidobacteriota; class Vicinamibacteria; order Vicinamibacterales; family 2-12-FULL-66-21; genus JALZOC01. The sequence continues at coordinate 84,759 of JBKPSH010000007.1, forward strand.
AAAGTTTCGACAAGAAAATCCTGCTGGCTCTTCGGAACCCCGCCGATTTGTCGCACCCCATCGGACCGCGCTGGATGCTCAGTGCCGCGCTCGATATCACGTCACTAGGGAGCGCGACCGTTCTTGGTTTGACGGTCTTTGCCGTGGGCGGCTTTCTGCTCTTACAGGGCCTCTGGCGGCGCGCGCTGTTCGTGATGGCGGCGAGTTTCGGCGGATGGTTTTTGAATAGTGCTTTGAAACAATTGTTCCAGCGACCCCGCCCCGACGTGGTTCCGCATCTGCGCGAAGCCATGTCGCTGAGCTTTCCAAGCGGGCACGCGCTGACGTCGGCGGCGGTCTACCTGACCCTGGGCGCACTCTCGATGCACATTGCGCAGCGTCGATTGACCAAGGTCTACTGCATGACCGTGGCGATGCTCGCCACGGCATTGGTCGGTCTTTCGCGACTCTATCTGGGGGTCCACTATCCGACGGACGTTCTCGCCGGATGGCTGCTTGGGTTATCGTGGGCATTATTGTGTTGGATGATCGAGCGATCGCTCGAACGTCGAGCGGGGTTGAAGCGTGAACGAGCAGAGGCGGAAGCCAGAGCCAAGGCCGAAATCAGAGCGACGAAGAACGAATGAAGAGCGCGGAGTCTTTCCGGTGATGGAAATCAATCAGGCGAACGACGATGGAACGGCGCCTTCGTCCGGCGGTGAAACGATCCTGCTCGTCGAGGACGAACCAGCGGTGCGTCAACTCTTTGCCCAAGCACTGATGCGTGCTGGATATCGGGTGTACGAAGCGCGCAACGGTCAGGAAGCCATGAAACTGTTCGAGCAGCATGCCGACGGCATCGACCTGCTGCTGACGGATCTGCGGATGCCGTACATGGGGGGAGCTGAACTCGCACAGCTCTTACGCGCGCGCCGCCGGACGCTCAAGCTGATTTGCGTATCTGGCTATCCAACGCCGGGCGATGACGATCTTGCCGCCGACTTCTTGTCCAAGCCATTTTCCCGGGAAGATCTCCTTTCAAAGGTGCGGGAAGTGCTCGATCGGCGCTGACCGTGCGTCCACCGATGTCGGCCCTTCTTGTTTTTCTTTTCTCGCTCGCGTTCCAGGCAAGAGAACAGCCGCCCTCGTCGGCGGCGGCCACGCGCGACTCCGCGCCGTTCACGGTCGCGGTGTTGCGCCGCGACGGCATCGTGAGCCCATTCGCAGTGTTTGACGGAAAGGAGTGGACGACTCCCTGGCCGAGCGACGTGCGCTCGCTCGATCTGCCTATCGATGTCCAGGCAATTCCGTCGAAATGGTGGGGGAAGCCAGGTCCGGTTGGCGAAATGAACGCGTGGGTGGACGGAGTCAATCGCGGTCCGATTCACTTCGAGCGTTCGACGGTTCTTCCGTTGATGTGCGAGCCGAGGGTTGCGCTGGTTTCAGACTATCGGTCGAACGAGGCGGCCGCGTCTTCGCCCGAGCCTCCCTTTCCGAAAGATGGCCTGGCGGTTTCAGGGACACAGCCTGTCGGCCGGATCGAAATCCTGTCCAGTGATTCTCCAGAGTGGGCATCGACGGCGACGTTTCTCGCAGCAGAATTCGACGACGCTGAAAACACTGCAATCGAAGCATTCACGGCGTGGAAGCACCCGGTTCCCCGGGTAGCCCGTCGCAAGCTGCCGGTTGACGTCGAGGCTCTCTATCGCGCAGCGATGGATGCGCCCGGGTGGACGGCGTACTACATCGAGGCCGTGAAGCGATACCCACCTGGCCCTGAAGACGATGGCTGTGGTCTCATTACTTCCGCGAGTGGATGGATGGCGGTCGGGCCCGACGGGAAACGTACAGCAAAGCTCTCCGCGCACGTGACCTACTGCGATCGCCGTGATGTGACCTACATGCTCCCGCTCGGCCTCATCACGGTCGACGCGAAAACCTTCTGGGCCTTTCAACTGTCAGGTTACGGCCGCGAAGGCTACGCGATCGTACGACCGACTCCCAAACGGCTCGAGGCACACGTCAAGTATTCCGCCGGTGTCTGTCCGAGACGAATGTTCGTCCAATGATCAGCGCACGGTTACGCGCGCCCAGTCCCAGCCTTCCAATCCTTTTGAATTGATCGCCTTGACCGCGACGACGGTCCCGGGCGCGATGCCGGTCAGCACCGCCGGAGGCTTCGCGACGCGGGCCTGCTGCGACTCGGGCTTTGCCGCGGGCCCGTACGCCACGAGATAGCCCGTCACCCCTTTTTCCGGGCTCGGTGTCCACGACACAGTTGCCGTGCCATTCTTGAAGCTCTCGATCCGCAGATCCGTCAACCGTGACGGGCTCGAGGCCAACAGCATCACGGTCGCGGCGGTCGTCTTGGCGACCTCGGCGATCAGCTGATGGTTGATCCCGTCGAGCAAGTCGTGTGATTGATGATAGTGAGGATTTCCCAGGACCGGATACGAACCAATGCCAGCGACGATGTCGCCATACGCTTCGTAGTAGGCCGCCGCGTCCGTGTTCTTGTAATACAGCGCGTCGTAGGTGATCAGATTCGAGAACTGCATCGCGGCGGCATGCTGGATATCGCGGATGCCTGCGTTTGAATAGCGGATCGTGTTGTCGAGACGGTAATCGTTCGACCAGCCGATCATGTCGTTGTTCAGGGCACCGACGATTTTCAATCCTCCATCGACAGCGCGCCGAACGAACTCGCGGCTTCCGAGCAGGCCGCCTTCTTCGCCGGTGAACGAGGCGAAGATCACGGTCGCCGGCAGCGGATGGCGCGAAAGAATGCGCGCGGTCTCGAGCAGCGCCGCGGTCCCCGACGTATCGTCGTCCGCCCCCGGGCCGACAGCGACCGAATCGTAATGGCTGCTGACGACGTAAACGAGTTCCGGGTTCGTTGCTCCTTTCAGTGTTGCGACAACATTTGCGGTCTGACCCGTGGGACCGTTGCGCAGGCGGTACTCGAAGCGCTGATACTCCGGTTCGTAGCCGAATGATTTATAGCGTTCGAACAGGTATGCGGCGGCGAGTTTGTTACCCGGTTGCGTCACGTACTTCGAATCGAAATCGAAAAGTGCCTTCTCGTAGTCGAAGATCCGTGGCACCGACGCGTCCGCGACGATCGCTTTCACATCCGCGGCAATTGGCGCGAACAATCTTTTGCCTTTCGCGACGAGCGCCTGTTCGGCGTCGAGATTGGCTTTGACCCGTTCGCGCAGCTCGTCGCGCGTCACGCGGCGTGCCAAATCCATCACATACACGCCCCGCTCCGGCGAGACGGTGTCACCGTCGCGCTCGGCGGCGATCAGCACCTTTGTGCCGTCAGCGTTTGCCGTCCACGAATACTCGGGCGCGATCGTTCGTACAGTGTTGTTGTGAAACAGACGCGTGCGCGTCATCGACGGCAGCTCGTACAGGTACGAGCGCCGATGTCGCGGTTCGCCGATCACCGCGAGAATCCGATCTGGTGTGAGGAAGACCGGCAACACATCGTGCTGAATCTCACGCGTGACGCGCGCCTCGCCCGAACCGTCCGCGCCAATTACGAAGATTTCCCAGTCGTCTCTCGGCATCATCTGAAAAGCGACTTTGCTGCCCTCCGGCGACCACGCGGGCGCATCGAGCCGCTCAGGCCCTGTCCGGATCACTGTCGCGTGCGCGGCATCCACAAGGCGAGCGGTCATCAATCGCGTGTTGGCGCCATCACGCGAGACGAACGCGAGGCTCGCGCCGTCGCGCGAAAACGCCGGCGCCGAGCCGTTGATTGTCGTCGTCCGGCCATCAGTCAAGGAAAGCAATCCGAACGTGGTCGCAGCACCAGGTCCGCCAGCGCGACCGCCACGTCCGCCTCCGGGCGTTCGCGTCGTGAAGACGACCGCAGTTCCTGTTGCGTTTCTGGCGCCGAGAACTTTTTCCGGGTCGCCGCTGGTGAGCGGCGCAGGAGGACGTCCTTCGGCAATTTCGTAGATTTGCGCCGCACCGCCATTCGGAGTTGTCGCAGACGCGACGATCGACTTCGCGGCGAATACGATTGAATTCACACGCAACGTCCCCGTGTCAGGCGAGGATTCGGTGCCGGAAACGAGATCGCGGACAGCGATCCTGGAGTCGTTGGCAATAACTTGATTGAGGGCGTTCAGTCGGAGTTGACGTTCGGCCGGCGTCGCACCGTCGACTGCCGCCTGAGCTGATGTCGCTGTCTCGCTGACCGGTGATCGCAGATACGCGACCTTGGTTCCGTCGATCGAGAACGACGCTCCAAACCCGGGGAGCTCGGCGACGACGCTCGGCGCTGCCGCGTTCTCAACATGAACGATCTTCGTCATCCGCCGAAGACCCAGACCCGTCTCGTACGCTACGGTCTTTCCATCAGGAGAAAAACTCGGCGATTCCCCGTCGTCGGTCAGCTCTGTCGTGCGGTACAACTCACCAGTCTGGAGCGCAATCGGTTCGACGGCGGACCGAGCGTCGGGCGAGTCGAGGAGCTGAAGGTAAATCTTGAGCGCCGTCGTGTAGTCGCCCCGATCCCAGGCAAGCGCCGCTTCCTCGAGCGGCGAACCGTTGCTGAAGGCGCCCGATAGCGGTATGGCGGCAACTGCTACGAGCGCCGCTGCTATGACGAAACGGCCGCTGGTCTTAAGGGAGAACGGAAAAGGGAAAAGGGAAAAGGAAAGGTGCAATGTTGTCCCTTTTGCCTTCTCCCTTTACTAAGTTACTTCCCTGCGGCCTTTTCGAACTGATTCAGGCTGCGCCGGAACTCGACGAGCTTGGCGCGGATGCTCGGATCAAGCTCGATGCTCGCTGTACCGGCGGTGCCAACTGCTCCCGGTGTTGCGGTCGCGCCAGGTGCTGGGGTTGCGCCAGGGGTTGCTGTGGGCGCCGGGGTCGGGGTCGCAGTGGCAGCTGTCGTTGGTGCGCCTCCCTGCGCCTCGGCGTCGGAGTTCTCCGGGCCGAGCAGCGTCGTCAGGTTGGCCGATACTTTCTGATAACTGACGTGCCAATCGGGCGGGTTGCCGATCAGCTCGTTGAAGTTGCTAATCAGCTGCGCCACTTGTGTGCGCGCTTCGCCACTGAGTTGCCCTGCGGCCGGAAGCTGTGTCAGCTGACTCAGTGTGTCCCGCGCCGAGACGAGATGACGATGTGCTTCGTCGGCATTCATCGGCTGCCCGGCGGTCGATGCCTGGCCCTCAGCCGCCGGCTGCTGACCAGCCGCAGGTGGTTGCTGCGCGGGCGCATTCGGGTCGGGCTGCGTTGACGGCGGATTCTGTGCGCCCGCGGCAGGATTCTGCGGCGACGACGGCGTCGCGCTTGGCTGCTGTGAGGATGCCGGCGATGCTGAAGCCGGCGATGCTGAAGCCGGCGATGCTGAAGCAGCTGACGGCTCGGTGGCCGCGGCGGCCGGTGACGCGGCCGTGTTGCTCGCCTCAGTCTTTGGTGTCGACGATGTTCCTGCCATGCCCGCTGCATACGCAGTAATGTGGGTGCGCACGTCCATTAACTTGGCGCGCGTTGCATCGTCGATCGCGGTGCTCGATTTTGTCGCACCGCTCGTTCCCGTCGCACCCGGTGTCGATGTCGCCGTTGACGAGGTTTCGCTTCCGACCATCTCGCTGATGATCTTGTCGATCGCGGCGACTTCCGTGCCCCAATTGGCTTTCGACGAGCTCGCCGACTTGCCTGCTTCAGGACGGGCCGGTTCCGCCGCGCTCGCGGTCGGCGACGAACCCATCTTCTCGAGATTGCTCAAGTGCTGTTTCAACTTATTGAGATCTGACCGATTCTTTGACGGCACCGAGTTCGCCGAAATGTCTTTCACCGCAGCTTCTGCCTGACGCAGATGCTCCTGCGGCGACACAGTTTGATCCGGCGTTGACTGCGCTGCCGAGGTGGTCGGCTGCGGAGTCTGCGGTTCGGTCGGCTGCGGCGTCGTCGGCTGCGGCTGCGTTGGCGGCTGCTGCGGCCGATCCGGCTGCGGCTGAGCAGGTGGCTGCGCCGGCGGCTGTTCGGGCTGCGGCTGCGCAGGTTGTGGCTGCGCCGGCTGCGGCTGCTGTTGTGGTTGCTGCTGTTGCTGCGGCGCCTGTTCCTGCGACGTCGTGGCGAAACTGGTCACCGGCAGAGCAAGGACGCCGGCCGTTGCCAGCGACATTGTCCATCGGTTGATTGAACGTTTCATCGTTGCGCCTCCTAGGCTCGATTTTTCTTATTCAAGTCCGTGTCGTCCGAGTTCATCCGTGGTCCGTATTCTTCCGGAGGTTCAAGGCAAGCGAGGTGCCACGACATACTTTGCAGAGCATCAGCGTGGAATTTCCAGCCGGGGTTCAAACTCGACTGGCTGCAAATCGTGAAGGGATTACACGGAGCGTCAATTTCGCCAGTCTATTTGGCCGGTATGAGGTAGAACGCAATCGCGAAGATGCCGTAGAGCCCGAGCAGCTGGAGCCCTTCCAGCCAATTGCTTTCGCCGTCACTCGCGACGAGTGTCACGCCAATCACCGACAGGCCGATCACGCTGATTTCAAACGCGTTAAAGACGAGCGACATCGGCGATCCCAGCGCGAAGGAAAGAAGCACCAGCACGGGAGCCACCATTAATGCGATTTGTGCACTGCTGCCGACACTGATCTCGAACGCAAGCGTCATTTGGTTGCCGCTGGCAGCGGTGACCGCACTGTAGTGCTCCGCCGCATTACCCACGAGAGCGACGACAATTACTCCTGCGAAGAGCTCGGACATTCCAAGTCCACTCAGGGCCGGCTCGAGCGCTTCGATTAGCACGTCGGCTTCCAGGGCCGTGAATGCGGTGGCCAGCGCAAGCAGCGTCATTGCCGGTGCCGCACTAAGAGAGGCTCCATGCATGTGTCCAGGATCAGCTCGGAGCGGATCACTCTGCGAGCGAAACGCGAACACGAGCCCAGCCGCATAGACTCCAAGAAGCACAATCGATGACCACAAGCTGAGTCTGTCGATAACAGCGGGATGCGCTTCGAGCGAACCGAAGCTGATGAGCGCGACGAGCGCCGGCATCACGAGGGCGACGGTGGCGAGATACAACATGACCGTCGCCGATCCGGCCGAGAGTTTGTTGAACTTCTGCCGCCCATTCTTGATTCCACCGACAAAACACGACAGTCCGAACACGAGCAGCAGGTTTCCGATGATGCTGCCGGTAATCGACGCCTTGACGATTTCGGTGTGATGGGCGCGAAGCGCGACAATCGCGATAATCAGTTCGGCCGCGTTTCCGAACGTTGCGTTCAGCAATCCACCCAGCGTCGGGCCGGCTCGTCGCGCAAGGTGCTCGGTCGCGACGCCAATCAGCCCGGCAGCCGGCACGAGCGAAATTGCAGACGTCACAAAAACCCAGATTGAAACGCCAAACTGCCAGCGAAGCCAGAGACTCACGGGGGCGGCGAGCAACAACAGGTTCAACCAGCTCCCTGTAACAATCCGGAATAGGTGAGTCGCAGCTGATGGCATGGCGACATTATGGGTCAGGACTGTTTGCGGCTGTGGCATTCCTGGTAGGGAAACTCGCGCTCGTCGAACGATGGGAGTGATTCGTGATAAGATATTCGGCCGATCTGCTTTCTGAGCCTG
>JBKPSH010000008.1:0-81211 GCA_046734955.1 Acidobacteriota bacterium
TCTTTCCATCGCGAAACACTGATGCGATGCCAGGACCGAAGAATTGAATATTCGAACCGAACGCTGGGCCACTAACCTCCGCGACGCTGCCATTTAACGCGATTTCCAGTCCATCACCATTGCTGCCACTGAGGTCCAAGAGTATCCTCGATACACCGGTTTCTTGATCGACAAGCTTGCCGATGCCCAAAAGGGCGACTCGTTCTACCGCCTTAGTGGTCGCATTGATTCGGCGAACACCGATATCGCCAATAGCGCGACCCTGTAGCGTAATTCCACCAGCCGTAGTCGTCGGTGAAGCTGTATTGTAAATCCAAGTCTCCGATGAATTCCCGAGAGAAATCGTGAAACCGCGTTCTGGAGCCGCACCGTCCAACGCTGCAATGCCGGGCAGATTGTTCCAGCCACCATCAGTGGTGGGCCATAGTACCTCAAGGAATGTAGTCGCGGTTGACGGAGATGAAGGGGCGACGACGAGATTCCCAAATAAACCATCGTCATCGATCGGCGTCCAGTACTGGTCTTGCGTCAGAGTAGGCGTGTCAACCGTGAATCCGATGGGTGCGAGCACAAACGCTCCCATGACCGTGTCACTGGACGGCGTTGTGTCGTTGGCTACCGTCTTATTATCGAGTCGGAGCCAGGGTGCGTTCGTTGAATTCGTGCCGCTGGGATTTAGAGAATGAAACCACTGCTTGACTAAGCCGCTAGCATTCAAAACGATTCGGTCTTGCAGAACGACAAACCCGCCGTTTTCTCGGGAGAGCGCTACTGTTCGTAACATCGACTCGACGCCGGCATTCTGAGGATACAGACCATTCCCTTCGGGACATGATGGTCCGCCAGGTGCGCATGGCTGACCGTCGGCCCGCGCGAAAGCAAAGTGATCGGTGGAGCTATGCAGGGGAAGCTGCGCGTTCCGGTGCCAAAACCACGATCGAGTCAAATCCGCGCAGTTGATGGCGGAGCCGATCGCGTTCTTGTCTGCTCCCAGTTGATCGTGGCCGTCAACAACCAAAGTATTGTGCCATCGACTCGAACTAAAATTCGCTGTCTTATCGGTTGACACCTTGTACGCCACTGCCTCTGGTAATTGCCAGCCGCCCTTACCGTAGATCCATAACCCAAGATCGTCTTCATGGTCATGGCCGAAATTAAGTTGGCCACCAGGGTAACCGCAGCTCTTCATTCGTTCGCGATTCCCCCGACCGCCATACACGCCTGCTTTCAATCCAACGACTAGCGTGTTAGCTCCAGGAGACGCACTTCCGTACTCTGAGCTGCTTCGCATCAGAAACGACTGTTGGTCGCCATTGTATACGTCAGGCGGGAATGTCGTCAGCCCAGGCACGCTTGGATCATATCCAACGTATTCGAGTGCGAATGCGCGGCCAAACTCTTGTCTTTTAAGCCAAGAAACATCCGATCGAGGTTCGAGATCCCATCGGGCCGCAGCCTCTTGCGCCCAAGGATCCTGAAAGCGTCGTGCAGCCCAGCGCAAAATCGCGACGAGGTGCGGGCGTGACCAGTTCCAGTCCCCGTGAGTCATAACAGAAATTCTGGGATGATTTGGTGCCTGCGCATAAAGAACATACCGACCGACCTTGCGAAGCATCTCGGTCTTGTCGAAGTCTTTGCCTCGTCGAACCGCACCCAACCAATAGCACAGCATGCTCTCCAGGCCGAATTCAAAATACCCAAGGCCCTCGTGCCAAGAACCGTCATCAATCAGATTCTGAACCGCTCTAACCTTCATAAAGTTGTCATCGGCAATCCGTTGCCATAGGACGGCATCATTATGCTCGCCTTCGAGAGATTGCCCCGCTAATCCAATGGCCGCGTGGTTAACCCAATTATGGTTGTTCGCGAGGTCCGTTACCCACCAACCCGCCGGGTTGGCAGGCACGCATGGGATTGCACGGTTGGTACATGCCGCCTTGTTGACGAAATCGGTCGTCGTCGCTGCGATATTGTTTTTGCAGGCATCCCGCTCGGTAACGGATAAAAGGTCGTACAAAACGTCATATCCAATGGCGCCGTTGATGATGTCCGAAGCTTCTGCAAGATCATTTCTTGTCTGCGGCGGATCGGTAAGATGCCACGTCGCGTTGCAGTGGGCCACAAGTTCCGCGACCGCATGCGCGGTGTCGGTGTTCCTTTGTAACAGTCGACTGATCATCGCATAGCCGCCAATATTCTCTCCGGCGATGGAGGAGCCGGAATTCGCGTCGAGATACGCGCTGAGATGGGCAGCTAACGCGGCGTGGCTGCCCGAAACCGCATTCTGCAATCTCAACAGCTCCGCCTGGTCCCAAATAGTTTGGGGATGGGCTCCAAAGCAGACCGACGGCACCAACAAGAGAATCAGAAGTAATGCGATGTGCATACGTCACCTTTTGAGGCAGTCTGTATGGCGCTGTTTCGTGCAATGGAATGCTCTATCGTGAAACTTTACCTCTGAGATCACGGCTCACAGCTCAACGCTATGTAGAATGATGTCGTCCTGAAGAGGCAACTATCGTGGGCGACATCGTACGGGCCGCCTTCGGCGCGGGGAGGTACTCCTGGTCTCCCGGTTGATGGAGGCCTACGTACTGACCGTCGAGACGCGTTTGCGCGAGCCGAGATACTTCGCGCCGGAGGTCGAACACAGAATTCACGACGATCTACTCGCACGTGTCCGAGCGATTCCTGGCGTCCTCCAAGCCGGCCCGACGACCGCGGTTCCGTTCCGCGGTGTGGATTGGACAATGGCGCTAGTGCCGCCTGGCGGTGGGCGACGCGTCGTCGCCAACGACCGGATGGTTGGTGCGTCCTTTTTCTCGACCATGAAGGTGCCGCTACGCCATGGCCGGCTGTTCACATCACAAGACACGTCGGTAAGCCCGTGCGTGGCGGTTGTTTTCGAATCATTCGGGCGCCAGATGTTTGGTGGCGAGGATCCGCTCGGCCGAACGTTTGATTACGACGGAGCGGTGGAGGTCGTCGGCATCGTCGCTGATTTGCGACATGTCAGTCGTGATCAGGAACCGCGCCCCCCGTTCTATTTGGCGCGCACCCAGCAGCCAACCGAACTGATGTCTCGTCCTCCGTGCTGCGCCGGGTGTCGCCAACATGGGCGCGGCCATCCGGGCTGCCATACGTGAGGTCGATCCGACTCTGCCGCCAATGAATCTCACCACCATCGATCGCATCATCAGCGAATCAGTCGCCGACCGGCGCATCTACACCACTACGACAGCGGCATTCGGGATGCTGGCGCTGCTGCTCACGGCAACCGCGCTCGTCGTCGTCATCGCGCGTGCAGCGGTGAAAGGCGCCGGGAACTGGCGATCCGCGTCGCGTTAGGCGCGCCGGTCCACCATTTGACGCTGCTAGTGGCAAAGCAGGCCACGCTGCCGGTACTGTTTGGCGTGGCAGCGGGACTCCTCGCTGCCTGGTTTGGGGCCACCGTCCTTCAGAAGTTTCTCTTCCAGATACAGCCGCGCGAGCCGCTCGTGTATGGGATTGCGTGTGGGATCATCCTCGCCATCGCGACTCTCTCGTCCATCCTGCCAGCACGCAGAGCGAGTACGGTTCCACCGGTGGTGATCTTACGGGGCGAGTAACGAAAGGGAGCGGCGCGGGGATATTGCACGCGGTCAGCTAGACCTCTCACTCTCGAGCCAGAGTAGGCAGAACCGCTCCAGGGGATCGAACGGTCGACCACTTCGCCAACCATGTCGAATCCGTGACCGTCAGAAGATCACGTGTTGCGGTGGCCTGCAAAGGAGTCTCGATGATCCCTTCGACGCTTGCGCTTCTGATTCTCGCAGCCGTGCCTTTGACGGCGAACCAAGCCACCACAAGGCCCAGCCCCGTCGTGGGTGCTGCACGCGGGGAATACGAACGAGTGAAGGATTATCTGCTCAAGTCGGCGGAGCAGATGCCCGAGTTCGACTATGCATTCAAGCCGACCGCAACGGTTCGGAGTTTCGGTGAGATCATCGGTCACGTCGCATCGACGCAGTTCATGTTCTGTGCGGCGGCGCAGAACCAGAAGAATCCACAAATCGCAGACACGGAGAAGACGCGCACAGCGAAGGCTGCGCTAATCGACGCTCTGCGAGCATCGTTCGCGTACTGTGACTCAGCGTACGCCATCACAGATGCCCAGGCAATTGGAGCGATCACACTCCCGAATGGGGATCAACAATTGCCTCTATCTGTTCTCATCCTGAATATCGCTCATAACAACGAGCATTACGGCAACATCGTGACGTACTTGCGTCTGCGAGGCTTGGTTCCCCCGTCGAGTCAACTGCCGCGGGAATAAGTCCGGCGGGAAGCAGTTCGACGAGTCCGTGGAGTACGTGACTCGCATCTGCGCAACCGGCCGTCAGTAAATAGTGATTTTCGGTCCTTTGACACTGCTCAACCGGACTTGAACGCGCCGAATAGTGTTCTCACTCGCACCGAACCATAGGCGTTTCAGCGTGACGGTCTTGAACGGTATCAGCTCGGCGGAAATCGTGAAGGTGCAGCGACCGTCGGCGCAAGATGTCACGGTGAACCTGGCGAGACCGTCCTCGTTGGTGTCGGCGATTGTGTTGGTTCGAGTTCTATCATCGCGAACCGTCACCTTGACACCGGGCAGCGGCATCCATCCAAGGTTCACCACATCGACGAGCAATGAGCACGGCGTCAGTGGGCCCAGCACGGCCTGCGTTGCAGTTAGTTGCAGAATCAGCGCGAGTATCGGCACAGCTGTAAGCATTCGCTCCTCCGCGCACTAGCTGTAGGCACATCGTTGTCTCTAGCGCACTGTTTCGATCGACGGTGTCACAATCGTGCCGTCCATCAAGACTACTACTTCCTCAACGTTCGGCGGAGCGGCGTTCATCGCGTCGTTTCGATCATAGAGTTCGACTACATAGAACCAGCGTCACTCGCCATCGCCCGATGCACTCAGTTCAATCTTGGGGACGATCAGGTCCAAGGGTTTATCCGGCTTTTGTATTTTCGTGCAGTAGCGATCGCGTCGCGAATCGTGAGCGACGGTTCGTCAGTGTCTGGCGACCAATCATGTACTTCTACAATTCAACCTGCACGTCTTGACAAAGAGAGTCGGCACCCTCACACTGTGGCTCCCCCAGTCTCCACACTCCCTTTTTCCATTTCAAGGGTGCCCAATGGTTTTCCTTCGCAGGTGCATGGTGTCTCTTGTCCTTTTTCAGGTGTTGCCGTGTGCTGCTTCCGCACAAGAGTGTGCGTGGACCCTTCATCCGATCACGTCCGGGAATCTTGAGACCGGAAACGCGAGCATGAGCGAGGACGGACGTGTTGTCTTTCTACGGTTCCTCTCTGAAGGCGCGGAGGTTCGTCTCTACGATGCGGCGTCTGGCAACACCACGACGTTGGCACTTGGCTGGAGCCCAATCATTAATGCGGCAGGAACAAAGGTTGCGTTCGTGAATCTCGCAAACGAACTTGCGACCGTCGATACGCAAACGGGCGAGACGACCACGCACTTCGTCGGGGCGATCAACGATCTGCTCTCGATCACGGCCGATGGCGGCCGCGTCGCGTTCATCTCCCCGCGTGGTGACCGGCAGCATCCACAAGCCGTGGTGATCGACGTCGCGACAGGACAGGAGACACAAGTCTCCGACTCGACGAGTTCGTCCGTGAGTGGCGTTGCCATGAGCGGCGACGGCGCACGCGTCGTATGGACAGAGGACGATAACTTCGTGAAGCTGTTTGATGCTTCCAGTGGAGTGCGTCGCGATCTTGGCGTGGGAAGTCGCCCGGCTATCACGAAGGATGGAGCCACCGTTGCGTACATCAACGACTGGGGCACGGAGTTGCGGCTGGTCGACGTTGCCACGGGGAACGAACGCGTTCTCATGACGAGCGACCGTGGCTTCAGCTCGCCGACATTCTCCGCGAATGGTCAACGAATCGTGTTCTTGTCGTCAAGCGATCTCGTCGGAGCCAATGCTGATTTCGATACCGAGGTCTTTGTCGCCGACGTCGTGTCGGGCACGGTGAGCCAAGTGACCGATAGCACTGGCAATTACGCGCTGCCAACTGTTGGCATCAACGGTGATGGCAGCCAGGTTGCCTTTGCTGATTCGCGGCCGCTGACCGAGCCGAACCCCGAAGGCAATTTCGAGATTTTCCTGGCAACGTGTACGTCGCCCGTGCTGCCCTACAATTTCGGGGGCTTCGAGGCACCGCTTCTCGCTGATGGCTCGGCATCATTCAAGCAGGGCGCCAACGGTCGGACGGTGCCGGTCAAGTTTCAACTGCGGCGCGACGGCCAGATTGTGTCGACGGCGACTGCATCGATCGCGGTCCACAAAGTGCTAGACACGGCGACCGGCTCGGTGGACATGACCGATCTCACTCTGGATGCCGGGCAATCCAACGCCAGCAGCGGGTGGTTCCGGTTCGATCCGGAGACGGAGCGTTACGTCTTCAACGTGAGCACGCGAAACATGTCCGGGCCTTCGACTTATCAAGTCCAGGTCACGCTGGACGATCACACGGTCCACAGGGTCAATATCTCCCTCCGCTGAACGCGGAGGCGGAACTCACGCGTGAAGACCACGAGGCGCCGTAGGGACGGTCTGCCGCGCCGCCTAACCTGTGGTATAGCCTTCCGGCGACGTGCCGTTCTCCCACGTCGCCGGGTTCCTCTCCGTTCGCCTCCCGGTGCTCCCTATAATTCCCGCAGTCGCCACGTCAATGTCAGGATCGGGTGGTACGCTCGATGGGCTTGGGCCCGCAGAGAACCTCCGAACTCTATTGAAGTCGCGGGCGCTGCGTCACTCGGTGGGCGCCACCATAAAGAGCAGCGCGATGCAGAGTGACGTCAGAAGCCGTTCACGAGCGTGTAAGCTACGAGGGCATCGAGACCCTGTGACTACCGCCAGGCGCTTCGCCAGATCGCGTGGCCAACACACGATCGTCATGACACGGCTCGCGCAGATTGATGGGGCTTACTCGTTGAGTAAAACTTCATGAAGATCTCGTCATCTTTCGTCCCATGCACAATCACTTGAGCGCGAAGGCCGACCGCACTCCGCGAAGCCGAGTCGCTTGTAGAACGCTTGCGCCGGGACGCTCGCTGCAACGGTTTCGGGATCGCCTGGACGCGAAGGTCAGCATCGAAGGGTGGGCGCTGGCATTAGAACGAGCTCGAACAACCTCCCATGGACGTCGCCTCCTGCGCCATTTGTTCGCGGTGGGTTGATTTTGTACGTTCGTACGCAATCCCGACGAAAACCTTCCGTGATGAAGCCTGTTGCGCTCTGGAACACTCCTCGCATCGACCGGCGAGGATTGCCCAATGAATGCCTTTCAGCAAACGGCGGCGGTCGTCGCGCTAACGATCTGGGTGGGCCCGCCGCTATCGCGCGCGCAGTCAGTTGAGCGGACCGTCGGCGAGGAACAGTTCGGCGGATCGCTCCAGCTCGCGGCGCTGACGGGCCCCCGAGCTTGCAAAGCTTGCCGTCACGGCTGGTCTTCCGATGGGATTTGAAGCGGCTGGCCAGCAGACGCGGTTTTCCCGCCCGGTGACCGCCACCGGCCGGAAGCTGAGTGAAGTGCTCGACGAACTGATCCGGGCTGATGATCGCTACGAATGGCGTGAAGACGACGGCGTTATCGTCGTCCGGCCGTCGGCGGCGTGGCGCGACCCTCTCAGTGTGTTCAATACCACAGTCGGGCCCATTCGCCACCAGGAAATGCGGGCATCTGACGCGGCGGTGCTGATCGCACAACTGTTTGGCGTGCGGAGCGACTTGTCGAGTGGACCCTACGATACGATCAAGTTCACCGTGGCGAGTTTCGCGAGACGAGGCTACGCGGAAAGTAGAGTGGTCTATATAGCTGGGGTGGTGCGCCCGGCAGGACTCGAACCTGCGACATCCGACTTAGAAGGCCGGTGCTCTATCCACCTGAGCTACGGGCGCCTGAAGTGATCGTACCCGAAAACGCTGCACCCCTAATGCACCCTCAGCTCGGATGCACGCGCGGAACTGTCGCAATTTGGGCCTAAGAACGTTCGTCGAATGAAGGGCCCTTGCATTAGAAGGCCGGTGCTCTATCCAACTGAGCTACGGGCGCACAGGTGCCGATTGTACCAAGCGCCGCGAACGAGCGACAGCCGTCGTCATGAGATTCGAACCAGCTTTGTCCATCATCGTTTCTCTTGCCGCCCTCGTTCGGCATCCGCCAGCCACTGCGCCAGCTTCTCGTCCTTCGCCGCGTACAACGCCCAACCTTGTGCGGTGGCGTTCCAACGATAGTCTGTTATGGTCATATCGATACCGCGGTCGATAAGAAACTGCATCGCATCGTAATTGCGATGCCACACTAACTCGTGCAGGATGCTCGCGGGCTCATGAGAGCTCCACGTTGTGTTGATGTTCGCGCCGTGCTCCAACAGGAACTCCGCCACATCGAAGTGGCCGTTCATGACGGCCCAGGCGAACGCACGGTCGAGAACTCGTTGCACGCTGTGCGTGCCCCAGTGGTGTGCATATTCCTCAACGCCGTCCTTCGGCATGTACGGACTGCAGGGGTAATGATTCGCGATGTCGCCGAGTGCGGGCGCGCCGGACTCGTCGAACCACTGCTTCACTCGAGAGAGGTCGCCCATCCCCGCTGCATGCGGCAGATCGTCCGGCAGCGGCCAGATGCGGGTGAGGACTGGAATCAGGTGTGTGTGTGCGTACGTGAACGCGAACTCGATCGCCTGCGATGGCGGCGGCGGCTGGCGCCGAAGGATCGCGGGATCGAGCTCGAGAAGGGCGGTGATGAATTCGCCGCGACCGTGCAACGCTGCCCGCCCGATGATCTCCGTCTGAAATTCCACGAAGTTGTCACCAAGTAGCCACGACTCAGCGCGCAAAAGCCGAACGAATGTCGTCAGATCGCTGTCGCCGCGTGGTGACGCGAGCGAGGTCTCGCTTCCACTCCACGAATAGACCGCCCGGCTGATCTGCTCCATCACGAACGCCTTCCACAGCCCGACCTCGCCGGCGTGCCCAGGGCGTGTGTCGATGAAGTACTTGATAAAGGCCGGTCGGCCCACGCTTCGATCGACATGTGCGCCGAACTCGGGATCGAGGGCGATGGATCGCTCGAGCAGGAGCGACGCGACAGCTTCGTGCTCGAAATCGCACGCAACCGTGAACGCCTCACTGACGGCCGGCAGATCGTCACCGTTCTCGTCGAGAGCGGTGCGGACGGCGTCAATGTCTCCAAACGCGGCATGAAACTTGAGCGTGGCAGGCAGCAGGCCTTTTCGCCGAAAGAGCTGCAGCAGCCGCCTGGCACGGGACCTGACGAGACTGTGGCAAACGGATGGCATCACGATCGCGCCGGCGTCGATCAGGAGTTCGGCGCATGCCTCGCGGGTGAAGTGCTCTTCTGCGAACGAGTCGAAGCTGTCGCCATACGAGCCCGTCGCGATGCCCAGGAGTCCGCGGGTGGCACTCTCATCGTGCCACGAAAGCAACGCGGGATAATCAGCTAACAGTTGCTTCAGGCGTTCGACGTCGTTGTCGTGAATGATGCGTCGAGCTTGCGCGGCAGCCCACTGCAGCCCTCGGCCAAGACGTTTGTTCACTTCCGCGGTCAGGTCTTGCCAGCCGCGATAACCGTACTCACGCGCGATCACGAGCTGCGCATCTCGCAGCGATAACGATCGGTCGCGCGCGAGCTTCTTCGCCTGTTTACGAAGGGACTCGAGAGACGGACGCGCCGGAAGGGATTTCGGAGTTGTCACAGCGACCCCCTTTATGAGCGCCTGTTCCCCGCTGACCCCAGGCTAAAGAAGGTCCAAACGCGACGCGAATTGAGACCAGAACAGGTGGGAGTGTTCCCTTGCCGCGGGTAGGAGGCGCCCTGTCAGCGCGCTTCCGGCAGTATCAAAGAACTGCCACTTTGTGTCAACGCGCCGGCCACGCGCCAGCGGGTGCGACGTCCGCACCTGTGATAAAAGTAACATGTGATAAAAGTAACAGCACGTGGAAGGAAACTGACGTCAGGACAATGCCGTGAATGATCTCCGAATTGCCATTCGCACAATGCGCGCGACGCCGGTTGTCACGCTGGTCGTTGTCCTGTCCCTGGCGCTGGGCAGCGGCGCCAACACCGCCATGTTCTCGATCGTCAACAGCCTGCTGTTGCGGCCGCTTCCCGTCGAACGCAGCGACCGGCTGGTGCTGCTCCTGTGGAACCCGACCGTCACCCCGAGTTCGCCGTGGTCGAATCCGGCGTGGGAGCAGATCCGTGATCACCACCCAGATCTTTTCCTGGAGACCTTCGCGTTCTCGCGGCGGACGACTCGTTTCAACCTCGCGCAGGGTGGGCAGACGGATTTCGCAGACGGCGTCTACGCGAGCGGTCGCTACTTCGATGGCTTGCGCTTGGCGCCGATCCTCGGACGGACGTTCACCACCGAAGACGATCGCCGCGGCGGCGGGCCGAACGGACCGGTGGCGGTGATCAGCTACGCGCTTTGGCAGCGGCGCTTCGGTGGATCGCGCGATGTAATCGGCAAGACGCAAACGATCGATCGCGTTCCGTTCACGATCATTGGCGTGATGCCGCCAAACTTTTTCGGAACCGACGTTGGAACACGGTCCGACCTGATCTTGCCGATTGGCGTCGAACCGATAATGCGCGGGCGCGACAGCCTGGTCGATCGCGCATCGTGGCTCCTGGTAATGGCGCGGCTGAAGGACGGTCAGACGGTTGAGTCCGCGGAGCAGGCACTGCGCCACGTCCAGCCGCAGATTCGTGAAGCGACCATGCCCGCCAATGCCACCGCCGAGGTGCGTGCGCGACACATGGCGACGCCGTTCGGCGTGCAATCCGCCGCTGGCGGCACGTCGGCGATGCGCGCGCGGTATCGTCAGCCGCTGCTGGTGATCATGACAGTCGTCGCCCTCGTGCTATTGATTGCCTGCGCGAACGTCGCTAACCTGTTCCTCGCACGCGCGTCGGCGCGGCGCCGCGAATTCAGCGTGCGCCTCGCACTCGGGGCGTCGCGCTGGCAGCTCGCGCGTCAGCAGCTCGTTGAGGCCCTGTTGCTGGCAGCCTCTGCCGCTCTCGCAGGTCTCGTCATCGCGCGATGGGGAAGCGGGCTGCTGGTTCGCCAGCTCTCGACGCAGGCCGTCACCGCATTCCTCGACACCAGTCTCGACTGGCGTATGCTGATGTTCACCGCCTCGGTCGCCATAGGTGTCGCGTTGCTCTTTGGCGTCGTCCCTGCCCTCCGGGCATCCCGCACACAACCGATCGACGCGATCCGTGAACACGGCCGCAGCATGGCGGGTGAACGCGGCGTCTCGTTCGGAAGTGCACTGGTAACGGGCCAGATCGCGCTGTGCCTTGTCTTGATTGTCGCGGCAGGTCTCTTCATGAGAACGTTCAAGACGCTCGCGACCATGGACGTGGGTTTCGACCGCGACCCTGTGCTGCTCGTGCGTCTCGACGTGCCGCAGAAGCGCGCGGAGCCGTCTCAGCGAGCTGCACTGTACGACCGAATCGCGGTGGCCGTTCGCGCCATGCCGGGAGTTGCGCACGCGGCGGTATCTGAAGTGACGCCGGTCAGCGGGACAATCACGGACGTCTACGTTGAGACCGAAACTGGTCCGAAGCTCGCCCCACCACAGAATGTGTCCTATCGAAACGTGATCAGCTCTGACTGGTTCGCCACCTACGGCACGCGTCTCCTTGCGGGGCGTGATTTCGACGAGCGCGATCGGGTCGCATCGCCGGCGGTCGCAATCGTGAACGAGACGTTTGTCCGCAGGTTTCTGGGGGGCGCGGATCCACTCGGGCGGCGCATCCGCAATCCGTCATCGGCTCGCAGTGAGACGCGACCGTGGATGGAAGTGGTGGGGGTCGTCATGGACGCCGCCTACTTGTCGCTGCGCGCCGCGGTGCCGCCGACGATGTACGTGCCATTGGCACAACAGCCGACAGGCTCGGGCTTCTTTCCATTGGCGACTTTGAGCGTGCGCGCTGCGAGCGGCTCTCCACTTTCGCTGACGCGGACTGTAGGTGATGCTATCGCTCGGATTGATCCGGACATCGCCACCACCTTTACACCGTTGAAGCAGCAGGTCGATGCCGCTCTCGTCCAGGAGCGGATTGTGGCGCTGTTGTCGGGATTGTTCAGCGCCCTCGCGCTGTTGTTGTCCGCTCTCGGGCTGTACGGCGTCACCGCATATTCGGTGAATCGCCGTCGGATCGAGATCGGCATCCGCATGGCGATCGGTGCCGCGCCGGCGCGCGTGGTCCGGCTCGTTTTTGCACGGGTGACCGCCGTTCTTGCACTCGGCGTGGCGATCGGCGCAGCCGGGAGCATCTGGGTGTCCAGGTTTATTGCGACGCTGCTTTACGGACTCGAGCCACGCGATCCCGTCACTCTCATATCATCGGCCGCAATCCTCGCGGCGGTCGGCGCGCTTGCCGCTTGTTTGCCCGCTTACCGCGCATCACGGGTCGATCCGGCGGTCGTCCTTCGCGAGGGTTGAGGGCGCGTTGACGCCGCCGTCGCGCGGGCGAATCGGGACCCATCTGCGTCGATTTGCACCTCCCGCGGACAGGAATGGAGTGGTGACGGCGAGAGCGCCGTAGACTAGGGCGAGTCCGACGACCGCGAAATTCTCATTGCCGGATTTCCGGCAGCATAATGTGCCGGTCCGCATCGGATCAATGATTATGCTGTCCATGGCAGCTCGGGAATGGTTCGAGTCTCTGCTGACGCCGCGTTCAGCAAGTGTGCTCATCGCTGGCGTTAGCGTCGACGCGATTTTCATCCAGCTCGATCCCGGGTTTCTCTCGGGCTGATTGCGTTGCTCGTTGCCCTCGGCTTCGTGGGCATCGTCATGGATATGCTCCACGTCGTTGATGACCGGGGCGTGGAAGTATCGGCTGGGAATGATCGAAGACGGCGGCGAGATGATCGTGGTGACGACGATTTTGTGGTTTCTATATACGACGTGGGCGGCTCACTCGCCGCGCAGCGCCGTGATCGGATCGACGGCGATCGCACGGCGCGCCGGCACCCACGCCGCGATGACGGCGACGGCGATCAGCAGGAGAGCCGATGCGGCAATCGTCGGCGGATCGGCCGGCTCGACGCCGAAGAGAAGGCCGGTCAGCAACTGCGACAGCGGAACCGCAGCCGCACCTCCGATGACGAGCCCCACGAGCGCCATGGTGGCGCCTTCGCCCAGGATCATGCGCAGAATCTCGCCGCGCTGCGCGCCGAGCGCGACGCGGATGCCCAGCTCGTTGGTCCGCTGGCTCACCGAAAACGCCAGCACGCCTGCAACGCCGACGGTCGCGATGGCGAGCGCGAGCGCGGCGAACAGGCCGATGAGCGTCGCGTTCAACCGCTGCGGCGCGATCGTCTCGTTGCGGAGCTCTTCAAGTGTCTGCACGTGATCGATCGGACGATTGGGATCGATCTGACGGATCGTCTCGACGAGGCGCGGCGTGAGCCCGGTCGGCGCACCGGCGGTGCGTACGAGCAGCGTGGATGGCGCGAAGCTCTGAGTATCGGGCTGGTAGACGGTGTGCATCGGCGCCTGCTCGATGCCGTCCGCGCGCGTATCGGCAACGACACCGACAATCTCGGCCGGCTTCGTCCATGACACTGCACCGGTAATTCCGTTGGTCAGCTTCCAACTGATGTGGCGACCGATCGGATCGTCGCGTTTGAAGTAGTACTTCGCCATCGACTCGCTGAGGATCACGACAGGCGTTGATGCGCCGGTGTCGCTCGTCTGAAATGTTCGGCCCGCCTTGAGCGGCGTGCCGATAGTTTCAAAGTAGGTGCGACTGACAGTGCGCGTGACCGTTCGCGGCGCCGAGCTGACCGCGTCGGCATCTGCGCCGTCGATCCGGAACTCGCGCTGCTGCGGGAACGAGCCCGCGAGCGGCGCCGCCGATGCCATGGCGGCATTCTTTACCGCCGCTTCCGCCTTGACTCGGTCGAGCACGTCGTTGGTGAACTGTCGTAACCGATCGCCGCTCTGCTGAGCGAAGTTCGGCGCCTGCAGGCTGAGCACGTTGGTGAGTTCGAACCCCGGGTCGACCGCATAGAGTCGCATCAGGCTGCGCGTCAAAAGTCCAGCACCGATCAGAAGCATGAATGACGCGGCGAGCTGGCTGATGACCAGCGCGCGTTGCGCGCGCCGTCGTCCCCGGCCCGCGGTCGAGCGTCCGCCGCCGGCCGACATCGCGCGCACCGGATCGTCCATGAACGTCAGCCGCGGCGCCCACGCGAAGAGCAGCGCCATCACGATCGAGACGGCGATCGTGAAGGCAAGGACGCGTCCGTCGAGCGCGATCTCACCGACCCGGTTCGTGAACCGCGACGTGTAGGCGATGAGCAGGTTGAGCCCGGACACGGCAATCGCCAGTCCGAGCAGGCCGCCAAGGATCGACAGAATGAGATTCTCCGCGAGCAGCTGCCGCCGCAGCATGGAGACGGGCGCTCCCAATGCGGCTCGGATGCCCATCTCACGCTCGCGACGCAAGAGCCGCGTGAGCGTAAGATTTGCGACGTTCGCGCACGCGATGATCAGCACGAACACGGTCGTGACGAGCAGGATCGCGAGTGTCGGCTTCACCTTCGCCGTCAGCTCGTCCTTCCACGGCGTGACGACGATGTCGAAGCCGCGCGATTTCGGATACGCCTCGGGGTGCTCGATGTACAGGGGAGCGGCGATCTGCCGCAGCTCCGCCTGCGCGCTCGCGGGCGACGCGCCAGGCGCCAGGCGCGCGTAAACCGCGGTCATCCGATGCGGCCATTCGTTCTGCATCGACGAGCCCATGTAGTGATCGTTGGCGGCGTAGTTCGCGTAGAAGTCCTGCTTGCGCTCGGTCGCGTAATGCGAGCCTGGCTTCAGCACGCCAACGATCTCCGCCTTCTTTACCGTCAGGTCGAGCGTTTGCCCGACGACAGACGGATCCGATCCGAACACCCGCTGCCAATATGCGTAGGTGAGGACGACGACCGGCGGGGCGCCTTTGGCTTCGTCGGTCGATGTCAGCATGCGTCCGAGGAGCGGCTGCGCGCCCAGCATCGGAAAGAAATTCGCCGTCACGAGTCCGCCCGTGGCGCGGTGCGGCTCGCCCCGGCCGAGAACGTTGAACGTCCAGTCGCCGAATTCGACGAATTGATCGATCGTCTTCGCCTGCGATCGATAGTGCGCGACTTCCGGAAACGAGAACGAGGAATCCTCGATACCGGCGGCAGTCTGCGGTTGACGCAGGTGCATGATCCGGTCGGCTTCTGGATACGGCAGCGGCCGCAGGAGCACGCCGTTGATGACGCTGAAGATCGCGGTGTTTGCGCCGATGCCGAGGCCGAGCGTCAGCACAAAGGCGAGAGCGAAACCCGGCACACGGGTGAGATTTCTGATCGCGATACGGAGTTCGTTGATCATGCTGCCTGCTTGGTTTCGCAGCGCAAAGGCACCAATCATGCCATGGACGACGCGCCGTAAATCGCTGACTTGGATGGGACGGAGGAACTGGAAGGTTGATGCGTTCGGCCGGGACTGGGACAGGCCGTCCCAATTCCGGACGATGGATTTCGAAAGGTGGTGCGAGCTACGTGACGCGCAACGCCACGATTGGGTCGACTCTCATTGCGCGACGCGCGGGGAAGAAGCAGGCTGCAGTCGCGACGCCCGTCAGCACCAAAGACACCGTGATGAACGTCAGCGGATCGGTGGCAGTCACGCCAAACAGGAGACTCGACCCCGCCCGTCCCAGCCACCACGCGCCGACGAGACCGATGGCGAGGCCGATGACGGTTAGTCGCATTGCTTCCCCGATGATCATGCGAAAGATGTCGCCGGCCTGCGCGCCTATCGCGATGCGCAAGCCGATCTCCTGCGTTCGTGTCGCAATCGAGTACTGAATGAGTCCGTAGATCCCAACGGTCGCGATCAGCAGCGCGACAACTGAGAAGCCAATCAAGAGCAACGTTTGGAACCGACGCTGTGCGAGATAGGTTGCGAACTGTTCTTCGAGAGGCGCAACTCCATAGATCGCCACATCCTTCTCCACCTGATGCACGGCGGCTCGAACCGATGCGGCCACCTTCGCTGGATCGTCCGAAGACGATCGGATAAAAAGATCCACGCTTCGAGGAGAAGTCTGCGCGAGCGACTCGAATACTTGCGGGACTGGTTCGCGCTCCAACCCTTGCAGCCGCATGTCACCGACGACGCCGACAACTGTGTACCACGGGCGGTCGGAATCTCGAGGACCCAGCTTGAACCTTTTGCCCACAGGATCGCGCGCCGGCCACGCACGACGCGCCATCGTTTCGTTGACGATCGCGACCGGCGCAGCATCGGGCCCATCGGCTGCTGAAAAGAAGCGACCGCGGAGCAATGGCGTCCCAAGAGTTTTGAAAAAATCGGCACTGACCTCGTCGTGGGCTAGCCGCAGGCGCTCGGGAACTGTTCCGTTGTCTCCCTCAATAGTGATGATGTATTCCCTGCTGTTTCCAATGAATAAGTCGCCGATGATGCCGGCACTCTCCACCCCCGGGAGGGGGTGAATCTGGTCGAGGACGCGTTGGTAAAGGTCAACCCGTTGCGCGATGATCTTGAAGGTGGCGGGTGCCGAGAGCTCCACCATTAGAACGCGCTCAGGTTTGAATCCCGGATCAATGCCCTTGACCTGCCACCAGCTTCGGACCAACAAGCCCGCCCCGACAAGTACGACGATTGCGAGCGCATACTCGACAACGACCAGTGCGCTGCGGATTCGACGACTGGCGGCCCCGCCTGTGACACTTCTCCCACCCTGCTCGGCGGACGGACGCGGGTCGCGGCGCACCGTCGTCATTGCCGGCGCCAGTCCAACGAGGATCCCTGCCACAAGAGAGATCCCGAGCGCGGCTGAGAGGACGCGAACGTCGAGGCTCACTTCATTCAGGCGAGACAGGGTCCCAGGCCCGAACGCACGAACGAGACCAACGCCGATCATGGCGAGCAGGATTCCCATCAGTCCTGCGACGGCCGCGAGCAGGCCGCTTTCGGTAA
Organism: Acidobacteriota bacterium; assembly: GCA_046734955.1. Taxonomy (GTDB): domain Bacteria; phylum Acidobacteriota; class Vicinamibacteria; order Vicinamibacterales; family 2-12-FULL-66-21; genus JALZOC01. Next base: position 17,079 of record JBKPSH010000008.1, read on the forward strand.
GCAGTTGTCGCACGATTCGTCCGGCACTCGCCCCGAGTGCAACGCGAACGGCCATCTCGCGACCACGAGCGACACTACGCGCCAACGACAGGCTGGCGACATTCGCCGCGGCGATCAGAAAGACGAAAAATACCGCGCCGCCGAGCATCCACAGTGCTTGGCGCGATTCGGGACCGACCAACTGAAGGCTCAAGGGCACAACGCTGATGCCGCGATTCCTTTCGACGGCTGGCAGCTGATCGTTGAGGCGGGCGGCGATTGCGCTCATTTCCGCCTGGGCCTGCGCGATCGTGACGTGCGGTCGAAGTCTTGCGATGACGGACCACGTCTCTGGACCAGGCACGGCGGGCCTGGACCGCCCACCTTCAGACATCGTTCGCGGCGTCCACACGTCGGCATCCAGTCTGGCGATCCGGAAATCAGCGGGGAGGACGCCGATGATCTGACACGGCACGCCGTTGAGCACGAGCATCGCGCCGACGGCGTCGCGTGACCCTCCGAAACGCGTCTGCCAGAAGCGATGACTGATCAGGACCTGGCGCTGTTGCTGCTGTTCGATTTCTTCAGTCGAAAAGCTACGCCCCTGTACGGGCTGCATGCCCAGGAGTGAAAGCACGTTGGGCGACATGCTGGCGCCGCTGATCTGTTCCGCTCCGTCTGATCCCGTGAGCGTTGTGGACATGGCATCGAAGACGGCCATGTCGGTGAAGCTCTGACTCTGACTTCGCCACTGCTCAACGTTCCAAAGCGCCGATCTCGCTTCACGCAGGTTTTGTGTCGGGTCCTCCGTCCACAACATCGCCAACTGCTCTGGCGACTGATAGGGCAGGGGCCGGAGCAGAACGGCGTTGAGGACGCTGAACATCGTGGTGTTGGCGCCGATCACCAGCGCCAGTGTCGCCGCCGCTGCGACGGCGAACGGGCCACTCTTACGGAGCGTGCGCGCTGCATAGCGGAGATCCTGGCGCGCCTCATCCAGCCATCTCCATATCCAGACGCGGCGCGTGTCCTCCTTCACGAGAGCAACATTGCCGAACGCCAGCATCGCCTGCCGCCGCGCCTCCTCTGGTGGCATGCCCCTGTCGATGTTGTCCTGTACTTCTCGTTCGATGTGTTCGCGGATGTCGCGATCGAGATCGTCGAGTGCCCATCTGCGTCTAACCGACCCGGGGCGGGCTCCCTCGATCATGTGGATCACTCCTGAGGCGCCGGGCGGAGGATGCGGCCGATCGCATCGGCGAGCCTCTCCCACTTGCTGGTCTCGATCTGGAGCTGCTTGCGACCTTTGGGGGTGAGGCAATAGAACTTCGCGCGGCGGTTGTTCTCTGACGTCCCCTCGTCGAATGTAATCCAGCCACGCTTGATCAGGCGATGCAGCGCCGGATACAGCGACCCCTGTTCAACGGCGAGCACACGATCCGAACCGTGCTCGATCGCTTTGGCAATCGCATGACCGTGCGCCGGTCCGAGGCGCAGGGTCCGCAGAATCAGGAGGTCGAGCGTGCCCTGCAACAATTCGATTCGATCGCGTTCTCTTTTAGTAGACATTCTAGGTGAGTCGATAATATTGCCATTCACCTAGAATGTCAAGGCGAGCGTCTTGGTGTCGGCGTTAGACGAGCTCCAGCTCATAATCAAGGACTCGCGCGAGACGCTCGCGCAGCTCGCGCGCCATCTCTTCGTGCGCGCCGGATTCGTAGTCGATAACGATCTTTTCGTGTTCCGGTTCGAGCAAGAACGACAGATACGCAAGGTCTGCGTCGGGATCGTCGGCAATGATCACGTAGGCTGCCCGTCCGATCGACTGCCGGGCGCGCTCGACGTCCTCGTTCGTGAAATGCGGGCCGCCGGTCCGTGCCATGTAGCGCATACTGTCGTTCAACTGCTGTGACGCGCGATCCTCATTCAGCTCGACATGGGTGAACGAAGCGCGTAGCCGGCGAATGACTTCATCGAACGCCAGCGGAGTACTGTCAGGCTTGGGTGTCAGTTCGTGCGCCATGGTTGCAGATTCTCTCATGCGTGGATGAGTGGCTTCGCTTCCGCGCCACACCTTTCAGTATGCTGAGGGCAGAACAAGCCCAACTCGAACGCGTGCGCTCAATGTTTACCGTGGATCAGGTTGTCCTGTGGGGTCGATCATTCGATGAATATCGACGAATGTTCGCTCTGACTGAACACGAATTAGGTTTGCGGCTGCTCGGGTGCGGCGATGGTCCGGCGAGCTTCAATGCGGAGGCGACGTGTCGCGGCGCCCGGGTTGTGTCCTGCGATCCGATTTACCAATACGACGCAAAACAAATTGAGGCGCGGATTGCGGCAACCTATGACGACATTCTCAACCAGGCGCGACAGAACATGAACGAATTCGTCTGGACGAGCATTCGATCGGTCGATGAGCTTGGCCGCATACGCATGGAAGCCATGAACGAGTTCTTGAACGATTATCCGCGCGGACGCGCTGCAGGCCGGTACGTTGATGCGGAACTGCCGAATCTGCCATTCGACGACCAATCCTTCGACCTCGCGCTTTGTTCACACTTTCTGTTCTTATACTCCGCACAGTTGGGGGAGTCGTTCCATCAGTCCGCCGTTCGAGAGATGAGCCGCGTTGCCCGCGAAGTTCGGATCTTTCCGCTCCTGGCCCTTGGCGGTACGCCGTCGCCGTGGGTTGCGCCTGTTGTTGAAGCTTTCCGTGCACAAGGTTTGCGTGTCTCAATCGAGCAGGTTTCGTACGAGTTCCAACGTGGCGGTAATCAGATGATGCGGATTTGCCGTGTGCGCCGCGAGACAGAACGATGATTCGACGCGCAACTCAAGCCGACGAAGACATTATCTGGGACATCTTCCGAGCGGTGGTCGCGTCCGGCGATACCTACGCCTTCGATCCTCAGACGCCGCGTGAGGAAGCGCTGGCGTACTGGTTTCGTCCCGGCACCCACACTTACGTTGCAGAGGGGGAGGACGGAAGAGTGGTGGGCACTTACATTCTGAAGCCCAATCAGCCCGCTCTCGGCTCGCATGTCGCGAACGCAGGCTTCATGGTCTCGCCAGCGGCCCGCGGATTCGGTGTCGGCCGACGCATGGGCGAGCACTGTCTCGGCGAGGCACGCCGGCTCGGATTCCGTGCCATGCAGTTCAACTTTGTGGTGTCTACGAACGAGGCCGCGGTACGACTCTGGCAGCAGCTTGGCTTTCACATTGTGGGCACCTTGCCGGGAGCGTTTCGTCACGCTCAGCATGGCTTCGTCGATGCTTACGTGATGTTCAAGGCGCTGGCATGAGCGGGCGAACATGATATGAGCCAGATGGACAAGAACTACATCACCCCAAGCGGTTTGCAGCGGCTGAGAGACGAGCTCAGCTTCCTGCTCAAGAGGGAGCGTCCGGCGGTGACGCAGGTGGTCGCGTGGGCGGCAGGCAATGGGGATCGCAGCGAGAACGCCGATTACCAGTACGGCAAACGGCGGCTGCGTCAGATCGATCGCCGGATTCACTTTCTCACCAAACGGATCGACGCCGCCCACGTGGTGGACCCGGAAGCACCCCGAAGTGGACGGGCGGCGACGCACGTGTTCTTCGGCGCGACCGTGTGCTACGCGGACGCGGCCGGTGCCGAGCGCGTCGTCAGGATTGTCGGAGTTGACGAGGTCGATCTCGATCAGCACCACATCAGCTGGGTGTCGCCGCTGGCGCGCGCGTTGATGAAGTCAGCCCCCGGCGACACCGTGACTCTTCATGCCCCCGGCAGTTCCCAGCAATTGGAGATTCTCGACGTCCGCTACCAACGCATCCCGACGGCGCCGTTTACCGAACCGCCTGGAGCCGAGGTCTCGTCGAAGCAATCGAATCGCTAATCACTGATCACTGATCGAGAATCACTTTTCCTCGAATCCTCGAATCCTCGAATCCTCGAATCGTCCAATCCTCGAATCGTCGAATCCTCGAATCGTCGCATCGATGAGCGATTGGCCCGTCTCCTGCAATGCAGGCCCGTGAGGTGGAAATCTCATGAAGATACATCGCACGTTGATGATCGGTTTGATTGCGGCGGCCGCGGTCACTGTCGGCGGACTGAACACATCAGTTCGGGCAGCGCGCGGGGACGAGAAGGTGAAGCTCAACGGGTGCCTGGTCAAAGCCGAAGGCGATGATGATTATTTGATCACAAATCTGCCAAGCGAGCCAGGTTCATCCACGGCCGATCGGAACCCCACGACCAGCGCGATCGGAACGGCAGGCGCGTATTCGACGGTGTTCTACTGGCTCAAGAATGACGACGATCTCAAGAAGAATGTCGGGCATCGCGTGGAGATCGAAGGAGAGCTGAAAGGCGACATCAAGGAAGGCGAGATCAAGCTCGATCACAAGGACAACTGGACCGAGCTCGAAGTGAAGTCAGACGGCGATACGTTGAAGGCGAAAGTGCCAAACTCGTACATCTTCCCCGATCCGACCCGTGACAAGGATCGCAAGATGCCGACGCTGGTCCGGAAGGTCGATGTCGATCACGTGAAGATGCTGTCCGCCAGCTGCCAGTAGCAACGAGGACTGAAACACGAGAAACGGGAGAAACGCGAGCAGAAAGTATTCTCTCGTTTCTCCAGTCCCTCGTATTTCAGTACCTTCGCACCACCCTTCGCGACCACCCTTGACAGTCCCGCCCCGGTGCGAGCAGACTCCCGCACGACTTGTAAGCCGTTTCATCATTCAGGTGAAGCGCAGCATTGAGCCGACCTGACCGGGAGGTGCCTGTGATTACCCACACGGGACTCGTGCGATCGCGTCTTGGTCTCCTCACTATCGCTCTCGGCTTCTTCGTCGCCGTGTCTGGCCGTGCCGAAGCGCAGCTTCTCTATGGCAGCGTCGTCGGCACCGTCGTTGACGCTCAGGGAGCGGCCGTTCCCGGGGCGAGGGTGACCATCGTCAACAAAGACACCAACTTGAGCCGCGAGACGATTACCGACACACAGGGCGGTTACTCCTTCACGAACGTTCAGGCTGGCCCGTATGACGTCAAGGTGTCGCTCGAGGGATTCAAGGAGGCGATCCAATCTCGCGTTCCTGTAACTGTAGGCCAAATCAGCCGCGTCGACATGACGCTGGCGGTGGGCGCGTTGACGGAGAACGTGACGGTTCAATCAGCGGCGGAGCTCCTGCAGACTGATAAGGCAGACGTCCACACCGAGCTCAAGTCCACCGAGATCACGAATCTCCCGCTCAATCAATTTCGAAACTATCAGGCATTGGTCGTCCTCGTGCCAGGCTCGATGCCGGCAACGCTGCCGAATGCCGAGACCGATACACCCGAACGTTCGTTGAATGTTCCAGTCAATGGACAGGAAGGGGCAGCCAATACCACACTCACCGACGGAACGCGCAACGTCAACGTGGGACTGCCGCATCACAACATCTACATCCCGCCGGCAGAGACGATCGAGTCAGTGAATATCACGACCGGCAGCATGGATGCCGAAGAGGGAATGGCGGCGGGCGCAGCAATTACGGTGATCACGAAGTCGGGCACGAACACCTTCAGGGGATCGGCGTTCGAGTTCTTCAACAACGAGAAGCTCAACGCCAAACCGTACTACTTCGGACGGGGCGCCGTCCCGCAGAAGCTCCCGATCGAACGACAGACATTTGGCGGCACGTTCGGTGGACCGATTCGACGGAATCAGCTGTTCTTCTTCGGCTCCTACGAGGGTTACCGGAGCAAACAGGACCTGTTTGCGTTCTTCAGCGTGCCGAACGCGGCGCTGCGAAATGGTGATTTCAGCAACGCCCTGAACACGAACGGCACCGTCCAACGCATCTACGATCCGTTCACGGGAGACATGGCCACGGGAACCGGACGAGTACAGTTTGAGAACAACATCATCCCCGCCAGTCGGATCAACGCGATCACGAAACAATTGCAGGCGCTCTACCCGATGCCGAACATCGAGGGCACGGGGACTGGCGGATTCACCAATAACTACAGGACCATCCGTAATAACTGGACCGACCGAGATAATTACGATCTCAAAGTCAATTGGAACCGGACGCCGGCGCATCAGCTCTGGGGCAAGTACAGCCGCATGAATGCCTTCGTGCATGATCTCTTCAACTTTCCGCTGGGCCAGGGCGACAACGACGGCGGCGATACGAAAGTGAATCTCATCACCGCAGGGCAGACCTGGTCGCTGGGCAAGAGCTTCCTCCTCGACAGCGCGTTCGGCGTTTCGATGTTCGATCAGTTCTGCAGCGCCGCCGATTTCGGGTTGGGAATGTTGGGTCTGGATGCGGGCATCCCCGGCACTAACGATCAAGGGCCGCGGCGATCCTCGCTACGCGGGCATGCCGGAATTCAGGACGGGCTTCACCACCCTCGGCAACTCGCCGACCTGGACCCCGACGTATCGCGACGAGGGAACGGTGTCGTTCAGCACCAACGTCACGAAGGTCCAGGGAAGGCACGATTTCAGGGCTGGCTACCGTGTGGATTACCTTCATCTCGACAACTGGCAGCCGGAGCGAGCGAATCCCCGCGGGCGATTCGACTTCGCTGGCAACGCGACCAGGACCTTCGGAACGGGATCTCAGACCTCAAATCTCTATAACACTTACGCGGCGTTCCTGCTTGGCCTCGTCGGCACCGCCAGCAAGAGCTATCAGTACGAGCTCTTCACCGCGCGCGAGTGGCAGCACGCGATGTTCTTCCGCGACCGGTGGACGGTGAAGCCGCAGCTGACGCTGGACCTCGGCGTGCGGTGGGAGTACTACCCGATCATGCACCGCGTCGATCGACAGATCGAAATGCTCGATCAGCAGACCCTCGACGTCCTCATCGGCGGCGTCGGTGGGAATCCCAAGAACATGGGGCTCGTCGCGCCAAAGGACGGCTTCACGCCTCGCGTCGGCGCCATCTATCGGCTGGACGACAACACCATCCTGCGCGCGGGCTACGGTGCGACGCTCGAGGCGCGCGGAATGTCTGCGCAGGAAGCGTTCCGCGGCGATTTCAGTTATCCGCTCGTGCTGAACGCGAGCTTCCCTCCCGCCCCGGGCACGTCCGCCTTCGGTTGGTACGGCACAATCAATCAGGGTATTCCGCTTCTCGTCGGCCCCGATCTCAGCACTGGACGCATGCATCTGCCGAATTCCTACGGCATGCAGACTGCGATCCCCGAATCGACGCATCGTGGACGCACTCATTCCTGGAACGTCGCGTTCGAGCGGCGGATCCCGCTGAACGTGTCGGTTGATGTTGCTTACGTCGGCAATAAGCTCGTCGGTGGTCTGCCGCCGGCTGAAGGTCAGACCATTAACATTAATAACGTGCAGCATATCGGCGGCGGCGACACCGACCGTCCGTACTTCCCGTCGTTCGGACGTATCAACGACATCGAGATCTACTCGCCGTATCGCGAGACGGAGTACCACGCGCTCCAAGTCGGCATTACCAGGCCGTTTGTTAACGGCCTGCTGCTGAAAGGTCATTACACGCTGAGCCGATCGATGGCGCTGCGAACCGACTACGAAGTTCCCACGCCCGACGTGCAGGCACGTAACTGGCAGCTGGCCAACAGCGATCGGACGCATATCTTCCAGATGGCGGCCGTCTACCAGCTGCCCTGGCGCAGTGAAGGCAGTCAGGGTATCGCGCGCGCATTGATCAACGATTGGCAGGTCAATGGCATTGTCGCGGGATTCAGCGGCTCGCCGTTCACTGTGACGGCCGATGGGACGACATTGAACACGCCAGGGAATCTTCAAACCGGTGACCTTGTGGGCACCGTCACGAAGGTCGGCCAAATCGGCGCAGCCGGTCCCTACTACGACCCTACAGCGTGGGTCCAACCCGAAGGCGTTCGCTTCGGGACGACAGAGCCGAATCAGTTCCGCGGACCAGGCGGCTGGAACCTCGACATGTCGCTCTTCCGATCGTTCCCGCTCACCGGCAGCCATCGAGTCGAGTTCCGCGTCGAAGCGACGAATGTGACGAACACATTTAAATTCGCCAACCCGAACGGGAGCGTCACGAGCGGCGATTTCATGCGCATCTTCAACTTGAATACGTCGTACGCCGAGCGCCAGGTGCGGCTCGCGGTTCGATACAGCTTCTAAACCACAGACTCGCAAAGTCCGTCTAAACAAGGGAAACGGGAGAAACGAGAGCAAACAATTTCTCGCTTCCTCCCGTTTCTTCTTTTTGAGGTATCGAGTATGAGATTTCGTGACGTCCGTGGACAGAGCTCGGCGATCGGATGCATCCTGATGGCGTTTGTGCTGACGCCGCTGACTGAAGCTCGCCAGAGTGCACCGAAGGTATACCCGCTCGACTCCACCAGCGGACTCCGGATGAAGGACCTGGCCGCGCAACCCGAGACATTTCAAGGCAAGAAATGTGTACGCATCACGTCCTCCGGCGTCGAGCAGGTGGCGGTGATTGAGGGACAGGAATTCGCCAACGGCATCATCGAAGCCGAGATCGCCGGTGCACCGGGAGCCGGTGCGGGTGAAGGAGCGCGAGGCTTCGTCGGAATTGCCTTCCGCGTCTCTCCTGACGCGCAGACCTTCGATGCGTTCTACCTTCGTCCTACCAACGGCCGCGCCGATGATCAGGAGCGGCGGAATCACGCGACGCAATACATCTCGAATCCCGACTGGCCGTGGTCCCGGCTGCGCAAGGAGACGCCATCCCGCTATGAATCGTACGTCGATCTGGTGCCGGACACATGGACGAAGGTCAAGATCGACGTGCAGGGCGCGCGCGCACTGCTCTACGTTCACGACCAGCCACAGCCGGTGCTGGTGGTCAACGACGTCAAAACCGGAGCCCAAGGGAAGGGGAGCGTCGGGCTTTGGGTCGGCGCCGGCACAGTGGCGCACTTCCGCGACCTGAAGGTCTCGCCGCGCTAATGCGTCAGACGGTGGGTGACATCTCGTTCGGGTTCCGGCTGTTTCGTCATGCTCCGGGTTTCGCCCTTGCCGGTGTCCTTGTCATTGCGCTCGGGGTCGCTACCACCACGGCTATCTTCAGCGTTGTCTATGGCGTCATGCTTCGTCCGTTACCGTACCCGGAACCGGACCGGCTCGTGGCGCTCTGGAGTCGTACGCCCGCCACAGCCGGCCGCGTCAAAGTCAATCCGGCGGACCACCGCGATGTCCTGCGCAGCACTGGCGTCTTCGAGGACGTCGCGCTCGCGAACGCGCCCCAGAACTTCAACCTGATTGGCGAGGGCGAACCCGAACGGGTCGAGGCCGCTCGTCTTGCCTCGAACATCTTCTCGGTGCTTCGCATCAGTCCCCGGCTCGGGCGAAGGTTCACCCCTGACGACGAACAGGCCGGCAAGGACCGCGTCGTACTCCTCAGCGACGGCCTGTGGCGACGTCGGTTCGGCGGCGATCCGTCGATCATCGGGCGCACGATCAATTTGAGCGGCACCCCTTACGACGTAGTCGGCGTAATGGACCCGCAGTTCCACTTTCCGGAGCGCGAGTATCAATTATGGATTCCGCTCACCATCGATCCGCGACTGTTGGCGCGGCAGATCGCTGGCTACAACCACTTCGCCATCGCGCGGCTCAAGGCCGGTGTCGGTCTCGATCAGGCGCAGCGCGATGTCGATGCACTTGCGGCGAGACTTGAAGCGGAATACCCGAACACAAATCGCGGCGTCCGGCTCGAAGTGTTGCCGATGGCCGAAGAATCAGTTCGTGCTGTGCGGCCGGCCCTCTTCTCTCTCCTCGCAGCCGTCGCAACCCTGCTGCTGATTGCCTGTTTGAATCTCGCGAGCCTGGTCGCGACCCGCGCCGCCGCACGCACGCGCGAATTCGCGGTTCGGTTGGCACTCGGGGCCTCGCACAGCCGCCTCACAGTTCTCGCCGTCGCCGAACTAGTACCCGTCCTCGTGCTGGGCGGAATCGTTGGGGTGGCGGCGGCGCAGATGGCGATCGCGCTGTTCATACCTCTCGCGCCGGCAGCTCTCCCGCGTGTCGATGCCGTCGAAATCAGCGCGCCAGTACTGCTCTTTTCGTTGGCGGTCGTCACGCTGACCGGTCTCGTCGCTGGCATCTTGCCCGCCAGCCGTGTATGCCGCGCCGCCGTTCCAGCCGAAGCGCTCGGTGCGAGATCGTCGACGGCTAGTCGACGCCACGTCACGACGCGACGTGCACTGGTCATTGCTCAGATCGCGCTCACCCTTCCGCTGCTCCTTGGTGCGACCGTCCTCGGACGGAGCTTCGCTGCGATCATGGCCGTCAATCCCGGATTCCGCACGGAGCGTGTGCTCACTCTGCACATGGCGATTCCGCGCTCGAAGTACCGTACCGATCAGGAGATTGCCGCATTCTATACACGCATCATCGATCGCGTTCGCGATCTGCCGGGTGTCGTGTCTGCTGCGATGGTCAACCGTGTGCCGCTGGCCGGGAACGATCAGGTAATGGCGTTGAGATTCGAGGGTGTCGAAGGCGGTCCTCGGACGGTGCAGTCGAGATCGGCAACTCCGGACTACTTCACCACTCTCGGCATTCCGCTGCGACAGGGCCGCGTGTTCACGGAGCGCGACAGCGCGGACGCGCCGCTCGTCGGGATCATCGACGAGCGATTGGCCGCTTCGCTATGGCGGAACGAGACGGCGATCGGTAAGCGATTCCAGGTCGCCTTGCCGGGTCAGTCACTCACGTCAGGCGAAATCGTTGGTGTCGTCGGCAACATCCGCCATCAGCGGCTCGACACCGACGATGACCGGCAGGTCTATTTCAACTATCACCAGTTCACTGATGGGCGGATCGCGCTCGTCGTCCGAACCCAGTCAGACGTACGCGCGATCCTGCCGGCAGTTGTGCAAACGATTCACAACCTCGACCCGGAGCAGCCTGTCCACAATGTTGGAGCGATGGACGACGTGTTCAAGCGGTCGGCGGCTGAACGCTGGCTCAACACGGCGATCATCGCCACCTTCGCGATCTGTGCGCTCCTGTTGGCCGGCGTTGGGCTTTATGGAGTGATCGCCTACGGCGTCACTCAGCGGGTCCATGAGTTCGGGTTGCGGATCGCCCTGGGCGCCACGCCCTCCCGAATTTCGGGGCTGGTTTTACTTGAGGGATTGGTTCTGGCGGGAACCGGTGCGGCGATCGGTCTTGGCGCAGCCGTGGCCCTGTCGGGCGCGATGCGCAACTTTCTGTATCGCGTGACCGCACTCGATCCCTTGAGTGTTGCGTCCGCGACCGCCGTGCTCTTTGTCGTCACGATAGTGGCGAGCTACCTGCCGGCACGGCGCGCCGCACGGAGCGCGCCGGCCGAGACGCTCCGCGGGGCGTGACTCCAAACAAGAGAAACGGAGAAACAGGAGCAAGAAAAGCCTCTCTCGTTTCTGCCGTTTCTCGTGTTTGAGTTTTCGTTTTCTATTCCGTACGCAATGCCCTTATCGGGTCAACCCGTGTCGCCCAACGCGCGGGAACATAACTCGCAGCTAACGCAACCATCGTCAAGACTGCCGCGACCGCGAGGAACGAAACCGGATCCGTCGCGCTGATGCCGTAAAGCACGCTCCGTAAGACCCAAGTCAGCGCCACCGAACAGACGGCGCCGATGGCCATCCCGGAGAGCGTGAGCCTCAGTCCCTGGCCGAGAATGAGCCGCACAACGTCACTCCGCCGTGCACCAAGTGCGACGCGAACACCGATCTCGCGCGTGCGCTGACTGACCGAGTACGACATGACGCCATATAGCCCAACGACCGCAAGTGTCAACGCCAGCAGCCCGAAGAGACCGAGCAGCAGACCGGCAGCGCGGGCGGGGAAGAGCGGCAGTTGCATGTGTTGTTCGAGCGTTTCGATACCAACCAATGCCATGCGCGGATCGAGCGCGCGCACTTCTTGCCGAAGTGCATCGATGACTGGCGTGTCGCCAGCGGTACGGACGATGAGCTCTGCGCCAGGCTCGTATTCCTGCAGCAGCGGTCGATAGAAGAACGATTTCGGATCTTCGCCCAGGCTCGCATATTTACCGGTTTTCACGATACCAACGATCTCTGCGCGCGTGCGCTTTCCTTCTGATCCCATCAGTGTCAGGAATTGCCCGACCGGGTTCTGATGCGGCCAGAAGCGCTCGGCCATCTGTTGGTTGATCATCACCACAGACGGAGCCTTCTCGTCGTCGGTGTTCTTAAAGCTGCGTCCACTGAGAACAGGGATGCCCATTGCATCGAAGTAGTCGGGCCCCACGAGGGCCATGTCAATCGGCAGTCCCTGCATGCCGGATGGCGCTCGAGGTCCCTCGTAGCCATCGATCTCGACCCCCTGCATGCGCATGATCTGACCGAGCGGCAGGTGATCAGTGAGACTCGCAAAACGAACGCCCGGCACCGCGCGGACGTGCTCCAGGAGTCGCGCATAGAAGGCGCGGCCGCGCGACTGGTCATAACCAAAAGTCTCGACGTTGAGGCCGGCAGCGATCGTATTGCGAGTATCGAAGCCGGGATCGATCGATCGCGCGTTGAGCAGACTCCGAAGACACAGGCTCGCGCCGACCAGCAGCACGACGCATGCGGTCACCTGAGCGACGACGAGCGCATTGCGAAGTCTCGATCGCGATGAGCCGCCGTGTGCCGCTCCGTCCTTCAGGTTCTCGACTTGATTCGCTCGCGACTGCTGAAGCGCCGGCGCCAGGCCAAAGACGATGCCGGTCACGATTGATGCGACCAGGGTGAAGGCGAGCACTCGAATATCGGGTGATACGTTCACGACGAACGAGAGCGAAGCGGGCCGTAACGAGAGCAACAGCGGCGCCGCCCACAATGACAGGAGAAGTCCAATCGCGCCGGCGATGCCGGCGATCAGCACGCTCTCAGTCAGCATCTGTTGAACGAGGCGGCGGCGGTTCGCTCCCAGCGCGATTCGCACCGCTACTTCCCGACGCCGGCTCGACGCTTTGGCAAGCAGGAGGTTTGCGACGTTCGCGCACGCGATGAGCAGGACGAGTCCAACGACGGCCATCAGCACGGCACTGATGCCGCCGGCGACGCCGCGGAACGGGGAAGGCACGAGGTCGACTGGAACTACGTCGGGCATCAGGTTCCTATTGGTCTCAGGAAAATCTCTGGCGAGTTGTTGCCCGAGAACGGCGAGGTCCGCTGCGGCCTGCTGTCGTGTGACGCCGGGTTTCAGGCGTCCGATCGCGAGCAGCCAGTGCATGCGCCGTTCCTTCAGATTCAATCCCGGGCTGACGACGCGTTGCATGGACATCGGCGTCCACACGTCCGGCGAGAAGCCGACGATGAGGCCCGTGAACGCCGCGGGTGCGACGCCGACGACGGTGTAGCTGCCGCCATTCAACGTCAGCGTTTTGCCGACAATCGCTGGATCAGACCCGAGTCGTTGCTGCCACATCGAGTGGGACAAGACGACCACCGGTGCCGCTGTTGTTCCGGGATCTTCTTCACGCACGAACCCGCGTCCGAGAGCAGGCTGAACGCCAAGGATTGAAAAGAAGTTCGCGGACACGAGCGCAGCGCGGACCGTTTCACCTTCACCGGCGCGGCTCCAGATCATGGTCGGAGTCTCGCCGGTGAACGCTGCGACTTCGCTGAACGTACTGTTGTGGTCGCGATAATGCTCGTACTCTGGAAACGACAGCTGCATATCGCTGCCGATGCCGCTACCGCGTGTCGTGTTGTGCTGCCACACCTCCAGCAATCGCGTTGGGTCCTGTACCATCGGCGGGCGCAGCAGCAGCCCATTAATAAAGGTGAATATTGTTGCGTTCGCGCCGATGCCCAGGGCCAGTGAAAGAACGGCGACGGTCGTGAGTCCGCGGGTCTTTGCGAGCGTACGAATCGCGTAACGAAAGTCCTGCCAGAGGGTTTCCATGACAGGCATAGACGACAGGGAGGCCGATTTGTTCGGCTTATCTCACATGCACTGGCATTGTCGTCAGTAGATCGCCCAATGCGTTCGTAATATCGAGCCGGATATCGCCCGTCGCGGTGGGAGAGAATTCGAAATCGTACGTTTCACCATTGCCCATCTGTATTTCTGCTCGACCCATGATCGATTGATCGGACGGTAGATCCATTCCGTCCTTTGCGACACCGCGCCAGGTTAGCAGCGTGTCACCGCTGAGAAGTCGCATGCGCATCGACGGCCTGAAGACGTGGATATTGATGAACCGCAGGCGATAGCGTTCGCCGACTTTCATATTGAGCGCTGCCGGAGTCGTCGACCCATTGATGTACACCTTCCCGGTATCGACTTCCTTCCGTGGCACCGACACGAGCAGGACGATGTCGTGTGTCGGATCGTAGGTGGCTGGATCATCGACAACCAGCAACGCGCCATTCAGTCCTGCCTGCTGCTGACGCATCTCATCGACGTGTGTGTGATAGATGAACGTGCCGGAGCGTGGCGGCGTGAAGCGTGCTTCGAACGATTGCCCCGGTGGAATCGCAGGCGAGGGCCGCGCGTTGGTGCCTGAAAAGCCGGCCACCCCGTCGTAGTAGCTCTCGAGCTCGATGCCGTGCCAGTGCACCGCCGTTGCCTCTGGTAGTTCATTGACGACCGAGACGGTCACCGGTTGACCACGTTTCAGCACAATCACCGGACTCGGCAAATACGGTGGTGCGGCGGGAATATTCTTGGTGCCTTCCTGAAGGACGAAACCCCAAGCGGGTTCGGTCGACGTTCCGCCCTCGTCGACCTTGGCAACCAAGCGTAAGTTGCGGCGCTTCGTGCTGGCCGAATCCGATGATGGCGCGTCTTTTCCGATCACCGAGATGCCGACGACTGGACCGGCCATCATCTCCAGCGCGTGATTGACGACGTGCTGATGCGTCGGAAGTGCGCTGCCATCGAGCGGCAGCGCCACCGCGACGTGTGACATGTCGTGACAATGAAACAGCCAGTTGCCGGGCCGGGTCGGCGTCCAGGTGAGCGAAAAGGTTCGTCCTGGAGCGAGGCGCTCGGTATTCACGAGACGCGGCGAGCTGTTCATGGGGAATATCACATCCGACCGCTCGTCGCCGCGGCTGTCCACCTTGAAGTAGAACCCGTGCAAGTGCATCGGATGCACTGCGGCACCCACGTTGATAACACGCAGGTGAACCGGTTCGCCGACCCTATAGGTCAATCGTTCTGTGTGCGGCCATGACTTCCCATTGATCACCATGCGAAACAGGTTACTCGGTACCAAGGCCTCGTTGACGGTAGCCCACACCCCGACGAGAAGCACGCGTTCCGGGCGCGGTGCCGCGTCTCGGGGTTCGACCAGAAACCCCCCATAGAGCTGGCTGTCCCGTGGTTGACGTCCAGCGAGCGCCGCGTTGTCTGTGGCTCCCCAGTAGTAATAACTGCCGGGTGCCCCGGCATGAAAACGGATCTCGCGAACCTGACCCGGTTCGATCGTGATCGGTTCCGGAGCATTCGACTCCGAGGGTCGTGCATACAGCCCGTGAACGATCAACCGCTCCTTCTCCAGGCGATTCCGGAGGAATGCACGCACCTCGGTCCCTTCAACGACGCGGATGAGTGGACCCGGGATCTGAAGCGGCCCGCCCTCGAGAGCGAAGGCCAGAACGTTGATGCCCGGATCCGTATCGCCGTCTGGGTACCATTTCCCTTCGCGCGTCTCGAGGCGCACCGTCAGCGTCGAGCCCTCGAGCGCGCCGACGGCCGTGCGGTTGTCATTGATGGCGATGGTGTCGGGACCTGGCGACGCCGGCCCAACTGCGACGGGTGTTGCGTGTGTGACCGCGCCGAGACCGAATGCGACGAGAAGCAAGCAGCAGCGAGCCATATCGTACCTGCCTTTACGAATTCGTGAATTCATCGTCCGACACGATCGGTCCGGCGATCAGTTCGACCAATCAATGCGCGCGATCCGACCCTGCGTTCCAGTTGTCCACCCCACCTGGCTGTGCCAGCCGAAGCTGAGCGCGTCGAATCCATCGGACTCTAACGCGGTCCACGTGCGGCCATCGTCATCCGATCGATCGGCACCGGATGGGCCGACAGCGAGCCACGATTGCGCAGTGTTCGGGATCCACGCGACCGCCGACCGAAAGCCGGAGAGCCCGTGTTGCCGCACGAGCGTCCACGTCACGCCGCCATCGGTTGTCGCCGCCACGTTGTCGGTCGCTTCCCGCTCCTGCCGGTAATCGCCGCCGACAATGACGCCATGACGGCCGTCACGGAACGCGATCGAGAAAATGCCTGCCGAGTTGCCGGTGGCCAGCGGTGTTCGATGCACCGACCACGTCTTGCCGCCATCGCTCGAATGAAGGACCCGTGCGGTCGACGTGCCAATCCAGACGTCTCGCGTGCCAAACGTCGCCACATTCGTTCCGCTCGCCGCGTACGCTCCCTCGGAGGGAAGCGCCTCAGGCAGGGCGCTCGAGGGAATGCGCGACCACGTTCCGCCCCCGTCGCTCGTCGAGAAGATGACGAACTGCCCGGCGACCGAGTCGCTGAACGCGATGCCTCGCGCGGGCGTCCAGAACGCCATCGCGTCGAGAAACACACGTGGATCGGTGTTCTTCAGCTGCAGCGTCCAGTGCGCTCCCGCATCTGATGTCTTGTAGATCCTCGATGAATCGCCAGGACCGATGCTGAGCACGTAGGCGTCGCGTGCGCTCATGGCGTCGATATCGCGAAAGTCGAGCTGCGCGGCGTCGGCGACGCGCAGGATCTGCCACGTCCGGCCGCCATTCACGGTGCGAAGCACGGCACCGTCCGCGCCGCTGGCCCAGGCAACCATATTCGAGACGACGCTGACGCCGCGGAGGCGACCTGTGACTCCGCTCGTCTGCAATTGCCACCGCGGGCCGGCCGATGCGGCAGCCAAAAGGGCTCCGCTCATCGCGATGGCGAGCGAGAAAAGCCCGGTTCGTCGGCTGAATCCGAGCGTGAAGAGTGGCACTTCGGTGGGTGGAGTGTAACGTAAGTAGAGCCGAGGGTGAATCACTTCCTTTGTGCCAATTCACGAATTCACCAATTCACCAATTCACTTGTATTCTCTCTCCCATGGCCGCTCACGCCGTCCTCGTTACCGTCTCCGATCGTCCTGGCATGCTGTTCGGCATGACCGGCGTCCTTGCGAATCATCAGGCGAACATTACCTATGTCGATATGCACGGTGGCGGAGCGCTGTCCGACACCTACTTCGAATTCACACTTCCCGACGGTGCCGCGGTCGAACGTGTGCTCCGCGATCTGAGAGCAGTGGACGGCGTCGTCCGCGCTGAAGAAACGCCGTCACTGATAAAGATCTATGGCAAGCGGATCATCGTGATGGGAGGCGGCGCGCAGGTGGGTCAGGTCGCGCTCGGCGCGATCGCCGAGGCCGATCGACACAATATCCGTGGTGAGCGCATTTCGGTCGACACCATTCCACTCGTCGGCGAAATCGAGCTGGCGGCCGCGGTCCGCGCGGTGGTGCGACTGCCACGTGTGAAGCTGCTGGTTCTCGCGGGGTCTCTGATGGGTGGAGAAATCACGCGTGCGGTCGAGGACGTGCGAGAGAAGGGCACCTACGTGATCTCACTGAACATGGCCGGGAGCGTGCCCGATGCCGCCGATCTCGTCGTCAGCGATCCGGTGCAGGCCGGCGTCATGGCGGTGATGGCAATCGCCGACACCGCCAAGTTCGATATCGTCCGGCAGCAGAAGCGCAGGTACTAGCGCTGAAATGGCTGAATGCTGAAGTCCGATTGCTGATTGAATCGCAGGCACACAATCAGCATTCAGCAATCAACAATCAGCATTTTCAGTGTTAACCTCACCGTGGGTCGCCCTATGAAAACTACGATCTCCCTTCTCGGGGTGTTACTGCTTTCGGCGCGCGTGCTCCCGACGTCACCGTCGCCGCTCAACTGCGATCTGCGGGATTACAAATCTCAACCGGGTCTGACGGCCATTATGGCGGCCGACCAGCTGGTGGTGACCTGGAAAGGCGATCGCGACGCTGAGATCCGTGCGCGCTACGCAATCGATGGCGCTCAACCGGTCGTGCGCGATCTTGCGGTGCGCACAGGCAGCGGAGCGTGGGCGACACTTGGCGAGAATCTCGCACCTGAATACCGCATCGTCACTGGCGTGAGGCGAATGTCGACGCAGCAGGCCGATCCGCTGCGCGCCGCCGGGATTGAACTCACGCCGGAGGTGATCGCAAAGAATCGCTGGTATGCGTTCTGGGATGCGCCGCTGTTTATCCCGCCGCCGCCTGCTTCCGGACGTACTCAATCGGCGCGGACTCTTGGTCCGCCGCGCACGGAAGCAGAAATCCATCGTGCCAGCGCGACGTTCAAGAGCGCCTCGTGCTCGGTGAAGACCGACGGCAACAGCATCGAAACGACGTTTCCTGGCCTCACGATGGGCAGCTTTGCAGGGGAGCTGCGATTCACTGTGTATCGCGGAACGAACCTGATTCGGATGGATGCGGTGGCGAGTACCAATGAGGAGTGGGTCGCCTACAAGTACGACGGCGGGCTTCGCGGCTTTTCCACCGAGCTCACGCCGCGTGTGACGTGGCGCGACACCGGCGGTCACGATCAGCATTACGCGTTTGGTGCGGTGCCGAATGAAACGATCGTCCCGCTCAAGGCCGCCAACCGCGTGCTCGTTGCTGAAGGGAAGGGCGGATCGATCGCCGCGTTCCCGATGCCGCATACCTTTTTCTTCACTCGTGAAGTCGATACCAATCTCGGATACGTGTGGTATCGCCTGGACGAGGGGAAGCGGTTCGCATTTGGCGTCCGGCAGGCGGACCGTGAGGAGGTCGCGCAGTACGCCGAAAACTTTGCCCTGTTCAATGCACCGCCCGGCACGAAACAACGCATGGGGATGTACTTTTACCTCAGCCCCGACTCTGGCGACTCGACTCGCCAGGCGGCGCTTGCGTTCACGCACAACGACACGTTCAAGCCAGTGCCTGGCTACAAGACGATGGTGAATCACTTTCATCTGCGGTTCACCGAGCGCGTCCGTGCGTCGGGATCGTTCGATACGCCAATCCAGGATCTCGCCGCGATGAAATCACTCGGCCTCAACATCGTCGGCCTCAGCGACTTTCACGGCGACCTGCACGCCAGCGATCCGGGACCGGTGCGCTTCAAGGATCAACAGGACTACCGCGAGGCGACACGCCGTGCATCCGACGCGGATTTCCTGGTGACACCGTGGGAGGAGCCGAGCGCGTTTTTCGGCGGCCACTACAACATCATGTTCCCGAGAAACGTGTACTGGTCAAAGGTACGGCAACCAGGACAAGCGTTCACGGAAACCGATCCGGTATTTGGAAAGGTCTATCACACCGGGAGCGCTGAAGACGTGCAACAGATGATGGATGCGGAAGGTGCGTATTGGTATCACGCGCACCCACGCACGAAAGGCACGACAGGGTATCCCGATCTGATTTTCGATAAGCCGTGGACGAAGAACGATCGATATCTTGGCGGAGCATTCAAGCCCGGCATGGGGATGGATCTGTCGGAAACGCGAATGTGCGAATGGCGCTGCTTCGATGCGACGGACACGATGAACAATTTGTACGCCGGTTCCGGTCTGCGGCCGAAATACATCATCGCCGACATCGATACCTACCAGAAGGGTCCCGAGGACGATCTGTATCCAAACTTTCCCGTCAATTACCTGAAACTCGATCGAGTGCCTGGTCCCGACGAGGACTGGAGTCCAGTGCTGAAGGCGCTTCGCGATGGTCAGTTCTTCGTGACGACAGGTGAGATCCTCATCCGTTCGTACGGCGTCGAAGGTACTGGGGAACGCCGAATGGTCACCGCCGACGTCGAATGGACGTTCCCGCTGTCGTTTGTCGAAGTCGTTTGGGGTGACGGGAAGAAGATTGATCGTCAAATCATTTCAGCAACGGATCTGCCAGCGTTTGGAACGAAGCGCTTTGCGATTCCTTTCGCTGCGAAAGGAAAGGCCTGGGTGCGCTTCGCCGCGTGGGACTCGGCGGGAAATGGCGCGTTCGTTCAACCGCAGTGGCTGCGATAGGTTCTACAGGGGTACACCATGAGGACTCTTAGCATCATCTTCCTTTGTGCTGTCGCGTCGCTGGGCTCAGCCCGCGCGCAGCAGGCCGTCAATGCGGATGCGGCGACGATTGCCGATTTCAACCAACGCGTCGAGGCGTACGTCGCGCTGCATAACAAGGTGGACGCGATGCTGCCGGAACCGTCCGCTGATGGCCGGCCCGAGGCGGTCGTCGAACATCAACGCGCGTTTGCGAAGATGATGGCGCAGGAGCGCCCGAATGCGGAGCCCGGCGACATCATGACCAAGCCGATGCGCAACGTCGTCCGCCGGCTGCTTGCGGGTGTGTTCCGCGGACCAAATGGGCGGGAGATCAAACACTCGATTCTCGACGAATACACCGGGAATTTCGTGTTGCGGGTGAACCAATCTTATCCGGACAACCAGCCGTTCTCGACCGTGCCGCTTCCGATTCTCGAGGGCCTACCGAAGCTGCCCGATGCACTGGCGTACCGCTTTGTCGGACAGCGATTGATCCTGCTGGATCCTCATGGGCGGCTTGTTGTGGACATCATGGAGAAGGCATTTCCCTGAGTGCCGGAACCGTTAGGGGGGATCCGGGATCCCGACATGTTCCCGGCTTCGCTAGATTGAATCACGAAGCCGGGAACCGAATCAGCTTAAGCCTCGAGCCCGAAGCCCTGAGCCTTAGTTGATCGCAAAGCAGTACAGTTTTCCCGCGCCACCCGTCGCGACGAGATCCGGCTGACTGCAGCCGCGCGATGGGTGCGCCGAGTTCCACGAAGTATTCCCGCCGCCGGTGCGATCGAAGTGACCGACCTGAGCCCTGCCGCCGCCACTGGCGTTGCTGGTCCAGTTGGAACACGTGTGATCCTGACCGTCGGTATACGCGCGGCCATCCGGCTGAGAGCCCGTGAGGATGTCATGCTCGTTTGGCGTCGAGCCGGCGCCGTTGATCGCGTCTCCTTTTTCACTGAAGACCGTCGTGCGAGAGAGGTTGTTGCCCATCCGCGCCTGGTCGATGGTGTCGCCGTGCAGATCGCCAACATCCGTCGCGATCGGTGCCGCGGCTTTGCCGTTGTACCAAGGTCCGTTGCCGATTCGATCTCTGGCGTTGACTGCAGCCTGCCCGCCTGAAGCGCTCGCGCTGAGATAGGCGTGCCACGTTTTGCTGCCCGCCCCAACCGCCGTCGCCAGTGCCTGGCAATGCGCATCGGCGCCGGCCAGGCCGCCCAGGTTCGCGCCGTCACCCTTTCCGACGCTGGTGACGAAGAACGACATTGGCGGCGGTGGTGCGCCGGCCCGACCACCGGGTTGTTGCCCGGCCGGAGGTTGCCCTGCTGGTGGCTGGCCCGCAGGTGGTGCAGTCGGCTGCTGTGCGAATACCAGTCCGGATATGGCGATAAGCGCCAGTACCGCGGCTCGAAATACACGCTGTGTGCGATCCATATCTACTCCCCCTGGGCGCCGATTCTATTCCGCCTTCGCGCTTTCGCGCTACGGGCGCGCGCCGCTGCTCGCTCTTCGCTGCTCGCTGCTGGCGGTGAATCATGCCGGGATCCGTTGTCTGGGATCCGGGATCCGCCAAGGCTCAAAGCCAGGAGCCAAAAGCCGAGAGCTCACACTTGCGTTCTTTTCCACCCACCCCGTCTGAACAAGATTGCCGTCACAACCGCTAGGGTCGAGTAGGCGATCGTCAGCGCGATGAACACGCCGCGCGCGCCGAAGCCGACATGCGACGAGAGCCACCACGCAAGCGGAATCTCCCACAACCAGAAGACAAACAGATTGACGATGGTTGGGGTCCATGTGTCGCCGGCGCCATTGAATGCCTGGGTGAGGACCATGCCGTATGCGTAGAACACGAACCCGAGACTGACGATTCTGAGACAGCCGATTGCAAACGGCTGGACGTTCGGGTCATTGGTGAAGAATGACGCGATGTATGGAGCGCCGATGAGGAAGGCAACGCCGACCGTCCCGAGAAAAACCATGTTGTAGAGCGCCGCAGTCCAGACGGCTCGCTCGGCTCGATCCGGTCGTTGCGCTCCGAGATTCTGACCGACCATCGTCGCGGCGGCGTTGCTGAGGCCGAATGCCGGAAGCAGCGCAAACATGATCACGCGAATGCCGATCGTGTAGCCGGCGAGTGCGTCGCTCCCGAAGACTGACAAAATCCGCACCAGTCCGATGTAGCTCGCCGTGGCGATCAGGATTTGAATTGTTCCGGAGCCAGAGAGACGGACAACGTTGCGCATCAATGCGAAATCGAGCCGGAGATGGCGCGCGCTGAGGCGCACGCGACTGCGACCGGTAAACAGGATCACGAGCTGGGATGCCACCGCTGTTCCGCGTCCGAGATTCGTCGCAACCGCTGCGCCCATTACGCCGAGTTGCGGAAACGGTCCCAGTCCGAAGATGAAGCATGGACCGAGGATGATGTTCAGGATGTTACCGAGCCAGAGTACGCGCATCGCAATCGCGGCATCGCCGGATCCGCGAAACACCGCGTTGAGCATGAAAAGCAGAAGGACGGTTGCGTTTCCTCCCAGCATCACGCGGGTGAACCCGACGCCGGATTCAATCACGTGATCAGTCGCACCCATGATCCGCAGCAGATGCGATGCGTTCGGTGCGCTCAACGCCGCGATCGCCAGTGCGACGGACAAACCGAGGATCACTGACTGTCCTGCCGCGCGCGCCGCGCCTTCGGGATCCTGCTCACCGGTTCGCCGTGCGACCAGCGCCGTCGCTCCGATCGAGAGTCCCATGGCAGCGGTGTAGATGATCGTCAGCATCGATTCGGTGAGACCGACCGTGGCAACGGCGTCGGCGCCGAGATGCGCGACCCAGAACACGTCGGCGACGGCGAAGATCGACTCCATCGCCATCTCCATCACCATCGGGACCGCGAGCATGATGACAGCGCGCCCCACCGGGGCTGTTGTGTAGTCGAGATGAGATCCGCGAAGCGCCTCCCGGATGGTCGTTAGGAGGCCGCTCGCGTGCGCAGGATCGTCGGTGTTAACTGCAGCAGGACTGTTCATCGCGGGGTCGGCGAACCACTATACCCTGCGAAAAACGCATAAAAAGGTGCGAAGGCGCAAAACGGTTGAATCAGCGGTTTTGCGACAAAAATCGGGGCTTTTTCGGAGCGGGCGGATACCCGCTCCTCGAGTATGGGGATCTACGATTCGGCCCGAACAACGCTACCATCGGGCGTCCACCGAAGAAACGCCGAATGGACGAGCACCGTGATGACGCGCTCGCAGGATCTGTTATCCAGCCCTAACAACCGCGCGGCCTGAGCCGGTGTCAATCGCAAACCTGGCATTTCATTGAATTCTGAGCGCACCCGTTGAAGCAATCGAGGAAAGTCCATGCGACGTTGAAAAGCAAGGGCTAGGCCATTTGACCATTTGTGCCGAACTTTTAATGAATTGACCAAGTCCTGCTGCCAATCGCAACTTACTGTCGTTCAGATAGCGACAATCACGTAGGGATACCCAACCCGTGCGACATGGTTGTCGGTTGATGGCGCGCCGCGCTACGCCTCGATGACATACTCAACGGTCTGATTCGATACAACGGATTTCAGTTTCGAACCGTGGACGCGGAACGCCAGAGTTTGACTGAATTCAAGGGAGGGAAGGGACGTGGTAGTTCTCGTGACCGAAACCGAGTTCAAGCGCGCGCCGGAAGTCTTTTCATCGGCACCGATCCAGTGCATCGCGGTCGGTGGCGATGAGCCGACGCTTTCGCGCGAGGTCAAGCAGCGCGGCGCGCGGCACGTCATCGTCGGATCGGTGAAGTACACCGGCGCGATCTACGAGGCGCTGGGGCACGGCGGTGTCATCGCGCGTTTCGGGGTTGGTCACGACGGCATCGACAAGGACAAGGCGACGGCCGCTGGCGTCCTTTGCACGAATACTCCCGGGGTGCTCGACCAGTCGGTGGCTGAGCTCGCGATGTTGCTGATGCTTGCCTCTGCCAGGCGGCTCGCATCACTCGATGCTGAGATGCGCGCGGGCACATGGAATCTCGGACCGTCTGGCATCGAACTGCGCGGAAAGACCGTGGCGATCATTGGCGGCGGACGGATTGGACAGGCGACCGCGCGAATTGCGTCGCAGGGGTTCGGCATGCGCACGATTGGCTTCCGAAGAACCGAACGGGCTGGCGACGTAGCCGCCTTCGACACGATGGCGACTGATTTCGCATCCGCTGTTCGTGATGCACATTTTGTGAGCCTGCACATCAACGCCGAGCCAGCGAATCAACAGTTTCTCAATCGCGCGCGACTGAACCTCCTGGCTGCACGCGCATGGGTGATCAATACCGCACGTGGCTCGGTGGTCGACGAGAATGCGCTGTTCGACGCCCTGGTTGAAAAGCGGCTCGCGGGTGCCGCACTCGATGTCTTCGATCGTGAGCCGTACGTGCCAGCGGATCCCTCACGCGATCTGCGCACGCTGCCCAACGTGGTGCTGGCGCCGCATGTCGGCAGTCATACCCATGAGGCAAACCGGGGCATGGCCGAGCGAGCGCTCCAGAACGTCGTGCACGCTGAGGCTGGAAATTTCGCGTCGATGGATCTCTTGAATCCACAAGTCATCGCCGGCAAGGAACGCTGACTTCCGCCTAAAAGGCGGAAGCTACAAAGAAAATCATGTGGCTTCCGGCTTTAGCCGGAAGATCTCAGCGTCTCAACAATCGCAATTCGCCGACAGCCGGGCGGCGGCTCTCGTGCTGATCTCTTGAAACACTGCGATTGAGCGACGCAATCGACATCGCCAGGCTGGGCGCGAGCAGTGTCAGGAGACGCGCGTGATCGTCGGTGAACGCCTGGGGTGTGGACGCGTACAGCGAGATCACCGCAAGCATGTTGCTTTCATGAACCAGAGGAATCGTCAACGACGATCGCAGAGGCGGAGAGAACGACATCGCGCGCGGCCCTAAATCGATCGCCGGATCCCCGTTCAACACGAACCGTCGATGTGCGGCCGACCAGCCGGCGATGCAAGTCCCGAGGGTCACTCGCGCACCGCGCAGCGCTGACGCATGCGCGCCGTCCGCGTGCTGGACGGTCACGGCGTCGTGCTTCTCGTCGTACATGAAAATCGCCATCGAGACGCACGGCACCACCTGGCGCAGCATCATCCACGTCAGGGCGCCAACGTCCGCGAGCGTTGCCTCGCCTGAGACGGCGCGGGCGAGGCTCGCCACTGCCAGTACTTCGGAGGTGGCGGCTTCGATGCCGCTTCCCCCTGTGGTATCCACAACCTCGAACTTCGTCGTCCTCGCGTCGCCAAGGGTTTTTGCCGCGGGATGAACGACATCGGCCGCCGGCATGATCCGCTGGTATACCCGCACGAACGTGTCCACAATCGCCGGGTCATACATCGTCCCGCGTCGTTCCATCAGGATCGCGAGCGCATCGGCGTCGGACATTCGGCGGCGATAGGGCCGATCGGATGTCAGTGCATCGAAACAGTCGACGACGGAAAGAATTCGCGCGCCGATCGGAATCGCTTCGCCGGCGATGCGATCGGGATACCCGGTGCCATCCCAGTTCTCGTGATGGTGACGGACAATCGGAACGACCGGATACGGAAAGTCAATCGCCGAGAGAATTTCCGCGCCGATGGGCGCGTGAAGTTTCATCTTCTCGAACTCGGCTGGCGTCAGCTTGCCAGGTTTGTTGAGGATGTGTTCCGGCACCGCGATCTTTCCCGTGTCATGGAGGAGCGCCGCGGCTTCGATGGCCTGAAGCGTGTTGTCGTCGGTGATTCCAATTTCACGCGCGAGTGCCAGCGCGGCGACCTGCACGCGCCGGATGTGCCCGTGTGTGACTTCGTCCTTTGCGTCAATCGCCGTGGCAAGCGTCTCAACCGTCGACAGATATAACCGGTTGAGCGCGATCACGTGTCCTTTCGCATCCTCGACTCGTCCAAATGACGATCGCATCGTGATGTAGAACACCAGGAGGAGCGGCGGGATCAGGACCAGCGCCGAGAAATGGACCATGTGCAGCGCAACGACCAGGAGAAGCGCCACGCAGGCGCCGGCTGCGTAACCGGGGCCGAGCCAGAGAAAATGCTCGAGCCAGACCTTGACGGGTGATCGTTTCTTTGCCAGCGCGATCGCGGTCGCGGTGAGTCCGCTGTTGACGATGAAATACGCGAAGGACAGCACCAGGAGCGGAAGAATCAGTGCGCCCGATGGAGCCATCGCGCTGAACAGCGGATCAACACCGGCGAAAAAGAAGAACAGTTTGCCCGAGATCCAGACCGAGAGAATAAGGTTGGCGAAATTGAACAGCGTCTGAACGGCGGTCAGCTTTCGCTGCCACGCGATCAGGACGCTGTCGGCAGCCAACGTGATCGCGCCTGCCTCTGGTCCGAACAGGAGCACAGAGGCAAACACGAACATCTCGGACGGCGAGAAGTGCGCTTCGACCGAGGGCACCTTCAGCGTGAAGCGTCCGCTCAGCAGTGTGAGCGCGGCGAAGATCAGAAACTCGCGCGGGATGTGGTCGTGTCCGATCGTGTAGACACAGTACGCCCCGAGCGGCAGTCCAATGGCCGCAACAGCGGACACGTAGAAGCGTCCGAGCCCGGACAGAGTGCTAACGCGCTTCGCGCTCACGCGGGATTAGTGGCCGCCTCCCACGGCAGCATCACCCCACACGAGATGGTTCGAGTCGGTGTGCTCGGAGTCTCCCCACACCAGATGTTGCCCCGAGGGTGATTGGATGCTATCGCCCCACACGAGGTGATAGTTGGTCGTCCAGTTGGCGACATCGCCCCAGACCAGATGGTTCGCCGGAGTCTGCGCAAGCGGATTGTTGAGGCCAAGCAGATTCAGGACACCCGACTCCGACGAATCTGCCTGCACGAACAGGACGCTCAGATCAATCAGACCGAGTAGCCGAAGCCCGGTTCGATCGTAGACCCGGTCGATCATCGTGCCGGTGTCGCGGAAGGTCGCACCGCTCGAAGTGCCAAGCAGGCTGTCGACGGTATTCAGCAGCGACGTCACCAGACCGGTCGCGGCGATCTTTTGAGACTGCGGAAAATTCACGGAGCCAGTGCCCGCTCCGACCAGGCCGCCGTTCGGCATGAACGTGGCGCCCATTTGAAGCGCAACCTTGACCTGACCCGGCGTCATAAACGGATTGGCATCGAGCAGCAGCGCGACTCCACCACTCACCACGGCGGTCGCCATGCTCGTCCCGGTCAAACGGAAGTACGCGTTCTTGCCGCTGCCGGCGATATGCCACGACGGATAGTTCCTTGCGAGATACGATCCCTGGGCTTCGAGCGATACGATCCGCGTGCCCGGAGCCACGACATCGGGCTTCACCGCCAGGTCATATCGGGTTGGGCCCTTCGAACTGTAAGCCGCCACGGTGTCGTCAGAGCGCGTGACCGTGCCAGCCGTATCGATTGCACCAACCGTGATCGCAAATGGCGAGTTGCCGGGCGACGTGATACCGCCGAGCACCGGCGCGCCGGTTGATGTCACGCCGTAGTTCCCGGCGGACGCAACCACGACGACGCCCGCTTGCACAGCGCGCGCGACGGCCTGACACAGTGGATCGATTGCGGCTGGTTCAGAGACTGCATGTCCGAGCGACAAGTTGATCACGCGGATGCCGTACTTCGAGCGGTTCGCGACCGCCCAGTCGATTCCGGCGATGACGTCGCTGGTGTAGCCGACGCCGGTGGCGCCGAGCACACGGACGTCGACCAGTCTCACACCCGGCGCGCTGCCTCCAGCGAACGCGGAGGTGATGTACTTGGCCGCCGTCGTATTCCCACCGATGATGCCCGCGACGTGCGTGCCGTGACCGTAGGGATCGCCAGATGTGGGCGCTTCCCACGAAACGAGATTCACTCGCGCAATCACACGCGAATCGAGAGCCGAGTGTGGAGAGATGCCAGAGTCCACGACCGCGACGCCAATGCCGGTGCCGTCGTAACCCGGTGTGCTGAGCAGGCCGAGAAGCCCGCCCGTCCCCTGCCACATCGCGCTCGCGCCGGTCACCTTGTTCGTGATCGCCATATCGGACACGACAACCGCATCGGCCGAGATATGCCCGAATGCGGAGTCGCGCGACATGGCGTCGAATTCCGCGCGTGAAACTTCAACCGCGATCGACCCCTGCAGCTCGCGCCGCACGAGACCGCGCAATCGGCCTCTGATCGATCCGAGATCGCCTTCGGTCGTCGGCTGAACGATCAGCCTGACGCGATCACCACGGACGTTGGTGAGATCGCCCGAAAGCGTCGGGCGGCGTTGACCTGACGGGTGAGCCGGAAGTGCGGTCAGCAGGCACAGGACGACAGCGATGAAGAAAAGCGGACGACGCGACATGCTCGTTAACCCCTTCGTTCGTGTTCGATAAGAACGTGAGCTGAGCTCGTCCGCAAGAACTGGTCCCGTTTTGAAACATCATTGGCCTTTAGGCCAGTATCCGTAAGATCCTTACTGACAGGCACTTATCGAAAGCGCCATTTTTATTACACTCATCGTACTTGTGCCGTTTCAGATCAGCGTAAATCCGTCGTCGACGGTTTTTGCCGCTCAAGTAATTTGGATTGTGGTGGTTAGGCGGCCGTGTGCCGTTCCAGCGCACAGATCACGCAAACAGAACATGCATGCGAAGGGTGCCGAGGATGCCAGGGTGCCCGGGGTGCTACACGCGTGGCTCCGAAGTCGCGAACATGTCTCTGCCTTCGAGCACGTTCACAAAGACGAGATGCGGCGTTGACGACATCGCGATCGCGGTGACCGAGGCGGTGTCGATCGGGAACTGAAGAAAGTCGTCGAGCGATCGTCCGGCGAACCACAGAACTGCCGATCGAATCACTTCCGCATGCGAGACGACTGCGATCGTGCCGTGTCGGTGTCGGTCAGCCAGCCTCGCAACCAGGGTGACAACTCGCCGTTGCACGTCACACGCGCGTTCCCCGTTTGGCACGGCGGCCGTCGATCGTCGTCGATTGAATGCGTTCCAGCCGGCATCCGATCGCAGCACATCGAACGTCGCACCGGTCCAATCGCCGAAATCGACTTCGTTGAGATCCTCTTCGATGTCGACGCCGAGTCCGTGATCGGTGGCGATCGGCTCCGCAGTTTCCCTCGCCCGCACGAGCGGACTCGAATAGACCGCGTCGAGTGGGAGTGTCGCCAGCTGCTGCCGAAGTCGCGCCACTTCCGCGTGGCCGCGTTCACTGAGGTGCACACCGGGAGTACGCCCGACCAGTCGGGCGACGATCGCGTGCGTATGCGCATGACGAACGAGCAGCACGAATGAACGTGTATCCATCACCGATTCGGGCGACGAGCTGCACGAAATGCGCGCTGAGAGCGTGTTGATTCCATACGTCGCCCGGCCGATACGCTTGCTGTTGTGCTCATGAGTTGCCGGTGTCCGAGGTACCTGCACCAGTCGAGAAGTTTCGTTGCCGCGACCGAATAAATGACTGCGCTCGCCTTTCGACGCCGTTCGACGAGACCCGCGCGATAAAGCACCTGCAGATGTTTGGATGCGGTTGACTGCTGCATTCCAAGCGAACTGGCGAGCTGTCCGACCGCCTGATCTCCACGACAAAGCGTCTCGATCATGCGCACGCGGACCGGCTCGGCGAGCGCGTGCGCGCGGTTTGCGATGAGGCTCACATGCTCACGCGAGAGACGCCGCATAGAGTTCTCGGAGCGCATGCGCATATCGGAATACTGCTGATGTCATTGCTTCGTGTGGAACCCGCTTTGCTACTTACCCCGTTGTCGGCCGACGCGTCGCGAGCTTTGATGCCCGTTCGATAAGCAAGGCGGACTCCACTGGTCGTGATGGGGGATCCAATCGATGCAGATTCTGATCACTGGCGGCGCAGGTTTCATTGGCTCACATCTGGCCGATGACCTGCTCCACCGAGGTCACCGCGTGCGCGTGCTCGACAATCTTGCGCCGCAGGTGCACGGGGACGGCGCGCTGCGTCCGTCCTATTTGAACGAGGATGTCGAGTTAGTGCGCGGCGATGTTCGGGACGCCGACGCGGTGCGGAGAGCGATCGATAACGTCGATGCGGTGTTTCACTTCGCGTCCGCTGTTGGCGTCGGCCAGAGCATGTACGAGATCGAGCACTACACGTCGACGAACAATCTCGGGACCGCGGTACTGCTTCAGGAACTCGTCGACCATCGGTGTGTGCAGCGCCTGGTTGTCGCATCGAGCATGAGCCTCTACGGTGAAGGCCTGTATCGGACGGTAGACGGAGAGCTCGTTGCCGGTTCCGAGCGGCCGCTCGAGCAGCTGCGCCGCGCCGCGTGGGAAGTGCACGGAGACGACGGCGATCCGCTCGTGCCGGTGCCGACACCTGAGACGAAACCACCATCGCTGTCGTCGGTGTACGCGCTGTCGAAATTCGATCAGGAACGTTTGTGCCTGATGATCGGCCGCGCCTACGACATGCCGACCGTGGCGCTGCGTTTTTTCAATGTCTTTGGCACCAGGCAGTCGCTGTCCAATCCCTACACCGGAGTTCTCGCCATATTCGCCTCACGGCTGCTGAATGGGAATGCGCCGCTCATCTTCGAGGATGGATTGCAGCGGCGCGACTTCGTCAGCGTTCACGATGTCGTGCAGGCCTGCTGTCTTGCCCTCGAAGTCCCGGATGCTGCCGGACACGCGTTCAATGTCGGAAGCGGACGTTCGTATACCGTGCGCGAAGTGGCGGCAATGATGGGCGCAGTTCTCGGCAAACGCATCGAGCCCGATGTCTGTGGCAAGTACCGCGTCGGCGATATCAGGCATTGCTTCGCTGATATCACCATGGCGCGTAACCTGCTCGGCTACACGCCGGCGGTGCTGCTCGAAGACGGCTTGATGGAGCTGGGCGAGTGGCTCCAAGGGCAAGCGGCCGACGATCGCGTGGACGCTGCCAGCCGTGAGCTGGCGGTGCGGGGGTTAACAGTATGACCGCGCGGAGCCGAACGCCAGTTGCGGCAGGCGACCTGGTCCTGATCACCGGAGGCGCCGGATTCATTGCCACGAACGTGGCCGATCGGTTGCTGCGGCAAGGCTGCCGCGTCCGCCTCTTCGACAACCTGTCGCGTGACGGCGTCGAAGAAAACGTGCAGTGGCTGCGATCCGAACATCCCGGCCGCGTCGAGTTTCGATTCGGCGACGTGCGCGACTCCGCCGCGGTGCGGAACGCGCTGACCGGTGTACGGCAGGTGTTTCACTTCGCCGCACAAGTCGCGGTCACGACCAGTCTGGTCGATCCCTTCCTCGATTTCGACGTGAACGCCCGCGGCACCCTGAACCTTCTCGAATCAATCCGCTCGATGGACGATCGTCCGAGTCTTCTCTTTACGTCTACTAATAAGGTGTACGGACAGCTCGACGATGTCGAGCTCTATCGCCACGAGCGGCGGTATGAGCCCGACCCGGTCGTTTCAAGACGCGGCATCTCTGAGGCCCGTCCGCTTGATTTTCACAGTCCTTACGGGTGCTCGAAGGGTGCCGCCGAACAGTACGTGCTGGATTACGCCCGCACGTTCAATGTGCCGGCCGTCGTCTTTCGTATGAGCTGCATCTACG
Organism: Acidobacteriota bacterium; assembly: GCA_046734955.1. Lineage (GTDB taxonomy): Bacteria > Acidobacteriota > Vicinamibacteria > Vicinamibacterales > 2-12-FULL-66-21 > JALZOC01. Next base: position 48,688 of record JBKPSH010000008.1, read on the forward strand.
GGCCGCACCAATTTGGTACCGAGGATCAGGGATGGGTGGCGCACTTCATCATCCAGGCACTGAAGGGACGGCCGGTCACGCTCTACGGCGACGGGCTGCAGGTGCGCGACGTTCTGTTCGTCGACGATCTCGTCGACGCGATGCTGCTCGCGCACGCGAACATCGGCAGCATCGCCGGTGAGGCGTTCAACATCGGCGGCGGCCCGACGAACACGACGTCGCTGCTCGAACTGCTCGATTTGATCGAGACGATCACCGGCGATCCCGTGCCCCACACGATCGAACCCTGGCGCACTGCGGACCAGCGGTATTACGTATCGGATACGACGAAGTTCAGTGCTGCGACCGGCTGGCGCCCGAGCACTCCTGTTCTCGATGGGGTGGGAAAGCTGACGGCGTGGCTCGAAGAGTTCGGCACCGCCACCGCGCGCGACGTGGTCGGTGATCGGGTTGCTTCATGAAGTTTGCGCTGGTGAACCCGCCGTGGACATTCGACGGCAGCATCTACTTCGGCTGTCGAGAGCCGCATCTTCCGTTGGAGTACGGCTACGCCCGGGCGCTGCTGTCGGCTGGGGGCCACGAGGTTCTTCTCGTTGACGCGCACCTGCACGACATGTCGAACCAACGGATCGCGGCGGCGCTCGAGGCCTTTGCCCCTGATCGACTGGTGATCACCACCGCCCCGAGCTATCTCTTCTGGCGCTGCGCACCTCCCGAGTTGCGAGTGCCGCAGGAGACGCTCCGCGCGCTTGCCGGAGTGCCGGGTCTGCGCATTGTCGTCGGTCCGCACGCGTCAACGACACCGGGCGCGACGCTTCGCAAGCTGGATGCAGACGTGGCCGTGATCGGCGAATGCGAGGACATCCTTCCCATGCTCGCGTCAGATCCATTGCAGTGGGAGAGCGTGCCTTCGATCGCCGTCAGGCAGTCTGGCGAGCTGCGCGTCCATGGAGGAACGAACCAGACGAACATGTCGCTCCTGCCGGCGCTCCGCTGGAGCGCCGACGACATCGATCATCATCGCCATCATCACCATCGCTTCGACGCCAGCCCTTCGGGTCCCGGCGCGGAGATGGAAGTGTCGCGCGGTTGTCCCTATCACTGCACGTTCTGTGCGAAGGACAACTTCCGGAACGATTACCGCAAGCGTCCGCTCGCGCGCATCCTCGAAGAGATCGATGCGCTTCAGGCATCGGGTGTCGAGTACGTCTACTTCATCGACGAGATCTTTCTGCCGAACCGCGAGCTGCTCGAGGCGCTCGTCAATCGTCCGGTGGTTTTCGGGATTCAAACGCGTATCGACCTGTGGTCGCCGACGTTGCTTGACCTTCTTGGTCGAGCCGGTTGCGTGTCAATCGAAGCGGGTGTCGAGAGCATCACCATCGAAGGGCGCAATCTTCTCGACAAGGGAACAAAGCTTTCGACCGAGGAGATCACCGCTCGTCTGATCCACGCGAAAGCCGTGGTGCCGTTCGTTCAGGCCAACCTCCTCGAATCGGGGGCGGACGATCCGGACGACGTCGAACGATGGCGCCAGCACTTGCACCAATGTGGCGTGTGGGCCAATAAGCCGGTGCCCATGTTCCCCTATCCCGGCTCGCCAGAATACACGAGGCGCTGGGGCGCGGTCGACGATCGTGCGTGGGAACGGGCGATGGATGACTACCTCGGTCGTTTCGACAGATTCAGTGACATCCAGGATGCGCGCCCGCATCCGCTCCATGAGCTCGAACTGCACCATGCCGACGAACGCTAGTCGCCTCCTGATGACTGCCGACGCGGTTGGTGGCGTGTGGCAGTACTCGCTCGATCTCGCGACCGGACTCCGCAAGCACGGCATCCACACGACGCTCGCGGTAATGGGGCCGTCGATGGACGAGCGCCGGCGCGCAGAGGCGATGCGCCACGGTCTGGATCTCGTCGAGGCGCCTTACAAACTGGAATGGGCCGATTCGCCGTGGAGTGACGTCGAGCGCGCCGGGGAATGGTTGCTCGGCCTCGAATCGATGCTCGATCCAGACGTTATTCATCTGAACGGGTTCTGCCACGCCGGGTTGCCGTGGAAGTCCCCGCCCGTCGTCGTGGCCCATTCGTGCGTTCGATCGTGGTGGCGCGCCGTTCACGGCGTGGCGGCACCGGCCGAGTGGGATCGCTATACGGGCGCCGTGAGGGAAGGCCTTCGCGCCGCCCGGCTCGTTGTCGCTCCATCGCTGGCCATGGCCTCGATGCTCCATGACGAGTACGGCGAGTTCGGCTCCTGGCGTGTGATCCCCAATGGACTCGCGATTGTGGATCAGATGGACGATTCGATTCCAATCAAGTCGGACATCGTCTTTGCCGCAGGGCGACTGTGGGACGAGGCGAAGAATATCGCGGCACTCTCGAGTATTGCGGACCGCTTGTCGTGGCCGGTTGTGATCGCGGGGGACTTCGGGGGCAGGCACGAGGCCGTATCGCCGGCCAATGTCACCTGGCTTGGCCAACTTGATTCGCTGACGATGAGTCGCTGGTTTTCGCGCGCGGCGATCTACGCGTCGCCGGCGCTTTATGAGCCGTTCGGATTATCAACTCTCGAAGCCGCGGCGTCAGGATGTGCGCTGGTGCTCGGCGACGTCCCGAGCCTGCGCGAGAACTGGTCGGACGCGGCGCTGTTCGTTAACCCGCGCGATCCTCAGGCGCTCGCTTCTGCCATTCAGGGCGTCATCGACGATCCGCTCGAGCGACGCAAGCTCGCGACCCGTGCGATGGCGCGCGCGCGGCAGTACACCGTCACGCGCATGGCTCGCGCATACGTCGAAGCGTATCAGGACGTTCTCTCTCACGCGGCGGTGGTGTAGCCCATGAAACCTCGGATCGCGTTCTTTGGTTCCAGCCTCGTTTCCGCATACTGGAACGGCGCCGCAACGTACTACCGCGGCATCGTCCGGGCGCTCCACGATCGCGGGTATCAGGTCACCTTCTACGAGCCGGACGCGTACGATCGGCAGGCGCACCGCGACATTCCGGATCCTGAGTGGGCGCAAGTGGTGGTCTACACAGCTGACGATGCGGGCGTCCGCAGCGCGCTCGACCAGGCGCGTTCAGCAGACATTGTGATTAAGACGAGTGGCGTGGGCGTCTTTGACGACCTGCTCGAACTCGCTGTCCTCGAATGTAAGGCGCACCACGCGATCGCGATCTTCTGGGACGTTGACGCGCCGGCGACGCTCGATCGCCTCGAGCGCGATCCGGGCGATCCGCTTCGGGCACTGATTCCGCAATATGACATGGTCCTGACCTACGGCGGCGGCTCCCCGGTTGTCGAAGCATACGAGCGGGTGGGTGCACGGCTCTGCGTTCCCATTTACAACGCGCTCGATCCTTCAACCCATTACCCATCGGGACCCGACCCGCGGTTTGCGGCGGACCTCGGTTTTCTGGGAAATCGCCTTCCGGATCGTGAGCATCGGGTCGAGGAATTCTTTCTTCACGCCGCGCGGCTCCTGCCGTCGCGGACATTCCTGCTTGGCGGAAACGGCTGGAACGACAAGCCGATGCCAATGAACGTTCACTATGTCGGTCACGTGTATACGCACGAACACAACGCGTTCAACTCGACGCCCACGATTCTGTTGAACATCAATCGCGACAGCATGGCGCGGTATGGATTCTCGCCGGCGACGCGCGTGTTCGAAGCGGCCGGCGCCGGCGCCTGCATTGTCACGGATGCGTGGCTCGGGGTCGAGCAGTTCCTCGAGCCTGAACGTGAAGTGCTCGTGGCTTCAAGCGGCGACGAAGTCGCGGCTTATGTGGCGGGGATCGATCGGGCGACAGCTCGCGCGATCGGTCAGGCGGCATTGCGCCGGGTGATGTCCGAGCATACCTACGCGCACCGTGTGCTGCAGCTCGAGGGAATTCTTGGGGAGTCCGCGGCGGCATGAAACTCGTCATCTTCGGCCTGACGATTAGCTCGTCGTGGGGAAACGGGCACGCGACGCTCTGGCGGGCTCTGTGCCGGGGACTCTCCGCGCTCGGACACGACGTCACCTTCTTCGAGCGCGACGTCCCGTACTACGCGCAGGCACGCGACGCTGAACGTCCCGATGGTTGCGATCTTCGCTTGTACTCGGAGTGGGAAGACGTGGTCACGTCGGCGAGAAGAGCACTCGACGACGGAGACGTCGGCATCGTCACATCGTACTGCCCTGACGCTGTCGCAGCTTGCGACCTGGTGCTCAACTCTCGTGTCCAGTCGAAAGTGTTTTACGACCTCGACACGCCGGTGACGCTGTCGCGGCTTCGCGGTGGGGAACCGGTGGCGTATCTGCCCGAGTATGGCCTCGGCGGATTCGATCTCGTTCTGAGTTACACAGGTGGACGCGCGCTCGATGAACTTCAGAGCCGACTCGGCGCCCGCGCAGTCGCCCCCCTGTATGGCAGCGTTGACCCCGACGTTCATTGTCCAACCGCGGCGAACCGGCGTTTCTCCTGCGACATGTCGTACCTGGGAACCTATTCGAGCGATCGACAGGGCACACTCGATCGATTGTTTCTTCAGGCAGCTGATCGTCGTCCGGAGTCACGATTCGTACTCGCAGGCTCGCAATACCCGGAAGGGTTCTCGTGGAAACCGAACGTCTACTACGTCTGGCATCTCACGCCGGCGGAGCATCCGTCGTTTTATTGTTCCTCCGCCCTGACGCTGAATGTGACGCGCGGGCCGATGGCGGAGATGGGTTATTGCCCATCGGGACGGTTATTCGAAGCGGCCGCATGCGGCGCCACGATTCTGACCGACGCGTGGGAAGGACTCGAGCAGTTCTTCGAGCCCGGCGACGAGATCCTCGTTGCATCGACGACGGACGAAGCTCTCCAGGCGATCGATCTTGATCCGTGGGAACGTCGAGCGATTGGTCAGCGCGCGCTCGAACGAACACTCGACTGTCACACCGCCACCGAACGCGCGCGCGATCTCGAGCGAATTCTGAATCGGAGTCACAACTATGTGGGGCATCGTGCCGGCAGCGGGGCAGGGAAGCCGAATTCAACCGCTGGCGTTTTCGAAAGAGTTACTCCCGGTCGGTAGCCGCAAAGACGGTGACTGCGAGCGGCCACGGGCGGTCAGCGAGTATCTGGTCGAACGCCTTGTTCTCGGCGGTGCGGACAAGCTGTGCTTTGTCATCTCACCGGGAAAGTCCGACATCCTCGAGTACTATGGCGGGGAGGTGTTCTCGGCTCGCGTCTTCTACAGCGTCCAGCCGCACGCCAGCGGTCTCTGCGATGCGATTTTCCGGGCCCGGCCGCTCGTCGCTCCGGCCGAGCAGGTCCTGATTGGATTACCAGACACGATCTGGTTTCCAGCGACAGCGCTTCGCGAGCTGCCCGACGACGAGTTGTCGTTCCTGCTCTTTCCCGTCGACCGTCCTCAGCTCTTCGATGCAGTAGTGCTCGACGACGAACGTGTCGTGGAGATCCAGGTAAAACGCGCTGACGCTACGTCGAAGTGGATCTGGGGTGCGTTCAAGATGTCGGGTCGCATCCTCGGCGAGCTGCACCACTTGTGGAACGCGCGCGGCCGGCAGGACGAGTATGTGGGCACCCTGGTGAATGCCTGGATAGAAAAAGGTGGCAGGGCGCGCGGTGTTCCCGCCGGGGCCGCGTATGTGGACGTTGGCACCGTTCGCGGATATCGGGAAGCAATTGCGCTGCTCGGCAACGAGGATACGATTCCGGCGACGCCAACCATGAGCGTCTCATGAAAGGAGGGGTCAGCTCAGACTGATCAAACGCGTTCGTGAAACTGCTGGTCTGGGCACTGAAGCACACGCGGCCGTATCGCGCGCGCGTGGCGCTGCTGGCGGCGCTGTCGTGCGCCGAAGTCGCTCTTCGTGTGTTGCTGCCGTGGCCGATGAAAGCCGTCGTCGACACGGCGATTGGATCGCAGCCGCCGCCGGGATGGTTGGTCGCGTTGCCTGGTGTGATTCCATCGCGCCGTGAGTCGCTGCTCGTCGCGATCGTCGTCATTGGACTGCTCATTCAGGTCGCCCATCAATTCGTGCTCATGCTGCATACCCGGCTCTACACGGTGACAGGGCATCTCATCACACGCGACTTGCGTCAGCGGCTGTTCATGCACCTTCAAGCGCTCAACCTCCGGCACCATGCGCGCACCCCGATCGGTGAATCCGTATACCGGCTCGAAGCCGATGCCGCGAGCCTGGAGCAGCTGCTGCTCCGCGGCGTTTTTCCGTTCACGTTCTCCGCGCTGACGCTGGTCGTGATGTTTCACATCCTCGTCCAGATCGATCGGTCACTGGCACTCGTCTCGCTTTCCGTCGTCCCGTTTATGTTCGTGTGGATCCGCTTTGCCAGCCGGAGGATCCGTCCCGGTGCGGAGCGCACGCGGCAGCTCGAGTCGCGAATGTCGGCGCGCATGCACGAGAGCTTTGCCGCGATTCGTCTAGTGAAAAGTTTTGGACGTGAACCGTATGAGGGGCAGCGTTTCTCGGGCGCGGCGAACGAAGCGATGCGCGCGCGGGTCGTCTTGAGCACTCGCGAAGCCATCTTCTCGTCAGTCGTCGCGACCTTGACCGCTGTCGGCACGTCGGCGGTCGTGCTGACCGGAGGTCTGCTCGCGCTGCGAGGGCGCATCACGATAGGAACGGTGCTCGTCGCCCTGGCCTACCTGGGATTCGTGTATGGGCCCTTATCTGGTCTCGCCAATACCACCGGCTCGATACAGGACGCCGTCGCCGGTGTGCGGCGCGTACGCGAGACGTTTCGGGAGGCGCCGGAACCGATCGATGGCGGCGGCATCGATCCGAGGCGGTTGGAAGGCCGCGTTGAGTTTCAGAACGTCTCATTCGCCTACGACGGGCGGGAAGTGCTGCATGAAATCAACGCGACCGCCGGCCCGCACCAGTTCGTCGCCGTCGTTGGTCCCTCGGGGTCCGGCAAGACGACGCTCGTAAGCCTCATTCCACGTTTCTATGAACCGACGCGCGGCCGTGTCCTCATTGATGGCATCGACGCGTCGCGGTATCGCCTCGGCGCGCTGCGCCAGCACATCGCGCTCGTGCTGCAGGAATCCGTCGTCCTGTCCGGATCGATCCGCGACAACTTGCGCTATGGAAACCTCGACGCGACCGACCGGGACATCGAAGCGGCAGCACGTGCCGCAAACGCGCATGAATTCATCGAGCAACTGCCGGCCGGCTACGACACAGAAATTGGTGAAGCGGGAGCGGGACTCTCGGGTGGACAGAAGCAGCGCTTGAGCATGGCGCGCGCCTTTCTCAGGGATGCGCCGATCTTGATTCTCGACGAACCGACCGCCGCACTCGACAGCGTCTCCGAGCGGTTAGTGCTGAATGCATTACGGCGGCTGCGTGCGGGACGGACGGTCTTCGTGATCGCGCATCGCCTGACGACGGTTCGCGAAGCGGAGCGGATCATGGTGCTCGACCGCGGCCGGATTGTTGCGACCGGCACGCACGAAACGCTGCTCGGCGAGAGCGGTTTGTATCGCGAACTTGCACGGCATCTGACGACGGCAGACGCAGAGGAGTAACGCGCATGCGAATCGTGATGTTCTGTCATTCGCTCATTTCCGACTGGAATCATGGCAATGCGCATTTCCTTCGCGGCATTGCGGTGGAGATGCTGGCGCGAGGCTACGAGATCCGGGTGTTCGAGCCACGCGATTCCTGGAGCGTCTCGAATCTGCTGCGCGATCAGGGGCCGTCGGCGATCACCGGTTTTCATACGGCGTATCCGATGCTGTCGTCGACGCGCTTTGACTTGAGAGGCCTCGATCTCGACGAGGCGCTGGACGGCGCCGACCTTGTTCTGGTACACGAATGGAACTCGCATTCGCTCGTTAAAGTGCTTGGCAGGCACCGCGCACGCAGTGGATCGTACGTTCTGCTCTTTCACGACACCCACCATCGAACGGTGAGCGACCCCGACGCAATGGCGGCGTACGATCTGAACGGCTACGACGGCGTGCTGGCGTTCGGCGAGGTCATTCGTCAGAACTATCTCTCGCTCGGCTGGGCGCGTCGCGCCTGGACGTGGCACGAGGCGGCCGATACAACGCGCTTCCGTCCGCTGGATTCGAAGACCCGGGACGGCGATCTCGTCTGGATTGGCAATTGGGGAGACGATGAACGCTCCGCGGAGATTCATCGATACTTTATCGATCCTGTGTGTGCGCTCGGTCTGCGTGCGCTCGTCCACGGCGTGCGATATCCTGATCCCGCCGTCGAGGCGCTTCGACGCGCGGGGATCCAGTATGAGGGTTGGATTGCGAATTACGCAGTCCCGTCCGTCTTTGCCCGATTCACTGCGACCGTCCACATTCCGCGGCAGCCCTACATTCGTATGTTGCCCGGTATCCCGACGATTCGCATGTTCGAAGCGCTCGCTTGTGGGATGCCGCTGGTTTCATGCCGCTGGGATGACTGCGAAGGACTATTCACTGCAGGGCGCGACTACATCGCGGTTGATTCACCGGAAGAGATGCTCGCTGCTCTCCAGGCGATTTTCAACGATCCCGACCTGCGCCGTTCTTTATCCGACCATGCGCTGAGCTCCATCCAGTCGCGTCATACGTGCGCGCACCGTGTGGATCAGCTGATGGACATCACGTCGTCACTTCGCGGCTCGCAGTTTGCGAGTACGTCTACAGGGATCAGTCAGGTCCCGAATCGTTCGCGTTCCCTGGAGCACTGATCGCATGACCATCGTCATTCTCGGACTCTCGATCACATCATCCTGGGGCAACGGGCATGCGACGACCTATCGGGCGCTGGTGCGCGCGCTTGCGTTGCGCGGCCACGACGTACTGTTCCTCGAACGCGAGGCGGAATGGTATGCGGGCAATCGCGACCTGCCGAATCCGCCGTACTGCCGGACCAGGCTGTACGAGAACGTGCAGCAGCTCACGGACCGTCACACCCGGGACATCCGCGACGCTGAGCTCGTCATCGTCGGATCGTACGTGCCGGAGGGTATTGAAGTTGCGGATCTGGTGCAGCGGACAGCACGAGGTGTGACGGCGTTTTACGACATCGACACACCGGTCACGATTTCAAGGCTGGAGCGGGACGACGCCGACTACGTGTCCGTCCCGCAAATACCGCGATACGACCTGTATCTCTCGTTTACAGGCGGGCCGACACTCGAGCGGCTCCACGATCTTTACGGCGCCCGCCACCCTCGTGCGCTGTACTGCTCGGTCGATCCGGATTTGTATTATCCCGAGCAGGGAATCGACGAATTCGATCTCGGATATCTCGGTACTTATAGCGGCGATCGACAGCCTGTTCTCGATCGCTTGATGCTGCAGGCAGCGCGCAAGTGGACCACGGGCGAATTCGTGGTCGTGGGACCGCAGTATCCGGATTCAATCGAATGGCCGCCCAACGTGAGGCGGATCACGCATCTCGCTCCGGCGGAGCATCGTCGCTTCTACAACCGGACTCGTTACACGCTGAATGTGACGCGCCGCGACATGGTTCGCGCCGGATACTCGCCGAGTGTTCGCTTGTTCGAGGCGGCGGCGTGCGGCACGCCCATCATCAGCGACCAGTGGCCGGGACTCGATACGATCTTGATGCCGGACAAAGAAATCCTGATCGCTCGCGACGCATCCGACACGCTCTCCTATCTGCGCGACATTCCCGAACAGCAGCGGAAACGAATCGGCCTTGCCGCTCGCAGGCGCGTACTGACCGCGCACACGGCGATGCATCGTGCCGCCGAGCTCGAGTCTTTCGTGACTGAGGTGCGCCACGGAACAACGGAGATGAATACGAGCCACGGATAAACACGGACAAATACAGGCCACGGAAAAACACGGATAAACACGGACAAATACAGGCCACGGAAAAACACGGATAAACGCGGACAATACAGGCCACGGAAAAACGCGGATGAACACGACAAATACAGGCCACGGAAAAACGCGGATGAACACGGACAAATACAGGCCACGGAAAAACACGGATGAACACGGATAGATGTAGACAGCGGATCCCGGATCCCGGAAAACGGATCCCGGACCATGGAGAACGGAATCCGGATCCCGGGCAACGGATCCCGAATGAACGCGCGCACACCAAACTGACAGCGCTAGACATTCAGAAGCGCGTCCGTGAGCTCGGCGACTGGTTCCACAACATCAACCTCGATGGTGTACAAACGGCCCCGGATCACTTTCTCGGCGACTATCCATCGATCAAGTGGCGTGAGTTCGCCGAATCGATCCCGGCCGACCTCACCGGTCGCACGATCCTGGATGTTGGCTGTAACGGCGGCTTCTACTCGATCGAAATGAAGCGCCGTGGCGCAGCCGAGGTGATTGGCATCGACAGCGATCCGAGATATCTCGCGCAGGCGCGGTTCGCCGCCGATGTTGCGGGGCTGGAGATCGACTTCCGTCAGATGTCGGTATACGACCTGCCGTCACTCGGGCAGACGTTCGACATCGTCCTGTTCATGGGGGTGCTGTATCACCTGCGCCATCCGCTGCTCGCGCTCGACATGCTTCATGAGTTCGTGTGCCGCGACATGCTCGTATTTCAATCGATGCTGCGCGGCAGTGCCGCAACAGGAGACGTGAAGTCGGACTATCACTTCGGGCAGAGCAATCACTTTGACGACGAAACGTATCCACGGATGTATTTCGTCGAGCACAAGTACTCAGGCGATCCGACCAATTGGTGGATTCCGAACCGTGCGTGCGCGGAGGCGATGTTGCGCAGTGCCGGATTCAACATCGTCGCTCACCCGGAAGAAGAGATTTTCATCTGTCGCCGCGCCGCACTGGATCCGGCGCGTCCACTGCGACAACAGGAGTTGCCGGCGTGGTTGAAGCGGTGATGATCTGGAACGAGCCGAACAACTTATCCCACTGGGACTTTGAGCTCGATCCCGGCTGGCGGTTGTTCGCCGATCTGGTCAAGCTGTCGTCGGCTGCAATTGCGGCCGAACGCCCGCGTCTCCGTCGTGTGCTTGGAGGGATTTCCCCCATCGATCCTAACTTCGTCGTGACGCTGAAGGATCAAGGCGTCCTCGACGCGGTCGACGTCGCGGCCGTGCACGGATTTCCCCTCGATTGGAATCACTGGCAAATTCATGAGTGGCCTAGCAAGATCGCCGAGATCGAACACGTGACGTCGCTTCCGTTATGGGTGTCGGAAGTCGGTGTGTCGACGTTTGGTGCCGAGGAAGTGCAGGAATTCGGATTGAAGCGCACGGCTGAGCTTCTCGGCGGCCGCGTCGAGCGAGTCCATTGGTACAGTCTTTTTGACTTGCCGCGAGCCTGGCCTGCCACGACTCGTCATCGCGAGGCCGAAGGGTCTTCATACTACCGTCACTTCTACATGGGACTATTGCGTGAAGACGGCACTCCGAAACTCGCGGCGCGGCACTTCTCCAACGTCGCGCCGGTGTTCGGAATCTGTCAGTGGTTTCACTTCGAAGATCATCGCCTGGACGACGCGGTCAAGTGGCTGAAGACGCTTGGGGTTCGACATGTCCGGACAGGTTTGAGCTGGGCAGACAGCATGCGGCCCGGCGCGCAGGCATGGTTCGATCGACAAATGCGAGCGCTCGAGGACTTCGACGTCACCATCACGTTTTGTTTCACGCCGGAAAGCGAGGGGATGCGCGCGCATCATACGAGTCCGCCCAGAGATCCCCGCCCGTTCGCAGATTTTTGTGGTGCACAAGTGCGTCGATACGCGTGACAATAGCGCTTCTCGTTCGCGCTCCGGTTGTCTGAATGGCAGACTCAATCGTGTATGGATCACGTGCGGTGGATTGCGCGCGTGATTGTCTGGACGACCAATTTCTAACCCCAGGAATATGGCATAGCTGTTGCGCCTGGAGGCAGTATGGCCAAACCAAGGAAGCCGGGTAACGGAGCACCGCACAACGCCGGAGACACTACGGCAGCCACGATCGATCGCGACGAATGCGCACAGCGCGCGTATGAGTTGTATCTCGCGCGCGGTCGAACGGATGGTCGTGATCTCGAAGACTGGCTGACCGCGGAGCGTGAGATTCGCGAGCGGCGGACGCTGCAGGCCCAGGGACAGTAGTTCAGAAAACCTTCCCGCCGAGCGGAACCTCAAAGTCTGGCGCCAGCAGAATAACGGCGCCGTCACGGTCCGGCACGCCGAGCGTCAGGACGTCGGACAGGAAGGGGCCGATCTGTCTCGCTTCAGCCGACCCCCGGCCCGAAATCAATTGTGAGTTTGTAGGCAGGCTTTCGCGCCTCGGGGAACAGATCTGCCGCCACGACGCGGCCGACTCGCATCTCAACTTTCTCGAAGTCTGCAAAAGTAATCATGGTCTCTCGGCTGAGTTGGCGCCTCGGCATCAATGTTGAGCATCACGCCGCAGGCACTCGGCTTGCGTCAGCATGCGGGTGCGCGCACGCGTTGGCTGTTCGGGCTGGCAATACAAACACTGGCGAGGAGAGTTCTATCCGGCGTCGGTCGCACAGACGATGTGGTTTGAGCATTACGCACAGATTTTTGATACGGTCGAAATCAACAATACCTTTTATCGCCTGCCGGAACGCAGCACCTTCGCCGCGTGGGCAGAGCGTGCACCGCGCGGATTCCTTTACAGCGTGAAGGCCAGCCGCTTCCTCACGCACATGAAGAAACTGAAGGATCCGGACGAGCCGCTCGCGCGGTTGTTCAGTCGGATGGCTGCGCTCGGCGATCATCTCGGTCCGGTTCTGTATCAGCTGCCTCCTGGTTGGAAGCTCGACCGTGAGCGTCTGGAGCAGTTCCTGCAGGTGCTTCCTCACGGCTCCCGTCATGTCATGGAGTTCCGCGATCCGAGTTGGTACTCGGACGACGTGATGCGAATGCTGGAGCGTTACCATGTTGCGCTCTGCCTCCACGACATGAAAGGGTCGGCGACAGGCCGGGAACGTGTCGGTCCATTCGTCTATGTGCGATTTCACGGGGCGAGCGGAACCTACAACGGCAGCTATCCGGATTCGCGGTTGTGCGACTGGGCGACATGGCTCGCGGCACAACGACGGTCCGGGGCCGCCGTGTATGCGTACTTCAATAATGACGTTGGTGGCCACGCCCCTCGAAACGCTCTGACCCTGCGGCGGCTGATGGAGGACATGCAATGAATAGCCAGCAGAAATTCCTGCTTGGCGTGGCAGCAGGCGCAATCGGCGCTCTCGTGGGACGTCAGCTTGCGCGAGGTTCTCGACGAATCGACTTCACCGGACGTGTCGTCGTCATCACCGGCGGTTCCCGAGGACTGGGCTTAGTCCTTGCGCGAAAGATGGCGGCGGAAGGCGCGCGATTGTGTTTGCTCGCGCGCAACGAACAGGAACTCGCTCGGGCCGCCGCGCAGTTTCCGCCCGGAAGCGACGTCATGACCGTTCGCTGCGACATTCGTCGTCGCGCCGACGTCCGCGCGGCAGTCGATGCAATTCTCGAGCGCTGGAGCGTGATCGATGTGTTGATCAACAACGCGGGTGTGATTCAAGTCGGCCCGCTCGAGCATATGACGACAGGTGATTTCGAGAATGCGATGGCGACGCATTTCTGGGGGCCGCTGCATCTGATGTTCGAGATCGTTCCGTCCATGCGTCGTCGCGGCTTCGGCCGCATTGTCAATATCTCTTCGATCGGCGGACGCGTCGCAGTGCCGCATCTCGCGCCGTACTGTGCGAGCAAGTTTGCGCTCGCGGGTCTCTCTGATGCGGTCCGAACGGAACTGGATCAGTATGGGATCCGCGTGACGACCGTCGCGCCCGGGTTGATGCGCACGGGTTCGCCGGTGAACGCCGACGTCAAGGGGCAGCACGAAGCGGAGTATGCATGGTTTGCGATCTCCGATTCGCTGCCCGGGCTGACTGTCGCCGCGGAGAACGCGGCGCGCCAGATTCTCGACGCCTGCCGCTACGGCGATCCGGAATTGACGATCTCGCTCCCGGCGAAGGCGGCGATTATCGCCAACCATCTGGCTCCCGGCGCAGTCGCGACCGCCCTGATGGTTGCGAATCGATTCCTGCCCGGGCCGAACGACACCGACGGCACTCGCGGCAGACGCGGCGGCGAGAGCACATCGAAGTGGGCACCATCGGCGGCGACGGTGCTCACGGACAAAGCTGCGGTGGTGAATAACGAAGTGTGACCCTATCGGGATCGGTTGTCCGGGATCCGGATGTCGGGCGCGGCCGTCAGACCGCGCCCTTCACGGATTTGTCGCGCGCTGCTCCACGCTCTGCTTGAACTGCTTGAGATCTTCCCGAATCTCGGTCGCCGCATCCCTGCCAACAAGCTTCACGATCGCCGCGCCGACCTTGCCGCCTGGCGGGTTGTACTGCAGGCGCACGCGCACGCGCGTGCCGCGGCCGCCGCCGAGGTCATCGAAGTGGACCGATCCGGCGCTGACAACATCGGAGCCTTCGATCGACTGCCACGCGATCAGCTTATTCGCAACCTCGTTGATGATCTCGGCGTTCCATTCAACGACCGTATTTGCCGGTCCCTTTGCGCGCCAGCGCGACAGGGTGTCGGTGATGCGCTCGACTGATTCGAGATGACGCATGACTTGTGGCAGATTCTCCAGATTGCGCCAGAACCGATACAGTATCTCGACCGGCTGATTGATAGTCACGCGCTCGTCGACGATCACCCCGGCGTTTCCCCCAAGCGCCCGCCGCGTGTCCTGTCCAGTTCCTGCGGTGTTGATGCCGAAGAGGTCGTAGGTGTGGCAATGTCCAGAGGCGCCGCGCCTCACGAGCAATCCGCCGAATGCCGCAAGCATGAACGCCCTGGCACCACGTCTTTGCGTGAGGCCATATGTTGCGAGCCCGATGCCCGCGGCGATCGACAGCCAGCGCTCTGCTTCGCCGATGTTGCGGCCGGCGCGTACGCGATGCTCTTTCACATCCTCTGGAAACTCGAGTTCCATGAATGTCATAAAGATCTGCCTTGTCCCTTTTCCCTTGTCCCTTCCCTTTAGATGGTGGGCGTCCAAGCGGGTGAATCACTCGCGGGGAACGATTCCTCGGACGCGTCCGCCACGATGTCCTTCGGCCGCCAGCCGGTGGCTCTCAGCTGTCGATCGATCCAGTTGCGCGCGACCTGCATGTCGCGCCGGCCCATCAGCGCTCGTATGCTGAGCGTGGTGCCAGCGGCCGCGAGCATTCCGCCGACAACACCTCCCCGTCGCGCTCCAAACGACGTCAGGGCGGCGCCGCACACCAGCGCCATCCATCGCTCCTGATCGTAGGTCGAGAGCTTTGACGTCAGACTTGGTTTATCCCAGACGCTCTTGTCGCTGCGCGGCACTGTCAGGTTCAACGGTTCGTCGGCCATTGGCACGTCCTTTCCGATTGTCCGATGCGGGCATGCTCTGCACAACACATGCCCTTAAAAGGGAAAAAGGGAAAAGGCAAATCGCGAAGGGAAGGGCACAAAGAGTACACCCCATTCATGACGGTATTGTTTGAAATCCAAACAGCCGTCGTGCCATTGCTCAGTTGCCTTCCCTGTGTCTCTTTCCTTTGCTGTGAGACACGAGCATGAACCCGTGGGCGGAGTTCGCGTTCAGCGTGTCGCGAATCATCACCAGCCTTCACCATGGGGCAGTGTTCGACGTCGAGATGACGCGTGCGACGAGCGATCCATCACCCGTCATCGTGGTGCAGACATAGTGGAACGCGTCCTTCACCAGTTGACAGGAGTCTTTTCGTATGTAACTATAAATCCGGATATACGGATGAAAGACTTTCGCGCCTGATTACTCATGGCTCCGGTCACTGCAGAGATTTTTGACGACCTCAGCACGCTCTCCGACGCGACCCGCAGCCGGATGCTGCTGTTGCTCGAGCGGAACGAGCTGACAGTATCCGAGCTCTGCACGGTGCTTCAGTTGCCGCAATCAACAGTGAGCCGACATCTTAAGATGCTTGCCGATGCCGGATGGGTTGCATCGCGCCGTGATGGCACGAGCCGCTACTACACGCTCTCGCTGGACGATCGCGCAGCTCATGTGCGGCGGCTATGGTCGTTGCTTCGGGATCAGGTTAGCCTGACTGCCGGCGCCGATCAAGACGCGCGACGGTTGAAGAACGTTCTCGCGCGGCGGCAATCGAAGTCGCAAGAGTTCTTTGAAAGCACGGCCGGGCAGTGGGACAAGGTGCGAGCGGACCTCTTCGGTGTTGGTTCGTATTTGCAGGTCCTGCCTGCGTTGATCGATGAACAATTGGTCGTTGGTGATCTTGGATGCGGCACCGGCCAGGTCGCCAGCGCGCTCGCACCATTCGTTGCTCGACTGATCGCCGTCGATCGATCGGGAGAGATGCTCCAGGCAGCGCGACGTCGTTTGCGCGATCTGCCGACGGCGGAAGTGCGACGCGGCGAACTCGAGGCATTGCCGATCGCCGACGGCGAGCTCGACGCCGCGACCCTGATTCTCGTGTTGCACCACCTGCCCGATCCGGCCGCAGCGCTTGCTGAAGCGCATCGCGCTCTGAAGACCGGCGGCCGGCTTGTGATCGCCGACATGCTGCCGCACGACCATGAAGAGTATCGTCAGCAGATGGGCCACGTGTGGTTGGGATTCAGCGAGGAGCAGATGCAGCGCCTGCTGATCGCTGCGGGTTTCAATCGCGTTCGTATCACCGCGTTGGCGGTCAATTCGGCGGCAAAAGGCCCGGCATTATTCGTAGCAACAGCATCCAAGACATAAGAGAAGGGGATAGCGATGCCAACTGCAGTTAGAGAGATCCACCCATTCGACGAGGCCACCAAGGTGGGCCGCGAGCCATACAAGGTCAAGGACCTTCAGCTCGGCGAGTTCGGCCGCAAGGAAATCCGGCTCGCCGAGCAGGAGATGCCCGGACTGATGGCTTTGCGCGACCGCTACAAGGGCAAGCGACCGCTGGCCGGCGCGCGCATCATGGGCAGCCTGCACATGACGATTCAGACAGCGGTTCTGATCGAGACGCTCGTCGAGCTTGGTGCGGACGTTCGCTGGGTCTCATGCAACATCTTCTCGACGCAGGATCACGCCGCCGCTGCGGTTGTCGTCGGACGCCCTGAAAATGGAGGCACGCCGGAGAATCCCCGCGGCACGCCCGTCTTTGCGTGGAAGGGTGAGACGCTGCCGGAATACTGGTGGTGCACGAGTGAAGCGTTGATGTGGCCGGACGGTAAAGGCCCGACCCTGCTCGTCGACGATGGCGGTGATGCGACGCTGCTGGTGCACAAGGGTGTCGAGTTCGAGAAAGCAGGGAAGGTTCCTGCCTTCGATCCCGAGACCGAGCCTGAGGAGTGGGGCGTCATCCTCGATCTGTTGCGCTCCGAGCAGAATGAGAATCGGCAGCGATGGACGAAGGTGGCTGCCGAACTCCGCGGCGTCAGCGAAGAGACGACGACGGGGGTTCACCGGCTCTACGAGATGATGAAATCGGGGACGCTGCTGTTCCCGGCGATCAACGTCAACGACTCGGTGACCAAGAGCAAGTTCGACAACATCTACGGATGCCGTCACTCGCTGGTCGACGGCCTGAATCGCGCAACCGACGTGATGCTCGGCGGAAAAGTGGCTGTCGTGTTTGGATTCGGCGAGGTGGGCAAGGGCTGCGCCCAGGCGTTGCGCGGTCAGGGCTGCCGCGTCGTGGTCGCCGAGATCGATCCGATCTGCGCGTTGCAGGCGGCGATGGAAGGGTACGAGGTCAAGACGATCGAAGACGTCATCGAGAAGGCCGACATCTTCATCACCGCGACCGGCAATTTGAACATCATTACCGCGGCCCACATGGCGCGGATGAAGGACAAGGCGATTGTCGGCAACATCGGCCACTTCGACAACGAGATCGACATGGCCGGGTTGAAGAAGGTGAAAGGCATCCAGCGGATCAACATCAAACCGCAGTACGACGAGTACCGATTCCCGGACGGCCACAGCGTGATGGTGCTGGCCGAAGGCCGCCTGTTGAATCTCGGCTGCGCCACCGGTCATCCGAGCTTCGTGATGTCGGCCTCGTTCACCAACCAGGTGATCGCGCAGCTCGAGCTGCACCAGCACAATGACAAGTATCAGAAGAAGGTGTACATCCTGCCGAAGCACCTTGACGAGGAGGTTGCGCGGCTGCACCTCGGTCATCTCGGCGTGAAGCTGACGACGCTGTCGAAGGAGCAGGCGGATTACATCGGAGTACCGGTGGAGGGACCGTATAAACCGGAACATTACCGATACTGACACGGACACGGCCGGGGCGCGTAGGGCCTCGCGCGCAGTGAGAAATGCAGACCAAATGCTGGGTTGGGCTTCGTGCCCGGCCCAGCTTCTCTTTTTTTATGTCATTATGCGCGCGCTAAAGGAGGCGCCGCATGAACCGTCGCGAGTTTCTTGAAGCATCAGGCGTTTTTGCGAGCGGCGCGGTACTCGGCGCCGTACCAGCGATACAGCCACCGCCGTCGATGATTGGCATCCAGATCGGCGCCGTGTCGTTCGTCGACGAAGGGACCGAGCGCGTGTTGGAGAGCCTGCGCGAGATGGCGTCGATCAACACCCTGTTCGTCGCCACCTTCACCTATGGCCGGGGAATTGCCGGCCGCCAGTTGCCGAATCAACCGCTGCCCGATCATGGCAAGCAGGAGTACGACACGGCGACTTTTCGCGGCGGCAACTACGCGACGCCGCATCCGCAGTATTACCGCAACAGCAGCATCAAACCGGAGCACGCACCGGATCACGGCGCGTATGACGTGCTGGCTGATGTGCTGCCGCGGGCGCACTCGCGCAACATGCGAGTGATCGCGTGGTTCGAGGACGTCTTTGCGCCCGACGTCCCGGGCTTCGAGCAGGCACGCGAGGTGATGGTCGACGGTCAGCGCTCGACCTTTTCATGCACGCGCAATCCCAACACCAGGAATTTCTGGCTTGGTCTGGTCGAGGACTATCTCCGCTCGTACGACGTCGACGGCTTGATGTGGGGGAGCGAGCGCCAAGGGCCGCTCGGCAACGTCCTCGGAACCAATCACGGTGGAACCGGCGCCGGTGGGCGCGCGGCGTGCTTCTGCCAATACTGCACCGACGCAGCGCGAGCGCAGGGGATCAATGTCGATCGCGCGATGCAGGGGTACACCGAGCTGGTGAAGTGGGCGAGTGCGTCGAGCAGTGCCACGAAGCCGGCCGACGGCGCCTTCGTGACGTTCTGGCGCCTGCTCGTCAAGTACCCGGAAATTCTCGCGTGGGAGCGCCTGTGGAATGAGGCGCTCTACGACACCTATCGCGATCTCTACAAACGCGCGCACGAGGTTGCGCCGTCGAAAGGCATTGGCTGGCACATCTGGCACAACAACTCGTTCTCGCCGCTCTACCGCGCGGAACACGATTATGCCGACTACAGCCAGTACTCGGATTTCCTGAAGGTCGTGATGTACAACCTGTGCGGCGGCGAACGGCTCGCGCAGTACGTGCGGAACTCGCATCGGACCTTGTTCGCGGATCTGACACCAGAGGCGACACTCGCACTGACCTACGATTTGCAGCAGTATCACGACCGGCCGTTGAACGAGTTGGCGGCCGCAGGTCTGGGCGCCGATTACGTCAAGCGCGAAACCGTGCGAGCAGTTGCCGGCGCATCCTCGAACGTCAAGATTTGGCCAGGCATCGACGTCGATATCCCAACCGCGGCAACGAGCAAGAAGACGCAGCCGTCCGACGTGTACGAGGCAGTGAAGGCTGCGTTTGCCGGCGGCGCGCATGGCGTCATTCTCTCGCGCAAGTATTCGGAGATGCGGCTGGAGAACATTCGCGGAGCCGGACGGGCGATAAGAGAACTGAAGCTCGTGTAACCTTTTACCTTTCTATCGCGCCCTTCATCGAGCGCAAAAGACCCTCGACCGAGTCGCGGCTGCGGCGCTGAACGATCGATCGAACCAGCGTGCGCGTGAAGCCGGTCAACGATCGCGTTCGCACACGGTTCATCGACACCATATAAAACGCCGCCCCATCGTCAAAGGCACAGGTCAGGCCAAGACCCGCGTCGAAATAATGTGCGGCGTAGATCTGCTTGGTGGCGATGAAACCTGGTCGGGACACACCGCGTGACGCAGGATAGAGCGAGAGATGCGTGACGCGCGTGACCGGACGATTGATGTCGTCCTTGCTCCAGTAAAGCAGGTCCTCGGTGCCCTCGAGTCGCGCGCGTGGGAATTGCTTCAAGTGAGCCATGAACTCTGGCGAGAGCTTCTCGAAGTCCGCAAACGACTGGAAGAGGATTTTGAACTCGTCCGCGACATCGAGCGGCGTCGCCTTGTTGCGGTAGTCGCCAAGCGTCCCGTTCGCCAGATATGCGTTCGCGTTGGCGGCGAGCAGCTTTCGCCACAGATCTCCCGCTTGCTGCTTCCAGTCGGGCGCACTCCAGTTCACGTCCTGCGCGAACCGTTCCATGTCACGCGTCGAGAGGCGCACGCCGCAGTCGCCCGGCTTGCACGTTCGAATCGTGTCGAGATCGTAGTCCTCAAAATGAAGATCGCGCAGGTCATCCGGCACCGGCGGCGTACTGAACCGGCCGGTCTCCATGACCACGTCGCTGGTTTTTACGTTCGAGGCGCTGCGGTAGCGCTCGAACAGTTTGGCTTGAGACCCGGTGATGCGGACAGCTCCGACCACCGCCACTTCGCGGCGATCGGTGTCGAGCACTTTCGCAATCGGCTCGCCGCGATCCAGACGCGCGAGTTCCGCCGTCGTGAACGCTGCGACTTTTCGCAGCAGCGCGTGCACTGGACTACTGGCTGCCTGAGGCCGAGGCAGTCCTGTGCTGAGGGAAGCGGTCAGAAAACTGAGAATTGCAGCGATTCCCAGGAACCGGCGCCGTTTCATAATGCGAAGTGAATGCGGTAGTCTACACTGACATCTGCAGCCTGTTGGAGGAAGAATGAAGCTGGGTTTATACAGCATCACATATCTCGGCGTCTGGTATCAGGGTCGCGCGCTGACGCTCGAGGAGCTTATCGACCGCGCCCGGGAGTACGGCTACGAGGGCGTCGAGATCGACGGCAAGCGGCCGCACGGCAGCCCGCTCGACATGCCGCGACGGCGTTGTCAGGAGATTCAGCTGAAAGCGCGGGACGCGGGGGTTGAAATCTACGCCGTGGCGGCGAACAACGATTTCAGCAGCCCGGTTCCCGAGCAGCGCGAGAGCCAGTTGATTTACGTGCGCGAGTTGATTCGCATGACCGCGGATCTCGGCGTCAAGACGCTGCGCATGTTTGCGGCGTGGCCGGGCCTGACGATTACACCGGAGGGCCCGCGGTATACGAAGGCGCGCCAGGTGTGGCGCGACGCCCACCTTGACACTCCCGCCGAACAGACGTGGGCCTGGTGCCGCGACGGACTGATCGAAGCGGCGCGCTGGGCGGGCGACGCGGGCGTGACGCTCGCGGTGCAGAACCACGCGCCGGTCACGAACAGTCCCGCCGACATGTTGCGCATGATCCGCGAGGTCGATTCGCCGCACGTCAAGGCGTGCCTCGATGCGCCGCTCGCGGCGAAGCAAGGTGTGACCTCGATGGAGGAAGCCGCGCGCGAGGTCGCCGGGCTCCAGGTGTTGTCGCATTTCGGCGGCGAATATGAGCGCGCAGCCGACGGCAGCGTTCGAGGACTGGTTCGAAATCCAGACGATACGCTGACGCCCGAGGACTACTACCTCGATTTCGCGCTCGGCATGCAGGAGATCGGCTACGACGGTTACATCGGCTACGAACTCTGCCATCCGATTCCCGACGTCAACGGCGTGCCCGTCGGTCTCGACTTCGCGGACCTGAATGCACGGCTTGCCGCTGAATACATGCGCGGCATTCTCAAAGAGGCGGCGAAGCGAGCGGCGGAACGAGTTTCGAACCTCGTCGAACCCTGAAGAACCTTGAAGAACCCGGGGACGATCTCGCGACGCGCGCTGCTGCGCCAGGCGTGTGTTGCGCCAATCGTCGCCGTCGCGACGCCTCGATTCAGTCGCGCTCCCGCCGTGATTGCCGATCGACCGAACGACATTCGGATCGTCGAGGTTCGTCACCAGTTCGAGGACTTTCAGTACCGCGCGCCGTATCAATTCGGCGGCCGCTCCGTCAATCGCGTCACCATTCTCAACGTCACCTGCCGCGTCCGCACGAATGGCGGCCGTGAATCGGCTGGCTTCGGGTCGATGACGCTCGGGAATGCGTGGGCGTTTCCCGCCGCGTCACAGGACGAGGGACTCGGCGCGATGCGCGCGTTGTCGGATCAACTGCGCGAGGTGACGGCGGCGTGCGACGACAAGGGACATCCCATCGATCTCTTTCGCGTGCTTGAGCCGGAATACCTGCGGGCCGCAGCAACCGTCTCGCGCAGCCGATCGCTCTCCC
The DNA here is from genome assembly GCA_046734955.1 of Acidobacteriota bacterium. Taxonomy (GTDB): domain Bacteria; phylum Acidobacteriota; class Vicinamibacteria; order Vicinamibacterales; family 2-12-FULL-66-21; genus JALZOC01. The sequence continues at coordinate 71,079 of JBKPSH010000008.1, forward strand.
CTGCGATTCCCAAGCTGTGCACGCTCGTTGTCGCGAGCGCCTTCGACGCGGCGATTCACGACGCATACGGCAAGGCCTTCGGCCGGAGTGTCTATCAGACCTACGGTCCGGACTTCATGAGCCGCGATCTGTCCGCCGATCTCGGGCCATCGTTCAAGGGGGAGTATCTCGACAAGTACGTGCCCTCGACCCCGAAGCTGCGTATGCCAGTGTTCCATTCAGTCGGCGCGAGCGATCCGCTGGACGGTGCCGACATGCAGGGAAAGACCCGCATCGAAGACGGCCTGCCGAATACGCTCGAGGAGTGGATCCCGCACGACGGTCTGATCCGCTTCAAGATCAAACTCAATGGCGGCAACCTCGAAGCCGACTTCAACCGCGTCGTCCGCATCGATCGCATCGTGAATCGCGCCCAGGCGGCCCGGGGAATGAAGGAGTGGCAGTATTCGCTGGATTTCAATGAAGGTTGTCCGAATGTGGCTTATCTGCTCGAGTTCCTGCGCCGCATCCGGGAAGCCACGCCGACCGGTTTCGATCGCATCCTTTATATAGAGCAGCCAACGGCGCGAGACCTGGCGAAGGATCGTGCCAACGTGATGCACGAGGCGGCGCGTCTGCGTCCAGTCGTAATCGATGAATCGCTGACGGATCTGGAGGCGCTACTTCTTGCGCGCGAGATGGGCTACACGGGCGTTGCATTGAAGGCGTGCAAAGGACAGAGTCAGGCCATGCTGATGGCGGCGGCGGCGCAGAAGTTCGGAATGTTTCTCTGCGTCCAGGACCTCACGTGTCCTGGCGCTTCACTCATTCATTCGGCGGGAATCGCGGCGCGGGTGCCGGGCAACGCCGGCATCGAAGCGAATGCACGTCAGTTCGTGCCGGCTGCGAATCGTGCCTGGGAGTCGCGGTTTCCGGGATTGTTCACAATCCGCGAAGGAATGATGGCGACCGGCCAACTAACCGGACCTGGGCTCGGAGCGGTCACTTAAGCCAGAAGCCGAGAGCCGGCTACTTCACAAACTTAAAACACACTGGCGATCCGACGTCGATCTTGCTCCCCGTCGGTGTGAGTTTTCCTGTCGCCGCGTCAATCCGAAAAACGACGACGCTGTCGGAATTCTGATTACCGGCCAGCAGATACTTGCCTTCCGGATCGATCCCGAAGCCTCGCGGTGTGTTGCCCTGTGTTGGCGTGTTGTCGACGTAGGTCAACCGTCCGGTGTTCTGATCGATCGAATAGACAGAGATGCTGTTGTGACCGCGGATCGAAGTGTAGAGATACTTTCCTGTGGGATGTATCTCCAGTTCGGCGCCGCTGAATCTCTCTTGCATCTGCACGTTCGGTGGAAGCGCCGAAACGGTCTGCAACTGCGTCAGTCCGCCAGAGTTCGTGTCTCGCGTAAACGCCGTGACGGTGCAGTTCAATTCGTTGATGACATACCCAAAGCGGCCGCTCGGATGAACGGAAAAGTGACGTGGACCCGCCCCGGGTTCGACTTTCGCGTTCGGTGGCTCGTTAAGTGTGAGAAGGCCTTTGCGCTCGTCAAGCTGATAGATCACTATCCAGTCGAGTCCAAGGTCCGCGACATACACGAAACGCCCTGAAGGATCCGTCGTAATCGAGTGCGCGTGCGGTTCGCTCTGGCGACTCTGGTTTACGCTGTGCCCTTTGTGCTGCATCAGCGCCGATCCGGACTTCAACTTGCCATCCTTCGCATTAATCGGCAGGACTGACACGCTGCCGCCGCCGTAGTTAGCGACCAGCACATTGCGTCCACTTTTGTCGACCGTCAGGTGTGCAGGCCCCGAACCTTCCGATGATTGCTGACCGAGCGATTGCAGCTTGCCGGTCGTTCTGTCGATTGCGAAGGCGCTGACGCCGCCCGTCTCATCGGTAAACGTATTCGTCTCGTTCACCGCATAGAGGTATTTCTCGGTCGGATGCACGGCAAGAAAGCTCGGGCTCGGGGTCTCCGCGGCAAGCTCTGCCGGCGAGAGTGTGCCGTTCTCTGTGTCGAGCCGCGATACGTAGATCCCTTTACTGTTTGGAACTGTGTACGTGCCGATATAAACGAGCATGTTGCTGCCGGTTGGCGCAGGGCCCTGCGCACGCCCGTAAGTCGCCATGCCAACCGCCGCAAGTGCAATCACGAATACGGACAAGAATCGGCGCATAAGCTCTCTCTCTGTGTCAGTTGCCAGTTGCCGGTTTCCGGTCTCCGGTTTTCAATCCCAATTGTCCGTGTTGCTGAGTTCATAACTGGTTAGTGAAAACTGGCAACTCGAAACTTTTTCCCGTATCTTACAGCCTCTACGAGGTATCACCATGCGACGCAGAGAATTTCTTGGTGCCGTGACCACATCGATAATCGCCGGCGCTACCCGCGGCAACGCGCAAACTGCGCCAGGGACGCAAGCGGCGCCAGCGTCACCCGCGCGCAAGGGGCGCATCAAGCAGGGGGTTACTCGCGGAGTGTTCGGACGCGGCGCCAGTCTCGAGGACAGTTGCCGCGAGGCGGCTCGCCTCGGCATTAAAGGCTTCGACTTGATCGGCCCCAATGATTGGCCGACGCTAAAAAAGTACGGCCTCGTCCCGTCGATGTACTCAGGACCCGGTGGGACAATCGCGAGTGCGCTTAATCGCAAGGAGAATCACGAGAAGCTGCTCGGGACGATGAACGCGGCCATTGATGAGGCGGCTACCAACGGTGTCCCCAACATCATCACTTTCTCCGGCAATCGCAACGGGATGGCGGATGCCGAGGGTGCGGATAATTGCGTCGCGTTTCTCAACCAGGTCAAAGCCCACGCGGAGGACAAGCAGATCACCATCTGCATGGAATACCTGAACAGCAAGGTGAATCACAAAGACTATATGTTCGACCACTTTGCCTGGGGCGTGGACGTGATGAAACGGGTCAACTCACCCCGCGTCAAGATCCTCTATGACATTTACCATGCCCAGATCATGGACGGCGACATCGTCCGCAACATCCGCGACAACTTCCAGTGGATCGGGCACTTCCACACCGGCGGCAATCCCGGCCGTCACGAGATCGACGACACCAACGAGTTGAACTACCGCTTCATCATGCAGGCGATCGCTGAGCTCGGGTTTACTGGCTTCGTCTCGCACGAATACTCGCCGTCACAGGGAAACGATCCGATCGCGACTCTGGAGAAGGCTATCCAGATCTGCGATGTCTAAAGGTTGCCTTTTACCTTGAAAAAGTTGGGAACAACTTTTTCAAATCATCAGCAGTCGCGCCGGCGCCGTACTGATTCAGCTCGAACGTCTCCGCATACTTGATCGCGCGTCCCTTCTGTTCTCCATAGAGCTTTACGAGCAGGTCGCGATACTGATTCGCCTCGTTCGCGTTGCGCTGCTTGACGATGTCGAGCAAGTACGCCTTTCGACCTGCTTCGTCAGCCGGAACATTGCGGCCGTAACGAGCCTGCCATGAGTCAGCATCACCGAATTGCGAGGGGAGTGCCGAGATGCAGTCCCATTTCTTCTGCGCGACGTCGTCTATTCCCACCGCGATGATGGGATCGAAGGGATACGGTTTCTTGAACCCATCCGAATAGAACAGATAGATCGGGTTGCCCTTGGTCGGCGGGGTGTAGGGCGCAAAGAAGGGCGCTGCGACGACGACGGCGGTGTCCTGGGCGAGCTGGCCCACGGCACGGTGGTCCGGATGGTAGTCCCACGGACGGTGCGAGAGGACGATGTCGGCCTGCCAGTCGCGAATGACGTTGGCAACTTTCTTTCGCGTCTCGAGGTCGGGCATCAGCTCGCCGTCATGGATGTCGAACACGTCGGTGGCGACACCGAGTTGTGCATGGCACGCTTCGACTTCCGCCTTGCGCCGCTGCGCAAGCGGGCCGCCGGCCTGCGAAAAATGGCCGACGTCGCCGTTGGTCATCGCCACGAGCTTGACCTTGTGTCCTTGCGCCGCAAACAGCGCGGCCGTTCCAGCAAACTTCAGCTCGGCGTCGTCAGGGTGGGCGCCGAACGCGATGATGTGAAGCTGCCTGCCCGCGGGTTGCGCCTGGGTCGCACGCAGGGTCGATCCGGCGGGTAGGAAGCACGCAGCCGCAATTAGAACGGTGAGCAGGCATCGAATCGAACGCATGGAATCACCTCGTTGGGTGCATATCGTAACTGATCATGCCGGGATGCGGTTTCCGGGATGTCGGATCCGGATTCCGGACAACGGATCCCGGACAACGGATCCCGACGCTCTCGTCCCTCATCGGTGGACTCGAGTCGCGTTCGCGAAATATCATTCTGTTTTTGATGCCGCGGTCTAGAGACCGCGGCCTACACCTGCGTTATGTTCCGCGACCGTCCATGACGGTGCGTTATGTCCCGCGACCGTGTCGTTCCGTGACGGGTGTAGGGCAGGGTCGTTAGACCCTGCCAAGACACATGCAAGACCGAGGTGACGATGCCGTTAACGACCCGACTCCTGGCCGTAGCCCTGGCCGGATTCACCATAATTTCCGCGCACGTGGCGGCGCAAGGTCCGCCGCCGCAGACTCCGCCGCAGACTCCACCGCCTAATGCGCCGCAGCCGCCCGACACTGGTGGACGTGGTGGGCGCGGCCGCGGCGGAGAGATGGCCACGTTCCCCGCACAGCAGAGACCGCCCGGCGATCCTGCGGTCATCGCGAAGGGAAAGCAGCTTTTCACGACCAACTGCGTCTCCTGCCACGGGGCCGACCTGCGCGGCGGTGTCACCGGTGGGCCCAATCTTCTACGTTCGGCGACGGTGCTGATGGATCAACGTGGCGAGCTGATTGTTCCTATCGTGCACGGCGCGCGCGCGGAACGCGGCATGCCACCTCTGCCGATCCCCGATGACGATGTCGTCGCGATTGCCGAGTACATTCACAGCGTCGTCGCGACCGCGCGTGGTCAGGGCGCGCCTCCCGAAAGCGAGACGCCGCCACCTAACGCGCTGGTCGGCGACGCGAAAGCAGGCGAGGTCTACTTCAAATCGAACTGCGCCAGCTGCCATTCACCGACCGGCGATCTGGCAGGCGTTGGCACGCGTATCGATGAAGCCAAGGCGCTTCAGAATAACTGGGTTGTCGGTGGCGGCGGGGGCGGACGAGGCCGCGGCGGGAATAGTGGCAATGCGGCCACCACCGACCGCCGGAAGGTGACTGCAACCGTGGTGATGCCGAACGGTGAGAAAGTGCCAGGCCAATTGCTTCGCCTCGACAACTTCTTCGTCACGTTGCTCCTGGACGATGGGCGGCAGCGAACGATTCGGCGTGATGGAGACGTCCCGAAAGTGGAAGTGAAAGATCCGTTGGAATATCACAAGAAGCTGCCGGCGATCCTGACCGACAAAGACATGCACGACGTAACCGCCTATCTCGCGACACTCAAATGACGATAAAGAAACTTCTTCTCGCCGCCGCACTCGCGGCTTCGCCTGTTCTTCTCATTGCCCAGGGGCGCGGACTCGATCCCGCGAAGCTCCTGAAACCACTTGCGGACGAGTGGCCGACTTACAGTGGCGACTATTCGTCGAAGCGATACAGCCTGCTGAAGCAGATCAATCAGCTCAACGTCAAACACCTGACGCTCGCGTGGACGCTGAAACTCACCGGTGGTTCGGTGAGTGGTTCGGGCGGTGACGTTTTCGGGGGCGGCCGCGCCGGTGCCTCACCGAACTACATCATCGGCGGCGAAGGCACTGGCGAATACCCGGCCGGTGGTCCTCCGACAATCAAGGCATCCGCGCTGATGGTCGACGGCACGATCTATCTGACCGCGCCCGACAATGGGTGGGCGATCGATGCGCGTGATGGTCGAGTGCTCTGGCACTACTTCTGGAAGTCCCGCGGCGGTACGCACATCGCGACCCGCGGCTTCGGCATGTGGAAGGATTATCTCTACATGGAGACACCGGACAACTACCTGGTGTCGCTCGAAGCGAAAACAGGAAAAGAGCGCTGGCACAAGGTCATCGCCGACTTCAATCAGCAGTACTTCTCCACCGCCGCTCCCGTCGTCATTGGCAATCACGTGATCGCCGGCACCGGCAACGATCTCGACATGCCAGGATTCCTGCAATCGTTCGATCCGGAGACTGGCGATCTGCAGTGGAAGCTCTATACGGTTCCAATGAATCCCGGTGATCCCGGCGTCGAGAGCTGGCCGAGCCTCGACGCCGCGCAGCATGGAGGTGCGCAGCCGTGGCTGCCCGGTGCGTACGATCCGGAAACGAATCTCTACATGTTCGGCACTGGGAATCCAACGCCTGCCTACACCCCCGGCCGCGGCGAAGAAACTCACGACAACCTGTTCACCGGATCGCTGATCGCCGTGAACGTCGATACCGGGAAGATGGTCTGGTATTACCAGACCGCGCCGCACGATATGCACGACTGGGATTCGGCGCAGACACCGGTTCTCGTCAACGGGATGTTCAAGGGGCGCATGCGGAAGATGGTGATGACCGCGGCCCGCAACGGCTACTTCTTCGTCCTCGATCGCGTGACCGGCGAGCACCTCCTCACGGAGAAGTACGGCTCGGCGACCAACTGGGTCAAGAACCTCGATGAAAAGGGACGTCCACGGCGCAATGTTGAAAAGGATCCGACGATCGGCGGATCAATTGTCTCGCCGAGCGCCGGCGGCACCGTCAACTGGGAACCGCCCGCGTTTTCACCTGACACGGGACTGTTCTATGTCAGCGAGGACAACATCTACTCGATCTTCTATCTCCTCGACACGGATCCACGCGGGTCGATGGGCCTCGGTGGGCACCTCGAAGCCCGGGCCGGAACCGGCGGCAGTTTCCTGACAGCGTTGGACTACAAGACAGGCAAGGCTGCGTGGCGATACAAGTATGAAGGTGGCGCTGGCGGAGGCGGCGGCATTCTGGCCACCGCTGGCAAACTCGTCTTCGCCGGCGACGGGTCCGGCAACATCGTTGCGCACGATGCGTTCACAGGAAAGGCGCTGTGGCACTCGAAGATCGGCGGCGTCACTAACCCGCCGCAGACCTACATGCTCGACGGTCGTCAGTATCTGCTGGTGGCGACCAACGATACGTTGTGGGCGTTCGTAATGTACTGATCGAAGTATCAATGCATTTCAACATCACAGCTACCGATCCCACCACGAAAATAATTGAACTGCACGTTGGGATGATCGGCGAGCAGCGACATCGGCACTGACGTGTCGATGATCCGTTTCGAAATCATCAGCGCGGTCAATCGCTGACCGAATGGGTTGTCGTGTGTGCCGGCGTGCCAGATGGAAACCTTCTCCGCCTTCCACGTCTCCATCGGTCCGACGCTGATTGCCTTTGTTGGCACCGCGGCAACGTTTCCGCCGCCACTGGTGCGTGCGTTTTGCGCAATCGTCAGCGGATGCAGATCGACGACCCGCGTCGTCAGCTTGCGATACTCGGCAGCCAACGGCGGAGCATCTTTGTGTTTCCCTCGTCTCGGCAACGGATCGTTGAAGGCCCAGTGTTTCACCTCGCCCTGGCCGCCCTGCATCACAGCGCATCGAACGCCGGCAGCCCATGACTTGCGGAATTCGGTCGTGTCTGCTTTCGGAAAGTGCAGATGCGAATCCGGCATGCGAAGTCGCCGATTGATGCGATTGAAGCAGAGATCGCGATCCGCTCGTTCGAAGCTAAGGGGATGCGAGGCGTCTACTTCGCGGCCGGTCGTGGTGTCGAACCATTCATCCATGCCCCAGAAATGTCCCGAGCGGACGTCGAGGTCGAGCGCGTTCACGAGACGGGCGACGAGTGGGAGCTGTTCGGTCGGACCGATCGGACCGCAGATGCCGACCGGGTTGTCCGCGGTACTCAGTCGCCACGCGTTGATGTATTCGAGCGCCTCTGAGAGATAGAAGTCCTCGATCGTGTCGTAGACGATGACGGTGAAACCGGGCCGGGATAATCGCGCCAGATCGCGCGGCGTCAGCCGGGCCGCCTCGTCGATCAGCTCACGATCGAGCGTCGTGTAGTCCCACCAGTCCGGCGCGATCGCACTCAGCGGCCGGCTCACTGCGATCCGTCCAGCACGCGCTGATACGTGGGATTCAGCAAGTAGCGGCCCTTCAGGGCCTCTTTCAGCGGATCCGCGTCCGGCTCGCAGAAACCGTAATGCAGATGCCGGCGCCATCCTTCCGCAAACGTGAACTTCTTCGACATCGATCCGAGGGTCCGCGCGAACTGTTCCATCGTGACGATATAGCTGTCCATGGCCTGAGTCGCGCTCAACCAGCCGCGCTGGCTTTTGTGACACTCGAGCGTTTCACGTTTTCGATCCTGAACCTCGGTCGTGTTGACGAAAGCTTCAGGGATCACGGGACGCCGCAGGCTGTCGCGAAGCCCGTGCGGCATTCCGTGATAAACCGTCACGCTGGTTGGTACATCCTCACGCGGCGGCACCGTGCGGTAACCGGGCACGCTGCGCGCGAACGTTGCGGTTACGGCCAGCCGCGCTGTGTTCATGTGATCTTCCATGTAGTCCTGCGGCGAATGGGTCAGGACAATGGTGGGATTGACCTCGCGAACGACGGCCGCGAGCCGTCGAAGGGTGCGGTCGTCGTAAAAGACCTGCAGGTCATTGCAGATCGGCTCGTGCCAGACTGCCTGCATCAGCGCCGCCGATGCCTGTGCCTCGGTGCGCCGTATGCGCGCAGTTTCAGCAGGAGAGAACGTCAGGCTCCCGAGGTTGCCACTCGATAGGTTCATGTAGTGGATGTCCCATCCCGCTTCGCGGAGCAGCAGAAGCGTGCCGCCCATCATGAACTCGATGTCGTCCGGGTGCGCGGCGATGGCAAGGGCTCGCAGTCCACTCGCACTCGTGACACTGGTGGCACCCTTGGCACCCGTGGCACCCCTGGCACCCTTGGCACCCTTGGCACCCTTGGCACCCCTGGCACCCATTTGTTTACGTACTCGCGATTTCGCCAACCTTGACCGGCCTTCCTTCGCTCGCGGACTTGTCCGCTGCTGCCATCACGCGATGCGTGACGAACGCATCGCTGAAACTCGTCAGCGGCATTTCCTTGCCGCTCTCCAGCGCATCAAAGAATGCCTGGAACTGTGTCTGATACGGATGATCGCCGACATCGCCGCTGTCGAGGAGCTTCATCGACAGCTGGCTCCACGCGTGCCGGTTCAGTCCCGGCAGCTTTTGCGAATGAAACTTGTTGTCGAGAATGCTGCCTTCGCTCCCCACGAGATGCGTGTGGAAGTAATAGGGTTGCAAACAATCGACCACCGCGGCGCATTTGCCGACGCTTCCATTCTTGAACTTCAGGATCGTCGTCGAGGCCGTCCGATACTCGTACGGCGTGAACAAGGGATTGCTGCTTTGTGTTGCGTAGCTGCTGACCTCGTCGACCTCATCATCCATGCACAACAGCAACGCGTCCAGGGCGTGGCAACCCGCGGTGAGCAGAGCGCTGCCACCGAGATTCCGCTTTGTGTTCCAGCGATATTGTCCGTACCACGGGCCGATGCCGTGGTAGTAGTCGACCTCGCCGTAATGCAGCTTGCCAATCAGGCCGGAATCCAGGACTGCTTTGGTCGCAAGGAACTGTGATGAGTAGCGACACTCCAAACACACGCACGTCTTGATGCCGGTTTCGGCGACGGCGTGTTTCATCGCCAGCACTTCGTCCCATTTCACAGCCATCGGCTTTTCGACGATGACGTGCTTGCCGTGTGTTGCGGCGGCGATGAACTGGGCGGCGTGCTGATCGGGATAGCTCGTGATATCCACCACATGGATCGAGCGATCGTTCAGCATCGCCTCGAGGTCGGTGTACGGAGTGATCGGCGTCTTGTGCCGAGCGCTGAGCTCAGCCGCGGACAGCGATCGCGACGACCAAAGCGCCGTGACCTTTCCTTGGCTCGTAGCGTTGATGGCGTCGATGTGGGCGGTTGCGGCCCAGGAATAACCGACGAGTGCGACGTTGAATGTTTTGCTCATCATTACCTCGAGGGGCTTCGCCCCTCGGACTCCCCTTGTATCTTTACTTCCATTCGATCACGGACGCGGTAGCTCGTGACTCCCCTGGTCTCCACACCGTCGTGTCGCCTGAGCGCCGTGTCCGCGCATCGACGGTCAGAGCTCGTACA
>JBKPSH010000009.1:0-10187 GCA_046734955.1 Acidobacteriota bacterium
TTCGAGGCGTGCGCGAACGCGCGGCGCGGCAAACGCGGCGACGCTGAGAAGGCGCGGGCACGACTCGTACGGCTGTCGCGGCAGCGCTACGTGTCGGCGTACCACGTCGCGATCGCGTGCAACGGGCTGAACGAACCGTCAGAGGCGATCGCGTGGCTCGAGCGAGCGTTCGAGCAGCGGGATCCGATGATGGTGTTTCTCAATGTCGAGCCGATCTGGCACAACCTGCGTGACGAGTCGCGCTTTCGCGCGTTGCTGAAGCAAATGAAGTTTGAGTAGATCGCAACGGCGGGCAAGTAGATCACGGTCTTGGGTCAGAACTGTGTCAGATTCTCCAGAACTGTCGGGTCAACTCCCTGACTCACGAAGACACGCTCACGCACATCGGTGTTGCGTGAAGTCGTTGATCGGAAGTGCGTTCGTGGGATTGCGTGTGCGTTAGCACGCGCGAGCGAAATCTATTTCCAAGCGTGCTCCTTCCATCCTGAGCACGCTCGCGTGACGCAGAGTCCAGAATCCCGCAGCACAGCCTAACAAGAGCATAAGGGTTTGAAGCGACCGCTGCGTTACGACGAATCCGCGCCGGCTGGCAACTGCCGGGAATCTCGAACGATTTCGTCGGAAGCTCGCCTTTGAAGCGCCGAGCGCTCGGTTGTCGACAGCGCATTTCGCGGCTTATACCGCGTGAACTGCCAGACTGAACTGTGCAGATTTCCGAGGATTTTTGTGGAATTGGTCGGGGCGAGTGGATTCGAACCACCGACCCCTCGGTCCCGAACCGAGTGCTCTACCAGACTGAGCCACGCCCCGACTCAAGCGTGAACACCTATTCTACGACAAGAGCCGGTCCCGCGCACGTGCCCTGTCAGCGGCTCAAATAACGCAGGAAATCTACGTGATCTTTGATCGACGCATCCACGTCTCCCTTGTGCAGACACCCGCGCGACGCTGGTACCCAAGGTCGCGATATCCGAGTCCCTTGTCACCGAGTTTGTCGAACTCGCTGCACGCGAGCGCAGCCTGGCGCCTCGCCATATGCCAGACGCGGCCGTGCATCGTCGGGTCGCGCGGCGACCAACGACGAGTACGTCGCAGCAGCTTCATGGAACGTCCCCCTTTGCACGTAACCGGCCGCGGTCGCCTCCACCAGGGACGCACGAAGCGAAGACTGATAGCTCGCCGAGGTCCACGAAGTCCAGCGTGTCCACGATCACCTGGCGTGTCACGTCGTTATCCTCCTCCGCTTCGAACCCATGATGCCCGCCGGCATAGTTGAGAAGCGTCAGCGGCGGTCGCAAGTCTGGCGATCGATTCATTCACCGGTGGTCTATCGAGTCCAGCACGCACGTACAGCACGGGCAGGTCGAGCCTGAAGCGCTCGACGTTCGCTGAACCTAGTACATCACTGCGGCTTTGATCCGTGTCAGCGCTGGATGGCCTCGCTTCCGTCGCGCAAATCCGGAAGGATGCCAATCACTCCATTGGATGCCGCCGCCCTCGCCCAGGCGGAATAGAATCGACCCCTACGGTCCGCGCCAGTTGCGCGATTGAAAAATACGAGTGCGGGCGACTTCGCCGCTCGTGCCGTCGAAAATGCGAGAGGCGGTGGCGTCGCAGCGTTCTGACCGAACGCGACGACAGTCGATGCGACGAGAAGAGCCGGAGGAAGGACAAGTCGATGTCGCAGCATGAGACGGAGTTTACGCGGCAGGTTGCCGGTGTTCTAAGCGAAAGTGACGGTCGAGCGGGAACCGAGGACTATCAGCGCGAATCCCGTGACCGTGCGACGGGCACGCTCGAACGCATCTGGCTCAAACGAGCCAAGGGCGGACCGATGGATGCGGTGGACGCTGCGCTGCTCGAAGTCAATGGCGGACTCCGCGGCAACGCGAATCGCGGCGGCAAACGTGAGGTGACGATCATCAGTCAGGAGCGTTGGGCCGAACTGATGGACGCGCTCGGAGCCAATCTTTCACCAAGTGCACGTCGCGCGAACTTGATGGTGTCGGGACTCAACCTCGAGAACTCGCGCGGCCGTGTGCTGCGCGTCGGCGCGACGCGACTGCTGGTTAACGGCGAGACACGTCCGTGCGAGCAGATGGAAGCGGCACACGCGGGATTGCAGGAGTTGATGAAAGACCGCTGGGGTGGCGGCGCGTTTGCGGAGGTTGTCGAGGGTGGAGCGATACAGGTCGGTGACGTCGTCGGGTGGGAATGAATTGCTAATCACTGATCACTCATCGGGAATCCCTCATCGTCGAATCCTTGAATCCACGAATCCCGGATCCCGGGCCACGGATCCCGGACCACGGATCCCGGATCCCGATCTCCGATCACTCGCAACGCAGCGCCCGAACTGGCTCTACCTGCGTCGCTCGACGGGCGGGAATCATCACCGCCGCAATCGCAATGCCTGCGAGCGTTGAAGCGGCGAGCAGATAGGTCAGGGCATCCCCTGGTGTCACGCCGAAGAGCAAGTCTGACGCCGCCTTGCGAACGGACGTCGCCGCGATCACACCCACGACGAGACCTGTGGCAACTAGCGCCAGTCCCTGCCTGACGACGTCAAGAAATATCTTGCTGCGTGTTGCGCCGAGCGCAAGACGAATTCCGATCTCGCGTGTGCGCTGTGCGACGATATAGGCGATGAGACCGTAAACGCCAATCGTCACCAGCGTCACGGCAACGATCGCGAAGCATGTCACCAGTAAGGCGTAAAGCCGTGGCCGCGCGAGAACGGTCGCCACGTCTTGTTCGAGTGTTCGCGGAGTCGACATCGCCTGCGTCGGAGCTGCCTCGTAAACGGCGCGCCGGATCGCGCTGACGTACGGCAATGGATTCCCCGCCGTGCGAATGACAAGATTGGTGATGTACCCGGGTGTCTGCGCATGTAACAGAAACACAGTCGGTGCCGGCGGTGACGTCAGCCCATTGTGCCGCACGTCGCCCACGACCCCGACGATTTCCGCGAGCGCCTGATTCGACCCCTGCACGAACACCTTTCGCCCGACTGCATGACCCTCGCGGAAATATCGTTGGGCAAAGGTTTGATTCACGACAACGACGCGAGGGCTTGTGGCGCGGTCGCGACGATCGAATGCCCGGCCGTCGAGGACCGGAATCCGCAGCGCGGAGAAATACCCGCGACTCACTAGCGCGCACTCGGTCGACAGCGCTGTTGCCGGGTCTCGCGTCGCCGCCTGTTCTTCACGCCAGAAACCTGTTCCGCACGTCGCACCGCGAAGCGGCAGGAACTGAATGGTTCCTGCGGCTTTGACGCCGGCGACACTTTCGAGGCGATCGAGAATCTGATCGATCGTCGCGATGCGCGCTTCCGGCGGGCGCACTCCGAGAAACAATCCCATCGTCACCGTCTCGGCCGGTTGGAAACCGAGATCCACCCGGACGAGACTTGAAAGCGTCCGCAGGAGTAAACCGGCGCCCACGAGGAGCACGACCGCGAGAGCGACCTGCGCAATGACCAACGCGCCTCTGATTCGATGCTGACGCCGATCCGCTGCCGCACCTCCTGTGTGTTCGCGGATGGTGGTCTGCGGATCGACGCGACTGGCGCGCAACGCCGGCACCAATCCAAATGCCAGCGTCGTTGCGCATGACGTCGCGAACGTGAAGACCAGGCAGGTAAGGTCGAGAGCAATCGGCCCGGATGTGACCGACGCGAGCGCATCAGCGGTGAACCCGACTAACGCGTGTGTGGCCCAGTCGGCGATCAACACGCCGGCTCCGCCTCCGGCAATCGAGAGCAGCAGGTTTTCAACCAGAAGCTGACGCACGAGGCGTCGCCGGCTGGCGCCGAGCGCCGCCCGCAGGGCGAACTCAGCACGACGATTGATGGCGCGGGCCATCAGCAGGCCTGCAAGGTTCACGCACGCAATCAAGAGAACGACGGCGACGACCGCCATGAGCAGCCGGAGTCCCGGACGCGCCTCCTTGACGAGCTCGTCGTGAAGTGGCGACACGAATACGCTCATCCCCTTATTGATTGGAGACTCCTGTCTAAGGGCCGAAGCGATTGCCGCCATCTCGCGCTTCGCACTGTCGATGCTGATTTTCGCCGCGAGCCGGCCGTAGCACTGGAATGCGCGTGAACCCGTCGCCGACGGGTTCGCCGGATCGATCGTCATCGGCGTCAGTACGTCCGGTTCCATCGAGGCGATGCGGAATCCGGGAGGAGCCACCCCGACGATCGTCAGCGAGCCCTCCTGAACCGGCAACTGCCGTCCGAGGACCGCAGGATCTGCGCCAAACCAGCGTTGCCAGAAGCCGTACCCGAGGATGACCAACCCGTCAGATCCCGGTCGCGTCTCTTCCTCTGTGAACCCGCGGCCGAGAACCGGACTCACCCCGAATACACGAAACAGCTCGGAGGTTGTCATGAGCCTGACAAGTTGCTCCGGCCCGTTCGTCCCGATCACGTTCAGCGGCGGCGCCTGGACGAGCACCAGCGATTCAAACGAGCGGGCTCGTTCGTGCCACGCGGTGAAACTCGCTGGATGTACGTTCAACGGCGCGGGGGAATCGAGCGCATGCTCGTGAAGAGCGACGATGCGGCCGGAGTCGGGATACGGCAACGGTCGAAGCAGAACCGCATTGACGAACGTGAAAATCGTGGTGTTTGCGCCGATGCCGATCGCCAGCGAGACGATTGCGACGATGGTGAAGGCCGGAGCTTTTTGCAGTCCGCGGAACGCGTAGGTCAGGTCCTGGCGAATGCTGTCGATCATCGCGGGCCTCGAGTCACAAGAGAACTGGACGCGGTCGATGTATTGCGGGTACATTCCCGTCCGTCGCTGCCGGGCTTGTCATGAAACCTCTTCGCACCAAGGACGCAGTCCCCGACGCTTTCAGTGCGGTCCGAACGGTCGGCCTCACCTTGCCGGGTGTCGAAGCGACGACGAGATATGACGGTTCGCCAGTCCTGAAGGTTGGAGGGATGTTCATGGCCGGGCTCGCAACGCACCCGTCGGCGGAACCGAACACGCTGGTTGTGCGAGCGGAGCTCGACGAGCGTGACGCACTTCTGGACGACGCGCCCGACATCTATTACCTGACTGACTATTATCAAAGCTATCCGCTGGTGCTGGCGCGGCTCGCCCATATCGACCGCGATGCGCTGCACGACCTGCTCGCCGTGTCGCGGCGGCTGACATTGGCGAAACGCGGTAAAGGCGCGGTCTAGACCGCGCCCTACGACCACCAGCTAAAGACACTCAGCGAGGACGTATGTGGTTGCTAATTGTGGCTGCGTTCGGATTCCTTGTGCCAAACGGATTCTTTCTCTACTGGCTATTCAACGAGTTCAACGGGTTCGGACCCGTGCTGCACGACAATCTCGCGCTCGGATTCATCCTCGACGTCACCGTCACGCTCATTATTCTGACCGTCTATTTTGCAAAGCATCCGCTCGGACCGGTGCGATGGCCCTGGTTCGTCGTGCTGTCTTTCATGGGAGGACTTGGATTCAGCCTGCCGCTGTATTACTGGCTGAATCGACGGCATCATCGTGGGGTCTGACGACCCCGCCCTACTTTAGTGGTTGTAATTCAATCCGACGGAAATAAATCTCCGCGCCTTCCGACTGGATCATGATCCGGCCGTCCTTGAACGATGAATCCGATGCGGCGTTCACGAGCTTGCCGTTGACGTAGTAGGTCAGCTTTCCGCCTTCGACGACGGCTTCGATGCGAGTCCATTCGAAGCCGGGACTCTCGACATCCTGCGGTCCACGAAAGCCAAGCCGATCCGCCCAGTCTTCGCTGCGGCCCCACCAGTTAATCCGGCCGCTCGATAGCGCATTCACCGCGCCTTTCTCATCGTAGACAGTCTCGCCATTCCGATCCTTGCGTGTCGTCGTCGTCACTGCCGGACGGATTTGTGTGCCATCGTCTCCATAACCGGCGACCGGCAGAATATCGCCAACGCCACCCTCGATGATCTGAAACTCGATCGAACGAAGCCACGGACCATTGAAATCCTTGCCGGTGTTGCCGAGCCGTCCCTGTGCGTGCAACAGGACGCCGCTGTCGCGCGCTCGCGCCTTCCGATCGCCCCAGGTCGCACCGCCCCACCGGAATTCGACGACCAGCCGGTAGTCGCGATACGCCTCTTTCGTGAGGAGTCCGCCCCAGACCTGTCCGCTGACGCGAATGGCCGGCGCGCCGTCGATCTGATCGACGACCGAGAACACGCGTTCAGGGTCGTTGGTGTGGTGATCGACTAACCAGGTCTCAAAGTTCGCCAGCGACTTGCCGTCGAACAGCTTGATGACTTCCGTCGGCTTGATGGCGGTCGCGGACGCTTGCGCGTGCGCTGATGCCGGAGTCATCGTCCAGGCGAGCACAAACGCCGCGGCAATTCTGAGATCGGTCACGCTGCAACTCCTCTCAGCTGGATTCAACGATTCAACGATTAGCGATCCGCGATGAGTGATTAGGGTTGAGTGATTCGAGCGCCAACGAATCAAGTCGCGCGAGGGCCTCGCGGTCGGTCATGTCCGGCTGGAGTGGAGTGACGGACACATAACCGTCGCGAACGGCCTGGTAATCGGATCGATCGTGGGGTTCCCAGTCATTCTCCCCTTCCTCGATCCAGTAATACGCCTGGCCGCGCGGGTCGGTGCGCGGATCCACAATCGTGATGTGGTTTCGCTTCGCCTGCATCGTCAGCCGAAAGCCCTTGGGCTTGCCAGGAGGCACGTTGAGATTGAGGAACGTGCGCCCGCTGATCAAGCCGCCTTGAAGCACGAGCGACACGATCGTCGCCGCCGCATGCGCTGCCGGGCCGAAATCGTACGTGCCGCGCGTCCGCGCGAGCGACACGGCGATGCTCGGAATTCCAAGCAGCGATCCTTCTAACGCTCCCGATACGGTTCCCGAATAGGTGACGTCGTCGCCGAGGTTGTACCCTTTATTGATTCCCGACACGACAAGGTCGGGTGCAGAGGCGGGTGTGTAGACCTGGGTCAACGCGATATTGACGCAGTCGGTCGGCGTGCCGTCGACTTCGTAAACGCGATCCCGCAGCCGTTCCATCCGGAGCGGACGACGAAGCGTTAGAGCATGGCCAATGGCGCTGGCTTCGATGTGTGGCGCAACGATTGTCACTTCCCCAAGAGGTGCAAGGGCTGCGGCCAACGCATGAATGCCATCGGAGTGGACGCCATCGTCGTTGGTTACCAGAATTTGGATCATCAATTGTTCCGGGGGGCTGCGTCCCTCGGACTCCCCCACACGCTCGCTTCGCTGCGCTCGCTCGCGTCTTCGTTCGCGCCACCGTGCGTATATTGGCGGTGCCGCGACGCGGCTTGAGTTTTGAATACTGCTAGAAAGGTCAAAGTCGATTAGGGCGAGCAGGAAAATTATACCAATGAATTGATCACGAAGTGTTTCGTCGGCATGAGAAGTGCACGTCAATTCACAAATTCACAAATTCACCAAGTCACAGATTCACCAATTCACGAATTCACCAATTCGGACGTGCTGCCTCATAATCGACTCATGCACTTGCGAGCACCGGCGCTGGGATCAGTGCTTGTCGTCATTTTGACGACAGCGGCGCGCGCGCAGGATGTGCAGCCCCCGCCGCCGTCACTGGCCGAAGCCTATCGTCTGTTCTACAACGCACGCTACGAAGAAGCTGCCGCGTTAGCGGTCACGCTCAGGGCGACCGGTCCGCAGGATCTCGAGAACGACGAGGTCAGGACGTCGGCGCTGCTTTTTCAGCTGCGCGGATTACTGAACGGACAGGACGCGCGGGACAACGACAACAAGACTGAGAAGAGCGAGACGCTCAAGCGGTGCGCAAAATGTGCCGACGTGATGGCCGCATTCATGGCCGACTTACGCCACGGGCAGACGCTCGCGCGATCGAGACTGAAGGAACAGCCGAATGACGAGGAAGCGTTGTTTTTTCTCGGCAAGCTCGATCTGAATTACGTCTGGCTCGAGCTCGGCCTGCTCGGACACAAAACCGGCTGGGATGAGTACTGGGAAGCTCGCAAATCGCTCGACGCGGTCCTCAAGCAGAACCCCAATCACGTGCGCGCGCGCGTCGCGCGCGGCTGGATCGACTACATCGTCAATACGCGCATGCCGTGGGGCACGCGCTGGATTCTCGGCGGCGGCAACAAAAAGCGGGGCCTTGCCTCCGTGCGGGAGGCCGCGGCAATCGACGCTGATGCATGGACCCGCGCGGAGGCTGAGTTCGCGCTGTGGGACATGAACGTACGCGAGAAGAACTTCCAGGATGCGACGGTGATCGCGCAGAAGCTTGGGCGTCAGTTCCCGGAGAATCGCGAGGTCGCGAGGTTCCTGGCGACTAAGGCTCCGTGAGTGCCAAGGGTGCCAGGGTAGCAGGGTCCCCGGGATGCTATGCGGAATTATCAGGCGCGAACACCGTGAACAACAGGATCGATGCGCAGATCGCGAGCGCGGCGCCGGTCAGAAAAGCCGCGTGCGGCGAGACGCGGGTCCAGATTGCACCGAAGATGAGACTTGCCGCGAGCGTGCCGACGCCGAGCGCGGCGTTGTAAATGCCGAACGCGGTCCCGCGCGCATGCGCAGGCGCCATGTCGGCAACCCATGCCTTCTCGTTCCCCTCCGTCAGTCCGAAGTACAACCCGTAGGAAAGAAAGATCGCGATCACCGTCGCTTGTGAGTCGAAGTGGCCAAAGCCGGCATACACGAGTGCGTACCACAGCCAGCCAAGCGCGATGAGCCCGCGGCGGCCGAATCGATCCGACAAGGCGCCGCCCACGAGTGACGACACAACCTTCACCACGTGCAGCGCAGACCACAGCAATGGAATCCAGACGGCCTTCACGCCGAGGTCGCTCATGCGGAGCAACAGAAACGTGTCGCTCGCATTTCCGAGCGAGAAAAGAAGGATGACCGTCATTGCCAAGTAGAAGCGTCTACCAAGGTTCCACACGGTTCTACCGGGTTCTGCGGGGTTCGGCGGGGTTCTGCTGGTCTCCGCGCGCTCCGGCACACGCAGGATAAAGAGAATGACGATGATGCCAGGGATGACGGTGAGGAAGAACAGCGTACGATAGTTACCCGGATAAAAATACAGGAATGCCGTAGCCAGCAGCGGGCCGGTGACCGCGCCGGCGTGGTCCATGGCGCGATGAAAGCCGAAGACGCGTCCCCGGGCGTTCGCGGGGGCGAAGTCTGCCAGCATCGCGTCGCGTGGCGCTCCACGAATCCCTTTGCCCAATCGATCGGAGAATCGAATTGCCAGGACTTGCGGCCACGCGGTCGCCAGACCAATCAGCGGCCGGACCGCCGACGCGATGCCATATCCAAGCAGGACGAGCTTCTTCTGCGACCGCCACCGATCGGCGAGCCATCCCGACAGAATCTTCAATGCACTGTTTGCCGCTTCGGCGGCCCCTTCGATGACGCCGAGCGACATGGCTCCGGCACCGAGCACCTGGGTAAGGAACAGCGGCAGCAACGGATACACCGTCTCGCTGGCCATGTCGGTGAAGAAACTGACCCACCCGAGCAGCCACACGGGACGAGAAAGGCCGAACCGAGAGGGGGCACTATTCGTGTGTCGGTTCATAATGTGCGAGAACGTGAAGTTGCCGGTTACCAGTTCCCAGTTACCGGTTGCCAGTTTCCAGTTCCGGGATTACCGGCCATTTTGAAGGGAGGACTGGAAACTGGAAACTAACATCGATCATGGCCAGTTTTGACGCCGTTCTCATCGTCGCGTTTGGTGGTCCGCAAGGGCGGGCCGACGTCCGGCCGTTTCTCGCCAACGTGCTGCGCGGGCGGCGTGTGCCGCCGAGCCGCGTCGAAGAAGTTGCCCATCATTACGAACTGTTCGACGGTATCTCGCCACTCACCGCCTTGACGATGCAGCAGGCAGACCTGCTGCGGTCGAGATTGAAAGAGCGAGGCATGCCGTTGCCGGTCTATGTCGGCATGCGCAACTGGCACCCGTTTTTGGCCGATACACTGGCAGAGATGTCGGCGGCCGGAATTCGGCGCGTCGTTGGATTTCTCGCCGCCGCCCACCGCAGCTATTCGAGCTGCACGCAGTATCGCGAGAACGTCGATGCGGCGCGGGTCACGTTGAAAGAGCGCGCGCTCGCTGATATCGAGGTGGTCTACGTTGCCGACTGGCACACGCATCCCGGTTTCATCGACGCGAATGCC
>JBKPSH010000010.1:0-16812 GCA_046734955.1 Acidobacteriota bacterium
TTCTCGAAGCCGGAGTACGTATGAACGATGTACCACTGCTTCGTGCGATCGTCGGTCATCGTTGTCATGCCGCTCCCAGGGTCCTGTAGATCCAGTTCACGATTTGCGTCAGCAGCAGATCGACGCCCCACAGGTAGACGCCAAAAAATACCGACGTCAGAATCACGACCACGGTCGTGGCGTAGACCTCCTTGCGGCTCGGCCACGTGACGCGCGCGGTCTCGTTGCGCACTTCGGACAGGAACCGCCGGGATCGCCCCCACCACCCGGTGACGCTTTCACGTGCGCGTTCCCCGATGGAGTCTTTGTCGTCGTGATCGGCCATCGCCATTGCTGTTTTCATTCTCAGAACTGACGCTGCTTGGCAGGACAGGAGGGAATCGAACCCCCAACCCCCGGTTTTGGAGACCGGTGCTCTGCCAATTGAGCTACTGTCCTTAATTACTCCGGGGACTTCGTCCCACCCCTTACACGCTCTCTCGCGAGCCGCTTCGCCGGCTCGCTCCGTTCGCGTGGCTCGCTTCGCTTTGCTCGCTCGCGCGTCCTCCGCAATCTTGCCTCGGCCGCAGCGTGGCTGGCTTCGCTTTGCTCGCTTGCACCGTATTCGAAGCAGCCTGAATTCTGAATGCTGACTTGTGATCGAAAAACACTTCAATCAGCATTCAGCAATCAACATTCAGCAATTTCACTTCGTCTCTTTATGCCCTGTGTGCTTGCGGCAGAAGCGGCAGTACTTGCTCAGCTCGAGCCGCTCGGTCGTCTTCTTCTTGTTCTTCGTCGTGCTGTAGTTGCGGCGCTTACATTCGTTACACGCCAGCGCGATGATGTCTCTCATTTGGTTAACCCTGTCGGGATCCGGTTTCCGGGATCCGGGATCCGATTAATTGCTAAACCCGGTCGTGCGCACTCAGCGGATCCCGCACCACGCACAACGGATCCCGACTTGATCACTATTCAACAATGTCGGTAATCGTTCCGGCGCCGACGGTGCGGCCGCCTTCACGAATTGCGAACCGCGCACCCTTTTCGAGCGCGACCGGCGTATGCAGTTCCGCCGTGATGCTGGTGTTGTCCCCGGGCATCACCATCTCGACACCCTCCGGCAGCTTCAGCGAACCGGTGACGTCGGTGGTGCGGATGTAGAACTGCGGACGGTAGCCGTTGAAGAACGGGGTGTGACGGCCGCCTTCATCCTTCGACAGGATGTAGACCTCACCCTTGAACTTCGTGTGCGGCTTGATCGAGCCGGGCTTCGCGAGCACCTGACCACGCTCGACGTCGTCCTTTTCAACGCCGCGGAGGAGCACGCCGATGTTGTCGCCCGCCACCCCCGCATCGAGCAGCTTGCGGAACATCTCGACGCCGGTCACGACCTTCTTCTCGGTCGGCCGGAAGCCGACGATCTCGATTTCCTCACCCACCTTGACCTGTCCGCGCTCGACGCGGCCGGTGACAACGGTGCCGCGGCCGGAGATCGAGAACACGTCTTCGATCGGCATCAGGAACGGCTTGTCGATCTCGCGCTCCGGAAGCGGGATGTAGCTGTCGAGCGCTTCCATCAGCTTCAGAACCGAATCAACGCCCTCCTGATCGCCCTGCAGCGCCTTCAGCGCCGACACGCGAACGACCGGCACATCGTCGCCGGGGAACTGATAGCTCTTGAGCAACTCGCGCACCTCGAGCTCGACGAGATCGACGAGCTCCGGGTCGTCGACCGCGTCAACCTTGTTCAGCGCGACGACGAGGTACGGCACGTTGACCTGGCGGGCAAGCAGCACGTGCTCGCGCGTCTGCGGCATCGGACCGTCGACCGCGGAGACGACGAGAATCCCGCCGTCCATCTGCGCCGCGCCAGTGATCATGTTCTTGATGTAGTCCGCATGGCCCGGGCAATCCACGTGCGCGTAATGCCGGTTCGGCGTCGAGTACTCGACGTGGCTCGTTGCGATCGTCAGGATCTTCGTCGCGTCGCGGCGGCCCTGCGACTCGGAGGCCTTCGCCACTTCGTCGTACGAGACGAACTTCGCCCAGCCCTTGTCGGCGGCCACCTTGGTGAGCGCTGCGGTCAACGTGGTCTTGCCGTGGTCGATGTGGCCGATGGTGCCAACATTGACGTGGGGTTTGGAACGGTCGAATTTCTCTTTTGCCATGTCGTTGTGTGCTCCGATTACGTGCTGCCGTCGTTATCTAATCTGAAAATCCCTGACTCAAAGATCAGCCGATGACCAGGATTGAACTGGTGACCTCGTCCTTACCAAGGACGCGCTCTGCCAACTGAGCTACATCGGCCTACGCGCCGCTTTCTTCGCTCGGGCGCTACGGCCGACAAGTCGGCCGGATTTCAACCTTCGCATGACTTGCCAACCGTAGCTCACGCCCTCATTCGCCAAGCGTGAGCGAAGGTTGGAGCGGGAGACGGGGATCGAACCCGCGACCAACAGCTTGGAAGGCTGTGACTCTACCACTGAGTTACTCCCGCGTAAGTTCGCTGCTCCGTTTGCTTTTGCGAGCGCTCGCGTGCCGAGCCGAAGCTCGCGGCGAAAATGCCGTGCGCCGCGAGCGAAGGCTGGCGAGGGGAGGATTCGAACCTCCGAAGCCGCTGGGGCGACAGATTTACAGTCTGTTGCGTTTGACCGCTTCGCTACCTCGCCGTTTGTTTCCTCGCGGTCGGCCGAAAAACGAGCAAGCTCCGCGAGGCAAGCTGAGAGCGCCGTACGTTCTCCGGCAACCCTCCACGCAAATTGTTTGGATTTGACCGTTTGCGACGTCCCCTGCGCGGAACTGCCCGAAATCCCCTGTCGTGCTCGTGTTTATCCACCTTGGCGCGGCGCTACGGCGGACAAGTGGAGCTGGCGAAGGGATTCGAACCCCCGACCGGCTGATTACAAATCAGCTGCTCTACCGGACTGAGCTACGCCAGCCCAGACAAAAGGATATTTGTAGCACATGCCGTGCCACGACTGCAACCCTGGTCGTGGCACGGAAGGCAAAAGGGACAAAGCAAAAGAAAAAAGGCCAGTCTTTCCAACAGTTTACAGCAGCGCACTTTTTGCGCAGTTTCCCCTTGACCCTTTAATCCTGTTCTTTCCCCTTCTCCCTTTTCCCGTTTACCTTTTCTCGTTGCCGCGCCGCCTCAAACAACACGATGCCCGCGGCTACCGAGACATTGAGGCTGCCGACGCCCCCGTGCATCGGGATCGATACCAGCCGGTCGCAGCGTTCACGGACCAATCGACGCAGGCCGGTTCCCTCGGCACCCACCACGATTGCGGTCGGCAACGTGAAATCAACGTCATCGTACTTCTCGGTCGCGTCACCGGCGAGGCCGATCGTCCACACGCCCAGTTCTTTCAATTCTTCGATCGCTCGCGCGATGTTCACCTCGGTGGCAATGTGCACGAGTGAGACGGCGCCAGCCGATGCTTTGGCCGCGATGCCGTCGAGCGATGCCGAGTGTCGCGCCTGTCTCACGACGCCGTGCGCGCCAGCGGCATCGACGGTGCGAAGAATCGCGCCGACGTTATGCGGATCTTCGACGCCGTCCAGCACGACAAGAAGCGGTGCGGCTGGTGCGGCAGCCTGGACGAGATCACGCAGCGAATAATCCTGTGGCTCGTCGAGTTCCGCGACGATCCCCTGATGCACACCACCCCGCGCAAGTCGATCGATCGCATCGCCATCGGCGCGCTCGATGACCACGTGTTTCTTGCGCGCGATCGTCAGCGCCTCGTCGATACGTCGATCGCTGCGCGGTCCAACGCGGAGTTTGCGCACGCGACCGCGACGCAGCGCCTCGAGGACGGGGTTGATGCCGTAGACGATCACGAAAGGCAAAAGGGAACAGTCAAAAGGGAAAAGGTCATTTCTTAACGCCGCGATATCTCCGTTGCGAATGCTACCGCGCGATCGCGGCAATTGACGATTGGAGCGACAGCCGCGTTGGGGAGCAGTGCTGCGCCACGCTCGATTGCCGGGACCGCAAGATCCAGTTCCGGTCCCGCGCCTTCGCCAGTCAGGGCCACGCGGATCGGGTGAAACAGCGCCTTGCCCTTCTGGCCGGTACGTTCCTTCACACGATTGGCCATGGCGCGAAAGGTTTCGCGATCGTTCAATGGTCGATCGATTGCTTCGGGCAGCGCCGCGATCACTTCGCGCGCACCGGCCTCGTGCAGGACGCCAGCCACTTCTTCCCTCGCCAGCGCCGCCGCCGGATCGAATTCGAACAGAAACTTCAGGCGCTCCGGGATCTCCTCCAGCCGATCGGCATAGCCGAGTGCCATGGGCAGCAACGACGTGACGTAGTCCATGGCCTGATCCGTGCGTCGTCGCACATATCCGTGCGCAATGAAGTAGCGAATGCTTTCAGCGGCAAGCCGCGCCGGAGCCGCCTCCTTCATGTAGTGCCGGTTCATCCACGCGAGCTTCTCCGGATCGAATACGCCGGCACTGTGCCCAACGTCCTCCAACGCGAATCGACGCGCCAGTTCCTGGATGGGGAGCAGCTCTTTGTCATCTCCCGGCGACCAGCCAATCAGCGCCAGGTAATTGACGAGTGCCTCCGGCAGGTAGCCCCGTTCACGGAACTCGGCGACGGAAGTTGCGCCGTGACGCTTCGACAACGGCGTGTGATCCGGCCCCATCACGAGCGAGAGATGCGCGAACTCGGGTGAAGAAAAACCGAGTGCCTGATACAGCAACACCTGGCGCGGCGTGTTCGAAATGTGATCCTCGCCGCGAATCACGTGCGTGATCTCCATCAACGCATCGTCCACGACTACGGCAAAGTTGTACGCCGGTCGCCCATCCGACCTGACCAGGACCGGATCGCCGATGACGTCGTTACTGAAAGTCACCTCGCCTCGCACGAGATCGCGAAACGTGACGTCGCCGCTATCGGGGACCTTGAAGCGAATGACCGGCCGCTCTCCTGCGTCAATCCTCGCCCGCGCCTCATCGGGCAGAATACTCCGGCAGGTGCCGCGGTATTTCGGCGGACGCCCCGCCGCAAGGTCGGCCTTGCGATCCTCGTCGAGCTTCGTTGGTGAGCAGAAGCAGTAGTACGCATGGCCGCCGCCCAGCAGTTCGTTGGCGTACGACGCATAGAGATGGAGACGCTCGGACTGACGATACGGACCGTGCAGGCCGCCGACGTCAGGGCCTTCGTCCCAATCAAGCCCCAGCCAGCGCAAGTCCTCGAGAATGCCGATCTCGGATTCCTTCGTCGACCGCTCGATGTCGGTATCTTCGATGCGCAGAATGAACGTGCCGTCCTTGCCGTGCGCGAGAAGCCAGTTGAACAGCGCCGTGCGCGCGTTACCTACGTGGAGGTGGCCGGTAGGACTTGGAGCGAATCGAACCCGCATTACTTGGTAGACAACAGCGCAACCGCGTGCGCGGCGATCGCTTCTCCGCGGCCGACGGCGTCGACGCCTTCGTTCGTCTTTCCCTTCACACTGACACAATCAATCGGAAGTTCGAGCGCTGAAGCAAGCTGCGAT
Organism: Acidobacteriota bacterium; assembly: GCA_046734955.1. Classification (GTDB taxonomy): domain Bacteria; phylum Acidobacteriota; class Vicinamibacteria; order Vicinamibacterales; family 2-12-FULL-66-21; genus JALZOC01. The sequence continues at coordinate 5,499 of JBKPSH010000010.1, forward strand.
CGAATGTCGTCGATGTAAGGCGCAATCTTCGGTCGCTCGAGGACAACGGTGACGTCGATGTTCGCGACTTTGAGTCCTCGACGTTCGATTAGCCGCGCGGAATCGCGCAACATCGGAATACTCGATGCTCCCTTCCATCGCGGATCGGTGTCGGGATAATGCTGACCAACGTTGCCCTCGCTCGCGGCTCCAAGCACGGCGTCGATGATGGCATGACAGACGACATCGGCATCAGAGTGGCCGGTTGCGCCCTTCTCGGAGGGAACGGTCACACCACCGAGAATCAATGGACGCCCCTCGATCAGGCGATGCAGATCGTAGCCGGTGCCGATGCGCGCGGTGGCAGGAGGCGTGGACGCGCGACGTGCCGCGTCGAGATCAGCCGCCGTCGTGATTTTCACGTTCGCCGGCTCTCCCTCCACCACGTGGACGCGGTGACCCGCTCGCTCGGCGAGCATGGCTTCATCAGTCGCCTCGATCCCGCTCCGACCGACGGCAACCGCTGCGCTCAACACGTCACGGCGAAACGCTTGCGGCGTCTGCGCGAGGTAAATCGCTTCGCGCGGGATGGTCTCAGAAATGACGACATCATTTCCGCTCCCCTCCACCCGCTTGACCGTGTCGCGCGCGGGAATGGCCGCAATCGCCGCGCCATGGGTTACCGCCGCATCAATCGCACGCGAGATCAAATCCGCAGAGACAAACGGACGCGCGGCGTCGTGGACGAGGACGACGGCTGAACCAGGGCTGACACGATCGAAGGCATTCGCCACCGAGTCCTGTCTCCGCGGGCCGCCGACAACCAGCCGCACAGCACTTCCGAGCGAGTGTTCCGTCAATGTCAACCCGGGCGGCAGCACGACAATGACGTCGTCGACGCGATCGTGACTGGTGAACGCCGTCACGCTGCGCTCGAGAATGGAGCGGCCACCGATGTCGAGCAGCTGCTTTGGCACAGCCGCACCCAGGCGGCGGCCTTCGCCGGCAGCAGCGATGATGGCGGTTACATGCATGGGAACGATCGCAGCGCTGCGATCAAACGATCATTATACCGCACGCGGTTCGGCCGCAGCCGATGGCTGCAGCGGTTCGTCGACGCCGCGCCGCACCACCGACCGCACCTCTTCTGCGAACTCACGAGCCCGCTCGCGGGTGATGCCTGTCGTCGGCATGGGCGTGTGAATCGTCACGGTGACCTCTTCGGGGCACACCATGATGTGCCCCTTCACCATGACGTAGCGGCTGCGCGCAATGCTGACCGGCAGAACCGCGAGCGAACTGTCAATCGCGAGAAGAAAGATGCCGCCTTTGAAGCGAGCAACCCGGCCGTCGGTGCTGCGCGTGCCTTCCGGAAAGACGATCAGCGATCGACGAGCGCGCACGAGACCAGCCATGCGCTTCAGGATTCCCGCGCCGGGATTTTTGCGATCGACGAGCAAATGACCGGTACGCTGAAGATGCCAGCCGAGGAACGGAATGCGGCCGAGTGATTCCTTGGCAACAATCCGCAGCTGCAGGGGCAACGTCGTAAACACGATGGGAATGTCGTAGATGCTCTGATGATTCGCGGCGACGACGTAGCTCTGCGTCGGATCGAGGTTCTCGAGACCGATCGCGCGGACGCGAACGCCCGTCGTTTTCAGAATCAGCCACGCCCACGCGCGCGCGCAGCGATGACCGAAATCACCATCGCTATCGAACAGCGTCGACACGAGCGACGCCGTTCCAAGGATGATCGTGTAGAGCGAGACGGCGGGAATCAGAAAGAAGATTGTCCGCCACCAGTGATACGGAGGGACCTTCACCTCTTACTTGGCCTGCGCCGCCTGTCCTGCCGCACTCTGCGGCGCCGGCGCGGGATGCGCAGCCGGGGTGGCGCCTTCGAGGTAGCGGCCAAAGATCATCTTCCCCGCCGTCGTCTGCAATACGCTGGTGACGACAACATCGATGTTGCGGCTGATCATACGCCGTGCGTTGTCGACCACGACCATCGTTCCATCATCGAGGTAGGCGACTCCCTGGTTGTACTCCTTGCCCTCTTTGAGGATGAAGACCTTCATGAACTCGCCGGGAAGCACGACCGGTTTGAGGGCATTTGCCAGCTCGTTGATGTTGAGCACTTCGACGCCGCGTAGCTGGGCCACTTTGTTGAGATTGAAATCATTCGTGACGATTTTTCCCTGAAGCGTGCGGCCAAGCTCGATGAGCTTCAGATCGACCTCGCGAATGTCGGGAAAGTCGACGTCGGAAATCATGACGTCGACTCCTGACATCTTCTGAATCTTCTGGAGAATGTCGAGGCCTCGACGGCCGCGATTGCGCTTCATCGAGTCTGCTGAGTCGGCGACGAACTGCAATTCCTTCAGAACGAATTGCGGGATGACAAGAGTCCCGTCGAGGAAGCCGGTCTCGCACACATCGGCAATGCGACCGTCGATGATGACGCTCGTATCAAGGATGCGGTAGCGCTTTTGCGGACCGGTGTTGCGAAACAGCGCCGCAATCCTGGCAGGTTCGAGCCATTCCCCTTTTCGAGCACCCATGACGATGCCCAGATAGGGAAAGACGAGCAGGATAAAGCTGTGGAGGAAGACGATCCGCCGATCGCCTGTATCGGCCCAGAAGAGCGCCGCACCGATCGTCTTGGCAAGGCCGAGTCCGATCGCTCCGCCGATGAGCGCGCCGAGCAGATCGGTGACCTCGGCCGAACGAAGCCGTGATTCGATCCAGATGATCAGTACGCCTAGCGCGACGCCGATCAACGCAGTCCATGACACATCGACGCTGAAAGGACGCGTCACTATAGCCGCGTACGTGACCGCCAGTACAAAAAGGACGCGAACGAGTATGAACCAGGCCATCGAACGCTCCGGGTATGAATCTGACGCCTATGATACTGCGGGGGTGTGATGGGAGGGAGGAAACTGAGGGATAGGAGGTAACGGAGGGCACTCACCACAGAGTTAACAGAGTTAGCAGAGGTATTTACCGTCTCTGTTTCCTCTGGTACCTCTGTGGTGAAGGCTCTGGTAGCTCTCTTGCCTCGGCGACCTCGATTCACCAATCGATCAGTGCCTCGAGCGCTTCCGAGACATTCCGGACAGCGACGATCTCGCATGCTTCGGGCGCATCTTCGGGGGCACAGTTGCCGTGAGCCACGACGCACCGGGAAAAACCCATCTGCGCGGCCTCGCGGACCCGCAGTGCGGCCTGGCTCACGCCTCGCACTTCGCCAGCAAGTCCGATCTCACCAAACACCGCGGTTGACGCCTTGACCGGCCGATTGCGAACGCTCGACGCAACTGCAGCGACGACTCCCAGGTCGGCGGCGGGCTCGTCGACCGCAATCCCGCCGGCGACATTCACAAACACATCGTCTGCGGCGAGGTTCAACCCTGCCCGCTTCTCGAGCACCGCAAGCAGCAGCGAAAGTCGATTGTGGTCGAGGCCGCTGGCCATGCGGCGAGCGTTGCCATAGGTACTGGTGCTGACGAGCGCCTGGATCTCGACGAGCATGGGCCGTGAACCTTCAACGCAGCACAAGACCGCTGAACCCGACGCGTTCGCGGGCCGCTCCGCAAGAAACAGTTTGGATGGATTGGGAACCGCCTTCAGGCCCCCGCCGGTCATTTCGAAGACACCAACCTCGCTGACTGCGCCGAAACGGTTCTTCACCGCACGGACGACGCGATGCGCGTGATGCTTCTCTCCCTCGAAATACAGGACCGTGTCGACGATGTGCTCGAGCGCCTTCGGACCGGCGATATTGCCATCCTTCGTGACATGTCCGACGAGAAACGTCGGGATGTTCTGTCCCTTCGCCGCGAACAGCAACTGCGTTGCCGCCTCACGCACCTGGCCGATGCTGCCGGGTGCCGACTGAAATCGAAGCGAGAACACGGTCTGAATCGAATCGACGATGATGAACGCTGGTCTGAGACGGGCGATTTCTTCGAGAATGCGTTCGAGACACGTTTCGGCGAGGATGTAGAGCGGCGCCCGTTCAATTCCCAACCGTTCGCCGCGCGATTTGATCTGATGCTCCGATTCTTCGCCGGAGCTATACAAGACCGGGCCGAACGTCTTCGCGAAATGTGCGGCGGCCTGCAGCAGCAAAGTGGATTTGCCAATTCCCGGTTCGCCGCCGATTAACACGAGCGATCCGGGAACGACACCTCCTCCAAGCACGCGATCGAATTCATCGATCCCCGTCGTCAGACGTTCGGCAACGACAGTGTCGATATCGGCATACAACTGCGGCCCGGAAGCCGCTGCCAGGCTGTATCGCTTTGCGGCTTCCGATGTCGTCGCGACCGACAGCTCCGCAGCGCGCTCCTCGACGAGCGAGTTCCACGCACCGCATTCGGCGCATCGCCCAAGCCACTTCTGTGACTGAGCGCCGCATTCTTGGCACGCGAAGATGGTCTTTGTTTTCATTGAATGGTGTTAGTTTCCAGTTACCAGTTTCCAGTTACCAGTTTCCAGAAAGTTCAACGCGATGTTCTGTTCCATGCGGCGATTTCTGCGGTGTCCGACTGGAGACTGGAAACTGGAAACTCACTCATATACCCGTTCAATCCGTGCTCCCACCCGACACAGCAACTCATAAGGAATCGTTCCGATCGATGCGGCGATTTCGCGCACGTCGAGCGACTCACCTCCCTGCTGACCGATGATGACGACCTCGTCGCCCGGTGCAACGTCGGTGCCGGTCACATCGATCATCGTCATGTCCATGCAGACGGACCCGACGATCGGCGCACGGCGGCCACGCACGAGCATGTAGCCACGACCTGCCAGGCGCCGGTCCAGGCCGTCTGCATATCCGGCAGGGACGACGGCGATCGTCCGCGGCGACTCGGCCACCGACTGCAGGCCGTATCCGGTTCCTTCCCCGGGCCGCAGTCCTTTCACATGAACGATACGGCTATGGAGTGACAGAGCAGGTCTCAGCGGCAGCATGGCCGCAAGTGGCGGCGGCACGATCCCGAAAAGCAGCAATCCGGGACGGACGAAGTCGTACCACACGCGCTCATCGCGGAGAATCGCCGCGCTGTTCGCGGCATGGCGCATACGCGGTGCAATTCCGATCTCATTCAGCTTGCCACATGCGGCCTCGAACCGTTCGCGTTGCTGGTTGAAGGCCGGACTCTCCGGCTCGTCTGCGGTCGCGAAATGGGTGTAGACCGCGTCGATCGACAGGTTCCGGCTTGCGGCAACTTCCGGCAGCGTCCGGCCGATGTTGTCGTGACGGAAACCGAGCCGGTTCATGCCGGTGTCAATCTTCAGGTGGCACTTCAAAATCGCTGAATGCTTCGCAGCTGCCGCCTGCAGTGCTCGCGCGGCTGAAGGTGTGGAGATGGTTGGCGTCAAATAGTGCTGAAAGACGCCATGGAGATCGCTGATGCCGAGCGCGCCGAAGACCAGGATTGGAATCCGAACCCCCGCTCGCCGCAGAACGATGCCTTCCTCGATGTCGGCGCACGCGAGCATCGCCGCGCCCGTCTGCTCGAGGGCGGGGCCGACTTCTGCCGCCCCATGACCGTACGCGTTCGCCTTGACGACGGCGATGATCTTTGGAACGGGTCTGTGAGTGGAGCCTGCGAGAAAGCTGGAGATCGCGCGGAGGTTCGATTTGATCGCTTCGAGATCGACGCGCGCAACCGTCGGTCTATTGCTCACTGCTCGTGGGGCCCCACCGCCACTCGCTCTCGCTCGGCGGCTTCGCGCCTCGCTCGGGCCGCAGGCGCTTCATTGACCTCCATGCGCGAGATTCTCGAAGCGCGTGTGTTCCTTGATGAACGCGAGCTTCGCCGTCCCTACCGGACCATTGCGCTGCTTGCCGATGATGATCTCGGCCACCCCTTCGGCGCCTTCATTCGGCGCGCCATCAGCATCGCGGTACTGTTCTTCGCGATAAATGAACATCACCACGTCAGCGTCCTGCTCGAGTGCGCCGGACTCGCGCAGATCCGACAACTGCGGCCGATGATCGGATCGCGTCTCCGGCGCACGCGACAGCTGCGACAGCGCGATGATTGGCACCTGGAGTTCCTTCGCGAGGCCTTTGAGCGATCGGGATATCGACGCGAGCTCGACCTGCCGGCTCTCAAACCGCCCGCGCCCCTGCATCAGCTGAATGTAATCGATGATGAGCAGGTGCAGCCCGTGCTCCGCTTTCAGCCGCCGTGCTTTCGCGCGCATCTCGAGCACGCCGAGCGACGCCGTGTCGTCGATGAACACGCGCGCCTCGGCAAGTGTCCCAAGCGCGTGCGACAGTCGGCCGTAATCCTTCTCGCTGAGATAGCCGCTCCGGAATCGATGCGCATCGATGCGCGCCTCGGACGTGAGCATGCGCATGAAGAGCTGCTCTTTTGACATCTCGAGGCTGAAGAATCCAACCGTCATGTCAGTCGACGTGCCGATGTGCTGCGCGATATTCAGCACGAAGCTCGTCTTCCCCATCGACGGCCGCGCGGCAACCAGGATCAGATCCGACGGCTGCAAACCCGACGTCATCTCATCGAGATCGACGAAACCACTTGGCACTCCGGTCACGAGACCCTTGTGCTGCTGCAGCTTTTCAATCGTGGTGAAGCTGCTCTGCACGAGGTCGCGCAGCGGCACGAACCCGGCACGAATGCGATCTTCGGCAATCGCGAAGATCGCGCGTTCGGCGCTGTCGAGCAGCAGATCCGGTTCGTCCTCGGCGTCGTAGGCGTCGGCGAGAATCTTGTTCGCCGAATGAATGAGATTGCGAAGGGTGGCTTTCTCCTTGACGATCTTCGCGTAGTACTCGACGTTGGCGGATCGCGGCACGCCGTCAGCGAGCGACGCGATGTAGGCGGGCCCTCCCACTTCGTCGAGATCCCCGCGCCGCATCAACTCCTCTTTCAACGTCACGAAATCGATGGCGTCGCCGCGCTCGTTGAGCGCGACCATGCGGTCGAAGATTCGCCGGTGCGCGTCGCGGAAGAAATCCCCGGCGTCGATCACTTCGGCGGCGGCGTTGAACGCGTCGTTGTAAATGAGGATCGCGCCGAGCACGGATTTTTCCGCGTCGAGATTGTGAGGGAGCGTACGTGTCGGTGCAGCGAGGTCAGCCAAGGCGCGCGTCAAAAAAAGGGCGCCGCGATTATCGATCGAGGCGCCCCGAAAAAAATCTTTTTTTATTATTTTTCTGGGACGACGCTGACTTTGACCTGGGCTGTCACGTCTCTGTGGATCTTGATCGGCACGGTCACTTGACCAAGAGCCTTCAATGGGTCAGCAAGTACGATCTTGCGTCGATCGACTTCGAAGCCCTTCGCCGCAAGCGCCGACGCGATGTCGACCGTCGTCACCGATCCATACAGCGTATCGTTCTCGCCGACGCGCCGCGGGATCGCGATCTCGAGTTCCGCCAGGCGTGCCGCAAACGCGTCGGCCTGAGTCTTCTCTTCCAGCTCGCGCGCCTCTGCGTTCTTCCGTTCGCGTTCGATCTGACGTTTGTTCCCTTCGTTCACCGCCAGCGCAAGCTTGCGCGGCAGGAGGTAATTGCGAGCGTAGCCCTCGGCGACCTTCACAATGTCGCCGCGGCGCCCCAGATGTTCGACGTGTTCTCTCAGGATGACTTCCATGGTGATTCCTGCAATTGGTGAATTCGTGAATTTGTGAATTGGTGAATTGGATTCGTGAATTGACCGGATGGTGATTAAGCCCCAGTTCGCCAATTCACCAATTAACAATTAATCTGTCACGTACGGGATCAGCGCGAGCTGACGCGCGCGCTTGATTGCGACCTGCAGCTTGCGCTGATGAAGCGCGCACGTGCCTGAAATGCGCCGCGGCTGGATCTTGCCGCGCTCGGGCAGAAATGGCGCCAGCAGGCGCACATCTTTGTAATTGATGTAGTCGATCTTCTCCGCGCAGAACTTGCACACGCGGCGGCGTCGGAAGAATCCACGGCGCGGCGAATCGGCGCCGCCTTTGCCGTCCTTCTTGTCTCCCCCGCGTCCTCCGCGGCCCCCTCGCTCTTCCCTCATCGCTGGACCTCCAGGCCTTCCATGTCGTCCTGAGAATCGGCATCGCCACGTCCTTCACCAGGCTGACGCTCCGGTGGCAGTCCGCGGGCGACCCGGCGGCGCGCGGAGAACTTCTTGCGCGCTTCGCTCGTTCGCTGCGCAACCCGCAATTCCTCATCGACGCGAACGATGAGATGGCGGATGACCTGATCGATCACGCGCAGGCGGCGATCGATTTCCTTCATCAGCTCTCCCGAGCCGGTGATGGTCTCGACGACGTAAGTGCCCTCGCGGTGATGCCCGATGTCGTAGGCCAGGCGCTTTCTGCCCCAGTTCTCGGTCTTGTCGAGCGTGCCGTTGAATCGCTGGACGATCTGCTCGATCTGCGTGTGCAGATCGGCAGTCTCCTGCTCGCTCGCCTCAGGCGTGACGATGTAGACGAGCTCGTACTGTCGTGTGGTGCTCATGTGTCTCCTTATGGACTATGCGGCCACTTTGAACAGTTGCCAGTTTCCAGTCTCCAGTTTCCAGTCATTCTTACTGGTAACTGGGCACTGGAACTGGAAACTGCGTCCAGTAGCAAGGAGAAGATAGGTTGTCTATTCCCCGTCTTCTTTCCTGTTGAACCTGTTCATCACCGCCACGATACCGTCGGTGACGAACAGTTCGGCGGCGTCCGCGGCGCGAATCGTCGCCTCGGCGATGTCGTCCCGCTCTTCCGGTTCGAACTTCGCCAGCACGTGATCGGCAAATCCGCCCGGGCGATCTCCGCGCCCGATCCCGACTCGCAGCCGTGCAAACTCTTCGGTCCCGAGCGCGCTGATGATCGACTTCAGGCCGTTATGGCCGCCAGCGGATCCGGAAGGCCGCGCTCTGAGCCTCCCCAATTCCAGATAAATGTCGTCGACGATAACAAACAGATCTGGAAGCTCGATCTTGTAAAACCGCAGCAGCTCGCCGACTGCGATGCCGCTGAGATTCATGAACGTCAGCGGCTTTACGACGATTGCTGATTGCGTTCGCCATCGAGTCTGCACCGCGTCGGTCGGTGCCGACTCCCATTCCAGCCGATGCCGCTCGGCAACCAGGTCGACGATCTCGAACCCGACATTGTGCCGGGTGCCAGCGTACTTGCGGCCGGGATTCCCTAATCCGACAACGAGCTTCATCCAGGGCCCCGTCAGCTTTTCTCACTGCTCGCGGGGCCCCACCCCCGCTCGCTCGCGCTCCGGCGCTCGAAGACTCGCTATCCTCGCGCGGGCCGCAGGCGCTATTTCTTCTCTTTCGCGGCCGCAGCCTCTTCTTCCGGCTTGTCGGTCTTGCCCTTCTTGATAACCTCGGGCTCGGCCGGTGCAGCCGTCGCAGCCGCAGCGGCGGCATCCGCCGGCGCCGGCTCTTCCTCGACGCGCAGCGTCACGACATGGACGATCATCATGTCGGCATCGCTCGTCGCCTTCCACTTCGACTCCGCTGTCTGCAGATCGCGCACGCGCACGCCTTCGTGCAGCATCAGCTCGCTGATGTCCACCGTGATGTTCTCGGGGATGTCGCCGGGCAGGACTTCGATCTCGATCTCGCGATTGACGAAGTCGACGATCCCGCCCTGCTGCTTGACACCCTTCGCTTCACCTTTCAGGATGACCGGGACCGTGACGGTAATCGTCTTGTCCATCGCAACCTGATAGAAGTCGGCATGCAGCAGCTTGTGATCGATGGGATCGACCTGATACTCCTTGACGAGCACGCGGGTATTCCCGCCACCGAGCTGCAGTCCGATGAGCGTGTTCACTCCTGACTCGGAGTGGAGGATCCGCATCAGCGTTTTGGGATCCACCGCGATCTCGACCGCCTTGCCCTTCTCGGCACCGTAGACGACAGCGGGAATGCGGCCCTGTGCGCGCAGCCGCCTCGCTTCGTTCTTGCCGCGCCCTTCACGTTTCTCTGCTTGTAATGTTGCGTCCATCTCAGTTTCCAGTTTCCAGTTTCCAGTTGCCAGTTGCCAGTTGTGGTATCCAGTTCCGAGAACTGGAAACTGGAGACTGGGAACTGGAAACTTCCAATTACACAAATAGCGAAGAGACCGACGTCTCCTCATGAATGCTCCGAATCGCCTGGCCGAGAAGCCTGGCCACCGAGAGCACCTTGATCTTCTTGCACCGCGCACGCTCGCCGCTCAGCGGGATCGTATTGGTGATGATCACCTGATCGATCGGCGCCGCCTCGAGCCGCTCGATTGCGGGGCCGGACAGCACTCCGTGCACGGCGCAGGCGAGCACGCGCTGCGCCCCGTTTGCTTTCAGCGCATGCGCCGCCTTCACGATCGTCCCGGCGGTATCGATGATGTCGTCCTGAATGATGCAGGTCTGGCCCGTGACATCGCCGACCACGTTCATCACTTCGGCAGTCCCGTCGTCGCTCCGCCGTTTGTCGATGATCGCCAGGTCGGCATCGAGACGCTTCGCGTATGCGCGAGCGCGCTCGGCACCTCCCGCGTCCGGCGACACAATCGTCAGGTTCGGAAACGCGAGCCGCGAACAGTAATCGATGATCACCGGCGCGGCAAACAGGTGATCGACCGGGATGTCAAAGAACCCCTGAATCTGCGCCTTGTGCAGATCCATCGTCAAGACGCGATTCGTTCCGGCCGCGCTCAGCAGGTTCGCCACGAGCTTGGCCGAGATTGGCACGCGCGGTTTGTCCTTGCGATCCTGCCGCGCGTAGCCGTAATACGGAATCACCGCCGTGATGCGCGACGCCGACGATCGGCGAAACGCATCAATCATCACGCACAGCTCCATGATGCTGCGGTCGACGTCCGCGCACGTGGGCTGCACGACAAAAACGTCCGTGCCACGGATGTTCTCGTCGATCTGGAACGAGCATTCCGTGTCGGGAAACCGCTGGAGGCGTGCGTGCCCCATCGACACCCCGAGAAATTCCGCAATCTCGTGGGCGAGCGCCGGGTGCGCGCTCCCAGAGAATAATTTCAGCTGGCCGCCATTCATCGGAGAAGCATCTCAGCCATCATCAGCATTGATGTGGTTGGGGCGGGAGGATTCGAACCTCCGAATACGGGATCCAAAGTCCCGCGCCTTACCGCTTGGCCACGCCCCAGCGCGGCTCGTGGCGCGGACCTCATGGTCTGCGCCTTCGAGCTTGCCCGACCCGGTACTCTACGCCGAATGTTCAAAGCGCAGCCTCAAGGCGCGGCCCGCCAGGCTTGTCCGCAAGAGGTTAAGTGTAGCCGGTTTCAAGGCTTCTTGGCAACGGGACGGCCGCGGCGTTCGTACTCGGCGCGCGTGATCGTTCGC